>CAYJMW010000001.1:0-92416 GCA_964371235.1 uncultured Polaromonas sp.
TTTTGGAGATTCATAAAGCTTCGAATTGCATTATTTGAAAAACTGGATGAAAATACAGCTACTGGACATTACAACAGGTACTGAGCAGGCTTGGCCGAACCGGCCAAAACTGGCAGGTCTTGTTAAACCAAGGATATCCCGACCATGAGCCCCCTCAACGATTTTCCGCATCCATCCTCTGAAGGTCCGAAACTCACCGCGCGTCAGCAGCAAATCCTGGAACTGGTCCAAAGCGCCATCGCCCGCACTGGCGCACCGCCGACCCGCGCCGAAATTGCCACTGAACTTGGTTTTCGATCAGCCAATGCAGCGGAGGAACACTTGCAGGCGCTGGCCCGCAAGGGTGTGATTGAACTGGTCAGTGGCACTTCGCGCGGCATACGCTTGCGCAGCGACGCCTTGCGCGCCCTGAACGAGTCCAGAAACAAACAGTACTCCCTTCCGTTGCAAAGTCTGGCCCAGCTTGCCCTGCCTTTGATTGGACGGGTGGCTGCCGGCAGTCCGATTCTCGCTCAGGAACACATCGAGCAGACCTACTATTTTGAATCCAGCCTGTTTCAGCGGCAGCCAGACTACCTGCTCAAGGTGCGCGGCATGAGCATGCGTGATGCCGGCATCATGGACGGCGACTTGCTTGCCGTCAAGCAGGCCAAAGAAGCGAAAAACGGCCAGATTGTGGTGGCGCGGCTCGGTGATGAAGTGACGGTCAAGCGCTTTCGCCGCAACAAGCACCTGATCGAATTGATCCCTGAAAACCCGGACTTCAAAACCATTGTGGTCGAGCCCGGAGAGCCTTTCGAACTCGAAGGCCTGGCTGTCGGTTTGATTCGCAACACCATGCTCATGTAGCCCATCATTGCAGCCGCGCAACAGGTGGCGGGCGTTTGGCTGCCTATGGCCAACACCCTGATGCAGCGGCGTTGCTGGCAACAACCAGCACGAAATCCTGCCTGTGTAAAACCTCTCTCAAACAGGAGTTCATCATGGGAATGGTCAGTCGTTCACGTTCACCCATTTGGTCGATTTTTTTGGCGCCAGTTCAGGCGTTCGCGGCGTGGTCGGTGCCCAGACCCAGGTTTTCCTGCCCGGTTACGGTAAAAGCCGACCTAATTGACGCAGGAATACCCGCTCCCGGCCGTTTGCGGATCGTGCGCGAATTTGACTCGACCGTCAGTCCGGCCTGCGCGGGACGCATGGTCATCTCGGGCCGCATGACAGATGTCTGCGCGGAACTCGAGCGCATGGTCCAGCGCGAAACGGCGGCCCAATGAAGTTCCCCATACCGTCAAGCACTCGCTGCTGATTGCTCAGTCGTACGGGCAGCGCGTCCAGTTGCCAAATCAGGCGGTAGCGCGTTGCCGTCCGATACAAGTTGGCAGTTCTGAGGCAGCCTTCTCGCAAGTGGCGAATCATCTTGCAGGCACAATACCGGGATGAATATTGTGATTCTTGACGATTATCAGGATGCCGTGCGGAAACTGAGTTGCGCCGCAAAACTGGATGCCTACCCGGCCAAGGTTTATACCAATACTGTTAAAGGCATAGGCCAGCTTTCAGTCCGGCTCAAAGATGCTGATGTCGTCGTGCTGATTCGTGAACGAACCCACCTCAATCGGCAGATCATCGAGAAACTGCCCAAACTCAAGCTGATTGTCCAGACCGGCCGTGTTGGCAGCCATGTGGACGTCGCCGCCTGCACGGAGCGCGGGATTGCCGTGGCGGAAGGCATCGGCTCGCCCATCGCGCCCGCAGAGCTGACCTGGGCACTCGTGATGGCGGCCATGCGTCGCATCCCCCATTATGTGGCCCATCTGAAGCATGGCGCCTGGCAGCAGGCTGGCCTTAAGGCAGGCTCCATGCCTCCGAATTTTGGCATCGGCTCGGTCCTGAAAGGCAAGACACTTGGCATCTGGAGCTACGGCAAGATCGGGCAAATTGTCGCCGGCTATGGCCGGGCATTTGGCATGCGGGTACTCGTCTGGGGCCGCGAAGCCTCGCGCGAGCGGGCTCAAGCCGATGGTTTTGAAATTGCCGCCAGCAAAGTTGAATTCTTCGAGCAAAGTGACGTCCTCAGCCTGCACCTGCGCCTGCACGAGGAAACCCGCGGCATTGTGACACTGGAGGATTTGTCGCGCATGAAAACCACTGCTTTGCTGGTCAATACCTCGCGCGCCGAACTGATCGAACCGGAAGCGCTGATTGCCGCGCTCAACCGGGGTCGACCCGGTCAGGCGGCGGTTGACGTTTTTGAATCCGAACCGATTTTGCAGGGGCACGCGCTGCTCAGGCTCGAAAACTGCATTTGCACGCCGCACATCGGCTACGTCGAGCAGGACAGCTACGAGATGTATTTTGGGGCGGCGTTTGATAACGTTGTCAACTTCATCAAGGGCACGCCCACCAACATTGTCAATCCCGGCGCGCTACAGGTTCGGCGCTAGCACGGGGACCCGAATCACAGGAACAAAATTCAAGAATGAAAGCCATCTACTCAACCGTTGGAATCGTTGGAACCGGTGCCATGGGTCGTGGCATCGCCCAGATTGCGGCGCAAGCCGGAAGCAGCGTCAAGTTGCTGGACGCGCAGGTCGGCGCGGCGGAAAAGGCGCGCAACGCGATCAGCGCCCAATGGGACAGGCTGGTCGAAAAAGGCCGGCTTGAACCGAGTGTTGCGACCAGCCACAAGACCCGGCTTCAGTTGGCCAACTCTGTCACGGATCTGGCAGACTGCGACCTGGTGGTTGAGGCCATTGTCGAGCGGCTCGATGCCAAGAATGCCCTGTTTGCCGAACTGGAGGCCACCGTCTCCGCGCACACCGTGCTGGCGAGCAATACGTCATCACTGTCTGTCACGGCCCTGGCTGCGGCGCTCAAGCATCCAGAGCGGATGGCGGGTTATCACTTTTTCAACCCTGTCCCACTGATGAAGGTCGTGGAAGTCATCGCCGGACTCAAGACCAGCCCGTCCGTCTGCAGCGACTTGAGCCAATATGCCCGACAGATGGGACACACGCCGGTGCTGGCCCAAGACACCCCGGGCTTCATCGTCAACCATGCCGGACGCGGCTATGGCACCGAGGCACTGCGCATCGTCAGTGAAGGCATTGCTGATTTCGCCACCATTGACCGCATCCTGCGCGACCAGGCTGGTTTCAAACTTGGCCCGTTCGAGCTGATGGACCTGACCGCGCTGGATGTCTCGCATCCGGTCATGGAATCAATTTACCACCAGTATTACGAAGAGGCCCGCTACCGTCCAAGCGTGATCACTGCACAGCGCCTGGCTGGCGGCATGCTTGGCCGCAAAACCGGCGAAGGTTTTTTCCGGTATGCCGATGGAGTGGCCCAGATCCCCGCCGAAGCCCCGGTTCCCGGTGTTGCTGACATGCCGCCGGTTTGGGTTTCTCCCCGGGCTGCCCGGCGCCCGGAACTGCTCCAGATGCTCAAAGACCTTGATGCAAATATTGAAACTGGCACGTCTCCGTCGCCGCAGGCATTGACACTGGTCGCGCCACTGGGTTTTGACATCACAACCGTCGCGGTAGTGGAACGGCTTGACCCGGCGCGTACGCTGGGTATCGACATGCTGATTGATGACGCCGCCACCAAGCGGCGTGTGCTGGCCACCAACCCCGCCACCCGCACCGATATGCGCGATGCGGCCCATGCGCTATTCACCCGCAAGGGCAAACCCGTCAGCGTGATCCGGGACAGCGGCGGATTTGTCACGCAGCGCGTCGTGGCCACCATTGTCAACATCGCCAGCGACATCTGCCAGCAAGGCGTCTGCAGCCCGAAAGACCTGGAAACCGCCGTCACGCTGGGACTGGGCTACCCCTTGGGGCCGCTGGCCATGGGGGACCGCTATGGACCCACCAATGTGCTGGAGGTACTTTTCAACATGCAAACCGTCTACGGCGACCCGCGCTACCGCCCTTCCCCGTGGTTGCGGCGCCGCGGCGCCATTGGATTGAGCCTGCTGCATGAGGAGCCCTGACATGGCGGGCGCATTGAAAAGCACCAGCATGGGCAGCACCCTCATCCTGACGCTGAGCAACCCGGACTTCCAGAACGCATTGGGACCCGAGATTTCCAGCGCAGGCATTGAAGCGCTTAACGCTGCTGAAAACAATCCTGACATCCGCAGTGTGGTGATTACCGGAGAGGGCGCAGTGTTTTGTGCTGGCGGCAACCTGCTGCGGCTGCAAGCGAACCGGCGCGAGGCCCCGGATGTGCAGGCACAAAGCATTGACGGCCTGCACAACTGGATCGACTCGATATGCACCTACCCCAAACCGGTGATTGCCGCAGTAGAAGGCGCGGCCGCGGGCGCGGGCTTTTCATTGGCGCTGGCCTGTGATTTTGTCGTCGCCGCAGACAATGCCGTGTTTGTGATGGCCTACAGCACCGTGGCGCTGTCACCCGACGGCGGCGGTAGCTGGGCCCTGGCGCGTGCGTTGCCGCGCGCGCTGGCCAGTGAACTGCTCATGTGCGGCGAACGGATCGGTGCCCGGCGGCTGCACGACCTCGGCCTGGTGAACCGTGTCACTTCAAAGGGCGACGCTCTTGCCCAAGCCCTGGAATTGGCTGGCAAGCTCAATGCGCGGGCCCCCAACGCGCTATCGAGCATCAAGGAACTCATCAACGAAGCGCCTGTGAACACGCTGAGTCAGCAACTGGCCAGTGAACGCGACCACTTCGTTCGCAACCTGCACCATGCCAATGCAGGCGAGGGTATCGACGCCTTCCTGCAAAAGCGCACACCGCAGTTCCGCTGAGAAGCCTGCGGGCGCAATGGCGCCAAACCTCCACGCGACTTGCCATGGGTCAAGCGCGACACCCGCGCGACAGCCGGGTTGCGCGGAGCCGGTCCCGGAAGCGACAATGAACGCCTTGTTAGTCACCCAAAAGACAGACCATGGACGATCCTATTCTTACGATAGACGAAAGAGCGGCGATTAATGGCGGCCGCTGGTTTTCATCCCTGTCACCCTCATTGAGACACGATATTCTTCGATGCGCTTACGTCAAACGTTACAAAGACGGCGAACTGATCGCGGCCCGCGGAGAAGCACCCGAGGAATGGATTGCCTGCGCCACGGGCGCGGTCCGGGTGAGTTCAACCTCGATCTCGGGCAAGCAGATCACATTGACCTATGTCGAGCCAGGCATCTGGTTCGGCGATGTGGCCATTTTCGACGGCGACCGGCGCACCCACGACGCTTATGCGCACGGCCAAACGACTGTCTTGTGTGTCGCCAAGGCCGATTTCAAGAAAATCCTGACCCTGCATGTGGAGCTTTACGAAGCCATGCTGCGACTTCATGCACGCCGCATCCGCCAGCTCTACGGATTGGTGGAAGACCTGAACACGCTGCCGCTGCGCGCGCGCCTGGCCAAACAATTGCTGCATCTGGTGCGCAGCTATGGCGTGCCCAGTCTGGCCGATGGGCGCGAAGTGCGCATCGGTCTGCAACTGGCACAGGAGGAACTGGCCCAATTGCTCGGCGCCTCGCGCCAGCGGGTCAACCAGGAACTCAAGTCGATGGAGCGCGAGGATGCCATCCGCATCGAGCCAGGCGGTTTGGTGGTGCGCAACCGCGAAGCCCTGATGCGTATTTCAGAGGCCGAGATTGAAAAATAAGCATGAGTGATTTCGACCACTTTACTGGAACCCGGCCCGTTCCCGGCGCTCAAGCGGTTGACGAGGAGGCACTTGCTGCCTACCTGAATGAGCATCTGGACGGATTCAAAGGACCGCTGACGCTTGAGATATTCAAGGGTGGACAGTCGAACCCGACCTACAAGCTGATGACCCCGGGCCGCTCTTACGTGATGCGTGCCAAACCGGGTCCGGTCGCCAGGCTGCTTCCCTCCGCCCATGCCGTGGAACGCGAATTCAAGGTTATGACCGGACTTCAGGGCACTGACGTACCGGTCCCCAAAATGTATTGTCTGTGCGACGACGAGTCGGTGATTGGGCGCGCGTTTTATGTGATGGAGTATGTCGAAGGCCGGGTGCTCTGGGATCAGGCATTGCCCGATATGACCAGGCAACAGCGCGGCGAAATTTATGACGAAATGAATCGGGTGATCGCCGCCCTGCACAAGGTCAGATTTGCCGAGCGCGGCCTGGCCGACTACGGCAAGCCGGGAAACTACTTTGAGCGCCAGATTGGCCGCTGGAGCAAGCAGTATGTGGCGTCCATCACAACGCCCATCCCCGAGATGGACAGCCTGATGCAATGGTTGCCCGCCAACATACCAGCCAGTGCGCGCAACGAAAGCCTGGTCTCCATCGTGCATGGTGACTTTCGGCTCGACAATCTGCTTTTTCACGCCACCGAGCCACGCGTGCTGGCGGTACTCGACTGGGAGTTGTCCACGCTGGGCCATCCGCTCGCTGACTTCAGCTACCACTGCATGGCCTGGCATATACCGCCAGGCGCGTTTCGCGGCATTGGCGGGCTCGATGTCGCCAGCCTGGGCATCCCCACCGAGGCCGAATATATCCGCCGTTATTGCGAACGCACCGGCTTGACCACACCTGAAGCGCTGCAGGCCGACTGGAACTTTTACCTGGCCTACAACCTGTTTCGCCTCGCTGCCATTTTGCAGGGCATTGCCAAACGGGTCGAGGCCGGCACGGCATCCAGCGCCCAGGCTGTCAGCTCTGCAGCCGGTGCTCCGGTGCTGGCAAGGATGGCTTGGGGCTTTGCCCTTGAAAGCCAGGCTTGACGAGTCAGCCGTGCCGCCTATTTCCTTTTTACAAACACTTCCAGCAACGCCCTCACAGGAGACCCTATGGACTTTAACTACACCCCAAAAGTACAGGACTTGCAGGCGCGCCTGCTCAAGTTCATGGATGAGCATATTTACCCGAACGAGGCCCGCTTCTTCCGTGAAATTGCGGAAAACCGCGCCAAGGGAAACGCCTGGATTCCAACCACAATCATTGAGGAACTTAAACCCAAGGCACGCGCCGCGGGCCTGTGGAACCTGTTTTTGCCGCACTCCCCGCGGGCTCCGGAGGGCCTGTCCAACCTCGAGTACGCACCTTTGTGCGAAATCATGGGCCGCGTTCCATTTGCGGCCGAGGTGTTCAACTGCTCGGCACCCGACACCGGCAACATGGAAACCATTGCACGCTATGGCTCTGAAGCCAACATGGACCAATGGCTGGACCCGCTGCTCAGAGGAGAAATCCGTTCGGCCTTCCTGATGACCGAACCCGAAGTGGCGTCGTCCGATGCCACCAACATTCAGTGCCGCATCGAGCGCGATGGCGACGACTATGTGATCAACGGGCTCAAGTGGTGGTCGTCTGGCGCCGGTGATCCGCGTTGCGCGGTCTATATCGTGATGGGTAAAACCAATCCGGACGCCGGTCGCCACGAGCAGCAATCAATGATTTTGGTGCCTTCCAGTACACCGGGTGTCAACGTGATTCGCCCGCTCACGGTCTTTGGTTATGACGACGCGCCGCACGGCCATATGGTGGTGCGGCTGACCAATGTGCGCGTTCCCGCCAGCAACCTGCTGCTGGGCGAAGGCCGCGGCTTTGAAATTGCCCAGGGCCGGCTTGGGCCCGGACGCATTCACCACTGCATGCGCAGCATCGGCATTGCCGAGCGGGCACTGGAGTTGATGTGCCAGCGACTGAACAGCCGGATTGCGTTCGGCAAGCCCATCGCCGCCCAGTCAGTGTGGCGTGAACACATTGCCGAAGCCCGCTGCATGATCGAGCAGGCGCGTCTGCTCACGCTCAAGGCCGCTTTCATGATGGACACTGTGGGAAACAAGGTCGCCAAGGCCGAGATCGCCATGATCAAGATCGTGGCGCCCAGCATGGCCTGTCAGGTCATCGACTGGGCCATCCAGGCCCATGGCGGTGGCGGTGTGTCAGGCGACTTTCCGCTGGCCTACGCTTACGCCAGCCAGCGCACCTTGCGTTTGGCCGACGGCCCGGACGAAGTGCACCGCGCCTCGCTCGCCAAGCTGGAACTGGCCAAGCACTTGCTGAAGTCCGACCAGATCAAAATGCCGGTGACGCGCGGCAGTTGAACCGCACGCCAACAGTTTCCTTGATGCTATATAAATGATAGCTGTCTATGCCCGTTTCATATGGGCTGAAGGCAGTTATTTTAGTTATTGTTCAGCAAGGGACCGGCCAACCCCGGCAACCCTCGTGGCCTTGTGAACCGCTCTGCTCGAAGGCTTTTGGATCCAGCGCAACAGGGTTTACGCTTTTCTCCCAAAGTTGAGCAGACATCACCGCACAGAAGGCAACACGCATGATCAAGGTGTATTCATGGCCCACGCCCAATGGCCACAAAGTCCACATCATGCTGGAAGAATGTGGTCTGCGCCTGGGCCGCGACTGGGAGGTGTTTCCGGTCAATATCGGTGCCGGCGACCAATTCAAACCCGACTTTCTCGCCATCAGCCCCAATAACAAGATCCCGGCCCTGGTGGACCCGAACGGCCCGGACGGCAGGCCGATTTCCCTTTTTGAATCGGGTGCCATCCTGCTCTACCTGGCTGCCAAAACCGGCAAACTGCTGCCAAGAACTGACCGGCTCAAGTTCCAGGTGCTGCAGTGGCTGATGTTCCAGATGGGCGGGGTTGGTCCCATGCTCGGGCAAGCCCACCATTTCCGCATGTATGCGCCTGAGAAAATCGACTACGCCATCAACCGCTACACCAACGAGGCAAAGCGGCTCTACGGCGTGATGGACAGGCAATTGGCGACCAGCAAATTCATTGCGTGCAACCAGTATGGCGTGGCCGATGTCGCCGTTTTTCCATGGCTGCGCAGTTGGGAAAACCAGGGCATTGACTGGGCCGACTACCCGCACCTGAAAAAGTGGTTCGACCGGGTTGGCGAACGCCCGGCCGTGCAGCGCGGCGTCAGGGTATTGGCGGACCTGCGCCGCCCTCTAACAGGCGGCAAGGCGCGCGACATCCTGTTTGGCAAGACGCAGTTCCAGAAACGCTGAAATTTAAAGTAAAACGAGGCGGCATCAAGGAAATCGCAACACGGGCCCCGCCGGCCTGGCCTTAGCCGTTAATCTGTTTGGCGGCAACCGTGACGTTCAACTTGCCAGTCAAGGGATTGGACTCCACCCAGCGACGCACGCGTTCAGCATCACCGAGACGGCTGAGCTTGCCGGCTGAATCCAGAAACACCATGATCAGCTTGCGTCCTGCAATTTTGGTTTGCATCACCAGGCATCGCCCGGCCTCCGAGATGTAACCGGTTTTCTGCAGACCGATATCCCACTCCGGATTTTTCACCAGGCGGTTGGTGTTGTTGAACTGCAGCGTGCGGTGGCCTACTTCGACCTGGAATCCGGTGGAGGTGGTCAATTCGCGAAGCATCGGGTCGCCATGCGCTGCATTGACCAGCGTTGCCAGATCCTGGGCGCTGGACTGGTTGCCACTGGACAGGCCCGTCGGTTCGATATATCGGGTGTCGCCCATGCCCAGCATCTTTGCCTTGCTGTTCATCAGGCTGACAAACATTGTCAAACCACCGGGATAGGTGCGGCCAAGCGCATGCGCCGCGCGATTTTCGCTGGACATGAGCGCCAGATGCAGCAACTCGCCGCGCGTGAGCGTTGCGCCCACCTTGAGCCGTGACCGGCTTCCTTTTTCAGTATCAACGTCATCCTGCGTCACCGTGATCATTTCATCAAGGGGCAGCTTGGCATCGCTGATGATGACGCCAGTCATCAGCTTGGTGAGCGAGGCAATGGGCAGCACCGCATGGTCATTTTTGCTGAACAGCACTTCACGCGTGTCCTGGTCGATGACCAGCGCGACGCTGGACTTGAGTTCCAGCGGGTCCTGCGCACTGTGCAGGCCGGCAATCTGACCGTAGGAAGGTGTGGCCGGTGCAGCAACGCGGATGACGGTACGGCGTTTCGTGCCTGCTGCGATCCGGACAGTTTTGCGTGTCGAAACAACTTTCTTGGACACCGATGTTTTTGTGACATGCGGCTTTTTTACAATCCCGTGTCTGCTGGTTTCCGCGTGGACTACCGGCACAACCAGCGCCGTCAATAAAACCAGGGATCCAGCGATTTTTAATGCACGATTGAAAATCTGATGCGACATGATGGATAGGGCCTGCTTTTGCTTGCAATTAGGACAACAAGCGCAGTGTATACAAATAGAAAAAGTCACGCAATATCAAAAACTTGCATGACTTTCCTAAAATTGCCCTTAGCTCACGGTGTTTTTGGCAGTCTGCTCCCAATTCACAATAGAGAAAAATTCCAAGTTATTGAAAATAAGGAAATAATTCTGATGAATTCGGGCATTACCCCTGCGCGGCAACGCGATCAGCTTTGCTTTGCAGTTTGTTCAGCGCGCTTAAATAGGCCTTCGCAGAAGCCACCACAATGTCCGGGTCAGCGCCCACGCCATTGACGACACGTCCACTGTTTTGCAGACGCACCGTGACTTCTCCCTGACTTTCTGTTGATCCGCTGATGGCATTTACTGAGTAAAGCACCATCTCCGCACCGCTTTTGACGTGGGATTCGATGGCTTTCAGAGAAGCATCAACCGGTCCATTGCCATCTGATTCACCCTTGACTTCCTTTCCGTCCACGGTAAAAACAACCCGCGCCTGGGGCCGTTCACCGGTTTCGCTGTGTTGCGACAACGACACAAAACCGTACTGCTCATGCTCATGGGCGAGGCTTTCATCACTCACCAGGGCCAGAATATCTTCATCAAATATTTCGCTTTTCCGATCCGCAAGGTCCTTGAACCTGATGAAAGCATTGTTGATGTCTGCTTCACTTTCCATCACGACGCCAAGCTCCTGCAAACGCTGCTTGAATGCATTGCGGCCACTCAACTTTCCCATCACGATCTTGTTGGCGCTCCAGCCCACATCTTCAGCACGCATGATCTCGTAGGTGTCGCGCGCCTTGAGCACGCCATCCTGATGAATACCTGAAGCATGGGCAAAGGCGTTTGCCCCAACCACGGCCTTGTTGGGTTGAACCACAAAACCGGTGATCTGGCTGACCAGGCGGCTGGCGGCCAGAATATGCCGCGTGTCGATGCCCACGTCGAGGTCAAAGTAGTCCTTGCGCGTCTTCACGGCCATCACCACCTCTTCGAGCGAGCAATTGCCGGCACGCTCGCCCAAACCGTTGATGGTGCATTCCACCTGCCGGGCACCGCCAATTTTCACCCCGGCCAGGGAGTTGGCAACGGCCATGCCAAGATCGTTATGGCAGTGCACTGACCAGATGGCCTTGCTGCTGTTGGGAACCCGTTCACGCAGGTCCTTGATGAAATTTCCGTAAAGCTCGGGAATGGCGTAACCCACGGTATCGGGCACGTTGATGGTGGTGGCGCCTTCGCTGATAACGGCTTCAATCACCCGGCACAAAAAATCAGGGTCGGAGCGGTATGCATCTTCGGGGCTGAACTCAATGTCTGCCATGAGGTTGCGCGCAAAGCGCACAGCGAGCCTGGACTGTTCCAGCACCTGCTCAGGCGTCATGCGCAGCTTCTTTTCCATGTGCAGCGGGCTTGTCGCCAGAAACAGGTGCAAGCGCCCTGACTTAGCGGGTTTCAGGGCTTCGGCGGCACGTGAAATATCGCGGTCATTGGCACGGGCCAACGAGCAAATGGTGGAGTCCTTGACGACTTCGGCAATCGCCTTGACACATTCAAAATCACCGTTGGAACTGGCGGCAAAGCCAGCTTCGATGACATCAACCTTCAGCCGCTCCAGCTGGCGCGCAATGCGCAGCTTTTCGTCACGGGTCATGGAGGCGCCAGGGGATTGCTCGCCGTCGCGCAACGTGGTATCGAAAATAATGAGTTTTTCAGTCATGAGGACTCTCCGCATAGGTAACGATTCAAAATCCAGCAACCCAAAACAAAACGGCCCGTTGCTGGTGCAAACGGGCCGTTGAATCAGGTGTACGCGTGCGCTACCGTCTCCGCCCGTTGGCAGTTAGCAGCAGTGCTAGCGAAATTCGTTTCATGGTTGCAATGTACCACAATTTATTTGTGAAGACCGCGCTCGTCCGGCTCTTCGGTTGAAATGGAAATGACGCTGGTCTGCTGGCCCTTGGCCTTGCGCCAACCGTACAGCACGTAACCCGACAATCCATACAGGACGAACAAGGCAAACATCACAGTGGGGGGATCAATGTTGATCACGGCGATTCCGAGGGCAATCAACACAATCACTATAAACGGGACGCTACGCTTCATCTGCACATCCTTGAAGCTGTAAAACGGCACATTGGTCACCATCGTGAGGCCAGCATATAGCGTCAGTCCGAACGTAGTCCAGCGCACCTCCATCCCGCTGATGCCGGCGTCGGCCATTAACCAGATAAAGCCAGCCACCAGGGCCGCCGCCGCGGGCGACGGCAAGCCCTGAAAAAACCGCTTGTCAACCACTGCCGTATTGACATTAAAGCGGGCCAGACGCAGCGCGGCGCAGGCGCAATAGACAAACGCACCAATCCAGCCCCAGCGTCCCAGACTGGTCAACGCCCACACATAAGCGATCAAGGCAGGGGCTGCGCCAAACGACACCATATCCGACAGCGAATCCATCTGCTCGCCAAAAGCACTCTGGGTATTGGTCATGCGGGCAACCCGCCCGTCCAGACTATCGAGCACCATGGCGGCAAACACGCCGATGGCGGCATGGTCAAAGCGCCCGTTCATCGCCATGACAATGGCGTAAAACCCGCCAAACAGCGCGGCCAGCGTAAACAGGTTGGGCAAGATATAAATGCCCTTGCGACGCTTGCGCGGCACCGCCTCCGGGGTCACTGAACCGGATTCCTCGCCATTATGCATAAAAGATACTCCTGAAGCGTTGCCATCATCAATAAAAAAGCCGCGCAGATAACCTCGCGCGGCCTATTCCAGAACAAGGGCTGATTGAATTAGAGGCTCAGTTTCGGGTCTGGTCAACCAGCTTGTTTTTCATGATCCAGGGCATCATCGCGCGGAGTTTTCCGCCTACCTGCTCAATCTGGTGCTCGGAAGTCAGACGGCGACGACTTAGCAGCGTTGGTGCGCCAGCCTGGTTCTCCAGCAGGAAGCTCTTGGCATATTCGCCGGTCTGGATGTCCTTGAGCACGGCGCGCATGGCGTTCTTGGTGTCTGCGGTCACAATGCGCGGGCCGGTCACGTATTCGCCGTACTCGGCGTTGTTGGAAATCGAGTAGTTCATGTTGGCAATGCCGCCTTCGTAAATCAGGTCCACGATCAGCTTGAGCTCGTGCAGGCATTCAAAGTAGGCCATTTCCGGAGCGTAACCACCTTCAACCAGGGTTTCAAAAGCGGCCTTGATCAGTTCAACGGTGCCGCCGCACAGGACGGCCTGCTCGCCGAACAGGTCGGTTTCGGTTTCTTCGCGGAAGCTGGTTTCAATGATGCCGGCCTTGCCACCACCATTGGCCATGGCATAGCTCAGGGCCAGGTCGCGCGCCTTCCCGGTCTTGTCCTGATGCACGGCAATCAGGTGTGGCACGCCACCGCCTTGCGTGTAGGTGCTGCGCACCGTATGGCCGGGAGCCTTGGGGGCGACCATCCAGACATCCAGATCGGCGCGCGGCATCACGCAGCCGTAATGCACATTGAAGCCGTGTGCGAACACCAGGGATGCGCCCTGCTTGATGTTGGGAGCAATATCATTTTTGTACACCGCGCCGATGTGTTCATCGGGCAACAAGATCATCACCACATCAGCCGCTTTGACGGCATCGGCAACTTCTGCCACTTTCAAGCCGGCTTTTTCAACCTTGGGCCATGAAATGCCGCCTTTACGCAACCCGACGACAACTTTCACACCGCTGTCGTTCAGATTCTGGGCATGTGCATGGCCCTGGCTTCCGTAGCCGATGATGGCAACCGTTTTGCCCTTGATCAGGCTCAAGTCACAATCTTTGTCATAAAAAACTTTCATCTTTCGCTCCTAAGTAATCACAAAAAAATTAAAACTCCGGGAAAAGCGCCACCAGCGAGGCCTCTAAGCCATTTTCAGCAACATTAGACTCTCAGAATCCGCTCGCCGCGGCCAATTCCGCTTGAACCGGTTCGGACTGTTTCCAGAATTGCACTGCGGTCAATGGCTTCCAGAAACGCGTCATTTTTGGATTGATCCCCCGTCAGTTCGATCGTGAAACTTTTTTCAGTCACATCAATGATCCGTCCGCGAAATATATCAGCCATGCGCTTCATCTCTTCGCGCTCCCTGCCGACCGAACGCACTTTGACCATCATGAGTTCACGCTCGGTGTAAGCTCCTTCAGTCAGGTCAACGACCTTGATCACTTCTATCAACCGGTTCAGGTGCTTGGTGATCTGCTCAATCACGTCGTCCGAGCCGGTGGTCTGAATTGTCATGCGCGACAGACTAGCATCTTCAGTCGGGGCAACCGTCAGGCTTTCAATGTTGTAGCCACGGGCCGAGAACAGACCGACGACGCGGGAAAGTGCGCCGGGCTCGTTTTCCAGTAAAACTGCAATGATGTGTTTCATACGAAGATTCCTCTTTTCGCTGCCCTCCCCTGCACACGGTAATGCGCACGCCTGGCAGGCAATAGATTCGTCAATTAAGTGAAATTTGGAAAGCCCAGGGGGCCAATGAACTTGAGTGGTTTATAGGTCTTCAGAGCCCAGCAGCATTTCCGTAATGCCCTTGCCGGCTCGTACCATTGGAAAGACGTTTTCCGTTGGATCGGTGCGAAAATCCATGAACACGGTGCGATCCTTGAGCTTGCGGGCTTCGCGCAACGCTGGCTCCACGTCCTGTGGTTTTTCGATCAGCATACCGACATGCCCATAGGCTTCAGCCAGCTTCACAAAATTGGGCAGTGCGTCCATGTAGCTGCTGCTGTATCGTCCGGCATATTCCACCTCTTGCCACTGGCGAACCATGCCCAGGTAGCGGTTGTTGAGTGACACGATCTTGATCGGCGTGTTGTATTGCAGGCAGGTCGATAGCTCCTGAATGCACATTTGGACCGATCCTTCGCCGGTAATGCAAAACACTTCCGAGTCGGGTTTGGCCAGCTTGATGCCCATGGCATAGGGGATACCCACACCCATGGTGCCGAGGCCGCCGGAGTTGATCCAGCGGCGCGGCTGGTCAAACTTGTAGTACTGCGCGGCCCACATTTGATGCTGCCCCACATCAGACGTGATGTAGGCATCGGCATCCTTGGTCAGGTTCCAGAGTGTTTGAACCACATACTGGGGCTTGATCACATCGCCCTTGCCGAGGCTGTATTTCATGCAGTCCCGCTTGCGCCAGTCCTCAATCGTGCCCCACCATGCGCCCAGGGCATTGGCGTCGGGCTTGAGGTCCGATTCCTTGATCATTGCAATCAGCTCGGTCAGCACTTCCTTCACATCGCCCACGATCGGAATATCAACCCGCACACGCTTGGAAATACTTGACGGGTCGATATCAATGTGAATGATCTTGCGTTCATTTTGCGCAAAATGCTTGGGGCTGCCAATCACACGGTCGTCGAACCGCGCACCAACCGCCAGCAGTACGTCGCAATGCTGCATTGCATTGTTGGCTTCCACCGTGCCGTGCATCCCCAGCATGCCAAGAAATTTCCTGTCGCTGGCCGGGTAGGCACCCAAGCCCATCAGGGTATTGGTACAGGGATAGCCGAGCATGTCAACCAGGGCGCGCAACTCTTGGGAGGCATTGCTGAGCAACACACCGCCGCCAGTGTAAATATAGGGCCGTTTGGCCGCCATCAATAATTGCAGGGCTTTGCGGATTTGCCCGCCGTGGCCTTTTCGAACCGGGTTATAAGACCGCATTTGAACACTCTGCGGATACCCGGTGTAAAGCGCCTTGTTGAAGGAAACGTCTTTCGGGATATCGACCACCACCGGGCCGGGCCGGCCCGTCCTGGCAATGTGAAACGCCTTTTTCAGGGTGTCAGCCATTTGGCGCACATCCTTGACAAGGAAGTTGTGCTTGACGACCGGTCGGGTAATGCCAACCGCATCGCATTCCTGGAAGGCGTCCTGACCAATCGCATTGGTTGGCACCTGGCCGGTGATGATGACCATCGGAATGCTGTCCATGTAGGCCGTCGCAATACCGGTCACTGCATTGGTCACGCCCGGTCCCGAGGTGACCAGCGCAACTCCAACATCCCCGGTCGCGCGCGCATAGCCATCAGCCGCATGCACCGCGGCCTGCTCGTGGCGCACCAGAATGTGCTGAATCGAGTCCTGCTTGTAAAAGGCGTCGTAGATGTGAAGCACGGCACCGCCCGGATAGCCCCAGACGTACTTGACGCCTTCGGCTTGAAGCGCCTTGACGAGGATTTCCGCGCCCCGGAGTTCCCGGGAATCTGCGGGAGCCGATGCAGCTGCTGCGGAAGCGATTTCCGCCTTTGAGATTTCCATGATCAACCTTTGTGAATTTCTCTAACGAAATACCTTGGGTGCCTTTTCGCCCGCTCTTGTGAAGCCGCGTCAAGACTTGAGGCCAAAGCCATAAGCGGAAACATAATCCGCCGAGCCATGACCCGTTTGCTTTTTTGATGTACAGATCGAATTATGACATTTTGCGTTGAGCCGCGACAGCGCCAGCTGCAAAGTGCCCGGAAACGACGGTGGTAATGCGATAATTTCCAGGCTGGAACCTCGGGCCCGAGCCTGGCACGCAAAAATACAGCATGCGCAAACCGTAATCATTACTGCGCTGGACAAACCGGGTACCAAATCGTTGGCAACTGAACAAGAGCTCTCCGACTTCCTGAAAAGCGTTGAAAAACGGGCTTTCAAGCGCAGCATTTATCACGTTCGGGATGAAGATGCAGCGCTTGACATCGTTCAGGACAGCATGATGAAACTTGCGCAGCACTACGGCGACAAGCCCGCTGCGGAGTTACCCATGCTGTTCCAGCGGATTTTGACCAATACCACGCTGGACTGGTTTCGCAGGCGCAAGACCCGAAATGCTGTTTTTTCCAATATGAGCGACTTCGCATCGCCAGGAGAAGACGGAGATTTTGATCTTCTGGAAACTTTGGAGACCCTGACCGACTCAGAAGGAACGGAAAGCGCTCAGGACGCTACCGAACGGGCCCAATTGTTGCATGTGATCGAACTTGAGATAAAGGAACTGCCTGGTCGTCAACGGGAAGCGTTTCTGATGCGTTACTGGGAAGAACTGGATGTGTCTGAGACCGCCACTGCCATGGGTTGCTCGGAAGGCAGTGTCAAAACGCACTGTTCCCGTGCTGTTCACACTCTTAGCAAAGCCCTGAGTGCCAAAGGTATAAAACTATGACCCATTCCCTACAGAAAAAGGCAGACCTCCTGCAAGACCGCTTCGGCCTGAAAGCCGCGTCATACCTATCCGCCGGCGCGGCAGACCTGCCTTACGATATTTCGGAACGCCTGCGTGCAGCGCGGGTGCAAGCCATTGCAAGACGCAAGGTTGAAAAGGTTCAAACCTCTGGCAGCGTAGTCAATGCCGGCGGTAGCGCGGCACGCACCTGGGGCTCCGAGGACGGCATGAACTGGTGGGCCCGAATTGGCTCAGCGGTGCCTCTCATTGCGCTCGTGGTGGGCCTGATGGCCATCAGTTCGATACAAAACGACAACCGCGCCCAGGAAGTAGCCGAGGTGGATGTGGCGCTACTGACCGATGAACTGCCTCCGGCCGCGTTCGCAGATCCCGGGTTTGTCCAGTTTCTCAAGGCGGCGCGACAGACCGCCAACATCCAATGACAGTGCGAGTTGCCCCTGGACATCCGCAGCCGCACCTTGACTCCCTACGCCAGCCCGGACTGCACATTCCGCATGCTCCGGTACTATTGACGCTGCGGCGGCTGTCGTCTGGTCTGGTATTCGGATGCCTGATCGGCTTGGCCGCACCCGGTTTGGCGCAGACCGCGAAACCGGCAAAATCTGCCGCAAGTGCACCCTCGGCTGGCAAGCCGCCCGCGGCGTTCGTCAAACCAGCCGCCTCGGGGCCATCCTGGGCAGAACTCACCCCGATGCAGAAACAGGCCCTCGAACCCCTGGCCTTGAGCTGGAACACCACCATCAGTGAGGCGCAAAAACGCAAGTGGCTGCAAATTTCAAAGAATTTCCCTGCGCTGCCGCCTCAGGAACAGGCAACCCTTCACAGCCGGATGCATGAGTGGGTTGGTCTCAGTCCCCAGCAGCGCGCCCAGGCGCGGCTGAACTTTGGCAAGACCAAGGAACTGTCCAAACAACTGACTCCGGAAGAGAAAAAAGCCAAATGGCAGGATTACCAGGCTCTGAGCGCTGAAGAAAAACAGAAGCTGATGGTCAAAGCCAGACCCAAACCGACCGGCGCTGCAACGGCGGTCAAGCCGGTGGCGCCGCAGAAACTGGCAATAGTTCCGTCCCATGCCAGCAAACCGGGCACCAAACCGGTGCCCAAAATTGCGCTTTCACCATCGGCGGCAGTTGCCACTCCCGCAGCGCCGCGGGCAGTCGAAACCGCCACAGACGCCATGGGCACCGCGCCCCAGCGCTGAGCACTGCCAGCACCGCAAGCTGCTTGGGTATAAAAATCAACCGGTTTCGCAGGCAGTGCGCAGGGAATACCTACAGCTATA
The DNA here is from genome assembly GCA_964371235.1 of uncultured Polaromonas sp. Lineage (GTDB taxonomy): Bacteria > Pseudomonadota > Gammaproteobacteria > Burkholderiales > Burkholderiaceae_C > Polaromonas. The sequence continues at coordinate 18,630 of CAYJMW010000001.1, forward strand.
AAATTGATAGTACTTAGTCCTGATACACCGTCAATTCCCAGGCGCATGGCCTGCTGGCTCTACGAGGGCATGCTGATGTTCGGCGTGGTATTCATTGCTGGCTACCTGTTTGGCACGCTGAGTCAAACCCGTAATGCCCTGGACAACCGCCATGCCCTGCAAGCCTTTGTGTTTGTCATTTTTGGCATTTATTTCGTCTGGTTTTGGGCCAAAGGCCAGACGCTGGCAATGAAAACATGGAACATTCGCGTGGTGGATGTGCAGGGAAGCGCCATCACCCAGGCACGCGCGCTGCTGCGCTACCTGCTGAGCTGGCTGTGGTTTCTGCCGCCGTTGGCGGTGAGTTGGCTGCTCCGCCTTTCAGCCGTCGAAGGCGCTGTGCTGACCGCAGGCTGGGTAGCCATCTGGGCAACTTCGGCGCGCCTGCATCCGCAGCGGCAGTTCTGGCACGATGTCTGGGCCGGTACCCGGCTGGTGACCTCGGTGAGACCACACAAAACAGGGAAAAAGGCACGTCACAAACAGGAGCGGTGAAGCGGTATTCGATCTCCAAACGCAACACGACACAAAGCTGGGAGACAATCCCCTCATGTCCGAACAAGCCCCGTTTTCAGCTTCCGCGCAGACTCGCGCGGACTTTCGCCAGCCGACTGATGAACAGATTGAGCTGGGAGCCAATCCCCAAAAACACCGCACCGGACTGAGCCGCATCTGGCACGCGACCGGCTACTCCCTGGCAGGCCTGCGCGCCGGCTGGCACGAAACTGCATTCCGCCAGGAAGCCATCGCCTCTGTCGTGCTCGTTCCCGCCGCCTTTTGGCTCGGGCGCACCTGGGTTGAGGTCATTTTGCTCGCTGGCACGGTCATTCTCGTCATGATTGTCGAGCTGCTCAACACCGGCCTGGAAACCGCCATCGACCGCATCGGCCCCGAGTGGCATGACCTGTCCAAACGTGCCAAAGACATGGGCAGTGCCGCCGTGCTGCTCAGCTTGCTGCTCTGCGCTGGCACTTGGGCCATGGCGTTATTTCAACGGTTCACCGTATGACGTCCGAAGTGGTCAACCTCGCAAAGCGAGTCAAACCCGCCTTTTCGGTGTGCGTGTATTGCGGATCACGCCCCGGCAGCGGACCCGAATTTGCAGCGATGGCCCGCAATGTGGGCCAGTGGATTGGCCGGCATCACGGTCAGTTGGTCTTCGGCGGCGGCCACAACGGGTTGATGGGCATCATGGCCGATGCGGCACTGGCCGCGGGCGCTCGGGTCGTCGGTGTGATCCCCAAGGCGCTGGTGGAAAAGGAATGGGCCCACAGCGGCTGCACCGAATTGCACATCGTTGAGACCATGCACGAGCGCAAGCGCATCATGGCCGAGCACGCCGATGCGTTTTTGGCCTTGCCAGGGGGCATTGGCACGATGGAGGAGTTTTTTGAAGTCTGGACCTGGCACCAGCTGGGCTACCACAACAAGCCGGTCGGCCTGCTCAACCTCGATGGCTACTACAACGGCTTGCTGGATTTCCTGACATCGGCCGTGACGCAGGGTTTTATGAGCGACTGGCAGATGGGACTGATTCGCACCGACGGCGATGCGGAGCGGCTACTGAAAACGCTGGTGCAAGCGGCAGGGCTGACGGCGCCCACCACGCGGCTTGACCAGATTTAAGCGACGCTATTGAGACCATCGGCAGCCTCAAACGGCTGCGTCATCTTCTTCCCCGGTGCGGATGCGCACCGCGCGTTCCACGCCGGTGATGAAAATCTTGCCATCCCCGATCTTGCCAGTGCGGGCTGCCCGAACGATGGCTTCAACGCAGCGGTCCACGTCGTCGGTTTTGACCACCACCTCGACTTTGACCTTGGGCAAAAAATCAACCACATACTCGGCACCGCGGTAAAGCTCGGTATGGCCCTTCTGACGGCCAAAACCCTTGACTTCGGTCACGGTCAGGCCGGTCACGCCACATTCGGCCAGCGCCTCGCGGACTTCTTCGAGTTTGAAAGGCTTGAGGATGGCGGTAATTTGTTTCACTGGGCGACTCCGTTGGTTTTAAATATTGTGACGCATAAACTCAGGGTGGCAGAGATTGCAAAAATACACCGCTCTGTCATCGCGAGGCCAAAGGCCGTGGCAATCCGTTGCCGCGAACCAATGGAGCATGGATTGCCACGCTGCGCGCGCAACGACGAAAGCTGGCATGTTGGTAATTTCTCGTTCCCTTAAGCGCGGAATTTACTGGTAATAGGATAGCGCCAATCCTTGCCGAAGCTGCGGTGCGTGACCCGAATGCCGACCGGCGCCTGGCGCCGTTTGTATTCATTGAGCCGGATGAGCCTGGCCACGCCCTCTACCACCGTGCGCTCAAACCCGGCGGCCACAATGCCCTCCACGCTCTGGTCGTTTTCCATGTAGCGCGCCAGGATGGCATCGAGCACCTCATAGGGCGGCAGGCTGTCCGCATCCAGCTGGTCGGCGCGCAGCTCGGCGCTGGGCGGCCGGGTGATGATGCGGTCTGGAATCGGGTGGTCACCAGTGCCATACGGGTCGTTTTCGTTACGCCATCGGGCCAGCCGGAACACCGTTGTTTTCAGCAGGTCCTTGATCACTGCAAATCCGCCCGCCATGTCGCCATACAGCGTGCAGTAGCCGGTGGCCATTTCACTTTTGTTCCCGGTGGTCAGCACGATGGAGCCAAACTTGTTGGAAAGCGCCATCAAAAACACCCCGCGAATGCGCGCCTGAATATTTTCCTCTGTAGTGTCTTCCTTCAGCCCCTTGAACTCACCGGCCAACGACGCCTTGAACGCCTCGAATTCGGGAACGATGGAAATTTCATCGTAGCGCACCTTCATGCGCCCGGCCATCTCGCGTGCGTCAATCCATGAAATATCGGCTGTGTAAGGCGAAGGCATCATCACCGTGCGAACCTTGTCGGCACCCAGCGCATCGACCGCAATCGCCAGCACCAGGGCTGAATCGACGCCGCCGGACAGGCCGAGAATGGCGCCGGGAAAGCCGTTCTTGCCTAGATAGTCGCGCACGCCCAGCACCAGCGCGTCCCATAAATCAGCATCGTTGCCGCGCTCAGGGATTGTTTTAGCTATTAATTCAATAGCTGCTTGCGTCCGTTTTGCCTGGGCTGCAAACAGATTTTCCTTGAAACTTGGGGCTCGTCCCGCCAGCGTGCCATCGGCCTGCAGCGCAAACGAGCGGCCTTCAAAAACGATCTCGTCCTGACCGCCCACCAGGTGCGCATACACCAGCGGCAGCCCGGTTGCCAGCACCCGCGTGCGCATCATCTGCTCGCGCTCGTCGCCCTTGCCCACATGAAAAGGCGACGCGTTGATCACCACCAGCAACTCTGCACCCGCTTGCCTGGCCAGCCGTGCCGGCTGTTCAAACCATGCGTCTTCGCAGATCAGCAGGCCGATGCTGATGGCATCTGCGCCTTCGCCAGCCTGAAACACGCAGGTGCCCTGCCCCGGCGTGAAATAGCGGCGCTCGTCAAACACCTGGTAATTGGGCAGCTCGCGCTTGGCGTAACTTTCAATGATGCGGCCTTCGCGCAGCACCTGGGCGGCGTTGTGGCGCTGCTGCACTTCAACACTTTTGGTGCGCAGGCCCAAGCCGCTGTCGCCGTGCGTGGGCGTGCCCACCACCACGCTCAGGCCCTTTAACCCGGCCAGCTCACGGGCTACGTGATTCACGGCATCATCACAGGCCTGAATGAACGAAGGACGCAAAAACAGGTCTTCGGCCGCATAGCCGCAAATCGCCAGTTCGGGTGTCAACACCAGCCTCGCGCCATCCTTGTAAGCGGCGCGGGCTGCGTCTATGATTTTTTGCGCATTGCCCGGCATGTCGCCGACGCAATAATTCAATTGGGCAACGCAGATTTTGAGAGTCATGAAGAAGAAAAATATCGTTCAGGCTGAGCTTGTCGAAGCCATTTTCAGGCCATATTCACAACCCTTCGACCCTTCGACAAGCTCAGGGCAGGCTGAACTCAGGGTGGACGTGGGGTTGTGTGCTTAAAAACGATTATGTCATCCGCGTGCTGAATTCGCCGCTCGACGTGAATGGCGCCCAGTGGAACGCCCTGCTGGCCGCGCAAGGGCCAGATGGCAGCCTGAATCCCTTCATGCGCCACGAATACCTGGCCGCCCTGCATAGCAGCGGCAGCGCCACCCCCGAGACCGGCTGGACGCCGCGTTTCGTCACGCTTTGGCAAGGCACCGCTCTGGCGGGCGCCTGCGCGCTTTACCTCAAGGGCCACTCTTACGGCGAATACGTGTTTGACCACGCCTGGGCCAGCGCCTACCAGCAGCATGGCCTGCACTACTACCCCAAGGCCGTCGTTGCCGTGCCCTTCACCCCTGTGCCTGGCGCCCGCTTGCTGGCCCGCAATGCCGCCGAGCGCAAGCTGCTGGTCAGTGCGCTGCTGGCGTGGTGCGAGGAAGAAAAGCTCTCGTCGCTGCATCTGCTGTTTTTGGGCGAAAGCGACGTGATCGCCTGCGAAGCCGCCGGACTGATGCTGCGCCACACGGTGCAATTTCATTGGACTGCTCCACCTTGTGGCTACCGCGACTTCGACGACTTCCTGACGTCGCTCAGCCATGAAAAGCGAAAAAAAATCCGCCAGGAACGCCGCAAAGTGCTTGAGGCGGGCGTCAGCTTTCGCTGGTCGCTGGGTCAGGACATCAGCAGCGCCGACTGGGATTTTTTCTACCGGTGCTACGAGCGAACGTATTTCGAGCACGGCAACGCGCCCTACCTGAGCCGCGACTTTTTTCGGCGTATGCGGGGCACCATGTCCGAGAACTGGCTGCTCTTTGTGGCGGAACGCGGCGACGTAGCAATTGCTGCGAGTTTGATAGCTGTCAGTGCCCGTCCACCAAGGGCCAAAGGCCAATTTGACTCGTCAAATGAGATCAAAACCGCCTACGGCCGTTACTGGGGCGCCCTGGAGCGAGTGGACTGCCTGCACTTCGAAGCCTGCTACTACCAGCCGCTGGCATGGTGCATTGCCAACGGCTTTCAGCGTTTTGAAGGCGGCGCGCAGGGCGAGCACAAAATGGCGCGTGCGCTGCTTCCGGTCAAGACCACCAGTGGCCACTGGCTGGCGCATCCGGCCTTTGCCGACGCGGTGGAACGCTTCCTGGCCCGCGAAGGCGAAGGCATTGACAATTACATGGCGGAACTGGAGCGGCGCAACCCGTTCAGGCAAATCGCATCAGGCGGCTCTGCCCAGACATAGCGCCACAATGTTGAAGCCCCATTCACCCGTGTGCCGTGGGGCAACAGAAGTGGCGTGCGTCATCGCGCTGCGCCCATGTTCACGGCAAGGCGACGCACACGGGCCTTCATTTCGCCTCATCAACCATCTGGATGGTCGCTTCCTCAACCTCTTTGGCGACCTGAACCAGCGCCGGGTCCCGGGACAGCGCCGACAACATCTTGACGGGCGTAATAAGCCCGATCTTCGTTTTGCCTCTTTCCGTGAATACCGAAATACGGCATGGCAGTGCCATGTTCAGACGCATGTCGGCCGAAAGAACTTTTGCCGCTTGCCCCGGATTGCACACTTCAAATACCTTGCACTGCTCGTCAAATGCGATGCCTTTGCTGCGAAGTGTGCTGCCCAGGTCATGCACATGCAGCACCCCGAAGTTATGACGTTTGACCGCCGAGTCAAGATCAGACGATGCCTGCTCAAATGATTTGCTGGTTTCAACGATGTAATACACAAATCACCCCAGTGGTTCTCTTGAACAATAGCTAAGATCCCCGAGCCGGAACGGTCCCTGCCTCAAGGCTGGCGGATGCCGGTCAAAGGGTATCCGGTGAAGCAGCACTCTTCGGATGGTTGAGGTGCCCGAAGGTGTTGTCAAGCAGCCGTTCCAGTTTTTCGACCGCCCCATGAATCGCCTGATCAAGCGTCGCCGCCTGATGCGTCACGGCAACGGGCTGCAGGCCGGCGGGGCGGGCCTCCAGCACGCATTTCTTGTCATCAGCGTGGGATTTGTGGCTGTTTTCGTCGCTGAGGTGCGCCTCAACGCGGGTGATCTGTGAGCCGAAACGGTGCAGCTTCGCGTCGACAGCGGTCTTGACGTACTGGGCCAGGCGCTCGCCGCCCTCGATATTCTTGTCGGTGTTTACTTGAACTTGCATGTCGTTTTCTCCTGGTTCCAAATAAAGGTGCATTTTCGAAGGGTGAGGCGCGTTCAATGCACATGAAGCTTCATCCTAACCCAAAGTCATATCTCCATTCAGCCGTATCAACAGCCGCTCAACCTGTCCAACGCGGCTGTGAGCGAACCTAGTACTGCAACCCGGAAGTAGCGGAACAAAATGAAAGTGATGGATTCGTGCCCAGGGCAAGGCGCAAGCCGCAGCGAAGGCTGTGCGCCTTCGCAAGGATTGCAACGCCGCCATGGGTGCGAAGACGCGCTTTCATGTTTCGATATTTTCGGGTTGCAGTACTAGCGAACGAAGACCAGAGCCGTGGTTGCCGCGGCCAGCGCACCAACAAGCCAAAGGCGAATTCGCAGAGTCTCAATGCGAAGGATCAGTTGCGTGTTCTGCTCAGCCAGCGCCTTGATCAGTTCGGACGACGCGAGCATCTCGTTTTGCAGCTCAGCCGCAGCCGTCTCCAGTTCCGAAACTCTCGCCGCCAGGCCGGATATGGCCTGGGCCTCGGGCGATAGGGCAGCCTGCGCGCCCGCAGCCAGGCTCGGGCTTGTCGGGGACTTATTTCCAACCGCATTCCACAACTTTTTGGCACCGGCCGCCACCTTGGGCGCGTTGCGGACCACGTCAGTCCAGGGAACGCTCTGTAAAACAGTCAGCCATCCAATCGCCATTTACAAACCTTTCGAAAAAATCACCACACTTGAGTCGTCTTTGCCTATTCCTGAGGAACGGGCAAAAGCAGGCGTTGCACTGGCAAAGACTCGCCGGCTGCAGCAGCGCTGGATGAAGTCCAGAGGAACTGGAAGTTCATGGCGGTAGTTTGCCCCAAATTTCTGGCGCGTATACCTGCAAACCCACGGCAAACCCTAATGCCACCGCACCGCCGTCTCGGTTAATGTCTTTCCCTGGAGACATCAACATGCAAGCACTGACCGGCCTTGACGCAAGCTTTCTCTACCTTGAAACGCCTGAAATGCCCATGCATGTGGGCTCGTTCAACCTGTGCGAGCTGCCTGCAGGGTTCAAGGGAAGTTTTCACAAGGCCGTAAAAAACCATATCGCCCGGCGCATGCACCTGGCACCCCTGTTCAGCCGCAAACTGGTGTTCATGCCGCTGGACCTGGGCCATCCGGTGTGGGTGCAGGCTGACTCGGTGGACATCAATTTTCATATTCGCCGCGCTGACCTGGCCAGAAAAGGTGCGTCGCCGATGACGCTGGCCAAAGCACACCAGCGCTGCGCGCAACTGCACGGCGAGTTGATCGACCGCGACTTTCCACTCTGGGAGTTCCATGTTTTTAACCGTATCAAAATGCCTGACGGGAAAATAGTCGCGGGGTTCTTCTCCAAAATCCACCACGCTGCGCTGGATGGCAAAGGCGGCGTGATGCTGGCCAACGCCATGCTCGACCTGACCCCGGTGCCACGCAACGTGACGCTCCCCGGCCCGAGCCGACACCGCGAACGCGAGGCCGACCTCACGCTGGGCAAGATGATTGGTTCAGTTTTTTCCAGTTCGCTCGGGCAGCTTTCGAAATTGGCCAAGGCGTTGCCGTCGGCGGCCCACGCCCTGGGCGGCACGCTGGCCCGGCAGTCGGTTGCTGGATCGGCCGCCGGCCTGCTTGCCAGGGCATCGATGAAGCTCGCACCGCTCACGCCGTTTAACACCGGCATTACAACGGGCCGGGTGTTCACGACGGCCACCCTGCCGCTGGCGGACTGCAAAGCCATGGGCAAGGCGATCGGCGGCTCGCTCAACGACATCGTGCTGTGGCTCTGCTCGACCGCTCTGCGCGACTATCTCTCGCAGCGCCATAGCCTGCCCAAGAAATCGCTGGTTGCAGCGATGCCGGTGTCGCTGCGCGAAGCCGGGGCTGGCGGCGCCACCGATTCCAGCAAGCTCGGCAATCAGGTCAGCATCAGCCTGGTGCAATTGGGCACGCATCTGGCGCATCCACTCAAGCGCATGAATGCCATCATGACCTCCACGGCCAAGGTGAAAACGTCGATGCAAAGCCTGAAGGGCCTGCTGCCGACCGACTACCCTTCACTGCTGGCGCCGTGGCTGGTGGGGGGCGCGGGAAAGCTGGCGCTGAATGTTTATGGCAAAAGCGGCATGGTTGCCCACCTGCCCAGGCTGGCCAACCTGGCGATCTCCAACGTACCAGGCCCGCCAGTGCCCCCTGTATCTGGCAGGCGCAAAGCTCTTGAGCTTTCACCCGCTGTCAATCATCCTGCATGGGCTCGCGCTCAACATCACCGTTCAGACCTATGCCGGTCACGTCGAATTCGGCATCGTTGCCGACAAGAAGGCGCTGCCGCATGCCAGGGAGCTGGCCAAGGCGATTGCGCTGGCTTTCAAGCAGGCCCAGGCTCTGCTGGGCAGCATGGCACTGACTCCGGCCGAGGCGGTTGCGAGCACCAAAAAGACGGTCAGGAAGCGATCAGTCACGGCGCCCTCCGTAAAAACCCGCAAAAGCGCTGTCTCAGATGCGACGAAGGCAAGCAATTTAGAGAAGCCTCCCGCTGTCAGGCAAGGCGAGCGCGCCGATACTGTTGCCACAGGCAACAACCCCAAAACATTCAATGCTGCAGGCCATGGCAAGCTCATCGTCCAAACCACTTCAACGAAAACCGTCCAGCAAAGATCAACCCCGAGGCATTCCACCTCTGCACGACATTCCACCTAACGCCTGGCTGCTGGCCCTTGAGTGGCGTGCCTTCTGGGAATTCGGCGCGTTGCTGCCAGCCTGGCCGATACTGGCGCGCGCACCGAAAGGCGACGGCCACCCGGTGATGGTGTTTCCGGGCCTTTCGGCCAACGATGTATCGACCCTGCCGCTGCGCTACTATCTGCAGTCCCTGAACTACCAACCCTGGGGCTGGGAACAGGGCTTTAACCTGGGTCCGCGCGCAGGTGTGATTGATGAAGCCAGGAACAATCTTGCGCGCACTTATGAAACCACTGGCCGCAAGGTCAGCCTGATCGGCTGGAGCCTGGGCGGCGTGTACGCGCGCGAACTGGCCAAGGAAATGCCGCACATGGTGCGTAGCGTGATAACGCTGGGCACGCCGTTTGCCGCCTCGCATAAAGCCACCAACGTCTGGCGTCTCTACGAGTTGGCGAGCGGCCGCAGCATCGAGCGCGAGGCTGAAAACTACAACCTGCCCGACGCACCGCCGGTGCCGACCACCAGCATTTATTCACGCAGCGACGGCATCGTGGCCTGGCAAGGCAGCATCCAGCAACCCAGCAGCGCCAACCCGCACACTGAAAACATTGAAGTGCCGGCCAGCCATATCGGGCTCGGCATCAACCCCAGTGCATGGTGGTCGGTGGCCGACCGGCTGGCGCAAGCTGAAGGTCAATGGCGGCCCTTTGCGCGGCAAGACATGGGCCGCCTTCACGGCCTGATTTACCCCGACCCGGCACGCAAAAAGTGAACAGGCCTATGAAACCTCCGCCGCAGCACGGAAAAAGCGCCTCCCGAGTGAACTTGAGGCGCTTTTCATTGCGCGACCGGGGTCTCGCAACCGCTACATTATTAATAGCACTTTAGGCCCATTCCGTCTGGGCTAGAGAACGAAAAAGCTTAAGATTTCCGGAAGAAGCTCAGACTTTGCCGGATTTGGCATAGCTGGCGATGCCGTCCGAAATTTCCTTCCTGGCGGCCTCCGGGCCTTCCCAGCCCACGATCTTGACCCATTTGTTTTCTTCCAGATCTTTGTAGTGTTCAAAGAAATGGGCGATGGTTTTGAGGCGCAGCGGATTCAGGTCCTCCGGTTTTTGCCACTTGGTGTAAATCGACAGAATTTTGTCGGTCGGCACCGCCAGCACCTTGCCGTCTTCGCCCGCTTCGTCGGTCATTTTCAGAATGCCGATGGCGCGGCACGTGACCACCACACCGGGAATCAGGGGCACGGGGGTGATCACCAGGACATCCACCGGATCGCCATCGCCACTCAGGGTTTTGGGCACATAGCCGTAGTTGGTCGGGTAGTGCATGGACGTGCTCATGAAGCGATCAACAAAAATTGCGCCAGTTGCCTTGTCTACCTCGTATTTCACCGGATCGGAGTTCATCGGGATTTCGATGATGACGTTGAAAGACTCAGGTGCGTGTTCACCGGGAAGAACATTATCTAAAGACATGGTCGCTTTGCGTTGAAGAAAAAACGTTGATGGGAAGAGCCACTGACTCAGTATTTACCCTTATTTTACTGATTCTGACCTTACGGCTCGTAAATTTGTCATGTTTTCGGGTTAAATTTCGAGAGTTGGCCAATCGTCTCGACGCGAGCAACGAGGAAGCAACGCAGCGGAGGTGCCGCTAGCGTGGCACCTCCTCCAAGCGAAAAGCAACGTAGGAGATTTTTATGACTGGCAACTCAGCGCTTATTCTTGCGCTAGTCTGCGGACTTATTGCCGTAGGGTACGGCATTTGGGCACGTAGCTGGATTCTTTCCCAGGACGCGGGCAACGCGCGCATGCAGGAAATTGCGGCCGCCATCCAGCTTGGCGCCGCCGCCTATCTGGCGCGGCAGTACAAGACCATTGCCGTCGTCGGCGTCATTCTGGCTGTGCTAATTGGTGTCTTCCTTGATGGCAAAACCGCCATCGGCTTCGTGGTTGGCGCGTTGCTATCTGGCTCGTGTGGCTTTATCGGCATGAATGTGTCTGTGCGCGCCAACGTGCGAACCGCACAGGCTGCCACGCGCGGCATTGGCCCGGCGCTTGATGTCGCATTCCGCGGCGGCGCCATCACCGGCATGCTGGTGGTGGGCATGGGGCTGCTTGGCGTGACCGCCTTTTACTGGTTTTTGGTCGGCAACGGCAACTTCACGCCCGATCGCAAGCTGGCCGAACTGCTCAACCCGCTGATTGGCCTTGCTTTTGGCGCCTCGCTGATTTCCATTTTTGCGCGTCTGGGCGGCGGCATTTTCACCAAGGGCGCTGATGTCGGCGCTGACCTGGTGGGCAAGGTCGAAGCCGGCATTCCGGAAGACGACCCGCGCAACCCGGCGGTGATTGCCGACAACGTCGGTGACAACGTCGGTGACTGCGCCGGCATGGCCGCCGACCTGTTTGAAACCTACGCAGTGACGCTGATTGCCACCATGGTGCTGGGCGCGCTGCTGGTCGCCGCGGCTCCGGTCAACGCGGTGCTGTACCCGCTGGCGCTGGGCGCGGTCTCGATCGTCGCCTCGATCATTGGCTGCTTCTTCGTGAAGGCATCGCCCGGCATGACCAATGTGATGCCGGCCTTGTACAAAGGCCTGGCGATTGCCGGCGTGCTGTCGCTCATTGCTTTTTATTTCGTCACCTTGTGGCTGATACCAGACAACGCCATTGCCGCCAGCGGCAGCCAGATGCGTTTGTTCGCCGCCTGCGCCGTCGGCCTGGTGCTGACAGGCGCGTTGGTCTGGGTGACCGAGTACTACACCGGCACGCAGTATGGACCAGTCAAGCACATTGCCCAGGCCTCTACCACCGGGCACGGCACCAACATCATTGCGGGCCTGGGTGTTTCCATGCGCTCGACTGCCTGGCCCGTGATGTTTGTGTGCATTGCCATTCTGGTGTCGTACAACCTGGCCGGTCTGTTTGGCATCGCGATTGCTGCAACTTCCATGCTGAGCATGGCCGGCATTGTGGTGGCGCTCGACGCTTACGGTCCGATCACCGACAACGCTGGCGGCATTGCCGAGATGGCAGAAATGCCGGCCAGTGTGCGCGACATTACCGACCCGCTCGATGCCGTTGGCAACACCACCAAGGCCGTTACCAAAGGCTATGCCATCGGCTCGGCTGGCCTGGCCGCGCTGGTGCTGTTTGCCGACTACACGCACAAGCTGGAAAGCTATGGCCGCGCCATCAGCTTTGATTTGAGCGACCCGATGGTGATTGTGGGCCTTTTCATCGGCGGCCTGATTCCTTACCTCTTTGGTGCCATGGCGATGGAAGCCGTGGGCCGCGCCGCGGGTGCCGTGGTGGTTGAGGTGCGCCGTCAGTTCAAGGAGATCAAGGGCATCATGGACGGATCGGGCAAGCCCGAGTATGGCCGCGCCGTTGACATGCTGACCACCGCCGCCATCAAGGAAATGATGATCCCCTCGCTGCTGCCCGTGGTAGTGCCCATTCTTGTGGGCCTGCTGCTAGGCCCCAAGGCCCTCGGAGGCTTGCTGATGGGAACCATCGTGACCGGCCTTTTTGTCGCAATTTCGATGTGTACCGGTGGTGGCGCCTGGGACAACGCCAAGAAGTTCATTGAAGACGGCCACTTCGGCGGCAAGGGTTCAGAGGCGCACAAGGCCGCCGTGACGGGCGACACTGTGGGTGACCCTTACAAAGACACCGCCGGCCCGGCCGTGAACCCGCTGATCAAGATCATCAACATCGTGGCTCTGCTGATCGTTCCCCTGATGATGAAGTTTCACGGTGCGCCACCCGTTGCACCTACGGCGCAAATGTTGAACCCGCCGGCAGTCACCGCGCTGGCGCTGGCACCCGTTGCCCCGGCTCCAGCCATCCTGAAATAAGCTGAAGCACCGCGTAAAAAAGCCCGCTTCGGCGGGCTTTTTTTTGTGCGCCCAGCATGGGCGCACTCCCGGAGGTGCAAGTCCTCCCGCGAGCTGACCACAGTGAGCGAAGTGAAGCGCAACTGCATGAGGGTGACCGAGTGTGGGAAGGAAGCGTGGAGCGTAAATCATGAGCCGATGTACAAGAACCAAATACAAGGCGGTGCCGATCAGGGCGAGCGGGCAAGAAACCGCAAAGCTCTTGTGGTCAAGGATCAGGCGGCGTAAATCTGGCGGTTGTGTGATGAAGGAGTGCGTTCTTACCTGGGGAGATCTCGCCTCATGCCTGAAAGGGCGGCAGTGACAAACTGGAGCGAGAAGTCAGCAGAGGTCGTAGTAGCTAAAGGCAAGGCCGAGGAGGCCGCAGACCGAAAGCGAAGGACCAAACGAGAAGGAGAGTTCAAGGCCATGTCGATGCAGCAAGCATTGCGTCAGATGCCCGCGCAAGCGGGGCGGGCGGGGGTAGTGCACGGTGAAGTCGTGTGTGAACCCGCCAGTGACGAAGTTTGCCGCCCGCGATATGAAACCAAGAACACAGGGTCAGCGCTGCTTGCAGCGGCGCTGACAAGAGAGAACATGCAACGCGCGTTTAAGCGCGTAAAGGCGAACAAAGGAGCCGCAGGGGTGGACGGCATGGACATCGCCCAGACTGGTCTTTATCTGAAGACCGCGTGGCCGACTATCAGGAAGCAACTGATGGCAGGCACGTACCGGCCCAGCCCGGTGCGACGCGTTGGCATCCCCAAACCTGACGGCAGTGAACGCGAACTGGGCATACCCACCGTGGTGGACAGGCTCATCCAGCAGGCGCTGCTACAGGTACTGCAACCGCTGATCGATCCCACTTTTAGCGAACATAGCCATGGCTTTCGCCCTGGCCGTCGGGCGCGTGACGCGGTGCTCGCAGCACAGCAACACGTGCAAGACGGCTATCGAGTCGTGGTTGATGTCGACTTGGAGAAATTCTTTGATTGCGTCAATCACGACATACTCATGAATCGGCTCGGTAAACGCATTGCCGACGCTGGAGTTATCCGGCTGATTCGTGCGTACCTGAACGCCGGCATCATGAGCCACGGGGTGGTGGCCCAGCGAGAACAAGGCACACCGCAAGGCGGGCCACTGTCACCGCTGCTGGCCAATGTTCTGCTGGACGAAGTGGATCGTGAACTTGAACGTCGGGGCCATCGTTTCGTGCGCTACGCTGATGACTGCAATGTGTATGTGCGCAGCCAGAAGGCGGGGCAACGTGTGATGGCGCTACTCAAGCGTCTTTATGACAAGCTGCACCTGAAGATCAATGAATCCAAGAGTGCAGTGGCGAGCGCGTTTGGCCGCAAGTTTCTGGGCTACAGCCTGTGGGCAGCGCCCAAAGGCGAGGTCAAGCGAGCGGTGTCGATAAAGGCGCGGGAAGCGTTCAAGCAGCGGATACGGCAACTGACTCGTCGCTCTGGGGGGCGCAGCATGAGCGAATTGGTCGAGCCACTGCGACGCTATGTATTGGGCTGGAAAGCGTACTTTGGATTGGCGCAAACACCAGGAGTCTGGCGTGGGCTGGACGAATGGATGCGTAATCGATTGCGTGCAATCCAACTCAAACAATGGCGGCGCGGCACGACGATTCATAGGGAATTGCTGGCCCTTGGGGCCTCGGCAAAGGTGGCGCGACTGGTAGCGGCAAACAGCCGACGCTGGTGGCGCAACAGTGCCATGGCACTCAACAACGTGCTGACGATTGCCCACTTTGACCGCCTTGGAGTGCCTCGACTCTCATGACCTCAACTTCTCGAACCGCCCGGTGCGGACCCGCATGCCGGGTGGTGTGGGAGGGGATCGGCCAGTTAAACTGGCCGCCCCTATCCCGATGGTCACCTCCACGGGTATGTCATTGACCTCAGGTTTGCGGCGCCCCCGCTACGCTGGCAATCACCCGGCGCGTCTTGCCGCTGCGCCCGCGCGACACGGGCTGCCCCAACTCCCCCACCACGCGAAACGACGCAATCCCCTGAGTCGCAGCAAAGGCCTTGAGCGCGGCCTGGCAACGCGCCATGGCGGCCACGGCCGTGGCACCCCGCAGGCCCAGACGCAGCACCAGCGTGTGCTCGTCGCGCTGGCGCAACTGAAAGTCAAACACCCCCGCCTGATCTTCCAGCACGGTCGTCAGGGCCAATGGCAGCAGCGTCACCGGCTTTCCGTCGCGACCTGCCATCACTAGCGGGGCATCTTGCCGACCCTGCACCTCGACGACCGGTAGCGCTGAGCCGCAGGCGCAGCCTTCGCTGTGCATCGTGATCTGGTCCCCCAGGTCATAGCGGATCAGCGGCTGCACCGTGTTGGCCAGGTGCGTGAGCAGCACGGTGCATGAAGGCTGGCCCATCGGTACTGGCCGGTAATGCTCATCCACCGGCTCCAGAATCAGCCAGTCGGCATTGACGTGCAGTTGGCCATGGGCGCACTCCCAGCCTATTGCCAAGAACTCAGACGCACCATAGCTGTTGCGTACCGTGCAACCCAGCCCGGTCTCGATCCGCTCGCGCACGTTCGTGCTCAGAGTCTCTCCGCCGGTCCAGACTTCCCGAATGTTGACGTGCAGACGGCCATTGACCGCCTCATCGGCCAGCAGCGCGGCGGCGGTAGGGTAGGTTGCAAGCACCGTGGGCGAAAACGCGTTGAGTGCCTGCACCAGCGTATTGATCGGCTGCAGGATGGAAAAGCTGCGCGCCGTCCGTGCCATCCAGGGATTGAGCTGGCGCAGGCGCTCAAACGTCACGTAACTCGCAAAGTGTCCACTGGTGACACCTACAAAAGCGGTGCGCTCGGACAGGCAGAGCGGATCCATCCAGCGCGCAAGCGGCCTGGGCGTGCTGCGGCGCAGGGCTTCGAGCGCGTCATACACCGCCATGGTTTGTGCATCCTGCACAAAAATGCCGGGCTGCCCGCTGGTGCCAGAGCTTTCCCAGACTACGTAGCGGCCGAGATAGGGCTCGCCGATGCGCGCAGGGTCGGAGGTGTGCGCGCGAAGCTCGTCCAGCTTCAGGCGCGGGTCAGTGACCCAATCGTCAAAGCAGTGCATCAACTCACCCCGCGTAACCACGGCAAGCTCGGTAAGCGGCGTATTGGCCACCGCCCTTCCCTTCATGCGTCCGCGGTACAGGCGCGAGCCGCGCTGCGCCGCATCCAGCAGGCGAGCCAATCTCTGGGTCTGGCGCGCGGCGATTGCAGCGGGCACGCCGTGGCCGGCCGCCGCTACATCGAGCGCGACGGCGCCAAGGCGCAACGGATCAAACACCGTGTTCATTGGGTTCGCCCCAAAGCCGCGCCAGCTTGCATTGTCATGAGCGCTCCTCGTCGTTGGCGCAATAAAATGCGCCGGTTGTCGGATGGTAGGCGGATGATGACACCGTATTTTGCGCTGGATCAAGTGACAGAACACTGGAAAACCCCGGCATTACCCGGCCTTCTTGACTTGCATCAACCAGCAAGAGGCTCATACTCTGCAAAATGAGGCGTTGCCATTTCGGCCCATTGCGTGAATCACTGATGCACAGCTTTCCCAGCCATGACAGAGCAGATTTTTTTCAACGATAACGGTACCGACCGAGCCAACGAATCGCCCGCCCAGCGGCTGGATCAGCGGCTGCAAGCCGCCATGGCGCCGCTGACTGGCGGGTTGTCGCCGGTATCGCTCTCGCTGGCGATGGCGGACTGGGCCTGGCACTTGGCCCTGGCACCGGGGCGACAAGTTGAACTGGCGGCCTTGGCCACGCGCCTGGCCAGCGACACCTTGCACATGCACGATGGCGGGGACGAAAGCACCGGTGCCGCCGACGATGACCCGCGCTTTCGCCATGAGGCCTGGGCGGCCTGGCCATTCAGCCAGATGCGGGCCGGTTTTCGCAATGCCGAGGTCTTCTGGCGCGAAGCCGCCTGCGCGCCGGGCATGACAGCCCA
Organism: uncultured Polaromonas sp.; assembly: GCA_964371235.1. Classification (GTDB taxonomy): domain Bacteria; phylum Pseudomonadota; class Gammaproteobacteria; order Burkholderiales; family Burkholderiaceae_C; genus Polaromonas. Next base: position 35,352 of record CAYJMW010000001.1, read on the forward strand.
TCATACCGACCTGACCCAATTCTTTGCACGCCAGTGGCTGGGCATGATGACCCCGGCCAACTGGCTGGCCACCAACCCGGTGGTGCTGCGCGATGCCGTTGAATCCAGCGGCGCGCACTTGCTCAAGGGCGCGCGGCACTGGCTGGCTGATGTGTCGGGTGTGCCCGAACCGGAAGACCTGGAGATCGCCAGCCGGTTCGTGGTGGGCCGCGATCTGGCGGTGACTCCGGGTAAAGTGGTGTACCGTAACCGGCTCATCGAACTCATCCGCTACCAGCCTCAAACCGCCAAAGTCCACCCCGAGCCGGTGTTCGTGATCCCCTCCTGGATCATGAAGTTCTACATTCTGGACCTGTCGCCGCGCAACTCCATGGTGCGCTATCTCGTCAGCCAGGGGCACACGGTTTATATGCTGTCCTGGCGCAATCCCGACGCAGCGGACGCGCAGTTGAGCATGGACGACTACCTGCGACTGGGCGTACTCGATGCGCTGCAGGCGATCGCTGGCCAGAGTGGCAAGGATGTGCCGGTTCATGCCGTGGGCTACTGCCTGGGTGGCACCCTGCTGGCCATCGTGGCGGCGGCACTCGCACGCAAGGGCGGCGTCGCGGGGAAGCGCCAACTGCCGCCCCTGAAAACGCTGACGCTGCTGGCGGCGCAAACAGATTTTTCAGAGCCGGGTGAATTGGGCCTGTTCATTGATGAGAGCCAAATTGACCTTCTGGACAGCATCACGCGGACTCAAGGCTACCTCAGCGGCAAACAGATGGCGGGTTCCTTCCAGTTCCTGCACTCGCGCGAACTGGTGTGGACCCGGCGCATGCGCGAGTACCTGATGGGCGAACGCGAGCAGCCCAACGACCTGATGGCCTGGAACGCCGACACCACCCGCATGCCCGCGCGCATGCACCACGAGTACCTGACCTCGCTGTACCTGCACAATGCGCTGGCCAGCAGCCGTTACCGGGTGGAAGGGCGCAGTGTGTCACTGGGCGACATCCATCAGCCCGTTTTCATGGTCGGCACGCAGCGCGATCACGTCTCGCCCTGGCGCTCGGTGTTCAAGCTGAACCACCTGTGCGACGCGGAGATCACTTTCGTGCTGACCAGCGGCGGCCATAACGCGGGCGTTATTTCCGAACCGGGTCATGCAGGGCGAAGCTATCAAATCGCCACGCGACCGGCCCATGACCCCTGGGTCGAACCCGATCAATGGGCCGCGAGTACGCCAAAGCGGGATGGCTCGTGGTGGCCAGCGTGGCAGCAATGGCTCGCCGCCCACTCCTCGCCAGAGCAGGCTGCTCGCGCAATCCCCGCCAAAGCCGCGCTGGGAAACGCGCCAGGCGAGTACGTGATGCTGCGCTACAAGGAATGAGCAGGGCTGTACCACCCTTCATTCGCCCGCTGCGCCGTGAACCGGTTCCACCACGATTGCCTTGTTGGCGCCCGGAACCCGTTGCCGGGCAAAAAATGTGTACATCGTCGGAACCACAAAAATCGTCAGCACGGTGCCCAGCGACATGCCCCCCACGATCACCCAGCCAATCTGCGTCCGGCTCTCGGCCCCTGCCCCGGTGGAGAACGCCAGGGGCATTGCACCCAGTACCATCGCGCCGGTCGTCATCAGGATGGGGCGCAGACGCTGCGTTGACGCCTTGACGAGCGCCTCGACCATCTCCATGCCTTGTCCGCGCAACTGATTTGTGAATTCCACGATCAAAATGCCGTGCTTGGTAATCAGTCCGACCAGCGTGATCAATCCAATTTGCGAATACACGTTGAGCGATCCGCCCGACCACTTGAGCGCCAGCAGCGCGCCGATCATCGACAGCGGAACCGACAGCATGATGACAAACGGATCGACGAAACTCTCAAACTGCGCCGCCAGCACCAAAAAAATAAACAGCAGCGCCAGCATGAACACGATCGCCAACGCGCCCCGCGAATTGCGGAATTCCCGCGAGGTGCCGTTCAGGTCGGTCGTGTAACCCGGTTTGAGCACTGTGGCAGCCGTCTGGTCCAGGAAGGTCAGCGCCTGACCAAGCGAATAGTCGGGCGCGAGGTTGGCCGTGATTGATGCCGAGCGACGCTGGCCAAAGTGATTGAGTTCGCGCGGCGAGACACTCTCGCGCACCGTGACCAGTGCCGACAGCGGAATCATGGAGTCATTGCGGCCGCGCACGTAGATGCGATCGATGTCTTCGGGCGTACTGCGGCCGCTGGCCTGGGTCTGCACGATCACGTCGTATTGCTCCGCGTCGCGCTTGTAGCGCGTGACGTTGCGACCACCCAGCATGGTCTCGACGGCCTTGGCCACCGCTTCGACGCTGACCCCTAGATCTGCCGCCTTGTCACGCTGCACCTCGATGCGCAAATCGGGTTTATTCAGGCGCAAGTCCACGTCGGGCGAGACGATGCCCGGGTTTCTGGCAATCTCGTCGAGTATTTGCTGCACCACGGTATTGAGGTTTTGGTAGCTGTCAGAGGTCTGGATCACAAAATTGACGGGCCGCTCGCGAAAGCCCTGGCCGAGCGACGGCGGCGTGATCGGAAACGCGTTGACACCCGGCAGGGCGTTGAATTTTGGCTGCAGCTCACGTGCCAGCTCCAATGTGGTCTTCTTGCGATCTTCCCAGTCCACGGTCCGGTACACGACGCTGGCCTGCGCCACCGTGGGGTTGCCCAAGCTGGCAAAAATTCGATCAAACTCTTTATAGGGCTGACCCATCCGTTCGAGCGCCCGAACATAACGGTCGGTGTACTCCAGCGTGGCACCGTCGGGCGCGTTGACCGTGGCAAGAATCACACCCCGGTCTTCCAGCGGCGAGAGCTCCTGCTTCATCGTCGGCCAGACTCCGTAGATCGCAACGCCACTGGCCAGCATCACGCCAATCACGATCCAGCGTGCCTGAAGCGCCATTCCCATCACGCGCCCAACGCCGTCCTGTGGCTTTTTCGCCTCCCCAAAACGCGCACTCACGATCCAGCGCAGCATCCTGCCGTAGGACCGAGACACGGCATCGAGCGCCCGCTCCATCGTTCGGTCAAAGCGGGTGGGCTTCGGGTTGTGCTTGAGCAGCAGCGAACACATCATCGGCGTGAGCGTGAGCGCCACAAAACCAGACACCAGTACCGCGCCGGCCAGTGCGAGCGCAAATTCGACAAATAGCCGGCCGGTACGGCCCGGCGTGAACGCCAGCGGCGCGTACACCGCCACCAGGGTCAGCGTCATCGTCACGATCGCAAAACCAATCTCGCGCGCGCCCTTGACAGAGGCAGAAAACGGGTCCATGCCCTCCTCGATATGACGGAAGATGTTCTCGAGCATCACAATCGCATCGTCCACCACCAGGCCGATGGCCAGCACCAATGCCAGCAGGGTCAGGGTATTGACGGAAAAGCCGGCCAGCGCCATCAGGCCAAAGCTTCCCACCAGGCTAACGGGAATGGTGACGAGCGGGATGATCGAGGCCCGCATGGTACGCAAAAAGACAAAAATCACCAATGCCACCAGCCCGATCGCCTCCACGATGGTCTTGTACACATTCTTCACCGAACGATCAATAAACACCGAGTTGTCATTGGCAATATCGATGGACACACCGGCCGGCAGATCAGCCTTGAGGCGGGGAATCATTTCACGCACGCCTCTGGAGAGGTCCAGCGGATTCGCGGTAGCCTGCCGGATCACGCCAGCCCCTATCGCCGCGCGGCCTTTGAGCCGCACACCACTGCGTTCATCGGCCGCGCCCTCCTGCACGCGAGCCACGTCGCGGATTTTCACCGGAAAACCGTTGACATTCTTGACAACGATGTCGCCGAACTGGGCCGGATGGATCAGGTCGGTTTGGGATGTGACGCTAAACTCACGCTGCTGCGATTCGATGCGCCCCGCTGGCAGTTCCAGGTTGCTGCGGCGGATGGCATCCTCGGCGTCCTGCGTTGTGAGTTTGTAAGCCGCGAGTTTGTCCGGATCCAGCCAGACGCGCATCGCGTACTTGCGTTCGCCAAAAATCCGCACATCGGCCACCCCCGTCACGGTCTGCAGCCGCGGCTTGACGATGCGGTTGACCAGGTCATTAATCTGCAACGGGTTGAGCGTGTCGCTGGTAAACGCCAGCCAGATCACCGGGAACGCATCAGCCTCAACCTTGGCGATGACCGGCTCGTCGATGGCCTGCGGCAAGCGGTTGCGCACCCGCGAAGTACGGTCTCGCACCTCGGCCGCCGCCGAGTCGGCATCTTTTTCAAGCCGGAACCGCACGCTGATCTGAGCCTGTTCGGCGCGACTGATCGAGGTGATGACATCCACAGCATCGATGCCGGCAATGGAATCCTCCAGCGGTTTGGTGACCTGCGACTCAATCACCTCGGCCGAGGCCCCCGCATATTTCACGCTCACGGTAACCACCGGCTCATCAATCTTGGGGTATTCGCGCACGCTCAGGCGGTTGAAACTGACCGCGCCGATCAGCACAATCAACAACGACAGCACGGTCGCCAGCACCGGGCGGCGGATCGAGACTTCAGCGAGCTGCATGGCGCGGTTTCCGTTCGGTTCGTTCCATGGGGTCAGGCTGGACTGCGTCCACGCGAACGTAGCGCGCCGCCCGAAGGCGTTACAGGCGCGGGCTGACGGCCTGGCGCGGACCCGTCGGACATCCCGACAAGGCAAGGGTTCGGACCAACCAGAGGCTTGGCCTCCAGCGCTGACCCGCTGGACTGTAGCGGCGCCGACGCGGCTGTCAGGGGCTGCGCCGGGTTGGGCAGGTCACCATTTGGCGTCTTGCCAGCCGGGACAGCTGCAGTTCGCTGCACCTCTTTCACCCGCACCGGCGTGCCGTCACGCTGCACCCGCTGATGCCCCGCGGTCACCACCGTATCGCCAGCCGTCAACCCCTCAAGAATCTCAACCCGTCCCGGACTTCGCATGCCAACCTTGACCGGCACGCGCTGCGTGATCGGGTTCTCCTGATCCGCACTGCTGATGACTTTCACCACAAACTGCCGCGCGCCCTGCGGCAATATCGCTTCCTCCGGAATTACCAAGGCGTTCTCACGTTCGCTGAACACGGCATTGATGCGGGCAAACATGCCCGGGCGCAGTTGTAACTGGCGGTTGTCAATGCAGCCGCGCACGCCCACTGAGCGGCCGTTGGAATCGATCAGCGGGTCAATAGCCTGAATCACGGCGCTGTATTTTCGGCCCGGCAAGGCATCGAGCTCCACGCTGGCTTGCTGCCCGCGGCTGATCCTGGACTGGAAGCGCTCGGGCAGGCGGAAGTCCACAAATACCGTATCCATGTCCTCGACGTTCACCACATCAGCGCCATCCTTGAGGTAGTCGCCGACATTGACGCTACGGATGCCCGTGATGCCATCAAACGGCGCTACGATGCGCAAGCGCGCCGCAGTGGCGCGGGCCAGGGCAAGCCTGGCCTGCGCCACCTGCAGGTTGGCCGCGCTCTCATCGACCGAGCGCTGGCTGATGAAGTTCTGCGCCGCCAGATCCTGATTGCGCTTGTGGTTGGCCTGCGCAATGGACAATTCGGCTTCGCTTTGCCGGACCTGCGCGCGCTGCAACTGGTCATCCAGCTGCACCAGCAACTGGCCTTTGCGCACGCGCATGCCGTCGCGGAAGTTCAACTGCGTGACGCGCCCGCTGACCTCCGGCCGTAGCACCACGCTCTGGCGTGAGCGCAGGCTGCCCACGGCTTGGGTGTCATCCTTCAGGTCCATGAGTTCGACGCGCGCCACCTCCACCGTTATCGCAGGAGAAGCCGATGAGCGAGCGCCAGACATGGTTTGCAGCCTGGCAACCGCGCTGTCACGCTCGCCCGTGACGGGCCGGGGTTGGTTCTGGTACCACCATGCGCCAGCCGAGGCCAGCGCAATGCCCACAACTGCAACAACGGTGTAAAGAGGTTTTGAGGCCATGTCAGCGCAATTCCCGGTCAGGTACCACTGATACCTGATTCAGCTTACAAATCAATACGGCAATGTAGCAGTGTCAGCAAACTTCGTACCGCCGTTGGCGAGGAACCTTGCCCATGTTCAGGTGAATTTACCTTTGCATTACACCGCACTCAAGCGGGATCAGCTCTGGCGAAGCGCCTGTTCTACACCACGGTTGGCCAGCATATCGGCTCGTTCGTTGCCCGGATCGCCGGCATGTCCCTTGACCCAGCGCCAGCAAATGTCGTGGCCGCTCGAAGCGATCAGTGCGTCAAGCCGCTGCCACAAATCGACATTTTTCACCGGAGTCCTGGCGGCAGTGCGCCAGCCGCGAGCTTTCCAGCCAGCCATCCATTCGGTGATGCCCTTGCGCACGTATTCGCTGTCCAGGTATAGCGTGACGCAGCAGGGCCGCTTGAGCGCCCTCAGCGCTTCTATGACAGCGGTCATTTCCATCCGGTTGTTGGTCGTCCCAAGCTCGCCGCCAAACAATTCCTTCTCAGTGCCTCCAGTGGTCAGCAGTGCGCCCCAACCTCCGGGACCGGGATTGCCCTTGCAGGCACCGTCGGTGTATATCACCACGTGTTTGGGCGTTGAATCTGACTTTGGATGGGTCATGTGAGTTGTTTTCATTTCAAGGGCACTGCCCACTGCTGGCTGGAAATTCACTCTTGAGGCTTGACGCGGGCCGTCAACTCTTTGTTGGCCACCGCGGCTGGCGCGGCCGCTGAAGTTTTACGCGTCTTCCAGCCCGGCTCCAGCAAGCGGACACCGCGCACGCGCTTGATTGCCACCAAAAAATAGACCGCCCCAAAAATAGGCCACCAGCGCTCACCGGCCGCATCCATCCAGTCAAAGCGATCGAGCCAATGCTGGGTTGTCAGCGCCGGGCGATAGCAGCCAAAGCGAACCGACTCTGCCTCAAAGTTGAGCAGCCTGAGCCAGTCGCGAAGGCGCCAGTAACCAATGAAGTCACCCATGTTGGGCAAAAAAAGCTTGCCGGATCCCAAGCGCTGGTAAAAATGACCGCGCCGCTGGCGCAAACCCCACAGGCTAGTGGGGTTAAATCCACTGATGACGACCCGCCCTTCCGGAACCAGCACGCGCTCAACTTCGCGCAGAGTGGCATGTGAATCACTGCTGAGCTCCAGCGTATGCGGCAACACCACCAGATCAAGACTACTCTCGGCAAACGGCAGCGCACCCGGGTCGGTAACCAGTGCAGCACGCCGCGGTTGTGCGGCGCCCGCGTCACTCGCATTGGGGGCCAATCTGCGAGAGAATGTCGCAACCGGTTCATCCGGTACGGCTGACAAGGCGAGCCACCGGTGCGGCATGCGGTTGGCTTGCAGCGCATCGAGTTCGGTCAGGCCCAGTTGCAAGGCGTGGTAGCCAAAAATATCACTGACAGCCTGATCAAATTGCGCGCCTTCCCAGCCCAGCAAATAAGCGCCCGGTGGCGTCTTCAACCAGTCTGCCAAACCTATAATTTCCGAGTTCATCGAGAGCACTGCATGTATTTGATTCCTGTTCCCGCTTTTGCCGACAACTACCTCTGGTTGCTGCATGACGGCAAGCGCGCCCTGGTCGTGGACCCGGGTGATGCCGAACCGGTGCTGCGCGCACTGGCGCAGCACGCCTTGCAATTGGAGTCGATTCTAGTCACGCACCACCACGCCGACCACACCGGGGGGGTTGCCGCACTGCGCGAAGCTTGTGGTGCCAAAGTTTATGGCCCAGCCACCGAGCGCATTCCATCGCCTTTCACACCCATGCGAGGCGGAGACACGGCACACGTGCTGGGCTTGGATTTTCAGATCGTTGACGTCCCCGGCCACACGGCGGGCCATATCGCTTTTTACACGCCTTCGTGCGAGATTGACGGGACCCGCAAGCCACTGCTGTTTTGCGGCGATACACTTTTTTCAGGAGGCTGTGGTCGGCTGTTTGAGGGCACACCGACGCAAATGCTGGCCTCGCTCGACAAGCTCGCGGCGCTTCCCGGCAGCACGGTGGTCTGCTGCACCCACGAATACACCCTGAGCAACCTGCGGTTTGCTCTGGCCGTTGAGCCTGAAAACGCCGAGTTGGCGCGCTACCAGGCGCGCTGCGAGCGTTTGCGCCAGGGCGGCCTCCCCACTTTGCCAACCTCAATTGCCCAGGAGTTGCTGATTAACCCCTTCCTGCGAACCCGGCAAGCCACTATCATGGCAGCTGCGCGTCGCTTTGACGCATCGGTCCATGACGACCGCACCGTATTTGCTGCCATCAGGCAATGGAAAAACCAATTTTGATGACATCTCACCGCCAATTCACCCCAACTTGTTCCCGGTTCAAGGCGCGTCTTTTCCCGCTTGCGGCGCTCTTCGTGATGGCGCTATTGGTGGGCTGTGCTACCCCCCAACCGGGCATGCCGGGTGATCCGGTGCTCACGACAGGTTCCGTGCCAGCGCTCACGCCGTTGATTCCAAAGGGCCCCTTGCAAGCCATCACGCCGGGCGACGTGGGTTCGCAACATATTGCCTCGACCGAGCCGCCCAGGGAATTGTGGGACCGCATTCGCCGCGGCTTTGCCATGCCCGACCTGCAAAACGAACTGGTGACCGAACGCGAGCAGTGGTACGCGAGTCGACCGGAATACATGCAGCGCATGACCGAACGCTCCAGCAAATATCTGTTTCACATTGTTGAAGAACTTGAGCGCCGACAGATGCCGACGGAGCTGGCCCTCCTGCCCTTTATCGAAAGCGCCTTCAATCCCCAGGCGGTCTCAAGCGCCAAGGCCGCGGGCATGTGGCAATTCATGCCGGCCACTGGCAAATACTTCGATCTGAAGCAGAACATGTTTCGCGACGACCGCCGCGACGTGCTGGCCTCCACCCGCGCTGCACTCGACTACCTGCAAAAACTCTATGGCATGTTTGGTGACTGGCACCTGGCACTAGCCGCCTACAACTGGGGCGAGGGCAGCGTGAGCCGCGCCATTGCCAGGAACCAGAAAGCGGGCCTTGGCGCCAGCTACAACGACCTCAACATGCCGGCGGAAACCAGGCTCTACGTGCCCAAACTGCAGGCGGTGAAAAACATCGTTGCCAACCCGCAGACTTTCGCCACCGAACTGCCGCTGATTGAAAACCACCCCTACTTTCAGCAAGTGCTGATCACGCGCGACATTGATGTCGTGCTGGCGGCCAGGCTCGCTGATGTGACGGTTGAAGACTTCAAGGCGCTCAACCCGTCAGCGCATCGGCCCGTCATCATTGCCGCAGGAACGCCACAAATTTTGCTGCCGTGGGACAACGCAAAAATATTTCAGCGAAACTTTGATGCTTACAGTCAGGGCCAATACGCGAGCTGGACCGCCTGGACGGCAACGAGCACCATGAGCGCCGCTCAGGCGGCACGGCGCACCGGCATGAGTGAAACCGACTTGCGTGGCGTCAACAACATACCGCCGCGCATGCTCATCAAGGTCGGCTCCACACTGCTGGTGCCGCGCTCGGCCAAGGTGGAAAACGACGTGACCAACCATGTGGCCGACAACGCCCAGATGTCGTTGGCTCCCGAAATCGTCGCGCGCCGCACCACGGTCAAGGCCCGCAAGGGAGAATCGGTGGCGACCATCGCCAAACGCTACAGCTTGAGCGCTTCGAGCGTGGCGGAATGGAACCAGGTCAGCGCCTCCAGCGTGTTCAAGCTGGGACATCAGGTAATCGTTTATTTGCCACTCAAAGCCCGCGCTTCTCCGTCAGGCCGGGCCAATGTCAAGGCGGTCAAACGCAGCAGCAAAAAGATTGTGAAATCGAAAAGACGCTGATGACCACGCCCGCGCAAACTGGACCTACAGCCGAAGCGCTCCGGATCCGAACAGCCCGATCAAGCCAATTGCGATCAGATAAATCGCCACAATGTAGTTCAGAAGGCGCGGAATCAGAAGAATAAGAATGCCCGCGACCAACGAGACAATGGGCCCAATGCTGTGAGACAGATTCATGAAGTTTCCTTTGTTGGAGGCGGCTGGCTGTTTGCAGTCTGCGTGGAGCCGAGATGCCTTTCGCAGTCAGCGCACCCACGACTTTACGCAATGGCGCAGGCCAAGGCTGTAGGACGGCAGGAAGAATTGCGAAAAACCCGCCCGTTGGCCAACGGATACACAAGAAATCCGGCTTAAAGCTTTTCAGTCTCGCCGCTGCGCGGCTGCCACTTCATGAGACGTTTTTCAAGCTTGCCGACGATGCCGTCGAGTATCAGCGCAAACGCTGTGAGAACCACGATGCCGGCAAACACGGTGTTCACGTCAAAAGTGCCTTCGGCCTGCAGGATGAGATAGCCCACTCCGCGCGCCGAGCCAAGATACTCTCCCACGACGGCCCCGACAAACGCCAGGCCCACCGAGGTGTGCAAACTGGAGAACACCCAGCTTGTGGCGCTCGGTAGATAGACGCTGCGCAGCAGTTGGCGCTGGTTGGCACCCAGCATGCGGGCATTGGCCAGCACCACCGGGTTGACTTCTTTCACGCCCTGGTACACATTGAAAAAGACAATGAAAAAAACCAATGTGACGGCCAGCGCCACCTTGCTCCAGATGCCCAGACCAAACCACAGGGCAAAGATCGGCGCCAGAATCACCCGCGGCATGGAGTTGGCGGCCTTGATGTAGGGGTCGAGGATGGCGCTGGCCGTGGGGGCCAGTGCCAGCCACAGGCCGCCGCCCAGCCCCAGCAGCGTTCCGATGCCGAACGCCAGCACGGTTTCCAGCAAGGTGGTGCCCAGGTGAAGGTAAATGTCGGCGTTGCCCGGCAAACCGTCGGGAAAGAAGCGGCTCGCGCCAAAACCAAAAGGCATGAACCAGCTCCACACCCTTCCTGCTACCTTGATCGGTTCACCCAGAAAAAAAGCGATCTGCAAATCACGCGAGGCCAGGTGCCAGCCCGCCAGCATCAGCACCAGCAGGCCAAGCTGCCAGAGTCGCAGACTGTGCTCAGTAGGTTTGAAATGGCGCCGCATGTCAGGCTTTCTTCAGTTGCTGCGCATAGCCCTTGAGCACTTCATCGCGCAGGACGTTCCATATCTGCCTGTGCAATTCCACAAAGCGCGGCTGATTGCGGGCTTCGGCCACGTCACGCGGACGCGGCAAGTCAATGCTGAATTTGCCAATAGGGTGCGTCCCCGGGCCGGCCGAGAGCACCACCACGCGGTCGCTCATGGCAATCGCCTCGTCCAGATCATGGGTGATGAACAGCACCGCCTTTTTTTTGGCAGACCAAAGGTCCAGCACTTCATTTTCCATGAGCTGGCGGGTCTGGATATCGAGCGCGCTGAAGGGCTCGTCCATCAAAATGATGTCAGGGTCCAGCGCCAGGACTTGCGCCAGCGCCGTGCGCTTGCGCATACCGCCGGAAAGCTGATGCGGGTATCGGTCACCAAACTCGCTCAATCCCACGCGCTCGAGCCAGGCTTGAGCCTGCGTGCGCGCGTCGCGGTCGGCAACGCCGCGGTATTGCAGACCCGTCATGACGTTGTCCAGAGCGCTGCGCCAGGGCATCAGCGCGTCACTCTGGAACATGTAGCCCGCGCGCGTATTGATGCCGCGCAGCGGCTCGCCAAACACCCTCACCTCGCCCGATGAAGGTGCCAGCAGACCGGCTCCGATGTTGAGCAGGGTGGACTTTCCGCAACCCGTTGGGCCAACCACCGACACAAACTCGCCAGCGTTGATGCGCAGCGTGGTGTTGCTGACGGCGGTGTAGCGCTGTACCGCCGCATCATCGCGCGAGCGGAAGGTGCAGGTGATGTCGAGGAGCTCAAGGGCAGGCTCGCTGTGCGGCGACGATTCAGGCATGGCCAGAGCTTAGCGCAATCGCCCGCGCCACTGCAGGCCGCACTCAAGCCTTGAAGTGTTCTTTGGCCCGGCGGGCAAACACGTTGGTATAGGTTTTGCCAAGGTCGATCTTGTCGCTCTTGATGCCCGGATCAAAACTTGCCAGCGCCTTCAGTGCTGTGCGGGCTCCGTCGTCAGGAATGATGCCGTCAAGCGCGATGGCATCGCGCACCTTGTTGAACGAAGCCAGATACAACGCGCGGTCACCCAGCAAATAACTTTCCGGAACGGTCTTGATGATGTCGCCAGGCCCTGCGGTTTGCAGCCACTTGAGGCCGTGGACAATGGCATTGGCCAGCGCCTGGCAGGTGTTGGGATTCTTCTGGATGAATTCGATCGGCGCATACAGGCAAGCCGCCGGCATGGGGCCACCAAAAACATCGAGCGTGCCCTTGAGTGTGCGCGTATCGCTGATGATCTTGACATCGCCCTTTTGCTCCAGCATGGTCATGACCGGGTCGATGTTGCTGATCGCGTCTATTTGGCCTGAACGCATTGCGGTGATTGCGCCGGCAGCTGTTCCGACGCCGATAAAGCTCACGTCGCTGGCCTTCAGGCCGCCGCGTGACAACACCAGATTGGCCATCATGTTGGTGGACGAGCCGGGAGCCGACACACCAATTTTCTTGCCCTTCAGGTCGGCAATCGATTTGTAGTTGGGCATGTTTTTGGTGGAAACGCCCAACGCGATTTGCGGTGCCCTGCCCTGTAACACGAAGGCTTGCAGGAACTGGTTCTTCGATTGCACATTGATGGTGTGCTCGTAGGCACCCGAAACAATATCGGCGGATCCGCCGAGGACCGCCTGCAATGCCCGCGAACCACCCGCAAAGTCGCTTATCTCAAGCTCCAGGCCCTCCGCCTTGAAGTAACCCAGTTGCTCCGAAATGGTCAGTGGCAAGTAATAAAAAGAAGCTTTACCGCCCACGGCCAGGGCAATTTTTGATTTTTCAAGGCGCGGCTGTGCGCGCAGCGAAGGCAAGGCCAGCGAGGCGGCAGCCAGCGCGCTGGCACCGGCAAAAAGGCGACGGGAAACAAGGGGTTGGCGGTTCATGGCAGGGTCCTCTCTTTTTATTGAATGCCATGAGCTTATCGGGGCCCAAAAAAAACCGCATCGGGGTCATCCCGTGCGGGTTTTTACTGAACGGCTTACTGCCGTTACGAGGAGTTACCAGTTAACACCAAGGCGGCTTCGACTGGTCATCAATTTGTCAGCGATAACCCAGGAAGAGAATGCCGATATTGACCAGCAATGCCGCACTCCAGATCGCCGAGCGGGCTTTGGCCAGGTCGGCGACGTACATCATGATGTAGGCGATGCGCAGCGCCACAAACAGCAACGCCAGAATATCCAGCGGCGTCTGCCTGGCCTGCAGCAGGTGCGCAATGATCACGGCCGCAAAGAACAATGGCAGTGCCTCGAAGGTGTTGGCCTGCGCGGCATTGGCTCTTGCGCGCCAGTCGGTCTGCCGCGCCAGCCAGGCGCGCGGGTTGTGGTTGTCGTAGCCGCCGTCGCGCCTGGGTGTGGTCATCATGCCGTATTTGGCAATGCTGGCGCACACAATCGGTAACAAGGCCGCGACCAAAATACACCAATAGGCGACGGTGAAGCGCGCAAACGTCATGATCGAATCCTTTGCTATGTAATTTTGCTCAGCGCCGGTCCACCAGCGCGTGGGCGATGGTGCCCAGATCCACATATTCGAGTTCACTGCCTACCGGAACGCCGCGCGCCAGCCGCGTCACCTGTACGCCACGACTTTTCAGCGCCTGGGCAATCACATGCGCCGTGGCTTCGCCCTCCGCGGTGAAATTTGTTGCCAGAATCACTTCCTGGACCTCGCGTGACGCGGCGGGCAGCGGCTCGCCGTGCTCGTCCCTGGGTACCACCCGGTCAAACAGTTTTTGCAGGCCAATGTCGTTGGGGCCCACGCCATCGAGCGGGCTGAGCTTGCCCATGAGAACAAAGTACAGGCCCTGGTAGGCCTGCGTACGCTCCAGCGCGGCCTGGTCAGCCGGTGTTTCAACCACGCAAAGCTTGCCGCGGTCGCGCTGCGGGCTGGCGCAGGTGGCGCAAACCTCCCGCTCGGTCAGGGTATTGCACAGCGTGCAGTGCCTGATGCTGGTCACCGCATGCTCCAGCGCCCGCGCAATTTGCAGGGCGCCAGGCTGGTCATGCTGCAGCAGATGGAAAGCCATCCGTGCAGCCGACTTGGCACCCACGCCCGGCAGGCGGCGTAGAGCCTCGGTCAGCGCCTCAAGCGCGTTGGAAGTGGCCATGTAGGGGTTGCCGTCGGGAAAGGGGCGGAATATTGATCGGTTCAGGACAGAGCAACACGGCACTGCGCGCGTCGGCCGGGTCTGTCCCGCCAGGAACTAGAAAGGGAATTTCATGCCGCCGGGCAAGCCGGGCATTCCCGCCGTGAGCTTGCCCATTTTTGCCTCGCTCACCTCTTCGGCCTTGCGCACGGCGGCGTTGAAAGCCGCCGCCACCAGGTCTTCGAGCATGTCCTTGTCTTCGGCCAGCAGGCTGGGGTCGATCTCAATACGTTTGACATCGTGCTTGCAGGTCATCGTGACCTTGACAAGACCTGCACCCGCTTCAGCGGTGACTTCGACAAAAGCCAGCTCCTCCTGCGCCTTTTTCAGGTTGTCCTGCATCGCCTGCGCCTGCTTCATGAGGCCGGCAAGTTGTCCTTTGTTAAACATGCTTCTTTCCTTTGGATTCTTGATTCTGAAATCGGGTGGTGATCATTTTGGGATCATATCGGCTGGGCAACCGTCTTGATGCTGCCCGGGACTATTTTTGCGTCCCACTTTCGAACCATGTCCTGCACCAGCGGATCGTTGTGAATGGTCTCTTCGGCGACGCGTTGCTGCTCGGCCAGCGCCGCAGCGTTGCGGCGCGCCGGGGAGTCCGTTACAGCGCCCACTTCCACAACCAGTTGGAGGGTCACCTCGCCCAGCGTTTGCTGCAGCGCAGCCTGCAACTTCTCACGGGCAGCGCTCTGGTTCAGTGACTCGCGCTCAACGCGCAAGGTCCACACGCTCCCCGCCTGGCGACGCAGCTCGGACTGCAGCGCCAGTTCACGCGCCAGCGCGGCAACGGCTTCAGCGGCGAGCAGCTGATTGACGGTCTGGCTCCATAGGTCACCGAGCGGGCTAACCGAGACGGACCCGGCTGGCGCGGTGGCTTGCGGAGCCTGGTCCGGTGCCGCGGGCCGGTCAACAGGAACTTCTGAATTGATAGCAATAGATGCCCTACTTACGTGGGCCAAGGGCCTATTTTGTTCTCCATTTTCAACTGCAACCGGGCTCGGTGCAGGTGCGGTTTGGGACTCTGCGGGCAGCCCCGCGAGCGGCTTGGTGGATATCTCAGGCTGCGGCTTTTTTGCCGGCTCGGCGGCACCCCCGGTCGTAGTGGCTGGTGCAGCAGCCAGGGCAGCGCCCGGGGGCTTGAAGGCCAGGAGGCGCAACAGCACCATGGTGAGCGCGGCGTACTCGTCGGGTGCCAGCCCCAACTCGCCCCGGCCATGCAGGCACAGACTGTAGAGGAGCTGGGTTTCATCGGCAGGCAAGGTGTGGGCCAGCCGCGCGGTCTCGGCAATTTCGGAGTCACCAGCGTCGTCTCCAGCGCCCAGGTCAGGCACCGCCTGCAGTACCGCCATGCGCTGCAACACGGTGGTCATGTCCTCCAGCGTGGAAGCTGCGCTCAGGCCGTTGAGCCGCAACGCTTCAGAGGTTTCCACCACGGTGCGGCCATCGCCGCGCGCCAGCGCATCGAGCAGGCGAAACACATAGCTGCGGTCCACGCTGCCCAGCATGGTGCGCACGCTGGCTTCCTGCAACTGCCCCGAGCCAAAGGAAATAGCCTGGTCGGTCAGCGACAACGCATCGCGCATGGAGCCGCGCGCGGCGCGCGCCAGCAGGCGCAGCGCCTGCGGCTCGGAGGCCACATTTTCCAGCTGCAGCACGTGCTGCAAGTACTCCAGAATGGTTTCGGGCGCCATCGGCCGCAGGTTGAATTGCAGGCAGCGCGAGAGCACCGTGGCCGGTACTTTTTGCGGATCGGTGGTGGCCAGCACAAACTTGAGATAGTCGGGCGGTTCCTCCAGCGTCTTGAGCATGGCATTAAACGCCGTGTTCGTGAGCATGTGAACCTCGTCAATCATGAAGACCTTGAAGCGGCCCACCACCGGCTTGTAAACGGCCTGCTCCAGCAACGCCTGCACCTCGTCCACGCCGCGGTTGGAGGCGGCATCGAGCTCGGTGTAATCGACAAAGCGGCCGCTGTCGATGTCCAGGCAGGCCTGGCAGACGCCGCACGGCTCGGCGGTAATGCCGCCCTGCCCGTCCGCACCCGTGCAATTGAGCGATTTGGCGAGGATGCGCGACACCGTTGTCTTGCCCACGCCCCGGGTGCCGGTAAAAAGGTAGGCATGGTGCAGGCGCCCGGTACTAAGCGCATTTCCAAGCGCCTGCACCACATGCGACTGACCCACCATTTCGGAGAAATTGCGGGGGCGGTATTTGCGGGCAAGCACGAGATAGGACATGGCGTCGATTCTAAAGCGCCGTCCCGCGGGTATTTCTCGCCGGAGGTCTTTAAGTCTGGGTCCCCGCCCTTACAATAGAGAGCGACGGGCCTTCCCGCATGGTGAGGCGGCCAACCGGGTCAGATGGGGAACCAAGCAGCCCTAACTGCGGAGCCAGTGCCGGGGTCAAGGCTCGTCACCTTAATTTTCCAGCACAGCGATCAGGCATCGGATGCGGCGCCCAGTTCACTGGCGGGCTTCTTCAATCGCCGTCGTCGTCTGCAACGCATGACCGGCAATTTGCGCAGACATCAAAGCCAGCGACGCCAGCGCGTAGGTGCAACTGATCACGCCTTTGCAGGCGACTTGCACCGCAATCGCGGCTAGCCCCAAGCCTCCGGTGGCGGCATCGATGCACTGCTCGATGCCGTTCAGGCCCGCGTCGCCGTACAGGTCCTCGCCTTCAATTCACAAGCATGCCACTGAATCGCATTCCTGGCAGGGACGTACCAATGCGGCAGAACCCGACTTCCGTGGGGTTCAACGCGGCAGGGGATGAAGCCATGGGATGGGCGGGCCGAAATTCAGGGCTTGATGTAAGCCCAGCCTTCACCCTGGCGCTTCATGAGTTCGACCACGCCGGCAGGTACATAGCTGATGGCAGGGTTCATGTCTGCCTTGGTGAGTTTCAGGGCCGTCATGGTGTTTTGGCAGGCCACCACCTGAATGCCCGATTGGGTCGCTTCTACAACGCGGTTGCTGACGAGCGCATCGGCCTTGAGCATGCCGATACCCGGGCCGTAGGCGACAATTTCGATGGATACCTTGTCAACACCGAGTTCCTGCTGCACGTTCTTGGCGTTGTTCAGGGTCAGGTTCCATTTGGCTGCATCTCCGTCGCTGACCTGGAATACAACCTTGGACTTGACGGGTGCCGTGGTTTGCGCAGCCGCCCCCATGGCGAAGGTGGTACTGAGGGCCAATACGGTGGCCTGAATAAATGCTTTACGGTTCATTTTCAATGTCTCCAATAAATAGGTAACTCATTTCAATATATTCTTCCACTCCGTGGCTGGAGCCTTAGCGGCCCACATCGCGACTGCAAAAATAACTCTGCTTATCCGGTTGAGACACCAACCTGCTACGTATAGTGGTATGGCGTGTCAACCGGATAAGCGAGGTTGAATGCTAGGGGCATCATGATGTGGGCCGATACCGTGTAAACCCGCAGCCGACCAGGACAGGCAAGTCCTCAGGCGTTGGTGTACTCGCCCTCGATGGCGATTTATGTTCACCCCCAACGCCTTATTCAGGACTGAAATTTCTGTTCTCAAGCGGCTCGTAACTATTCGGGCTTACTGCCGGGCTTCTTCAACCGCCGCAGTCGTCTGCAACGCATGATCGGCAATTTGCGCAGACATCAGCGCCAGCGACGCCAGGGCATAAGTGCCGCTGATCACGCCTTTGTAGGCCACTTCCGCGGCAATCGCATCCTGCCCCAAGCCTTCGGTTGCGGCAACAACGCACTGCGCGATGCTGTTCAGGCCCGCGTCGCCATACAGATCCTCGCCTTCATAAGTGACGCGGTATTCGTACTGGCCGGGTTCGATGGGGTCAATGTAAAAACGAACGATCATGCCAATCCCCTTTTCATCAAATGCTGGCGTGAACCCAGTCAAAAGAAATTTAGACGTTACTCAATAAATAGCATGACATGCCCTTTTTTATTGGGCTAAAGGCCTAAATGCCTAAATGCCTTAAGACTCCGTACCCTGCGGCGCGGCCGCTGGCAAGGCAGGCGGTGAGCAGGTAGCCGCCGGTGGGCGCCTCCCAGTCGAGCATTTCACCGGCGCAAAACACCGGCTGGCCTGCGCCTTTCAGCGTTTTGAGTTGCAATTGCGCGTCTATCGCTTCAAACATTACGCCGCCTGCGCTGCTGATGGCTTCGTCGATGGGTCGGGCCGCCAGCAAGCGCACCGGCAGCGCCTTGATGGCATGGGCCAGTTGCACCGGATCGCTGATGGCTTCCTTGCCCAGCAACTCATGGAGAATGGCGGCCTTGATGCCGTCAAGGCTCAAGCGGCTTTTGAGATGGCTCGAAAGTGAACGTGAACCGCGTGGGTGCCGCACCTCCACCAGCACCTGTTCGGGCGATTTGTCGGGCAGCAGGTCAAGCAAAAAGGTGGCGCTGCCATGCGCCGCAATCTCGTCGCGCAGCAGCGGCGAGACCGCATAGATCAGGCTGCCCTCCACGCCCGTGGCCGTGGCGACGAATTCGCCCTTGCGGCTGAAGTTGCGGCCTTGTGAATCGGTGAACCGGATGGCGACCGACTTGAAGGGCTGGCCAGCAAAACGGCTGGAGAAATGGTCAGTCCAGCCCGCTTGCGGCACTGGGCTTTTGCCAATCAGTTCCCGTAAGAACTCGCGTCGGGTTTCGCCGGAATCGGCAACGGCGGCGGCCACTTGGGCGGGGCTGTCAGGCCGCGCGGCCACATCAAAACCACAGTTCGAAGGCTGCAGTGGTGCCACCGCAACGCCACGCCCAGCCAGCAGCGGCACCCAAGCGCCATCGGAACCCAGGCGCGCCCAACTGCCGCCGCCCAGCGCCAGCACAATGGCGTCGGCGGTCACCTGCGCCTGGCCGTTGGGGGTAGAAAATTTCAGCGCGCCATCATCGTCCCAGCCCAGCCAGCGATGCCGCATGAAAAACTGCACACCCGCGCCGCGCAGGCGGTGCAGCCAGGCACGCAGTAGCGGCGCAGCCTTCATATCTTTCGGAAAGACGCGGCCCGAGCTGCCGACAAACGTTTGCACACCGAGGGCGCTGGCCCAGGCGCAGATATCATTCGGGCCGAATGTGGCAAGCAAGGGCTGCAACTGCGCGCTGCGCTCGCCATAGCGGCTCAGGAACGTCTCTGGCTCCTCGGAATGCGTGAGATTGAGCCCGCCCTTGCCGGCCAGCAAAAATTTGCGGCCGACTGAGGGCATGGCGTCATAGACCTGCACCAAAAGGCCGGCACCGGCGCTGGCCAGCACCTCAGCGGCCATCAGTCCCGCGGGGCCGCCGCCAACGATGGCGACACGCCGTGGTTTAACAGAAGAGATTGATTTGTTCACAAAAATATCCGTCAGCACAGAGTGGCCCATTGGCGTTGAAGTGAGTTCCACAGCAGTCAGTGCGCCCTGCGTCGAGCGCGTCAAAACCGGGCAGATGGCCTGCCAAGACCCGGTCATGCCAGCTGCAACCGCCAATCGGGCTTGAAAAAGTCTCTTTGGGTTGTGAAGTGTGTTAAAAATCGGTGTCGCCCAAACGTCTTGAATCCTCGCAGAGCCAGGCTACCGGGGCAGGATAACAGGCCCAAAGGTGTTCAGTCTTTCTGCCAAGATCACGAGTATTTTTTCCAGAAGTCCGGAATCATCGATTTATTGCAGAGAGCACAAACCATGACTGAAGCCATACCCAATTTTGAGCCCGAGCCCGAATTGCAGCTCACGCAAGCCAATCGGGCGATGCAGCAGCAGCTGATGGAACTCAATGCGGTAGCGCAGATTGTGCTTCTTGTTCAGAGCCAGAAACTGACCCTCAACGCCCGCGCCTACGAGCTGTTTGGGCTCGACCCGGCCGGACCGAAAGTCTCGCTGGAACAGGCTGAAACACTGGTGCATCCCGAAGACCTGGCCATTTTTTTCCGAGCGGGCGAGCGCTCGCGCGACCTGCAGGGTGCGGTGGAGCTTGACTACCGCGTGATCCAGCCCGATGGCCGGGTAATCCATCTGCACGCGCGGCGCTACACCGAACGCGACGCGCAAGGGCGTGCCGTTGCCAACGTCATCCTGGCATTGGATGTGACCGAGCGCAAACGCGCTGAAAGTGCCTTGCTGGAAACGGCTGAACGCGTTCGCGCACTGACCGCCCTTGCGCCCGACAGCCCATTGGAGCCCGAGCCCGCTGCCGCGCAGGCGCCGCCCCCTGCGGCGACAGCCACGATTGAAAAAATCCCGCCCGTGCCGCACCGGAAAATGCGTGTGCTGTATGTCGAAGACAACATGTTCAACCTGATGCTGTTTGACGAGGTGATGCAGACGCGCGAAGACGTCGAGTTGCGCATTGCAAAGGATGGGGCCAAGGGCCTTGACATCGCCAAAACCTGGCTCCCGGATATCCTGGTGATCGATGCTCATTTGCCGGACATCCACGGTATCGAGTTGCTGCAACTGATGCGCGGCATCCCCGAGCTGCAAAACAAACCCGCCTTCATGTGTTCCGGCGACAGCCAGCCCGAGCACAAGAAAGCCGCGCGAGATGCCGGTTTCGAAGGCTATTGGACCAAGCCGGTCGATATTGACAAGCTCTTTGTTGATCTGGATCGGATCTCCAGCCACACGGTTTTCTCCTGAACTGCGTCAGGCCTTCAGTGCCTGACCTGGCCGGCGCACTGCAACCACACCCATCGAACAACAGTCTGGCGCACCTGACCGGCACGGGCCACAAAATCCCCTGAACCATGAAAAAGAAGCATATTTATATTTACTCGCCATCCAGCGCGGTGCGCGACAAGGCCAGCTTCAAACGCGGCGTGAAGCGCCTACAGGCCTTGGGCTACGAAGTTGAAGTGGACGAGGCCGCGCTGGCGAGTCACCAGCGTTTTGCCGGCGACGACGAAACCCGGCTCGCAGCCATTCACCGCGCGGCGGCCAGTGGCGCCGATGTGGCACTTATTTCGCGCGGTGGTTATGGCCTGACGCGCATCCTGCCAGGCATCCACTACAAGGCTGTTGCCAGAGCCATTGCCAATGGCACCCGGTTTGTCGGCTTGAGCGACTTCACGGCGTTTCAGCTGGCTGTGCTGGCCAAGACCGGCGCGGTCACCTGGGCCGGCCCGGCGCTGTGCGAGGACTTCGGCACCGAGGCTACGCCAGATGACATCATGGAAGCCTGTTTTGACGACCTGATCACCGGGCAAGGCGAAGGCGCAGGCTGGCAGCTGCCAAAATTTGCTATGCATTCAATAGCTGGTAGCCCAAATGATACGGGGGCCGAAGCCACATTTAACCTTAGAAATGCGGTGCTGTGGGGCGGCAACCTGGCGCTGCTGGCCTCGCTGGTGGGCACGCCCTACCTGCCGCTGATCAAAGGCGGTGTGTTGTTTCTTGAAGATGTTGGCGAGCACCCCTTCCGCCTGGAACGCATGCTCACGCACCTGTTGCATGCCGGGGTGCTGGCGCAGCAAAAGGCAGTGATTTTCGGCCAGTTCACCAACTACAAACTGGTGCCGCATGACAAAGGTTTTAAATTGCCGACGGTGGTGGCCTGGCTACAGACCCGGATCAAGGCGCGCGTGCTGACCGGATTGCCGTTTGGCCATGTGGCCACCAAGGTGCTGCTGCCTGTGGGTGCCAAAACCACACTGGCGGTGGAGGGACGGGACGCGTTTTTGCTATGGGGTCATCAGCATTAGTGCCACCAGGCTGGCGCCCGGCGATAGCAAATCAGCATGCTGACGAATTTGCCAAACCAGCCCGGGATCAGGACGCGAGGGGACTGGGACGCGAACTCAGGCCGGGTGGCAGCAGGCCTTTGAATTGATCACTGATGCGCGCTATTTTTTCGCGCGCAATGGTTTCTCCGTGCATGGCAGCCAACACGGTCATGACCGAGCCCCGCATATACCACAGGCCCAGAACGTCCTTTGCATAGCGCACGCGGCGAACAATTTGCGGATAGGCTTTTTCACCAAACTCACCGAGCTCATCGAGAATGAATTCGCGGACATCCTCGGTGCGAGTCTCCAGCACGGCAAGCGTGACCTCGCCCGAGCCAAGCAAGGCCATGACGCTGCTTTTCAAATTCGCCTTAAATCGACGCATGTTGGCAAAGCTTTCTGCCGGTTTTTTTGCCGACGTGAACTTGAAGGTGGAACCCTGGAACATAGGTGAATATTTACCTGCTACGCTGACCGTTCCTGTAATTAATACCGTTTTTTCAATGTAGCCACAAACCATTTGCGACCATTTGAGCAGCGTCAACTTTTCGAAGATTAGACACTGCCACGCGTTGTCGCAATCGGAATATCACGTATATAGGCATAAAAAACAACAACTCAATCAATGAGTTAGTAACCAAATGTCATGTTGTTTCTGGTTTTGAACACCGTTTAAGGCACTTGCCCAATTTATCGTCGGGAAGTTCGCCCTGCACCCCGCTGTCCTTCAATTTGTCCGCCCTCTCATCTCACCAACATCCACATGATTTCCTCAATGACTGTCCTATCCCGCGCACTACATCAACGGCCAATGGGTCAAGGCCCGGTCTGACGGAACACTGCCTGTCCACGACGCCAGTACTGAAGCCCTGATGGCCACAGTACCCGCTGGTACCATGGCCGAGGCCGAGGCCGCAGTGCTGGCAGCACGCGCCGCGTTTGACAACTGGTCAACGCTGCCGGTCGAAATCCGCGCAGCCTGCCTGGACAAAATTGCTGCCGGTATCAAGGCCCGCGCCGAAGAGTTGGCGCTGGCATCGCCCGTGAAGTCGGCATGCCGCTGAAAATGGCGTGTGCCGTGCAGGTCGGCGGCCCGGCCTGGCACTGGAGCAATTTTGCCAGGGTAGCGCGTCATTTCGAGTGGGAAAAGAAGGTCGGCAATTCGCTGGTGCTGCGCGAACCCATTGGCGTGGTTGGATGCATCACGCCGTGGAATTTTCCGCTCAGCCAGATCACGCTCAAAATTGCTCCGGCACTTGCTGCAGGCTGTACCGTGGTACTCAAGCCCAGCGAGATCGCGCCGGTCAATGCCATGATCCTGGCCGAAATCATTCACGAAGCGGGTCTGCCGCCCGGTGTGTTCAATCTGGTCAACGGCCTGGGGCTGGTGGTGGGTGAGGTGCTGGCAACCCATTCCGAGGTGGACATGGTGAGCTTCACCGGCTCGACGCGTGCAGGCAAGCGGGTCGCGGAACTGGCCAGCCAGTCGGTCAAGCGGGTCGCGCTCGAACTCGGCGGCAAATCGGCCAGCATCATTCTGGACGACGCGAATCTGGAAGCCGCTGTCAAGGGCACCGTATCAGCCTGCATGCTCAACAGCGGCCAGACCTGCTCGGCCCATACCCGCATGCTGGTGCCTGCCAGCCGCTACGGGGAAGTCCGGGAGTTGGCGCAAGCGGCAATTGCCCGTTTCAACGTCGGTCCCAGCCTTCTCGAGACCAGCAAACTCGGCCCCCTCGTGAGCGCCGTGCAGCGTGATCGCGTGCTGGACTTTATCCGTACCGGCATCGATGAAGGCGCGGACGTGATTGCCGGCAGCGCTGAAGCGCCCGTTGTGGAACACAGCCAGGGCAAGGGGTATTTCGTGCAGCCGACCATTTTGGGGGTCAAGCCCGACGACACGCTGGCCCGGGAAGAAATTTTCGGCCCGGTGCTGGTGGTGATTGCCTACGCGGATGAAAACGATGCGGTGACGATTGCCAACAACACCATCTATGGTCTGGCCGGGGCTGTCTGGAGCGCCACGGATGAGCATGCCGCGACGGCTGCGAACCGGGCAAGTGGACATCAACGGCGGCCCATTCAACGGCCAGGCACCCTTTGGCGGATACAAGCAGTCGGGCAACGGGCGCGAAAACGGGGTGTACGGATTTGAAGAATTTCTGGAGTACAAGGCGCTTCAATTCAAGCCCGCCGCAAGCTGATGCCCCTTGGTGCCGGCTCGGTCTGTTTGACGGACCTTGCAGGGCCGGTTTATTTCATGCAGCGCCGATTCATGTTCCAGGCGATCAACGAAAGACAGCGGGCTCAGGCGAAGACTTCGTCCAGCCAGTCCAGCGATACGGCGGCCGAATAGGCCAGGTTGCCCGACTGGCAATGGCCGTCGGCGCCTTCCACGTCAGTAAACACGTGCGAAGCAACCGGTCCGGCAACACCATGGCGAAAGCGCTCGAACTGGCTGATTGGCCCTTTGCCCTCGCCACTGCCGACCAGCCCCAGGCTGGGGCACTTTATTCGCTCGAGATCCTTGTCGTCAACCCGAAAATCCCGCAGACGCAGGTAGGTTTGCTTGAAGCTGCCCCGGCCGAAGCGCAGCATCAGGTTGCGCGACATTTCACGTTGTTGCGATGTTGCCTGCCCTTGCGGCAGATGATCAATGTCTTCCAGCCGGAAGTCGTCCTGATCGGGCATTCCGGCCGGGTCAAAGCCGACAAAGGAAGTCATGTAGGCATGCAGATCAAGGATCGGCGAATTGGCGATCAGCGCCCCGATGCGCGACTCATGCACCGCCATGCGCATGGCGAAATAGCCGCCGAAACTGATACCCATCAGCGCCACCCGCCGCGGATCAGCCTCCGGACGCGCCAGAACATGCTCCAACGCCAGCGTTCCCACTCGTTCATATTCCGGGATGAAGGCCAGTTGCGGATGAAAACGCATGGTGTCCATCTGACCCGGACCAGCAAACAGCATCAGGTTGTAACCGCGTTCCAGCGCCGCCCGGCCATAGGCCAGGTAAGTTTCCTCCAGGGTGCCGTCGTAGCCGCTGACAATCATCAGCGTCTTGTTCTTACCCGCAGTGCCCTTGGCTGACCGCAGGTAATAAGCCGGCAAAGGCGTGGCACCAAAGGGCAGCGACACGACTTCAAACATATCATCTTGCAACTTCATGGCGGCCAGGAAGCAGTCCCGGCTCTTCAGGCCGTACCTGGCGTGCCTGGGTTCGGCAATGCCGCTGTAATACTCGGCAGCGCGATAACTGTTGCAAGCGACCAGGTATTGGTCACGGGCACTGACGGCATGGTTGCGCGATGCCCGTTGCCGAGCATCATCGTCCTGCCGCCCCGCCGCCGCTGCGAAAGCCGTGACCCAACTGGCTGGCACGCCATTATCGATACGCCGTGCCAGAGCAAGGCACTCACCCACTGAGGCACCACCGTAACGCGCTGCGCCGATCTGGCGTATTAACTGAAAATCCATCTCTGCATCGGCGAATCCTGTCACCCGGGTGAGCCCACGTTCCAGTTGGTTATCCACGGAAGTCTCCACTAATTGGTTGCTGGAGGTTGCCTGTTTTTCGGTGCCTGCTGCCAGGGCTGGCAACGACGGTCCAGCAACCGCTGCAGCAGCAATGAAACAGCGCCGCGAAACCCCGGCCGACGCACCTTCTGAAAATCGATCCCTCATGACATTCATTACCTCCATCTCCGGTTCACAAGAAGCAGCACTTCAGCCCCCGGAGTTCAACCCCTTTTTTCATTACTGTATCATTATCGGCCACTGCCGCGAGCCTGGCGGTAGCTGCATCAACCATGAGCATGGAAGACAAACCATCATGAAAACACTGCTCCTCTTGCTGTGTCTTGCACTTGCCCCCACCGCCCATGCTGGCGATAGCGCGGCGCAACCGATTGATTACAGCCAACCCGATTCCTGGCTGGCCCGGCCTGGACTGCCTTCCGCCGCCGATCTCACACCTAAGGGCGGAGGTTTTTCCAATCTGCAAGCCAGCGCGCGCGCCGACGTGTTCTACGTGCATCCCACCACCAGCATGCGCACGGACCTGCCCAACGCTCCAATCGACGATCCAGACGCGCTACATCTGTCACGGCTGATGCTGCTGGCGCAGGCGACGGCCTTTAATGGGGTGGCACGCGTCTACGCGCCGCGCTACCGGCAACTCACGCTACCAATGTACAAACTCGACGAACAGGCGCAGCAGGAGCCGAACAACCGCGCCTACGCCGACGTACGACGTGCCTTCGAGTACTACGCCGCGCACGATAACAGCGGCCGGCCGTTCTTCCTGGTCGGCCACAGCCAGGGTGCCAACCACGCGCAGCGGCTGCTGTCGGAAGTGATCCAGGGCACGCCGCTGGAGCGGCGCCTGGTGGCCGCCTACCTGCCCGGCCAACCGTTGCCACGCTCGGTGTTCAAGGACGACCTGACCCGGATTCCGCCCTGCGAGCAGCCGTCGCAAACCGGTTGCGTCGCTGTTTGGGGCACCTTCGGTGAAGGCAACTCAGTCGACTTGCGGGCCTGGGAGGAAAACGCCTACTGGAATACCGCGCGCCAGCGCTGGACGACTGCGCCCGGCCAGCCAATGGTCAACATCAACCCGGTGAGCTGGAGCGTGGACGAGCCGCGGACACCGGCCAGCCGGCACCGCGGAGCGGTGCCATTCGGCGTTGCCGGCAGCAATTTCACCTACCCTCGCACACGCATGCTCAGCGTGCGCGACGACGGTCGCTACGATTTCGTGGAGCCGACGCCACTGCCGCCGGAACTGTTCGACGACGGCGGCGTTTTTGGGGGTGCCAACTACCATGTTTTCGACATCAGCCTGTTCTGGGTCGATCTGCGTGAAAACGCCCGTCAGCGCCTGGTCGCCTTTTTGCTGAAGCACGACAAGTCAGCTTATCCACTCATCAAGGGGCCGGTAACCGCCGTAGCCCAGGTTGGCGTTCTGTTGCGTCTTCACGTCGAAACGATTAGCCTGCCAGCCCGCTTTGAATCCCGAAGCATGCCACAAGGGTTAGCGCTCAAAGCTGAAAAGGGGGAGATTTTCGGTGTCCCGCTGCAGGCGGGTGTCTACCCTTTGGTGGTCTCCACGACCAACAAGGATGGTACCGACACCGCGGAACTGGCCCTCACGGTAAAGGCAAGCGACGACTGAGCGAAAGCACGAACGGGGACAGGAGGACTCAGTAATAGTTGCTCCCGCAGACTAAAATCAGCGGGTGATCCAACCCCACTCCTCGCACCCACCCGCTCTGCCCGACGCTGCGCCCACCGGCGTGAGCCAGCCCCGCGCCATCCGCAGTTTTGTGCGGCGCACCGGCCGCACCACCGTCGGCCAGGCCAGGGCCTTTGCCGAGGTTGGCCCGCAATTTTTGCTGCCCTACAGCGCAGCGCCGCTGGATTTTGCAGCCGTTTTTGGCCGTGCCGCGCCCACCATTCTGGAGGTCGGCTTTGGCATGGGCGAGGCCACGGCGCACATTGCCGCCCTTGGCCCCGGGAAGAATTTTTTATGCTGCGAAGTTCATACGCCCGGCGTTGGCGCTCTGCTCAAACGCATTGAGGAACAAGTCCTGGCCAACATCCGCATCCTGCAGCACGATGCCGTCGAGGTGATTGACCACATGCTGCCGCCAGCCAGCCTCGATGGCGTGCATGTTTTCTTTCCCGATCCCTGGCACAAGAAGAAACACAGCAAGCGCCGCCTGATTCAGCCGCAGCTGGTGGCCAAGCTGGCCGCGCGCCTCAAGCCCGGCGGCTATCTGCACTGCGCCACCGACTGGCAGCCGTACGCGGAGCAAATGCTTGAAGTGCTGGGCGCCGAGCCCCTGCTCAAAAATACCGCTGATGCGTCGAACGGTGGCTACGCGTCCAGGCCCGGTTACCGACCCCTGACCAAATTCGAAAACCGCGGCCTCAGGCTGGGGCACGGCGTCTGGGATGTGGTGTTTGCGCGTGTTTAACGCCGGGCAAGCGTGAAATCCCTGCCGACCCACGGTCTGCCGACCCGCCACGGCGTCAGCCCCAGTTGCGTCGGCCTGCCTGCGGGCGACTGGCCCACCATCACCGACTTTTTGCTGCAGCGCTTTCCCGCCATCACGCGCGAAGTCTGGCTTGACCGCATGACGCAGCATCTGGTCGTTGATGAATTTGGCGTCACCGTTACACCAGAGCGCCCTTACCGTGGCCACATGCGGGTGTACTACTACCGCGCACTGGAGGACGAGCCTCCCGTTCCGTTCGAAGCCACTGTGCTGTATCAGGACGAGCACCTGGTGGTGGCTGACAAACCGCATTTTCTACCGGTCACGCCCGCAGGGCACTACCTGCAGGAGACGCTGCTGGTGCGGCTTAAAAACAGCCTGGGGCTTGACAGCCTGACGCCGCTTCACCGGATTGACCGCGAAACGGCTGGCCTGGTGCTGTTTTCAGTCAACCCGCCCGAACGGGATGCCTATCAGGCCTTGTTCCGTCAGCACCAGATTGCCAAGTACTACGAGGCCGTTGCGCCGTGGCGCGAAGACCTCGGTTTTCCACTCACGCGCAAAAGCCGGATCATGCAAGGCGAGCCCTTCTTCCGGCAATGCGAAACGCCGGGCGAGTCCAATAGCGAAACGCGGATCGATGTATTGCGGGTCAGGGGCGACCGGGCGCTGTATGCCTTGACACCAGTCACCGGGAAAAAGCATCAGTTGCGCGTGCACATGAACGCGCTGGGCCTGCCGATTCTTAACGACCGGATCTACCCGCCAGTGCATCCCACGCCCAATGACGACTACCGCTTCCCGCTGCAATTGCTGGCAAAATCTCTTGCCTTTGAGGATCCACTGACCGGGCAGTCACGGCAATTTGAAACCCGGTTCAGCTTGTCGCCGCCTTGAAATGGTGGCGACCAGGAAACAACCCAAGCATGGGAACGAAGCCTCAGCTCCGCTCAAATGCCGTGGTATTTGCCACGACCAGTGCCGTCATATTGACAATGCGGCGCACCGTGGCCGAGGGGGTGAGAACGTGTACGGAGGCAGCCGCACCGAGCAACACGGGCCCGACCGTCACGCCATTGGCCGATGTCATCTTCAGCACGTTGAACAGAATGTTCGCCGAATCCAGGTTCGGGCAGACCAGCAGATTGGCTTCTCCCTGCAAGGAGGTGTCAGCCAGGGCCGTGCGGCGCACCGTCTCGGACAGTGCCGCATCACCCTGCAGCTCACCGTCGCACTCCACGTCGGGCGCCAACTGTCCAAACAACTCGCGCGCCAGGCGCATTTTGCGGGCACTGGGCCGATCGGATGAGCCGAAGTTGGAATGCGACAAGAAGGCCACCTTCGGCGGCAGTCCGAAACGGCTCACCGCTTGCGCTGCCATCAGTGCAATGCTGGCCAACTGTTCGGCCGACGGGTCTTCGTTCACGTAGGTGTCGGTGATGAACAGCGCGTGTTTGTCGAGGATCAAGGCATTCATCGCAGCCAGGCTGCTGGCGCCCTTTCTCAGACCGATGATCTCGCGCACGTGCTGCAGGTGCACGTCAAAGCGCCCCAGCGTGCCGCATAACATGGCATCGGCATCGCCCAGCCTGACCATCAGCGCGGCGATGGTGGTGCTGGATCGGCGCACCGCGGCCTTGGCGGCCGCTTGTGTCACGCCATCACGCCCCAGAAGCTTGTGGTAGAGCTCCCAGTATTGGCGAAAGCGCGGGTCGTCCTCGGGATTGACGCAGTCCACGTCGCGCCCGAGTTTGATGCGCAAGCCCGCCTTGGCAATGCGCGCTTCGATTACCACCGGGCGGCCGATCAGTGTCGGTTGCGCGAGACCTTCGTCAATGGCCACTTGAGTGGCGCGCAGCACGCGCTCGTCTTCACCCTCGGCAAAGGCCACTCGCTTGGCCTTGGGCGCTACCGCCTTGGCCGCGCGGAACACCGGCTGCATGAACATGCCCGTTTGATAGACGAAGCGCGATAGCTGCTGGCGATAAGCCTCCATGTCCTGGATCGGTCGGGCGGCCACGCCCGATTCCGCGGCAGCCTTGGCCACCGCCGGAGCAATGCGCAGGATCAGGCGCGAGTCAAAAGGTGTGGGAATCAGGTAGTCGCTGCCAAACACCAGTTCCTTGCCGGCATAGGCGGTGGCCACTTCCTCGCTGATATCTGCCTTCGCCAGATCTGCAATCTGGCGCACGCAAGCCAGCGTCATGGCCTCGGTGATCTTGGTGGCGCCGCAATCGAGCGCGCCGCGAAAGATGTAGGGAAAGCACAGGACATTGTTGACCTGGTTGGGATAATCTGAGCGGCCAGTGGCAATGATGCAATCGGGCCGAGCCGCCTTCGCCAGTTCCGGACGAATCTCGGGCTCGGGGTTGGCCAGCGCCAGGATGATCGGCCGCTCAGCCATGGTTTTGACCATCTCAGGCGTGAGCACACCCGGCGCAGAGCACCCCAAAAACACATCGGCTCCGGCCACCGCATCGGCCAGCGTGCGTGCCGTAGTGGCCTTGTCCTGCGCCACGCGCAACTTGGATTCATCAAAGCCACCCGGGCGACCGTGGTAAATCAGGCCCTTGGAGTCGCAGACAAAAATGTTGGCGCGTCGCGCCCCCAGCCCGACCATCACGTCCAGACAGGCCAGCGCCGCCGCACCAGCGCCTGAAACCGCCAGCTTCACATCTTCAATGCGCTTGCCCACCAGTTCCAGGCCATTGAGCAGTGCCGCGCTGGAAATGATTGCCGTGCCGTGCTGGTCGTCGTGAAACACCGGGATGTTCATGCGCTCGCGCAGCTTTTTCTCGATGTAGAAGCACTCGGGGGCCTTGATGTCCTCCAGATTGATGCCACCCAGCGTGGGCTCCATGGCAGCGATGATATCCACCAGTTTGTCGGGGTCGTTCTCATTGAGTTCGATGTCAAATACATCAATTCCGGAAAATTTCTTGAACAGGCAGGCTTTGCCTTCCATCACCGGCTTGCCAGCGAGCGGTCCGATATTGCCCAGCCCGAGCACCGCCGTGCCGTTGGTAATGACACCCACGAGGTTGGCGCGCGAGGTGTACTCCACCGCCAGCGACGGATCGGCCTGGATGTCCAGACAGGGGTAGGCCACACCTGGCGAATAGGCCAGCGACAGGTCGCGCTGATTGGATAGCGGTTTGGTAGGAGCGACGGAAATCTTGCCGCGGGTAGGAAAGCGATGGTATTCGCGGGCGGCGTCGCGCAGGGCTTGCTCCGCGGGTGAGAGGGTTTTCATGAGGACTGTCTCCTTGCAACCAGTTGACTCATCCATTGTGCTGCGAAATCAATGTGGCGGCCTGCCGGAAGCTCAAATATCTTCCGGCACCATCTTGATGGCACCGCACGGACACTCCGAAACGCAGACGCCGCAACCCTTGCAGTAGTCGTAATTAAAGGCAAAGCCCTTGCCCGGTCCGTGTTTGATGACAGCGTTGTCCGGACAGACGCCGTAGCA
Organism: uncultured Polaromonas sp.; assembly: GCA_964371235.1. Lineage (GTDB taxonomy): Bacteria > Pseudomonadota > Gammaproteobacteria > Burkholderiales > Burkholderiaceae_C > Polaromonas. The sequence goes on from CAYJMW010000001.1 coordinate 66,680, forward strand.
GTTGTCGCACTCAAAGCAATTGCCGCAGGACAGGCAGCGCCGCGCTTCGAACAGGGCATTGCTCTCATCAAGGCCGCCTTGCACTTCCTCAAACGTGGACTGACGCCGGATGATGTCCAGCATGGGACGCACCGTCTTGGGCGCGTCGCTGTAATACCAGGGGTTGAGCATTTCAAAATCGGCCAGCTCGCTCTTCGCAGCAGGGGCATAGACGCTGCCGCGCAGCCAGGCGTCGATGTTGCGCGCCGCTTTCTTGCCGTGCCCGATGGCCACGGTGACGTTGCGCTCAGCCGGCACCATGTCGCCGCCCGCAAAGATGCCGGCGTGGCCGGTCATCATGTTGGCGTCGACCCGCACCACACCCTCTTCCACTGCCAGACCTGGTACGCCTTCGATCAGCGACAAGTCCACATCCTGGCCCAAGGCCAGCACCACGGAGTCGGCTTCCAGCGTCTCAAACTCGCCGGTGGGTTGTGGAAAGCCCTTGTCATCAAGCGTCATTTTTTCCACGGTGATGGATGATTCTCCCGCCTGCTTGATGGTGGACAGCCACTTGATCAGCACGCCTTCCTGCAAGGCTTCTTCAACCTCGAAGTCGTGCGCCGGCATTTTCTCCCGGGTGCGCCGATAGACGATGATGGCTTCCGTGGCACCCAGTCGCCTGGCGGTGCGGGCCACATCTATGGCGGTATTGCCGCCGCCATAAACCACCACCCGGCGGCCCAGCATGGGTTTGTCCTCGCCCTCCATGGAGCGCAGCACTGCTACGGCATCGAGCATCCTGGCCGAGTCGCCTGCGGGAATAAAAGCGCGCTTGGCAATATGCGCGCCAACTGCCAGGAAAACGGCGTCGAAGCCCCCTTGCGCTTTCGATTCGAGCACGTTGGCCACTTTGGTGTTGTACTCAATGTTTACGCCAAGGTCCACGATACGCTGCACTTCCGCATCAAGCACCTGACGCGGCAAGCGGTATTGTGGAATGCCAAAGCGCATCATGCCGCCGGGCAAGGGCCCCGCCTCATGCACCGTGACCCGATGCCCCATTCGCGCCAAATGATACGCAGCGGCAAGACCCGAAGGCCCGGCGCCCACCACCAGCACCTTCTTGCCGGATGCCGCGGCGGCAGGCGCCAGCTGCCACCCCTGCTCGATCGCCTGGTCACCCAGGAAGCGCTCCACCGAATTGATGCCCACGGGCGCATCAAGCTTGCCACGGTTGCAGGCGCCCTCGCAGGTGTGATAGCAAACGCGGCCCATGACGGCTGGAAACGGATTGTCCTCAACCAGCGCGCGCCATGCCTGCTGGTAGTCGCCGGACTCGGCGTGAAACAACCAGGCCTGGATGTTCTCGCCGGCCGGGCACTGGTGGTTGCAGGGCGGTATGCGGCTCAGGTACACCGGGCGCGAAGTGCGCCAGGAGCCCGTGTGGTTGGCCAGCGAAGTCCCGACGTCAAGCGTGATGGCAAAAGGCTTTTGCATTTCTATCTCCTTGTGGGACAGACCGCAGCTACACGAAGTGAGCCAGTTCTGTCCTCGACTGTTTAAGCTTGTGGGAAAGGGTTTTTGGGGTCTGACCCCGATAACCCAAGCTCTGTCCTCAACGATTTAGGCCTCCTGATCCAGCAGACCGAAGCGGCGGATATTGCGGTCAGCAATGGCTTGCAGCCTGGCAATGGTTTGAATATCGGGTTTCGCGCCGAACAGATGGGCAAAACGCTTTTGCGGCTTGAGGTAGTCTTCAATCGGCACGTGTCGGCGGATTTTCGAAACACCGGTGATTTCGCCGCGCTCGGCTTCGAACACCGGAAAAAAGCCGGTTTCACGCGCCAGCCGGGCCAGCAGGATGGTGTCGTGCGACGCTGCGCCCCAGCCCAGCGGGCAAGGCACAAAGATGTGGATGTAGCGCGCGCCGTGAATCGACATCGCCTTGGTCACCTTGTATTCCAGATCACGCAGGTCGGCCACGGTGGCGGTGGCGACATAGGGGATTTCGTGCGCCATGGCGATCTGCGGCAAATTCTTTCCCTGGCCAAACACATTGCCCGGGTGCGGCCCGACCGGCATGGTGGTGGCCGTGCGCGCCGCCGGCGGCGTGGCCGAGGATCGCTGCACGCCGGTGTTCATGTAGGCCTCGTTGTCGTAGCAGATATAGAGCACATCGTCATTGCGCTCGAACATGCCCGACAGGCAGCCAAAACCGATGTCGGTGGTGCCACCGTCGCCACCCTGGGCGACCACGCGCACATCACTGCGCCCCTTGACGCGCATGGCCGCTGCGATGCCGGTGGCCACGGCGGCGGCGTTTCCAAACAGCGAGTGAATCCACGGCATCTGCCAGGAGGTTTCGGGGTAAGGCGTGGAAAACACCTCCAGGCACCCCGTGGCGTTGGCGGCAATCAACTGGCCGTGGGTCGCTTTCATGGCCGCGTCGATGGCGTAGCGCGCTCCCAGCGCCTCGCCGCAACCCTGACAGGCGCGGTGGCCGGAATTGAGCGAATTGTTGCGCTCAGTGTTGGCCTGCACACTGCGCTGCTCGGGGGCAAGCAGCCGATTGCCGACGGTGAAAGTGCCGGTTTGATAAAACTTGACGACGGTCTGTTCCATGACGTTCCTTAATCAGTTGAGGACAGAGCTTGTTCGTCTTGAAATGTTGAGGACAGAGCTTGTTCGCTTTGCGTAACTACGGTCTGTCCCGCAAGCTCCAGAATTTGGTCTGTCCCGCAAGGTCTCAGGCGATCCGCGACGACACGGTGCCGATGTCGCGCAAAATGCCCTCGGCCACCGGCCCGGAGCGGCGCTGCTTCTTCTCGCGATCGAGCACGCGGTTGACAATGCCCCAGTCGAGATCCAGGAAGGTCAGCAGTTCGAGCTTGCCGGCAATGGCGTCCTGCAGCATTTTGTGCAAGGAAGCCTTGGTGATGGCGCGCCCACCCAGGCCGGCAACGACCGACAGCACCGGCTGCGGCCGGTTGCGAACGGCACTGCGCACATCGCGCGAGACGATGCCGCCAATGCCCACGGCAAAGCATTTTTCCACCACCACGATGCGTTTGGCGTTCGCGGTCGCATCACGGATGGCAGAAATCGGGAACGGCCGAAATGAGGTAATACCGAGCACCCCGATCTTGATGCCCTGTTCGCGCATCTCGTCCACCGTGTCCTTGATGGTGCCCAGCACGGAGCCCAGGGCGATCACGATGGTCTCGGCATCTTCGGTTTTGTAGGTCTTGATCAAGCCACCCGAATCACGGCCAAACTCTTTTTTAAACTCTGCTGCAATTTGCGGCATCAGATCCAGCGCCTGCATCTGCTTGGCATGCGCCAGATAGCGCACTTCGGTAAAGGCCTCGGGCCCGACCATCGCGCCGATCGTGACCGGGTCATTCGGGTCGAGCACCTGGCGCGGCTCGTAACGCGGCAAGAACCTGTCAACCTGCGCCTGATCGGGCATGTCAACACGCTCATAAGCGTGCGTCAGGATAAAGCCGTCCATACACACCATCACTGGCAGCGACAATTCTTCGGCGATGCGAAAGGCCTGGATATGCAGGTCCAGCGCCTCCTGGTTGCTCTCGGCAAAAATCTGCAGCCACCCGGCATCGCGCATCGACATGCTGTCAGTGTGGTCGTTCCAGATGTTGATGGGGGCACCAATGGCGCGGTTGGCCACCGTCATGACGATCGGCAGTCCCAGGCCCGAAGCGTTGTACACCGCCTCGGCCATGAACAGCAAGCCCTGGCTGGCAGTGGCCGTGTAGGCGCGCGCGCCCGCGGCGGAGGCGCCGATGGCGACGCTCAGGGCGGCGAACTCCGACTCCACATTGATGAACTCGCAATGCGCCAGTTCGCCCGATTTGACCATCTCGCCCAGGCCTTCAACAATATGCGTCTGCGGCGAGATCGGGTAGGCGCAAATGACTTCCGGGCGGCTCAGTGCCACAGCCTGCGCTACGGCATATGAACCTTCGCACTGTTTAAGCATGGTGGGCCTCCGCGAGTTTTTGCTGTTCAAAGACAATTCCATAAGCCTCGCGCGCGGCGGCCATGTTCCCCTGCGCGACGGGACCACGAAACTTTTGCTGGATCGCTGCCTGCACGTCTTCCAGGCTGATGAGCCCGCTCAGGGCGGAAAAGGCGCCCAGCAGGGGCACATTGGGCACGGCACGGTGCACATGTTTCATGGCCAGTTCGGTGGCCGGAACCGTCAGCAAACGTTCTGGCTTGAAATCCTTGACAAACTCGCCCAAACCGAGTTGGTCAAAGCTGCGGGTGGTATTGATCAGGATGTAGCCGCCCTTTTTCAGTCCACTGAACACGTCCACCTGATGCAGCAAGGTGGGGTCCTGAATGATGAGCGCATCGGGCTCCATGATGGGCTCGCGCAAACGGATTTCCTTGTCGTCCATGCGGCAAAACGCCACCACCGGCGCTCCCGTGCGCTCCGAGCCAAAACTGGGGAAGGCCTGAGCGTGTCGACCCCCCAGAAATGCAGCGATGGACATCATCTCCGCGCCAGTCACCACACCCTGACCGCCGCGTCCGTGTATTCGTACCTGAAACATGTCTGGCCTTTCGACTGCTGGGGCGGGCGCAGCGCAGGCGCGCGAAGCGCATTCCCCATAACACGGAATGATGCTGCACCAGGCAAAATTAATTCTTGATATGCATCAGTGATTGTCGTTATCAGGCTGCCAAATACGGGCAAGCAGCAACCCAATTAGTGACAAATTGAACTGGATTTGAATTTCTTGACCCGGGTCAACGCCGTCCATGCGCCAATGCGCGGCCATTGGGCTACAGTTTGCGGTCCGAGCGCCAACGTGAAAAATGGAAACTTTCATGGATTTTCAACTTGGCACGGGTTGCTGAACCTGAACAGAACATACTCCCGAATGCCGTACTTTAAAAAATCCGCTTCAGTGCTGTTATGGCTTTCCTGCCTTCTTTTCGCAGGAAACAGCCTCGCCCAGAAGGCCTGGGTCGTTGGCCAGTCCGCGCCGCTCAGCGGTAGCAACGCCAGCTTTGGACGCGCCATCCACGATGGCGCGGCAGCTTATTTCAAGACGGTCAATGCCAGAGGCGGGGTCGCTGGCGCTCCCGTCGAGCTGATCACCCTGGACGACCAGAACCAGAGAAAAATTGCCGGTGCCAACGCGCAGAAACTGCTTGAGACCGACGGCGTGGTGGCCTTGTTTGGTTTTGCCTCAGCCACGCTCAGCCTGGACGCCATGCCACAGGCGGAAAAGGCAGGTGTCCTGTTTTTCGCACCTTTTTCAGGCGCGGACCCGGTGCGCAAGCCAAGCCCGGTGGTCTTCACACTCCGGGCTTCGTATGGTGATGAGCTCGAAAAAATGCTGGCGTTCTGGACCGGCCTGGGCTTAAAGCAAGTGCTCATCGTCCACTACGACGATGAAGTCGGCAAGCAGAATCTGGCGGTGGTAACTCAGTCGCTGGCCAAGCAGAGCAAGACGCCACTGGCTCTGGCCTTGAAGCGAAATGCAAAGCTCGACGACACACAGATCAACCAGTTGTTTGCGCTCAAACCCGACGTGATCATCAACACGGTGCTGTCGGGTCCGGCCGCCGAGATCAGCAAACAAATTATCCGGAAGGGCACCTTCATCCCGATGTCCAGCCTGTCTTTTGTCGGTGCCCAGCAGTACATCGACGCAGCCGGCCAGGCGGGTACTGGCGTTTCGATTACCCAAGTGGTCCCCAATCCGGCTTCGTCCCTGCCGGTGGTGAAGGAGTGCGCCAAGGCCATGCACGATGCCGGTGTGACCGAGGCCATGAACAGTGCCCACCTGGAAGCCTGTATCGGTGCGAAAGTGCTGACCGAAGCCATGCGCCGCAGCAAGAAAGTCGGGGATGCCCGGGCGATGCTGGCATCGATGGCGACTCTGGGCACTTACGATACGGGTGGCTTCACCGTGACCTATGGCTCCAACCAGCACCATGGCAGCAAGTATGCGGAGCTTGGCATGGTCACCGGCGGCGGCAAGTTGCGCAATTGAGCGAAGGCGCGGATGCGAAGCGTGCCGCCGGAACTGCTCCGGTTGGCCACTGCTTGCCTCGGCCCGCAGCAACCTGGTGCCCTCTGGTTCAAGACACGAAAACAGCCATGGCCCTTTTCGCCCGGGCGTAAGCCGCTTCTTTTTTTGTAGCAGATTACAGTTTGTGAGCAACCCAGGTCTGGACACTGGCCAGCGCCGCCGCGAGCCCCGCGGGCTCGGTGCCACCGGCCATCGCCATGTCGGCCTTGCCGCCGCCCTTGCCGCCGACCTGGCCAGCTACGAAGTTGACCAGCTCGCCGGCCCTGAACTTGCCGGTACTGTCACTTGTAACGCCAGCAGCGATCTGCACCTTGTCGCCATCGACGGTGGCCAGCACAATGACGGCAGTCTTGAGTTTGTCTTTGAGCTTGTCCAGGGTCTCGCGTAGCGTCCTGGCGTCAGCGCCTTCCAGCCGGGCCGCGAGCACCTTGATGCCCTTGACATCAACCGCCCGTGCCATCAGCTCATCACCCTGCGCCGAGGCGAGTCTGCCCTTGATCGCGCCCAGCTCTTTTTCCAGATCGCGCATCTGCCCAAGCAGATAGCTCACCCTGGCAGGAACTTCGTGGGGCGTGACCTTGAGCGTTCCGGCCACGCCGTCCAAGGTTGCTTCCAGGTCCTGCACATAACTCAACGCAGCCTGCCCGGTAACCGCCTCGATCCGCCGCACACCGGCCGCCACCCCGCCCTCAGCAGTGATGGTGAAAAAGCCGATATCGCCAGTGCGCCGCACATGCGTGCCGCCGCACAACTCCTTGCTGGATCCAATGCTCAGCACACGCACCTTGTCGCCGTATTTTTCACCGAACAGCATCATGGCACCGGTCTTTTGGGCCGCCTCCATGTCCATCTCGCTGGCATCGGTGGCGAGGTTGGACAAAATCTCGGCGTTGACGCGCGCTTCAACCTCGCGAATCTGCGCATCAGTCACCGGCGCGTTGTGCGCAAAGTCAAAGCGGGTGTGTTCAGCGTTCACCAGGCTGCCCTTTTGCTGGACATGCGAGCCCAGCACTTCGCGCAGCGCCTTGTGCATCAGGTGCGTGGCCGAGTGGTTGCGCATGGTGGCGGCGCGAACGTCGGTATTGACCCGCGCCGCAACGGTGTCGCCCACATTCAACGTGCCTTGCTGAACCATGCCGTGGTGGCCAAACACATCAGACTTGATTTTCTGGGTGTCGGCCACGACGAAGCGCGCCGAGCCGCTGGTCAGTTCGCCTTCGTCACCAACCTGGCCGCCGCTTTCGGCGTAGAACGGTGTGGTGTCGAGTACCACCACCCCATTTTGACCAACGTTTAATGCTGCAACCGGTGTTCCATCTGCATAGAGCGCTACGATTTTTGAAGTCGCTTCAAGCTGCCCGTAACCCACGAAAGTATTGCCTTCGCCGACGTAATCGAGCACACGGTCCATCTTGAATTTGCCGGCGGCGCGGGCCTGATTTTTCTGCTTGTCCATGGCAGCGTTAAAGCCCGCCTCGTCCACCGCAACGCCACGCTCACGACAAACGTCGGCCGACAAATCCAGCGGGAAGCCATAGGTATCGTGCAGCTTGAAGGCGACTTCGCCAGGCAGAACTTTCACGCCACCTGCCAGCGCGGCATCCAGAATCTGCATGCCGATTTCCAGCGTTTCGAAGAAGCGCTCCTCTTCGGCCTTGAGCACCGCAGTGATGCCCGCCTCTTCGGTCTTGAGCCTGGGATACGCATCGCCCATCAGCCGGGCCAGATCGGGCACCAGCTTGTGGAAAAAAGGCGCCTTCTTGCCCAACTGGTAGCCGTGGCGGATCGCGCGGCGAATGATTCGGCGCTGCACGTAGCCGCGCCCCTCATTGCCCGGAATCACGCCATCGCTTACAAGAAACGCGGTAGCGCGGATGTGGTCGGCAATCACGCGCAATGACTTGTTCTGCAGGTCGGCGCAGCCCGTCTCGCGCGCAGCGGCCTTGATCAGCGCGTCAAAAATATCAATTTCGTAATTGCTGTGAACGTGTTGCAGGATGGCGGCCAGCCGCTCCAGCCCCATGCCGGTATCGACGCAGGGCGCGGGCAGCGGCTTGACCGAGCCATCCGGTTGCATATCGAACTGCATGAACACATGGTTCCAGATTTCAATGAAACGGTCGCCGTCTTCACCGGGGCTGCCCGGCGGGCCGCCGGGGATATGCTCGCCGTGGTCGTAAAAAATTTCGCTGCAAGGTCCGCAGGGGCCGGTGTCGGCCATCATCCAGAAGTTATCGGAGGCGTATTTTTTGCCCTTGTTGTCGCCAATGCGTATCACGCGCCCGGGCGGCAACCCAATCTCCTTGGTCCAGATGTCATAGGCCTCGTCATCGTCTTTATAGACCGTGACCAGCAGGCGCTCGGGCGGCAGCTTATACACCTCGGTCAGCAACTCCCAGCCCCACTTCAGCGACTCGCGCTTGAAATAGTCGCCAAAACTCCAGTTGCCCAGCATCTCGAAGAAGGTGTGGTGGCGCGCGGTGTAGCCGACGTTCTCCAGGTCGTTGTGCTTGCCGCCGGCCCTCAGGCAGGCCTGCACCGACACCGCGCGTACATAGGGGCGCTTGTCGATGCCAAGAAACACATCCTTGAACTGGACCATGCCCGAGTTGGTAAACATCAGCGTCGGATCATTGCCCGGCACCAGCGAGCTCGACGGCACCACGGTGTGGCCCTTGGACACAAAAAAATCGAGGAAGGTCTTGCGGATGTCGGCAACGGTAAAGGTGGGCGTGGGCATGGTTCTGGGCTAACTCTGATGAAATGGCATCGATGGGCGTAAAAGGGCAAGAGGCAACCGCAAGTGCAGTCAAGCCAGCGATTTTAGGGGGCTTTGATGCCGGCGAGAAAGTGCAGGACGGCATCGTCCTGCGCCCATGCCACATTGAAACGCAACCAAGGACTGGGTTCCAGATCGACCGAGAACAGGTGACCCGGCCCCAACAGAATGTCCTGCTCGGCCGCCTTGTAGGCCAACTCGGCCGCATTTTGCACCGCTGGGTGGCGCGCCCACAGAAACATGCCGGCCTTGGGCTCGGTAAACAGCTCAAAGCCCAGTGCCAGCAGCCGGGCCGACAGCTGCTGCTGGCCCTGCGCCAGGCGATCCCTGAGGGTTTTGATGTGTTTGCGCCAGCGACCGTCGATCAGGGCGCCGTAGGCCAGCCGCTCGGTGAACTCGGAAGAAGTCAGGCCCGAGATCATTTTCAGCCGTTCCAGTCCTTCAAACAGTTCTGGGTTGGCCGCCAGGAAGCCGACCCGTATATTGGGAGAAATGGTCTTTGAAAAACTGCCGATATAAATCACCCGCCTTAATTGGTCCAGACTGGCGAGTGACGGCCGGGATTCCGGGTCAAGATCCGCATAAATGTCGTTTTCCACCACGATGAAATCGTATTTTTCAGCGAGTTGCAATACGCGATGCAAGTGCGCCAGGCTGGCGCTTGAGCCAGTCGGGCTTTGCAGGCGCGGCTGGGTAAAGAAAACCTTGGGCCGGTGCTCAACGATGCGGGCCTCCAGTGTTTCCAGGTCATAGCCCGCGGGAGTGCGGGGAGCGCCCACCAGTCGTGCGCCCAGAAACCTGAGCGAAAACAGCAAATTGGCATAGCCCGGCTCATCAATCAGCACGGCATCGCCAGCACGCACCAGCTGGCGCGCGGCCAAGTCCATCGCTTGACTCGAGCCTTGGGTCAGCAGCACCTGATCGGCATTCACCACCACCTCTCTGGCAGCCAGCAGGTCACGCACCTGCAGGCGCAAGGGCAAGTAACCTTTGGGCTCGCCATAACCCCCCAGGTCAATGTCTTCTGTGGCCAGGTTGCGCAGACTGCGCCGTACGCCTTCGGTAAACAGCCAGTCGCCAGGCAACCAGCCGCAGCCCGGTTTGCTGCGCAAGGCGCGGTTTTCAAAAATCCGGCGCAAGTACCACATCGAATCAAAACTGGTTTGCCCCGGCCGGCCCGGCAAAGCGGTGTCCTGGCTGGTGCGGCTGCGCACAAAAAACCCTGAATGTGCTTGCGACAGGAAATAACCCAGCGCCACCAGCCGGTCATAGGCATCGACCACGGTATAGACACTCACGCCATGGGCATGGGCAAACTGGCGTATCGAAGGCAGCTTGGCCCCTGCACGCAGCACACCGTCGTCCATCAGTTGGCGAAATCCGCCCACGATCTGGGTGACCAGCGGAACGGAAGACTGGGGATCAAGTGCAAACATCGAAAGCAGGCCCCGTGGCGGGGCTAGGGTTTGTATGTAGTGGAAGTGCGCACTGCACAGTACACCCCAAAACGGGGGCCATCTGTATATGGTAACGCTGGGGGCCGCCTCATACAGTCTGGCATCAACCCGCCTTATAGACCCAGCGCAAGCCATCAGCGCGCACTCGCCAAGGAATTTTCATGCTACGCGAATCCCGTTCGACCAACGCCGCCCTGTTTGTCCGCCGCCAGGCGGCCATTCCCCGTGGTGTGGGCCAGAGCCACCAAATCTTTATTGCACGCGGTGAAAACGCGGAAATCTGGGATGTCGAAGGCCGCCGCCTTATTGATTTTGCCGGCGGCATTGCGGTGCTTAACACCGGTCACCGCCATCCTGCCGTGATTGCGGCGGTCAAGGAGCAGCTCGACCGCTACACCCACACCTGCTTTCAGGTGGTGGCTTATGAGCCTTACGTCGAGCTGGCCGAGCGCCTGAACGCCAAGGCACCGGGCAACTTTGCCAAGAAAACGATGTTCCTGACGACGGGTGCCGAAGCGGTTGAAAACACCATCAAGATCGCGCGCGCCTTTACCGGCCGCTCGGGTGTCATCTGCTTTGGCGGTGGATACCACGGGCGGACCCTGATGACGCTGGCCATGACCGGCAAGGTCGCGCCGTACAAGGCGGGCTTTGGCCCTTTCCCGGCAGAGGTGTTTCATGCCACGTTCCCCAACGCACTGCACGGCATCACGGTGGACGAGTCCATGGCCTCTATCGACGCCATCTTCAAGAACGACATTGAAGCGAGCCGCGTTGCCGCCATCATCATCGAACCCATACAGGGCGAAGGCGGTTTCAATGTCGCTCCGCCCGAACTGATGCAGCGCCTTCGCGCGTTATGCGACGCGCACGGGATTTTGCTGATCGCAGACGAGATCCAGACTGGAGCAGGGCGCACCGGCACCTGGCTTGCCGTGGAGCAAAGCGGAGTCGCGCCTGACCTCATCACCATGGCCAAGTCCATGGCGGGCGGCTTCCCCATTTCGGCAGTGATCGGTCGCGCCGAGGTCATGGATGCCGCCGCTCCGGGTGGGCTGGGCGGCACCTATGCCGGAAGCCCCATCGCCTGCGCTGCCGCGCTGGCGGTGCTTGACGTATTTGAGAAGGAAAACCTGCTGCAGCGCAGCCGTGATGTTGGTCAGCGCCTGACAGCGGGTCTGCGCGCCATGGCTGCACGCCATGCCTGCATTGGGGACGTACGCGGCCTGGGCGCCATGGTGGCGATTGAACTGTTCAAGAACGGCGACCTCAAGCAAGCCGACGCCGATTTGGCCAAGCGCATCGCGGGCGAAGCCGCGGCGCGCGGCCTGATTTTGCTGACCTGCGGCACTTATGGCAATGTCATACGCATCCTGGTGCCATTGACCGCCAGCGACACTTTGCTCGATGAGGGCCTGGCCATCCTGGCCGCCTGCTTTGACGCGCTCGCCTGATCCATCCAGAATGGCGACGGCAACCCGACTCAACGGCAAGATAAAACAGGCGCAGACACAATGAGCCAACCCCCTGCACTGGTGAACTTTACCGGCGTGCAAAAAACCTACGATGGCATCAATCTGGTGGTGCGCGACCTGAACCTGAATGTCCGGCAGGGCGAGTTTTTATCGCTGCTGGGCCCTTCCGGCTCGGGCAAGACCACCACGCTGATGATGCTGGCCGGCTTTGAATCGCCTACCGCCGGTGAAATCAGCCTGAACGGCATTCCCATCACCCGCACGCCGCCGCACAGGCGCAACTTTGGCATGGTGTTTCAGAACTATGCCCTGTTTCCCCATATGACGGTGGCCGACAACATTGCCTACCCGCTGACCGTTCGCAAGCTGCCTGCCGCCGAACGCCAGGCGAAGGTTGCGCGCGCGCTCGACATGGTGCAGCTCGACCGCATGGGAACGCGCTACCCGACGCAGCTTTCGGGAGGCCAACAGCAGCGCGTGGCGCTGGCCCGCGCGCTGGTGTTTGATCCGCAACTGGTCCTGATGGACGAACCCCTGGGAGCCCTCGACAAGCAGTTGCGAGAGCATATGCAGATCGAGCTCAGGGCGCTGCACCGCCGCCTGGGGGTGACGTTTATCTACGTCACCCACGACCAGACGGAAGCTCTGACCATGTCGGATCGAGTGGCCGTTTTCAATGACGGCGCGATCCAGCAAGTCGATACCGTCGATCAGCTCTATGAAACGCCTGTCAATCGTTTTGTGGCGGGTTTTGTCGGCGACAACACGATGTTGCAGGCCGAGGTAGTGCGGATTCAGGGCCTCCAGTGTGAGGTTCGCCTGCCCAACGGCGTGCAATTGCGCGGCGTCAACGTCAACGCCGCCCGCGTCGGCGACCCGGTTCAATGCGGAACCCGGCCCGAACGCCTTCAAATTGCGCGGGAACCCGCGGCCAACACGTTTGAGGCGCGGGTCGCCGACGTGATGTATTTTGGCGACCACCTGCGCCTGCGCTGTGAGATGCCCGGACAACCCGATGCCACGATCAAGATGCCGCTGGCCCACCAGCAGTTGCCCGTAACCGGCCAGACCATCCAGGTCCATGCCCCCGAAGAACACCTGCGTGTGTACCGCTGACAAACAGCGTTTTCAGTTTTCAACTTCCCACTCAACCCGCTCCAGAAGGAACCCTCCATGAAACTCAAGCCCCTCATATTTGCAGTTGCTGCCGCCGCCTGCTTGCCAGTGCTGGCGCAGAGCCAGCTGACGCTGGTGAATTTCGGAGGCGCCAACGGCGCCGCCCAGAAAAAGGCGTATTTCGAGCCGTTCGAGAAATCCGGCGCCGGCAAGATTGTGGCGGTCGAATACAACGGTGAACAGGCCAAAATCAAAGCCATGGTTGAAGCCAAGAAGGTCAACTGGGACGTCGTCGAAGTCGAAAGCCCCGACGTCAACCGGGGTTGCGACGAAGGTCTGTTCGAAAAGATGGACTGGACGAAGGTGGGCAACAAGGCAGACTTCCAGCCCGCTGCTGTGCATGAGTGCGGCGTTGGCACGTTTGTCTGGTCCACAGTGATGGCCTACAACGGCGACAAGCTCAAAACGGCGCCCACCACCTGGGCCGATTTCTGGGATACCAAGAAATTTTCCGGCAAGCGCGGCATGCGCAAGGGGGCCCGCTACAACCTCGAATTTGCCCTGATGGCTGATGGCGTCAAAACCGCTGATGTCTACAAGGTGCTGGCCACCAAGGACGGCGCAGAGCGCGCCTTCAAGAAACTCACCGAACTCAAGCCCAATATCCAGTGGTGGGAAGCTGGCGCGCAGCCGCCACAATTCCTGGTCGCTGGCGACGTGGTCATGACCACCGCCTATAACGGTCGCATTGATGCCGCCCAGCGCGAGGGCAAAAACCTCAAGATCACCTGGACCGGCGGCATTTACGATCTGGACTACTGGGTTATCCCGAAAGGCACGCCCAACAAAGACCTGGCGCTCAAGTTCATCGCCGTGGCCTCAACCCCGGACGCGCAGGCCGAGTATGCCCGCAACATTTCCTACGGCCCGACCAACAACAAGGCCCTGGCCAAGCTCGATGCCAAGGTGTTGGGGCTGCTGCCCACATCGCCCGCCAACAGCAAGGATGCGCTGCAGTTCAACATCAAGTTCTGGGCCGACCAGGGCGAGTTGCTTGAAAAGCGTTTTACCGCCTGGGCTGCACAATAAGCCCGGCATGAAACGGGAATGTGCATGAGCGCGACGGCGTCCCTGCCAGTAACTCCAGCGGCCCCAGGCGGCGCAGCGACCCCGGATCTGGCCGTTCAGTTGCGCCGGGTGGAGCGCCGCAAGCGGCTGCGCGCCATGGCGCTGACGCTGCCGCTGCTGGTGTTCCTGGCGGTCACGTTTCTCGTGCCATTGGGGGCGCTGCTGGTGCGCGCCATCGAAAACCCGGAAGTGGCCGACACGCTGGGCAAAACAGGCGCGGCGCTGTCCGGCTGGGATCGCAAAGCAGCGCCGCCCGACGCGGCCTACGCCGCGCTGCTGGCCGACCTGACGGCGATTCCCGAGACCGCGCAGGCCGGTGTTCTGGCGCGCAGGCTCAACAGCGAAGTGGCTGGCGCCCGTTCACTCATCATGGGCACCTACCGCGCACTGCCTCTGGGCACGGGACTCAGCCCGGCGCAGGCCAGGGAACACTTGCTGGCGCACGACCCGCGCTGGGCAGAATTGCCGTACTGGTGGGCGATTGCAAAGAACAGCTCACGCTGGACGCCCGACTACCTGCTGACCTCGGTCGATCTGAAGCGCGACGCGCAGGGCCACATCGTTCGCGTCGGTGCCGACGAGGCGGCCTTTACCGATATTTTGCTGCGCACCTTCTCCATCAGTGGCGTGGTCACCCTGATGTGCATCCTGCTGGGCTATCCACTGGCGTTCTGGCTCTCCAACCTGAGCGAACGCCGCGCCAACCTGATGATGATTCTGGTGCTGCTGCCGTTCTGGACATCTGTTCTGGTGCGCATCGCCGCTTGGATCGTGCTGCTGCAATCAAACGGGCTGGTCAACCGGTTCTTGATGTTTACCGGTCTGACCGGCGAGGCGCTGCCGCTGCTGTTCAACCGGCTCGGCGTGGAGATCGCCATGGTGCACATCCTGCTGCCCTTCATGATTTTGCCGCTCTACAGCGTGATGAAGTCGGTTCCCGGCAACTACCTGCGCGCTGCAGTGTCTCTCGGCAGCACGCCGCTGGCCGCCTTCTTTCGGGTCTATGTGCCGCAAACCTACCCGGGGGTGGCCGCCGGCGGGTTGCTGGTGTTCATCACCGCCATCGGTTACTACGTGACCCCTGCCCTGCTGGGCGGAGCCGGTGACCAGATGCTGAGCTATTACGTGGCCCAGTACACCAACGTGGTCGTCAATTGGGGCATGGCCTGCGCGCTGGGCACCGTCTTGCTGGCAGCTACACTGGTCCTCTACGCGGTATACCGCCGCTACGCCAAGGCCGAGCTGAGCCTGGGTTGAGCCCATATGAAACTTCCTGCTTTCCCCGCTCACTACACCGTAGCCGACAAGCTTGGCTGGTACGGCCTGCGCCTGTTCTGCGGCGCCGTCCTGGTTTTTCTGCTGTTGCCCATTCTGGTGATTGTTCCCCTGTCGTTCAGCAACTCGTCGTTCTTGACCTACCCGATTCCGGGCTGGTCGCTGCGCTGGTACCAGGAACTGTTCGCCTCGGATGACTGGGCCCGCGCAACGCGCAACAGCTTTATCGTGGCGCCGCTGGCCACCGTGATCGCCACGGCGCTGGGCACCCTGGCAGCGGTCGGACTGGCCCGCGTGCAGTTTTTCGGCAAGGGATTCATCACCACGCTGCTGATCGCCCCCATGGTGGTGCCGATTGTGGTGGTGGGGGTCGGCACCTACCTGTTTTTCGCCCGCATCGGCCTGTCTGACTCGTACACCGGGCTGATTCTGGTGCATGCGGCGCTGGGCGCGCCTTTTGTCGTCACAACCGTGCTGGCCACGCTGCAGGGCTTCAATCAGAACCTGGTCAAGGCCAGCCTGAGCCTGGGCGCCGGGCCGCTTCAGACTTTCTTTCGCGTCACCTTGCCGGTGATTGCACCCGGCGTGATCTCGGGCGCGCTGTTTGCGTTTGCCATTTCGTTCGACGAGGTGGTGGTCACGCTGTTTCTGGCCGGCCCCACGCAGGGCACGCTGCCTCGCCAGATGTTTACCGGAATCCGCGAGAACATTTCACCCACCATCGCCGCGGTGGCCACGCTGCTCATCCTGTTTACCGCCACGCTGATGATGGCGCTGGAGTGGTTGCGTGGACGCATCAAGTCAAGCGCCGCCTCATCAAATGAACTGCCATGACGTTTAACCAACCCTTGGGCGGCAACACCATGCCCCGTTTCGGCGGCTGGGCCAGCATGATGCGTTTGCCCATGTGCAGCGAGGCCGCCGGGCTGGATGCGGCGTTCATCGGGGTGCCGCTGGACATTGGCGCCAGCCATCGGAGCGGCGCGCGCTTCGGTCCACGGCAGATCCGTGCCGAATCAAGCCTGATCCGGCCCTACAACATGGCCACCGGCGCGGCGCCTTTTGATGCCTTGCAAGTTGCCGATCTGGGCGATGTGGCCATCAATACCTTCAACCTGCTCAAGTCCATAGAAATCATCGAGCGCCACTACCAGCCGGTGATTGACACCGGCTGCGTGCCCCTGACACTGGGCGGCGACCATACCATCGTGCTGCCCATCCTGCGCGCGATGACCCGGCGCCATGGCCCGCTGGCGCTGGTGCATGTCGATGCTCATGCCGATGTGAACGACGACATGTTTGGCGAGCGCATCGCGCATGGCACCCCGTTTCGGCGGGCGGTGGAAGAAGGCCTGCTGCAAACCGACAAGGTGTGGCAGATCGGTCTGCGCGGCAGCGGCTACTCCGCGCAAGATTTCGACTGGCCGCGCCAGCAGGGTTTCACCGTGGTGCAGGCGCACGAGGTGTGGTATCAGTCGCTCGCGCCACTGATGGCGCGGGTCCGGGAAGCGATCGGGCAGGCCCCGTGCTACCTGAGCTTTGACATCGACGGCATAGACCCCGCGTTTGCCGGAGGCACCGGCACCCCCGAAATCGGCGGGCTGACAGTGCCGCAGGCGCTCGAAATCATCCGCGGCTGCCGCGGACTGAACCTGGTGGGCGCGGACCTGGTCGAGGTGTCGCCGCCCTATGATCTTTCGGGCAACACGGCCCTGCTGGGGGCCAACCTGCTGTTCGAAATGCTCTGCGTGCTGCCGCGCGTGGCCTATCGCTGACACCTGCGTGCGCGCCAAGGTATTGCAAAAGCGTTACTCTGGCGTGCTGATTTTTCCTCTCCTTTAACTTGCTCTGGACAAACACCATGGACATGAAGACTTCCCCCTTAGCCTTGCTCAAAGACCCCAGCCTCCTTAAGACCGACGCCTTTGTCAACGGCCAGTGGCTGCCCGGCAGCAGCCGCTTCGATGTGCTGGACCCGGCGACCGGCCGCAAACTGGCCGACGTTGCCAACCTCGGCCCGCTCGACGCCGAAGTCGCCATTGCCGCCGCCAATGCGGCCTGGCCCGCCTGGCGCAGCAAGACCGGCAAGGAGCGCAGCATCATCCTGCGCAAATGGTTCGACCTGCTGATGGCCAACCAGGACGACCTGGGCCGCATCATGACGGCCGAGGAAGGCAAGCCGCTGCCCGAAGCCAAAGGCGAAATTGCCTATGGCGCGAGCTTTGTCGAGTGGTATGCCGAAGAAGCCAAGCGCGTCAACGGCGAAACCCTGCCGCAATTTGACAACAACCGCCGCCTGATGGTGCTTCGCCAGCCGATTGGCGTTTGCGCGGCCATCACGCCGTGGAACTTCCCGATGGCCATGATTACCCGCAAGGTGGCGCCGGCGCTGGCGGCAGGTTGTCCGGTGGTGATCAAACCGGCCGAACTCACGCCGCTGAGCGCGCTGGCCGTGGCCGAGCTGGCCCTGCGCGCGGGCATTCCCGCCGGTGTACTCAATGTTCTGACGGCCGACAACGACAACTCCATTGCCATCGGCAAGGCGTTTTGCGCCAGCGACGTGGTGCGCCATATCAGTTTTACCGGCTCCACCGAAGTTGGCCGAATCCTGATGGCGCAAAGCGCCCCATCGGTAAAAAAGCTCTCGCTGGAGCTCGGCGGCAACGCACCGTTTATCGTGTTTGACGATGCCGACATTGACAGCGCGGTGGAAGGCGCCTTTGCCAGCAAATACCGCAATGCGGGCCAGACCTGCGTCTGCTCGAACCGCTTTTATGTGCAGGATGCGGTCTATGACGAATTTGTTGCCAAATTTGCGGCCAGGGTCAAAACTGCCAAGGTCGGCAATGGCTTTGACGAAGGTGTCAACCAGGGCCCGCTGATCGAGGAAGCCGCGCTTGAAAAAGTCCAGCGCCACGTCGCTGACGCCGTGGCCAAGGGTGGAAAAGTGCTGGTGGGTGGCAAGCGGCTGCCGGGCCAGTTTTTTGAGCCCACGGTGATCTCCGAAGCCCGCGCCGACATGCTGTGCGCCAGGGAAGAAACCTTTGGCCCCTTTGCGCCGGTGTTTCGCTTCAAGACCGAGCAGCAAGCGATTGACGCGGCCAACCACACCGAGTTTGGCCTGGCCAGCTATTTCTACAGCCGTGACGTGGGGCGCATTTTCCGCGTGGCCGAAGCGCTGGAATACGGCATGGTCGGCATCAACGTCGGCATCCTGGCGACCGAGCATGTGCCTTTTGGCGGTGTCAAGCAGTCCGGCCTGGGCCGCGAAGGCTCCAGCCACGGGATGGATGAGTATCTGGAGATGAAGTATCTGTGCCTGGGGGATATTTTGAAATAGACCGCGGGTATTGAACCAGAATCTGCCACGGATTCAGGGCAACACTTTGGTCGATTCTTCAAGCTGGATTCGATTTGATTCGCCGCTGTGCCGCAAGCCGCAGCTACCCATTGTTCATGATAATAAATGGATGTAGCCCTCGTGGAATATGCACAGTTAGCTATCAAATAAATAGCTAATGACAGGCACTTGGCTATTTTTGGGTGCATCGCCCGGCTTCATCGTCAGGGCGATGCGTTTGCGCGCCAGGGCCACTTCGCCGATCGAGCGGCGCCCGCTTCTTGCTAGCATGGGGGCATGACTCCCCACCCGATACCGCCGCCCGCCGTTGTTGACCCGCCGCCTGAACCGCCATGGCGCGCGCAGGAGCTGCTGCTGATGCGCGAAGTCATTCGCCTGATCGGCAAGAGCCTGGCACCCAGCGTGGTCATGCGCGAAATGCTGCATTTGATGTCTGAATTGCTCGGCCTCAACCGCGGCCGTATCGTGCTGGCTGACCCGGTCGATAGCGCCAAAGGCGGCGATGCAACCTCGTCGCGCATCTGCTTTGCCTACGGCCTGACCCAGGCCGAGATGGCGCGCGGCATCTATGGCCTGGGCGAAGGCATCACGGGTCGGGTGCTGGCCACCGGCCAGCCAATTCTGGTACAGGACATCGATGCGGAGCCCCAGTTTCTGGCCCGTGCCGTGCCGCGAAACCTGTTGCCGCAGGAGACCGTAGCCTTCATGGCGCTGCCGATTGAAGTGAACGGCCAGACCGTGGGCGTGCTGGCCTGCCACCGCATCCGCAGTCGCCGCCGCCACTTGAATGACGACATGGCGCTGCTGAAAATCCTGGCCACTCTGGCCGGGCAGATTCTGCAACTGCAAGACCTGATGCAGGAAAAAACGCGGGCACTGGAAACCCGCAACGCCCTGCTGACCCACGCGCTGGACGCTGCGGCGGTGCGCTACGGCATCATTGGCACGTCGTCGGCCCTGCTGCAGGCCATCGATGAACTCGAACGCGTCTCGCAGGCGCAGGCCAGTGTGCTGCTGCTTGGCGAATCCGGCACCGGCAAGGAACTGTTTGCGCGCGCCCTGCACCTCTCCAGCCAGCGCCGCGACGCCCCCTTCATCAAAGTCAATTGCGCCGCCATCCCGGACACCCTGTTTGAGTCCGAGCTGTTTGGCTACGAGCGCGGCGCCTTCACCGGCGCGGCCAGCGCCCGGGTCGGCTGGTTCGAGCAGGCTGACCACGGCACCATCTTTCTGGACGAAATCGGCGACATGCCGCTGGCCATGCAAACCAAGCTGCTGCGCACCCTGCAAGAGGGCACGATTGTGCGGCTGGGCGGCAAGCGCGAAATCAAGGTTGACGTGCGACTGGTGGCGGCCACTCACCGTGATCTTGAAACCGAAGTGACCCATGGCAGCTTCCGGCGTGACCTGTTTTACCGCCTCAACGTCATTCCGATCCGGCTGCCAAGCCTGCGTGAGCGGCGCGAAGACATCCACACCCTGGCCATTCATTTTGTCAACCGCGCCAACCAGGCCAACCAGCGCAACATCCACCTGTCGAGCGCCGCGCTGGAGCGGCTGGAAAACCACCCCTGGCCCGGCAATATCCGCGAACTGGGCAACGTGATCGAACGGCTGGTGCTGCTGGCCGACAACCCCATGGTGTCCGCCGCCGAGCTGGAGCGATTTTTGCCAAAGGATACTGCCAGCCCGGCCGACGTGCCGACCGTTTCCCGCAGCTCCGCCCCGCTGGTGCGGGACTACCTGCCGGCGCATTCCCACACCATTGAAGAACTGAAAAGCACCCTGGCCCTGCACCGCGGCAACCAGTCCCGCGCGGCCCAGGCACTGGGCCTGACGGTGCGGCAATTTGGGTATCGCTTACGCAAGACCAAGACGGGAGAGTGAGGCCGCCGGCGTCTACTTCATCTTCGATGGCAACTTGATCGTCTCGCCAGCCACCATAAAAGCGCCACGCCCCCGGTGGTGGAGTGTGCGCGGATCCTTGCAGGCCGGGTCAATCCAGGCCTTGAGCACCTCAAGCACAAAGAAGTTGTAGCGGTTCATCAGCCGCGTATCGACCACACGGCATTCCAGGTTGGCGTAGCACTCGGCGATCAATGGCGCGTCGACCAAAGCAGCCGGCACTGGTGTCAGACCGAAGGTTTTGAATTTGTCCAAACGTCGGCCGGAGGTATTGCCGCAGCCCACCACCGCCGTTTTCAGTTCCGCGGTCGGAATGTTGAGAACGCATTGCCGTGTCGCCTTCAAGGCATCAAAGCTGAAGTCGCGGCCGCTGACGATGCAGCCCACCAGCGGCGGCTCGAACTCCATCATGGTGTGCCACGACATCGTCATCACGTTGGCCCGACCTTTGTGCACCGTGCTCAGCAGCACAACCGGCCCCGGCTCAAGCAGGCCGTAGACCTTGGACAGGGGATAGGAGCGTTTGGCCATGACTACAGTTTAGGTGAAGGGTCGCTTGCTTGCCACAATCCCGCGCAGGTTCGAGTCCCAACTGGCTCCCCGAAGCGATCGATTCTGAGAACTGGAATGTAGTCATCCTGACTTGGTGACCAGCGGCCACGTAACAAAAATCGGCATCCGAGCCCTCTTAATCTGCCGCTAAGCGTTTTAGAGGGTTCATCAGTTGATTGCCGTAATGCCTAGACCATCTGAGAACATCTTGGCTTGGTCTGAAAACCACTTGCCGGTAATAGTGATTTCTAAAGTGTGGTTCACAGGTAAGCAGTTGCCGGCAGCCACTCGCAATTCCAAGCGATAGACACCTGGCTCGACTAAATGACTCAATGTGTTCGGTTGGACCTCTAGGTCGAGAGCAAGGACCGTGTCATCGGCTGCTAACGTTGGCAAGTCGTAACCCAAGTCTTTTCGGAACTTCGGGTCAATAACATGTCCAAGATCGCAATGCTTTCCCATCTTAGGAGAAATGCCTTCGGCGAAAATCTCCGGCCCACGTGCTCCTTGTTGGGCATGTGCCCAACGGAGATTCATTGGGAGAAAATGCTCTACCTCTTTGAAGGAGCCATCTGCATTGCGTCTACTGAGCTTCGCAGCAAATACTTGAACTTGCTCTGCTCGTGTTTTTCCGACATTTTTAACCCAAATGCGCAAGTAGTAGCATTCGGCGCTTATTTGCGTGATAGGAATCTTCTGAGCTTGATAGGTGAGCGTTGTCTTTTCGCAATCAGGTGAAGCCAACTCTATCGAAACACGAAGCTCTGGCTTACGCCACCAGTGTAGGAGCTCGTCTTTGAATAAGGCGACAAGAACAGCTAGAAAGGTTGCGATCGCACCTGCCCACTCCGCAGCGTTTCCCATCTCCATTCCCTCCTCCATAACTGCCCCCCGTTCATGTAACACGGGGGGCTATAGATACAAAACCACATAGTAACCGGGCATCGTGCATTTGGTGTCATGCCTTGCTGCAGGGATGGCGCGCGGCAGGCGCAAGCGACGTTGCCAGCCAGCGCATGAAAGAACTGCCTGCGGCCATGCTGTCAGCGCGCCGGCTTGATTCGTTCAGCACGGCCTTGCGTGCCCGGGTGCTGGATCGCACCGCTGGTTTCTAAAAGCGCTACTTGCGGGAGTTCGTCAGCGAGATTCGCTTTGATGGAAAGCGGGGCGTGATGCGAGGAGATAAGACCGCTTTGCTCGCTGCGGCGGCGCAAAAAAAATGGGCACTACAGGGGTGTCCAGATTCGAACCTAAGTGGCTCCCCTCCCGAAGCTCGAACCACGAACCTCAATCAAACGCTGGCGCAAATGAGTATTTCGAGTTGTAGTCGTTCCAGATCATCCTCTTCTGACTCAAGTAGCAGGCTCACACAATGTCGCCATTGTGTAGACATTGTGGATTAACCAATTGCCGGCAGGCCAGAGCGACGACTGGAGTTACTCCATTTTTGATAGCAAACTATGCATTAAATAAAAGGGCTAACAGCACTTTTCCCATAAATATTTGCTATGCGCCACATCATGGCACGGGGGTTGCAATAAACAACTCAGGCATCTGCCTTCAACCCTTTGAGAGGACACCATGAGCACTGCATTTGATCCCACCATCATGATTTCTCCCGACCAACTCATGGCCCTGCAGTCCGCCGGGCCTGTGGTCATCATCGACACGCGCGATGCCGACACCTATGCCAAGGGCCACATCGAAGGCGCCGCGAACCTGCGCGAGACCTTCACCTACCTGGCCACCTCCACACCCGCGGGCCTGAAAGAACTCAAGGACACCTTTGCCGCGCATCTGGGCGCCGTCGGCCTGTCGGGCCTTGAGACTGCCGTGTTTTATGAAGACGCCATGAACAGCGGCTATGGCCAGTCCTGCCGCGGTTACTACCTGCTGACCTGGCTGGGCTACCCCAAGGTCAAGGTGCTCAACGGCGGCTTCTCGGCCTGGAAGGCGGCTGGCCTGCCGGTGTCCACCGCCGCAGTGACGCCGGTGCCCGCCAACTTCCCCAGCAACCTGCCGATGGCCGACATCATGCTGACCAAGGAAGACATGGCCGCCGCCCTGGGCAGCGACACCGTGCTGCTGGACGTGCGCGATGTGGACGAGTGGATTGGCGACAGCTCCAGCCCTTATGGCAAAGACTATGCCCCGCGCAAGGGCCGCTTGCCCGGCTCCAAATGGATCGAGTGGTATCGCTTCATGAAGCCCTCGGCCCAGGGCCCGGTGTTCAAGTCGCCCGATGAGGTGCGCGCCGAATGCGCTAGCGCCGGCGTCGCCCCGAGCGACACGGTGTACCTGTATTGCTTCAAGGGCGCGCGCGCATCCAACACTTTCCTGGCGCTCAAGCAGGCGGGCTTCACGGATGTGCGAATTTACTTCGGCTCCTGGAACGAGTGGTCGCGCGACGATTCCCTGCCGATCGAATCCGGCCTGCCCACGGTCAAGAGCACCCGGCAGCAACCCGCGCTGGCACTGGCGGCCTGAGCTCGCGTCTTCTGTTTTTTCAACCCTCCTCTGTCAAACAAGGAATACTTCATGTCCACCGCTGAACTGCTGGCCCCCGTGCAAACCGTCAAGGCCTACCTGCGCCCGATTGACGCCCAAGGCCTGGCCGCCTTTGCCGAAAAAGGCCGCAACAACCCCGCTTCGCGCGGCACCAACAAGGTCCACACCGTGATGGAAGGCCAGTACCGCTCGCTCAGCACGGTGGGCAACCACGCGCCGGTGGTGGTGGACGAGCCGCTGCACCTGTTCGGCCAGGACACGGCGCCGGCGCCCGGCGAGATCGTGCTTTCGGGCTTGGGCGGCTGCCTGGCCGTGGGCATCACCGCCGTGGCCACCTGGAAGCAGGTCAAGCTGAGCAAACTGGAGGTGTTTCTGGAAGGCGATATTGGCAATCCGGCGGCCTGGGGTGCGGGCGGTGCGGCCAAGCATGCGCCCGACATGGGGTTCCAGGCGATCCGCGTGAAGGTGGTGGTAGAAGGCGACGCGACGCGCGAGGTGCTCGACGAGATTGTCAAGCACGCCAACTTCTACTCGCCCGTGGCCAACTCGATGCGCAATCCGATTCCGTTCGAGATCAGCCTGGCTGATTGAACTAATTGAACCGTTCGCCCTGAGCCAGTCGAAGGGTTCCTCCACGCAGAACAGGCTTCGACCCTTCGTCAAACTCAGGACAGGCCAAGCTCAGCCCGAACGGAATTTCCGACTATTGCACCCAAAGGACTATCCATGAACCCTGCCGATCTTCCGCGCGAAGTTGTTGATGCACCGCCGCCCGCGTCCGATGCACTGCTGGGCGCAGTACGCGCGGTGGCACAAGGACCCCTGAAGCAGCAGGCGGACGCCATTGATCGTCAGGGCCACTACCCGCACGCCGTGCTGCAGGAGCTGGCGGCGCTGGGGGCCATGAGCGCACACCTGGACGCGCCGATGGGTCTGGGTGACTTTTTCCTGGCCATCCAGGCCATGGCAGAGGCCTCGCGGGTGTGCGGCGCCACCGGCTTCATGATGTGGTGCCAGGCGGTGTGCGGCCTGTACCTGCAGCAGTCGGGCAACCCGGCACTCATGGGTGAGCCACTCTTGCGGCACGTCACCGGCACCGGTATGGGCGGCACCGCGCTGTCCAACCCGATGAAAAGCTATGCGCAGATCGAGAGCCTGCTGCTCAAAGCCACCCGGGTAGAAGGCGGCTACCTCATCAACGGCACGCTGCCGTGGGTCAGCAACCTGCAGCCGGACCACTACTGCGGCGCGGTGGCAGCGGTGATGGACAGCGACACGGAAGTCATGTTCCTGCTGCGCTGCAACGCACCCGGCGTGGAAATGCGCGAATGCCCGAGCTTCTCGGCCATGGAAGGCACCCGCACCTATGCGCTGCGCCTGAAGGATTGTTTCATTGGCGCGGGCGACATCATTGCCGACCCGGCCAAACCGTATATCGCCCGCATCCGCGCCGCCTTCGTCATGCTGCAATGCGGCATGGCCGTGGGCATCACCCAGGGTGCCATCGACTCCATGTGGGCCGTGGAGCCGCAGCTCGGCCATGTGAACCAGTACCTCGAAGATCGCCCCGACGCGGTGCAGGCCGAGCTCGATGCGCTGGCGGCCCGGGTCCAGAAAATGGCACAGACGCCGTTCGATACTTCCACCGAATTTTTCATCGACGTGCTGGATGCGCGCGCCCACGGTGCCGAGCTGTGCCTGCGAGCCACGCAGTCAGCCCTGATGCATCAGGGCGCGCGCGGCTACCTGATGAGCTCGGACGTGCAGCGCCGCGTACGCGAGGCGCACTTTGTAGCCATCGTCACACCCGCCATCAAGCACCTGCGCAAGGAAATTGCGCGCTTGAGCACGGAGGAGATGCCCGCATGAGTCAGCTCTCCGCCACTGCCGGGTCCGTACAGGCAATGAGCGCCGCACGGCTGCCCGAACGCGCGAAGGCCCCCTCGGGGGGCAGCGCAGCCCACGCAGTGGCAAGCGTTGGGGCCTTTCTTTCGCCCTGGCAGCAATATATCTGCCACGCCTGCGGCTACATCTACAACGAAGCGGATGGCGACCCCGACAGCGGCCTGGCCGCTGGCACACGCTTCGCGGACATCCCCGAGGACTGGGCCTGCCCGCTGTGCGGCGT
>CAYJMW010000001.1:92516-194939 GCA_964371235.1 uncultured Polaromonas sp.
CTGGCACACGCTTCGCGGACATCCCCGAGGACTGGGCCTGCCCGCTGTGCGGCGTGACCAAGTCCGATTTCGAAATTTATGAACCGCCCAGTCTTGACGCGCTTCGCGCGAAGGCGCGCAGCTGTGGCCCCGTGCCCTCAGCGGGCCAACGCCACCGGCCC
Source organism: uncultured Polaromonas sp. (assembly GCA_964371235.1). Lineage (GTDB taxonomy): Bacteria > Pseudomonadota > Gammaproteobacteria > Burkholderiales > Burkholderiaceae_C > Polaromonas. The sequence goes on from CAYJMW010000001.1 coordinate 92,678, forward strand.
GGCGTGGTCATTGTCGGTGCCGGGCGCGCCGGCTGGCAGTTGGCCGAAAACCTGCGCGCCATGGATGCTGAATTGCCGATCACCCTGGTGACCGCCTGTGCCGGCGATGTGTACGACAAACCGCTGCTTTCGGTCGCCATGGCGCGCCAACTCACGCGGGAAAAACTCGTGCGTGAAACCGGTTCCGATGCGGCGCAGCGTCTGAACCTGCACCTGCTACCGCACACCCACGCGATCAGCATCTGCGCGGACGCGAAGCAGTTGCGCACCACCCGTGGCACCTTGCGTTATGACCAGCTGGTGCTGGCGCACGGCGCACAGGCCGCGCTGCCAGCGGCGCTGCCACCATCCCTGTGTTGGCGCATCAACCACTTGGGCGCCTACCTGCAGTTGCGGACCGCGCTCGGCGATGTTGACAAATCTGGTGCGAAAGACGTGCTCATCATTGGTGCCGGCCTGATTGGCAGCGAACTCGCCAACGACCTGGCACTGGGCGGCCACCGCATCACGCTGCTGGATGTGCAGTCCGAACCCCTGGCACGCTGGCAGGCCGAACAGGCCGGCCAGCAAGTGCTGCAGGCCTGGCAAGACCTGCCGATCCGCTTTGTGGGTGGCGTAAAGGTCGCCGGCGTCGAGAAAATCGGCGAACGCATTCGCGTCAGCACCGAATGCGGTCAGCATTTTGATGCCGACCAGGTGATTGCGGCGACCGGCCTGCAAACCCCCAGCCGGCTCGCACAGAGCGCCAGCCTGGCGTGGCAAAACGGCATCGCGGTAGACCCGCAGACCCTGCGCACCAGCGACGAACGCATTCACGCCATGGGCGACTGCATCACGATCAACGGACAGGCCAGCCGGTTCATCGAGCCCATTGCGCGCCAGGCCAGGACCATCGTGGCCGACATTTGCGGCTGCGACCCGGTGCCTTACGAAGCACGGCCAGTTGTGGTGCGTGTCAAGACGACGTCAATGCCGCTGACGCTGCATTGAGGCGGAACCCCCGGGAACTCCTTGCAGGAATGAACTGCTATTCTTTCAATAGCATCTATTGACCGTCCGACAAGGGCTATTGCCTGAAAATTCGAGTAATACGCACTGATTGGCATGGCCATGCAACGCAATGGAACTGGTGCAGCGAGTCCGTGGAAATTCCCAGCGATACCTTTCATTCTCAACTCAAACGAAAGGATGCCCAGGATGGCGCCCGGGGATTTGACTCAAACCGGTGGCATCGCGCCTTTGCGTTCAACAATCATCCGGTACTGCTCTGGCTCGCGGTGCCGCGCGAAGTTGAAGGTGGAGTTCTTGTACGAGTTGCACAGATCCAGATCGCAGCGCGCCACGGCCAGCTCATCGCCCGTGGTGGTGCAGGCGCCCACGATCTCGCCCGAGGGCGCGACGATGATCGAATTACCGATCTGCTCGACCCCTTCCTCGTTACCGGCTTTCGCCACACCAACCACCCAGGTGCCGTTCTGATAGGCGCCGGACTGCATCACCAGTTCGTTATGAAAATGCGACAGCGCATCATGCTCGGGCGCTGGTGGGTTGTGCACCGGCGTGTTGTAGCCGATCAGAATCATTTCCACCGCCTGCAGACCCAGCACACGGTAGGTCTCGGGCCAGCGCCGGTCATTGCAGATGGCCATGCCGAAAATACCCTGCTTGTCGTTGCCCCATGCGGCACGAAATGCGGGAAAGCCGAGATCGCCGACCTCGAAGTAGCGCTTCTCCAGATGCTGGAAACGGCGCCACGGTTCAGGCTCAAGGTGGCCGGGCAGATGGATCTTGCGGTACCTGGCCACGATGCGGCCGCTCTTGTCTACGGTAATGGCGGTGTTGAAACGGCGCAGGCGACCTTGCTCCTGCACCAGTTCCGCATAACCCAGGTAAAAGCCCAGCTCCAGCGTGCGTGCCGCATCGAACAGCCGCTGCGTTTCCGGCCCGGGCATATCACGCTCGAAGAAAGCATCAATGTCTTTCAGGCGCTCGAAGTACCAGCGGGGGAAGAAGGTGGTGAGCGCAAGTTCCGGAAATACCACGAAGTCGCAGCCGTTTCCCTTGGCTTCATGCATCAGGGCCAGCATGCGCTCAACAACCTGTGTCCGGGTGTCGCTGCGGGCAATCGGCCCGAGCTGGGCGGCCCCCACGGTGATGATTCTTGACATGTCGGAGCTCCTTTCTTGCGGTTCTATTTCGCCAGTTCCAGCAGCGTGTGCAGCAGCACGTCTGCCCCGGCGCTCAGGTGTACGGGCTCGGTGTGTTCGGCCCCGTTGTGGCTGATGCCCTTGACCGAAGGCACGAAGATCATCGCCGTGGGGCAGATGCGCGCCATCATCTGCGCATCATGCCCCGCGCCCGAGGTCATTGGCCGGCAAGAATGACCGAGCAGGCGTGCCGTATCGGCAATCAGGTCGGCCACGCCCGGGTCGAAGATCACAGGTTCGAAGCGGGCGAGCGAGCGAACCGCAATCTGCACGCCTTCATCGTCGGCAAGCTGGCTCAGGAACCGTGCGAAACGCTGTTCGGCCTGCTGCAGCAGGGTTTCGTCTGTGTTACGCAGATCTACCGTCACCTGGGCGCGCGCCGCGATCACATTGATCAGATTGGGGTGCAGCGTGACCGCGCCCATCGTGGTCACTTGACTGCCCCCCATCTCACGGGCCAGTTGGCGCAGGAAATGGCCAATGGCCGCTGCACAGTACCCTGCGTCGTGCCGCAAGCGCATGGGCGTGGTGCCCGCGTGGTTGGACTGGCCGTTGATTGTCACCTCTTGCCAGGAGATGCCCTGCAGGTCGCGCACCGCGCCGATGGTGATGCCTTCGATGTCGAGCACCGGCCCCTGTTCGATGTGCAATTCCACATAGGCATGGGGTTGGTACAGCGGCATGGGCGCGTCACCGAGGTAGCCGATGCGTTCGAGTTCGTCGCGCAGCACCTTGCCATCCACGCCCCGGGTGGCGTAGGCTTGATTCAGCGACAGGCCGCCCACGTACACCAGTGAGCCCAGCATGTCCGGTTGAAAGCGGGCGCCCTCCTCATCGGTGAACACGCCCACCACCAGCGGTCGGCGTGTCGTGATGCCAGCCTCGTTGAGCGTTCGCACCACCTCCAGGCCGCCAAGCACGCCCAGGTTGCCGTCGTAGCGGCCGCCGGTGCGCACGGTGTCGATATGCGAGCCGGTCATCACGGGAGCGATATCCTCACGGCCCGCGCGCAGGCCGAAGAGGTTGCCGATAGGGTCGACGCGCACTTGCAGCCCGGCCTCGCGCATCCAGTCCGCCACCAGGTCGCGCCCGGCACGATCTTCGTCCGTTAATGCCAGGCGGCAGCACGCGCCCTCGGCGGTCATGCCGATCTCGGCCAGGCGGCCCAAATGATCCATCAGACGAGCCGGGTTGATGCGCAGGGCTTGTGTCGTCATGCGATTACCTCCGCCGCACTGCGGCCCACAATCTCGCGATAGATCACGGGATCGGTATCGCCCTCGCTGCCGATCAGCAGGACACGGGATTGGTCATCAAGCCCGAGCAGGCGCCAAATGTCTGAATGATCGCGCGCTGCCAGCAGCGCGGCCAGCCCGACACCGCCGGTCTCACCCGCCACCACGGGCGGATCGCCAGCCACGGGTCGCGCCAGCAAGCGCATGGCATCCAGCGCATAGGCATCATCCACCGCCACTGCGGCGTTGGCACCGCCGCGCAGGATCTCCCACGCAAGCTCGGACACTTCGCCGCAAGCCAGGCCGGCCATGACGGTCTCGAGGGACCCGCCCACAGCCACGGGCCTGCCGGCTTCAAGGCTGCGATAGACACAATCGGCCCGGGTCGGCTCCACCACCACGAATTGCGGGCGGTGTTCCCCCCACTGCAGCCAGAAATTCGCACAGACCGCCGCCGCCAAGGCGCCCACGCCGGCCTGCGCCAGCACATGCGTTGGCGGGTCGGTACCAGCCATTTGCTGAACGATTTCGGCAGCCATCACGCCGTAGCCGTGCATGACATCAAGCGGAATGTCACGGTATCCAGGGTAGGAGGTGTCGGACACCACGGTCCAGCCTTGGGCTGCTGCGGTGGCCGCAGCATGCCTGACCGCGTCGTCATAGTTCCCCTTGACCTCACGCACTTCAGCGCCATATTGTGCGATGGCATCCCGCCGGCCCTGGCTCACATGCTCGTGCACAAAGATCACGCAGCGGCAACCAAACAGCCGCGCGCCCCAAGCCACGGAACGGCCGTGGTTACCATCAGTGGCGCAGGTCACGGTGGCTGCGCGTACAACATCGGCGAACGCGCCCGAGAGCAGTTCCCGTGAGGTCACCTGCGACAGACCATGTGCGTCCTTCACCTTATGGCGCAGCACATTGGCCACGGCATAGGCACCACCCAGCGCCTTGAAACTACCCAGCCCGAAGCGATCGCGCTCGTCCTTGTAGAACAGCTTGCCGATGCCCAGCTGCCGGGCCAGTTTATCCAGGGACAGCAGCGGCGCCGGCGCATAGCCTGGCCAGCTTGCGATTTCAGCGAGAGCGGCTTCAAAACCGGCCTGACTCATGACCTGCGCGCGCAGGGTGCCATACGGTACGGCTGCCGGTTCGGCCAGTGCATTGATGATGGCGTGTGCTTCGCGCGTCATGCTGGCGTTTCCTTGTTGAGTGGCGTCGCCATCGGCTGGCGCAGGTGGCAAGCGACGAACTGCCCTGATGCGACTTCTTGCATGATAGGTTCCTCGCGCCTGCAGCGCTCCTCAGTGTACGGACAGCGCGTGTGGAAGTGGCAGCCCGAAGGCGGGTTGATCGGGCTCGGCACATCACCGCCGAGCACGCGGCGCTGCCTGCGAGCGGTGGGGTCGGGCACCGGTATCGCCTCCAGCAGGGCCTCGGTATAAGGATGCTGCGGCCGTGTAAAGATGGTTTTCTTGGGTGCGATCTCGACAATCCGTCCGAGGTACATGACCGCAACGCGGTGACTGATGTGCTCCACCACGGCCAGATCGTGGGCTACAAACAGATACGACAGGCCGAACTCCTGCTGCAGGTCCATCATCAGGTTGATCACCTGGGCCTGCACCGACACGTCAAGTGCCGAGACCGGCTCGTCACACACAATCAGTCTGGGCTGCACCGACAGCGCGCGCGCAATGCCCAGGCGCTGGCGCTGGCCGCCGGAGAATTCGAAGGGGTACTTGATCATCTGGTCTGGCCTCAAACCTACCCGTTCGAACAGGCCGGCGACGCGTTCGCGCGCCTGCGAGATCGTCAGAGCTTCGTAGTTGCGCAGCGGCTCGGCCACGATGTCGGCGGCCCGGATGCGCGGGTTAAGCGATGAGTAAGGATCCTGGAACACCGCCTGCAGTTCCCGCCGCACCGGCCGCATGCCCGCCTGGTTGAGGCCTTCGATGTGCCGGCCGTTCCACAGAATCTCACCACCGCTCGGCTCCTGCAAGCGCAGGATCAGCTTGGCTGTGGTGGACTTGCCGCAACCCGACTCGCCCACCAGACCAAGCGTCTCGCCGGCAGCGATCGAGAAGTTGACGCCATCGACGGCCCGCACCTGGCCACCGCTACGCCCCAGCCAGCCTTGCTGGGTCGGGTAGTGCTTGCGCAGGTTGCGCACTTCGAGCAGGGCAGGAGCGCCTGTTTCGGATTGACTCATGCGGACACCGCCTCGCTGGCCGCCGGGATCGCGGCGCCGGCCGGATGCCAACATGCCGCCCAGTGGCCGGGTTCATACTGTGCCAGCGGCGGCACCTCGCGGCCGCATTGCCCGCTCGCCTGGGGACAGCGTGGCGCGAACAGGCAGCCGGGCAGCGCCTCCTTCAGCGAAGGCACCATGCCGGGAATTTCGACCAGCCGCCGGGGCGGCTGACCCGCCACCTCCGCCAGCGAGCCGCCCAGGTGCGGCATCGAACCCAGCAGCCCCACCGTATAGGGATGGCGCGGCTGGGCAAACAGCGCCTCGACCGGCGCCTCTTCCACCTTGCGCCCGGCATACATCACCACCACGCGCTGCGCCATTTCCGCCACCACCCCCAGATCGTGCGTGATCAGGATGATCGCGGCGCCGGTCTCGGCGCCAAGCTGGCGCATCAATGTCAGGATCTGGGCTTGAATCGTCACGTCCAGCGCGGTGGTCGGCTCATCGGCAATCAGCAGGCGCGGGCCACAAGCCAGCGCCATCGCGATCATGACGCGCTGGCGCATGCCACCCGAGAGCTCGTGCGGGTACTGTCGGACGCGTCGCTCGGCCTCTGGGATCTGGACCTTGCGCAGCAGGTCCACCGCGCGCGCCATCGCCTCCCGCTGTGACAGGCCCCGGTGCAGCACCAACGCCTCAGCCACCTGGCGGCCGATGGTCAAAACCGGGTTGAGCGAGGTCATCGGTTCCTGGAAAATCATCGAAATCAGATTGCCGCGCACGCGGCGCATCTCGTCCTCGCTCAAGCCCAGCAGGTCGCGGCCTTCGAACTCAATGCGCCCGGCAACGATGCGGGCCGGCGGCATCGGCAGCAGCCGCAGGATCGACATCGCCGTGACGCTCTTGCCGCAGCCCGACTCGCCCACGATGGCCAGGGTTTCGCCCGGCCTCACATCAAAACTGACGCCGTCGACCGCCCGCACCACGCCGTCACGCGTGTGGAAATGCGTTTTCAGACCATCAACCCGCAGCAGCGGTTTCACTTCATTGGTAGACATGTTCACATCCGGCGTGCCAGCCGCGGATCGAGTGCATCGCGCATGCCGTCGCCCAACAGGTTGACCGACAACACGGTGACCGAGAGGAATAAACCAGGAAACAGAAGAATCGTGCCGGCGACCTGGATCAGGCTGCGGGCCTCGGCCATGATGTTTCCCCAACTCGGGATGTTGGGCGGCGTGCCGGCACCGATGAAGGACAAAATGGCCTCGGTGATCATGGCCGAAGCGCAAATATAGGTTGCCTGCACCAGCAGCGGCGCCAGCGTATTGGGCAGGATGTGGCGCAGCAGAATCGCCGGTAACCCCGTGCCCGAAGCGATCGCCGCCTCAACATAGGGTTGCTCGCGCAGCGTCAGCACCAGGGAGCGCACCAGTCGCACGACGCGCGGAATTTCGGTGATGCCAATGGCGATGATGACGTTTTCCAGGCTGGCTTTGGTCAGGGAGATCAAGGCAATAGCCAACAGCACCGAGGGAATCGACATCAGCCCGTCCATCACCCGCATCATGACCGCGTCGAGCCAGCGCAGATAGCCCGTCACCAGACCGATCGCGAGACCGATGCCAGTGGCCAGCAAGGCCACGGCCAATCCAACCGTCAACGAAACGCGGGTGCCATAGATCACCCGGCTGTAGACGTCGCGCCCGATCATGTCGGTGCCGAACCAATTCTCGGCCGACGGCGGGCGCAAGCGCTTGACGGGTGCCAGCGCCAACGGGTCGGTGGTGCCGAGCCACGGCGCCAGCAGCGCCAGCAGCACCATCAGCAGCAGCACGACGCCACCAACGATGGCCGTCGGATGGCGCCGCAGGGCGTCCCGAAAACGCAACCAGGTCGGCGACACGGAGCGGGGCACAGCAGTCACAAGGGCAGTCATCTCAGTACCGGATACGGGGGTCGAACAGCGAGTAGCTGAGATCGACCAGCAGGTTGACCAGCACATAGACGGCCGAGAACAGCAGTGTCACGCCCTGGATGATGGGGTAGTCGCGGCGCAGGATGGCATCGACCGTCAGCCGGCCCAAGCCGGGAATGGCGAACACGGTCTCCGTGACGACCACGCCGCCGATCAGCGCCGCCACGCCGATGCCGATGATGGTCACGATCGGCACCGCCGCGTTCTTCAGGGCATGGCGCATCAACACGGCATTCTGCGTCAAGCCCTTGGCGGTGGCGGTACGCACATAGTCCTGCGACAGCACGTCGAGCATGGTCGCACGCGTGATGCGGGCGATCAGTGCCATGTAGACGATACCCAGCGCCACGCTGGGCAGGATCATGTGCCGCACGAACGGCCAGACACCTTCCGTCAGACTGCGGTAACCCTGCACTGGCAGCCATTCGAGCTGAACCGAAAACAGCAGGATCAGGCCATAGGCAATCACGAACACCGGCACCGAGAAACCGAGTACCGATACCGCCATCACGATGCGGTCCACCCAGCCCCCCGCGCGCGCCGCCGCCAGCACCCCCAGCGGCACGGCCAGACCAACCGCCACGATCAGGGTGCAGACCGTCAACGCCAGCGTCGGCTCGATGCGCTGCCCGATCAGCGTGGACACCGGCAGACTGGTAAAGATTGAAGTCCCCAAATCACCGTGCAGCAAGGCCCACAGCCAGCCACCAAATCGGACCAGATAGGGCTGGTCGAGACCGAGCTGGACGCGGATGCGGGCAATGTCAGCTTCGGTCGCGATGTCGCCCGCAATCACGGCGGCGGGGTCGCCGGGACTGAGGTAGAGCAGGGAAAAAACGAACAGGGCCACCACCCCCATGACGGGAATAGTCGCAAGCAAGCGCTTGAGCAGGTAACGCAACATGAGACAGCAAACAAGATTCAGGAGCGCGCGAACCCTGTCCGCGCGGTTGAAGGGGCCGCACCCGTCGGGGTGCGGAAAAAGGCTCGGCTTACTTCTTCTCGACGTTCCAGAGGAAGGTCACCGGCGAGTTGATCACGCCAGACAGGTTGGAACGGTAAGCGGTCGGGATGATGAACTGTGCGGTCGGGATGTAGGGCACGGTCTCGAAGGCGCGCTTTTGCATGTCTTCGGCAATTTTTTTCTGCTCTGCCACGGTCGGCGCATTGAACCAGGCATCACGTAGCTCTTCCAGCCTGGCGTCGGTCGGCCAGCCGAACCACGACTTGTCGCCCGCGCCACGCAGCGGTGAGTTCAACGCCGGCGTGGTGATATCGGGACCGACGAACCAGGTATGGAAGATGCTCCAGCCGCCTTTTTCGACCGGCTCCTTGGAGGAGCGACGTGTGATCAGGGTACCCCAGTCGCTGGCGGCGAGTTCGACGTTAAGACCAATCTTGCGCAGCAACTCCTGCGTCACCAGCGCCTGCGAGTTGACGATCGGCTGGTCGGTAGCGGTCATCAGGATGATCTTCTCGCCCTTGTAACCGGCCTCCTTGACCAGCGCCTTGGCGCGCTCGACATCGCGTTTGCCGGTCAGGGCGGTCGAACCCGCCGTGCTGGCCATCGGCGTGCCGCAGGTGAAGAAGGACGGGCACGGTTTGCCATTCTTCGGGTCGCCGGCAATCGCAATCGCATAATCGTTCTGATCGAGCACCGCCAGCACGGCCTGACGCATCTTGACGTTGTTGAACGGTACTTGCAGGTGGTTGAAGCGCAGCAGGCCGATCGAGCCCAGCGGGTCGACGCTCTCGACCTTGATGTCCTTGTTCTTCGCCACCACCGGCACCAAATCCACCGGCACTTGTTGCCACCAGTCGACCTCGCCGGTGTTCAGCGCCGCCGCCGCGGTAGCGGAATCGGGGATGTAGATCCACTCGACCCGATCCACCTTGACCACCTTGCCGCCGGCGCCCCAGGAGGGCGCTTCCTTGCGCGGCAGGTAGTCAGTGTTCTTCACATACACCACCTTGTTGCCGGGAACCCATTGTTCCTTGACGAACTTGAACGGGCCGGAGCCGGTGGCGTCGGTAATCGCGGTGAAGGCGTCGGTTTTGGCGACGCGCTCGGGCATGATGAACGGCACATTGGAAGACGGCTTGGCCAGCGCCTCCAGCACATACGGGAACGGTTTCTTGAGCTTGAGGCGGAAGGTCTTGTCGTTCACCGCCGTCCACGACTCGGTCATCTCGCCCAGGCGTTGGCCGAATACATCGCGCTTGGCCCAGCGCTCTACCGACGCAATGCAATCGGCCGAACGTACGGCAACGCCGTCATGGAACTTGAGGCCGTCGCGCAGCGTGAAGGTGTAGCTCAGGTTGTCTTTGCTGACTTCCCACTTGTCCACCATCTGGGGCTGGATCTTGAAGTTGGCGTCGGTGGCGAACAGCACGTCATACACCATGTAGCCATGGTTGCGCGTGATGTAGGCGGTGGTCCAGATGGGATCGAGACTGCGCAGGTCGGCCTCGGGCACGAACTTCAGGACCTTGCCCTGCGCCAACGCCGGACCAGCGGCTGCGACACCCAGCGCCAGCGCCAAACCAAGCGCCGCCGCTCGCCATTGACCACGCAGATTAAGGCCTGAAATTTTCATCATGTTGCGCTTCCTTTTTGTGACTGAATCCAAACTGGGCCAATGTCCCTGTGTCCATCGGCCCCACCCATGCCGAAGAATCTAGCAATACCTGTGCCAAATCCAATTGCACGCCCTTGGTGCATGGCGGCTATCTGTTTTTGACGGTAACACACGACACCGTCCTGAGGACGGGGGAAATCCCTGATAGCCACCAGCGGTCATGCATCTGCTGTAATAGCCTGCTGCTCGGAACACATCTGGAAGGCGCCGCCACTATGACGATCTGTGATTTGCTGCTGGTCAATGCCATCGTCTTCGACGGGACGGGTCAAACACGCCGGCAGGCCGATGTGGCCGTGCACCAGGGTGTAATTCGCGCCGTGGGCGGCACGGAGCAGATGCGGGCCACGCGCACGGTTGACCTGCAAGGACGGGCGCTGGCACCGGGCTTCATCGACGTGCACACGCACGACGACCGCCTGCTGCTATCCGATCCATCGATGGCACCCAAGGTCAGCCAGGGTGCGACCACCGTCATCACCGGCAACTGCGGCATCAGCCTGGCACCCCTGGGCGCGCACGAGGCGGTGCCGCCACTGAACCTGGTGGCCAACGGACCCGGACAGCGCTTCGATTCATTCGCCGCCTATTTCGATGCGCTCAGCAGCCATCCGCCAGCCGTCAACACCGCCGCCCTGATCGGCCACACCACCCTGCGCGCGGTAACCATGGGCGCGCTGGACCGCGCTGCCAACGCAGCGGAGATCGCGCAGATGCAGGTCTTGGTGCGCGAGGCGCTACAAGCCGGCGCCTTGGGCGTCTCCACCGGCACCTACTATGCGCCGGCCCAGGCGGCCACGGCCGACGAGATCCGTGAGGTGTGCGCGCCGCTGCGTGGCACCCAGGCGCTGATCGCCTCGCATATCCGCGATGAAGGCGACCGGGTGCTCGAAGCGATGACCGAGGCCATGGCTATCGCCAATGCACTCGGGGTGCGGCAAGTGCTTTCGCACCACAAGGTCCTGGGCCGGGCCAACTTCGGCCGCTCACGCCAGACCCTGGCGCTACTGGACGAGGCGCGCGAGCGCGGCGACGTGTGCCTGGACTGCTACCCCTACACCGCCGCCTCGACCGTGCTGCGCAAGGACGCGGTCGAGCAGGCCTCGCGCACGCTGGTCGCCTGGTCCAGGGCACAGCCGGCGGCCAGCGGCCGCTACCTCGATGAACTGCAGGCGGAACAGGGCCTGGACCTCGACCACCTGATCACCGCGCTGCAACCGGCGGGCGCCATCTATTTCTCGATGGATGAGGCCGATGTGGAACGCATCCTTGCCCATCCGAAAACCATGATCGGCTCGGACGGCCTGCCGCACGATACCTTTCCGCATCCACGCTTGTGGGGCACTTTTCCGCGCGTGCTGGGCCACTATGCCCGCGAGCGTGGGCTGTTTTCACTGGAGACCGCCATCCACAAGATGACCGGCCTGCCGGCCGAACGCTTTGGCCTGGCCGGCCGCGGACTGATACAGGTTGGTTACGCGGCCGATCTGGTGGTGTTCGATCCGGAGCAAATATGCGATAGCGCGACTTTCGCCGACCCGATGCGGCCAGCCGCCGGCATTCACCAGGTCTATGTCAACGGCGTGCTGACCTGGCAGGACGGCGCGGGGACCGGTGCCCGCGCCGGTCAGGTCATCCGCCGCGTCGCGACTGGGAGCGCGCCATGAACATCGTTGCCGGCCGCATGAACCACGAGACCAACACGTTCTCGCCGGTACCGACGCCGCTGGCGTCCTTCGGGCCCGACGGCCCGACCTTTGGCGCGCAGGCCCTGGCACAAGCCCGCGGCACACGGACCGGTCTCGGCGCCTTCATCGCCGCCGCCGAGGCGCGCGGTGCCCGCCTCACAGTGGCGGTCAACGCCACCGCCAGCCCGAGCGGCCGCGTGAACGACGCGGCCTTCGAACGCATGGCCAGCAGCATCGTCGATGCAGCACGCGACGGCTGTGACCTGATTCTGCTGGACCTGCACGGCGCAATGGCCACGCAATCCTTTGACGATGCCGAGGGCGAGTTGTTGCGCCGCCTGCGCGCGGTAGCGCCGCATACACCGATCGCGGTGGGCCTGGACCTGCATGGCAACATCACGCAAACCATGATCGAGTGCGCGGACGTGATCGTCGGCTTCAAGACCTACCCGCACATCGACATGTTCGAGACCGGCGCGCACGCGGCGAACCTGGCGTTCCAGATGATAGCCAGCGACCGACAGCCCGCCCTGGCATGGGCGCAACTGCCGTTGCTGTCGCACACGCTGCGCAGTGCCACCGGCGAGGGCGCCATGCAGCGCGCCGTGCAGCGCGCCCGACAACTCGAAAGCGAAGGTCTGCATGCCGCCTCCGTCTTCGCCGGCTTCTCGCTGGCCGACATCCAGGATGCCGGGGTCAGCGTGGTGGTGTCCGGCCCGGACCAGCACGAAGCCCAAGCCGCCGCCGACACGCTGGCACGCCAGATCTGGGCCGAGCGCGCCGGCTTTATCTACAGCAGCGCACCCCTGGCCGACAGCGTGGCGCAGGCGCGGACGCTGCAGGCGGCGACCGGCGGCCAGCGCGGCCCGGTCCTGCTGCTCGACCACGGCGACAACGTCATGTCGGGTGGCAGTTGCGACACCACCACGGTGCTGGAGGAATGCCTGCGCCAGGGCCTGCAGCGCATCGGCGCCGGTCCGCTGGCCGATTCACAAACGGTGGCCCAAGCCATCGCCGCAGGGGTGGGCAGCCGGCTGCGGGTTCATCTGGGCAACAAGATGCCTCTTGGTCTGGGCGGCGCGCAGAACCCCCCGCTATCGCTGGACGTCCAGGTGCGCGCCATCAGTGACGGGCGTTTTCGCATCAGTGGCCCGATCTACACCGGCGAGACTTGGGCCATGGGGCGCACGGTGGTGCTCGAACATGCCGCCGGCACGCTGGTGGTGAGCGAGCGACCGATGGAGCCGCTCGATCTGGGCGTGTTCACCAGCGTCGGTGTCGATCCGTCCGATTTCGACTTTCTGATCCTGAAGTCACGCATGTACTGCCGGCCAAGCTTCGTGCCAATCGCACGCGGTCTGGTGGAATGCGACAGCCGGGGCGTGACCAGCTCCGACTACGGACTATTCAGGTTCACGCGTGTGCGCCGGCCCATTTATCCACTGGATGCGGACACGCCGTTCAACGCACGCTGAACATCCGGCTGGCCACAAGCCCGCACCGGTTCGGTAACTCAGGGGGCATTGTCATACCAGTCCCGAATCAGGTCGGTGTACAGAGCATGCGCCTCCAGTATGCGTTCGACACGGCAATACTCGTCGGTCTGGTGCGCCATGGCCACCTCACCAGGTCCCAGGATGACGGTCGGCGGCATGCCCAGCGGGCCGCGCAGCATGGCCGCATCGGTGAAGTAGGACACAGTTTGCGTCTGAGGAGCTTGCCCGCTGCGCGCCTGGCACAGGCTGAAGACACGCTGCATCCAGGGATCGTCGGGTTCGGTGATGACACTCGCCACGTCCAGCAGCGTGCGCAACTGGATGTGCGGCCCGAGCGTGTGGCACAGGCATTGCAGCACCTGCCGGTGGTCCTGCCCGGCAACGCTGCGGATGTCAATGCCGAGTTCGGCCGCATCGGGCACGGAGTTGATGTTCAGACCCGCCGCGCACCGTGCCAACGTTCAGCGTGGGCTGGCCCATCAACGGGTGCGGCCCAGCCTCGAAACTGAAATTCTCCAGCGCCAGGGCCGCGCGCGCGATCTTGTACACCGCGTTGTCGCCGCGCTCCGGCATCGAGCCGTGCGCGGTGGTGCCGCGCGCACTGGCCGACAGCCAGAAGGCGCCCTTGTGCCCGAGCAGTGGCTGGTTGCCCGTAGGCTCCCCCACCACCAGGGCACCGGCCGAGCCGATGAGCAGCTTCGCCTCATCCAGCCCGACCAGGTGCGCCGCCCCTTCGCAGCCGGTTTCCTCGCCAGCGGTGATGATCAAGGTCAGGCCCGGCCCTTCGCGCAGCAAGTCGGCCAAGTCGATGGCCGCCACCACGAACGCCGCCACGCCGCTTTTCATGTCGCTTGAACCACGGCCGAACAGGCGGCCGTCCACGATCTCGGCACCAAACGGGTCGTGCTGCCAGGGCGCCGCCCCCAGCGGCACAACATCGACATGGCCGGTAAAGCACAGCGGCAGGCGCCCGGGGCTGCCGCCGATCCGTGCCACCAGGCTGCTGCGCCGGGGTGCGAACTCGGCCAGGCGACAGCTGAAGCCGGCATCCGACAGCAGGTCGGCCAGCGGGGTGGTGCACTGATCCTCATGCCCCGGCGGATTCACCGTGTTGGCACGTACCAGCACCTGGGTCAGTGCAACAGGATCGATTTGGTCCATGACAGTGCGCTCAAACGACAGGTGGTTTGCGCGTCAGCACGTCTTGCGCAGCCTGCTCATACGCGTGCGCCAGTTGCAGCAGCTCAAAATCGCCGTGCGGCTTGCCTATCAGCTGCAGGCCCATGGGCAAGCCCCGTGCATCAAACCCGGCTGGCACGCTGATGCAGGGCAAGCCCGCAAAGGTGGCGTAAATCACGACTTCCATCCAGCGGTGGTAGGTATCCATCGCGACGCCGTTGATCTGGCTGGGCCAGCGCTCCCCGGCATCAAAGGGCCAGACTTGCGCCACCGGCAGCGCCAAAAAGTCGTGCTTTTCAAACAGCGAGAGCATGTGCTGGTAAAAAGCCGTGCGCTGCACACTGGCGTTCAAGAATTCGTTACCGGTAAGGTGACGCGCCTGCTCGTACTCCCACAAAGCCTCGGGCTTGATTAATTCGCGGTTCTCGAGGTTCAATAAAAATGGGGCGATCCGTGCGGCCACCAGCGCACGGCGCCAGATCAGCCAGGCTTGCCAGATTTTTTCAGGCGGCGTTCCCAGCGCTATCGGCTCCACCGCGCAGCCCAAGATCGCCAGGCGACCCAGCCCCTGCTCGCAGACGTCCAGAATGCCGGGCTCCATGGCCAGGTAGCCCGAGAGGTTCCCGAGCCAGCCAATTCGCACCTTTTTACAATCAAAACCATCCAGAACCCCCGTGAAATGTGCGCCATCAGCTATCGAAAGTGGAGCACGCGAGTCAAAGCCCGCCTGCACATCAAGCAAACGGGCAACATCACGCACGGTGCGCCCCATTGGCCCTTCGGTGCCCAATTGGCTGACCCAGGCATCCTGCACCGGCCACATCGGTACCCGGCCCTGGCTGGGCCGCATTCCAAAGACGTTATTCCAGCCGGCCGGGTTGCGCAGGCTGCCCATGAAATCCGAGCCATCAGCCACCGGCAGCATGCGCAGCGCCAATGCCACGGCTGCGCCACCACTGCTGCCACCGGCGGAACGCGAGGGGTCATAGGCATTGCGGGTAGTGCCAAACACGTCATTGAAAGTATGCGAGCCCAGGCCGAACTCGGGCGTGTTGGTCTTGCCGACCACAATGCAACCGGCCGCTTTCATACGCTGCACCATCAAGCCATCCTCCTGCGGCACGAAGTTGCGCATCAGGGGCGAGCCGAGCGTGGTGGGAATGCCCGCCGTGTTGCAGAGGTCCTTGATGGCCTGCGGCATGCCGTGCATCCAGCCCATGGACTCACCCCGCGCCAATTGCGCGTCCCGCTCATCGGCCTGACGCAGCAGGAGATCGCTGTTCTGCAGGTTGACGATGGCGTTGTAGCGGGGATTCACATCGGCAATACGCTCCAAGTAGGCCTGCATCACCTCCCGGCAAGACAGTTGCTTGCCGTGGATCGCCAGGGACAAGGCACTGGCGTCCAGAGCGGTGATTTGCGAAACAGAGGAATGCGATGTGTTCATGGCTGGCCTAAATTTGACTGGGTGTTTCCATTTTCTCCTATGCCCTTCAAAGGCCGGCCATTACCAACCTCCACACGGATCTTGCCGACGCATCAGCGCGTTGTCACGCATCATCGCGATTCTGCACAATGATTGCGTTAATGCAAGGATTGAATCGTTCAACACACGCCAGGTACAGGGCCAGCCTCTCAATACTGCTTGTAGGGCAAAAACTTGCCCGACAGCACCACGTTCACGCGGTCGCCCTTGGGGTCAGGCTGGCGCGCGATGTCCATGCTGAAGTCGATCGCGCTCATGATGCCGTCGCCGAATTCTTCGTGAATAAGCTCTTTGATGGTGCTGCCATAAACGCTGACAACTTCATACAAACGGTAGATCAGCGGATCGGTCGGCACAGGCGTGGACAGCGAACCTTTATAAGGAACCACTTGCAGCCATTTTTGCTCTTCAACCGTCAGGCCGAAGATCTTGCCGACAATCTTGGCCTGGGCATGGTCCAGCGTCATCTGGCCCAGGCAGGCTGCGGTCACCCACTCCTTGGAAAGGCCGACTTTCTTGGCGACGGCTTCCCACCTGATGCCTTTGGAGATTTTGGTGCTGATGATTTTTTCTGTGACTTCGAGGCGGTTCATGTTGACTCCAGTATTTAAGGTGGGTTGAAAAATAATGAGGGAAAGCTTTTAGTGCGCGATGGCACGCGACACCAGAAAATCGACGATGTGGTTGCGCAGCTCGTAATAGCCGTCCAGGTGATGCAGGCTGGCGCGCACACGCTCACGTGGCAGCGGATTGACCACCACTTCAGCAATGCCGCCCGGGACATAGCGCTGCGCAGACTCATTGCCGTTGCTCATGAGCAAAATGCGGTCCGCCAGCAAAATGGCTTCATCCACATCGTGCGTGATCATGAACACGGTTTGCTGCGTCTGGCGCACGATGGTCATGAGCTCATCCTGAATGGTGCCGCGGGTCAGCGCATCGAGCGCGCCAAAGGGCTCGTCGAGCAGCAGCATCTTGGGCTGGATGCAAAAGGCGCGCGCAATGCCTACCCGCTGCTTCATGCCGCCCGAAAGCTGCGCCGGTTTCTTGTCAATGGCGGCGCTCAAACCCACCATGGCGACAAACTTTTCCACGTGTCCATTGAGCTCGGCTTTGCCCCAATCGGGCCAGCGTGATTTCACGGCAAAGGCAATGTTCTGGCGCACCGTGAGCCAGGGCATCAGCGCGTGGCTCTGGAACACCACCCCACGCTCCAGGCTTGGCCCAATGACTTCACGGCCATCCATGAACACGTTGCCGGAGGTGGCGGTATCCAGCCCCGCCAACACATTGAGAATAGTGGTCTTGCCGCAGCCCGAATGGCCGATGATGCAGACAAACTCGCCCCGCGCCAGCGAAAAGCTGACGTCGGCAAATACGGGCTTGGCCGTCACAAAGGCCTTGCAGAGCCCTTCAATTTTGAGTAGGGCATTCACGTTGCGGGTCTTTCCTTGAGGTATGGCACTGGGCGCGGACAGAGCACGGGAAGGAACATCACTCCACATAGGTCACCATCTTCTGCACTTGGCCAAACATCAGGTCGAGCAGCATCCCGACGACGCCGATCACGCCAATGGCAAAGATGACATTGGGCAGCGACAGGTTGTTCCACTCGTTCCACACGAAGTAGCCAATGCCGGTGCCGCCCACCAGCATCTCGGCCGCCACAATCACCAGCCAGGCAATGCCCATGCTGATGCGCATGCCGGTGAGAATGGTCGGTGCGGCTGCCGGCAGGATGACCTGAAACGCCCGGCGCAACTGGCTGACCTCCAGCGTGCAGGCCACGTTGAGCCACTCGCGCTTGACTGACGCCACGCCGAAGGCCGTGTTCACCAGCATCGGCCAGACCGAGCAGATGAAAATCACGAAGATGCCGCTGACGTCCGAATCTTTCAGCGTGTAGAGCGCCAGCGGCATCCAGGCCAGCGGGCTGATCGGCTTGAGCACCTGGATGAAAGGGTCAAAGGCCTTGCGCATCAACGGCGACATGCCGATCAGAAAGCCCAGCGGAATGGCCACCAGGACGGCCAGCAGAAAACCCAGTCCGACCCGGCCCAGCGAATGGGCCAGCTGGATGGCAATGCCCTTGTCGTTCGGGCCACGGTCAAAAAACGGGTCGGACAAATGCCCGAGCGAGGCCTGCGCTACCTGCAGTGGCGACGGAAACCCGGTGCTCTTGCTGGCGCCGGGGTCCTTGCCCATCATCTTCAGGTATTCCAGTTCCTCGGCCGTGCGATTGCCGGCCGCCGCACCCACCGTCGGGCCGGTGCTGGCAAGCTGCCAGATGCCGATAAAGCAAAAGAGCAGCAACAGCGAAACCACGGTGGCCCGCAGGCTCAGGGAAGTCAGTGCTTTCATACTCATCCCATCTTGCTGATGGCGAAGCTCTTGGCATAGGCATCCGCCTTGGCGGCATCAAACTCCTTGCCCATGATCTTGTGTTTGGCGTAGGTCGGACCGGCAGTGAAGGGCTGGCCGAGGTCTTTCATGTGCTTGCGGGCATCGGTCATCAGGAACACTTTTTCGGCGATCTGTTTGTAATTCACATCGCCCTTGATGTAGCCCCAGCGCTTCATCTGCGTGAGCATCCACACCGCCATACTCTGCCAGGGCATGGGGTCAAAGTCGACGCGGTCCGGCACGTTCTGGATCTTGCCCAGACCATCGGCATATTTGCCGGTCAGCACCTGGGTCACCACCGCCTCGGGCTGGTTCAGGTATTGCGAAGGGGCAATGACCTTGGCAATCAGCTCGCGGTTGGCTGGGTCGCGCGCCATGGCGGCGGCGGTGAGCACGGCGCGGTAGAGCGCGGCGAAGGTGTTGGGGTTCTTCTGGATGAACTCGGTGCTGGTGCCAAAGGCACAGCAGGGGTGGCCGTTCCAGAGGTCCTTGGTCAGGGTGTGCAGGTAGCCCACTTCGTCATAAACCGCGCGCTGGTTGAACGGATCGGGGCCGAGGAAGCCGTCGATGTTGCCGGCGCGCAGGTTGGCCACCATCTCGGCCGGCGGAATGACGCGCAGTTGCACGTCGGTGTCGGGGTTGAGCCCATGCTCGGCCAGGAAATAGCGCAACAGAAAGTTGTGCATCGAGTAGTCAAACGGGATGCCGAACTTGAAACCCTTCCAGTTCTTCGGGTCGCGGTTGTCCTTGTGCCGGATGGACATGGTGATGGCCTGACCGTTGATGTTCTGGATCGTGGCCACGTTCATCGGCGTCGCGTTCGAGCCAAGACCCATCGAAATCGCCAGCGGCATGGGGCTCAAGAAATGTGTGGCGTCGTACTCCTTGTTGATCATCTTGTCGCGGATCAGCGCCCAACCGGCGGTCTTGGTCACTTCCACGCTCAGGCCCTGCTTGTTGTAAAAACCCAGCGGGTGCGCCATGATGAGCGGCGTGGCGCAGGTGATCGGGATGAAGCCGATTTTGAGCTTGGTTTTTTCCAGCGCGTTCTTGTCTTGCGCCATGGCTTGCAGGCTGGCCAGGGGCAGCACACTGCTGATCGCCGCCATGGCCGTGCCCTTGCCGACGGCACGCAGAAAGCGGCGACGCACGGCGTCTTGCGGGAAGATCGCCTTGACCAGCGTGGCCTCGATGAAGGCGTTGGAATAGGCCTCGAACTCGTTCGTGAGGCTGCGGCGCCTGAGCTCGACGGTGGCACCGTTGGCGGACAGTTCTTTCTGGTGTTCGGCCACCGTATGATCCTTGCCGCAGTTGCACTTGAGCAACAGGGGACGGTCGGCGTTGTAGGGGTCAAAGTACTGCGTCATGGCTTTACCTCTTGAAGTTGGATACGATCAACTACGCAAAGGTCGGGCCAACTTGAAGCGCAGTACCAGCGCACACTGCAACTCGTGCCAACAGGAACGACGCCCTGTAGGGCCAGCCCTACGCCACCCGGTCAGCAACTGCGTATTCAGACGCCCGGTGCAGCCCGACTGTGCCGTTCGGCGTAAAGCGCCAACTCCACATCGTTTTTGACGCCGGTTTTCTCAAGAATCCTGGCCCGGTAGGTGCTCACGGTATTGGCCGCGAGCTGGAGTTGCGCACCAATTTCGCCCACTGTCTGACCCGCCGTCAACAAACGAAATACCTGGTGCTCGCGGTGCGACAGGGAATCCACACCGCCCGAACCCGCCAGCGCAGCAAGCCCTGATCGGCCCGCTGCGCCGCTCATCGCAGCAGCCAGCGCTTCTGCCGTGGCGAGGGTCACATACCTACCACCCCCGGCGACCTTGCGCACCGCCGCCACCATGTCGTCCGGGTCCGCGCTCTTGTTCAGATAGCCGCCGGCACCCAGCTTGATGCAACGCACCGCATACTGCTTTTCCGGGTAGGTGCTGAGCATCAGAACGGGCAGCGCAGGATGCTCACGGCGCAAGATCTGCAGCACCTCCAGACCATCCTGGCCCGGCATGGCGATGTCCAGCAGTACCAAGTCCAGCCCGGCCGCGCCTCCCAGGGCGCGCACCAATTCCAACACCTCGGCCCCGGTCTGCGCCTCGGCCAGCACGCCCACATCTGGTGCATCGGCCAGCACCTGCTTGAGGCCTTCGCGCACGATGCGGTGGTCGTCGCCAATCAGTAATTTGATCATGCTATTTATTAAGGAGCGGCATGTGCAGTCTGAATAAGGACCCACGGCCGATTTGGCTTGAAATTTCGAGCTGCCCACCAAAATGCCGGGCGCGCTCGCGCATGCCCATCACGCCATAGGCGGTGGACGCTTCAAACGCCTGGGCGGCTGCACCACAACCGTCGTCCTGCACCGCAATCGTCAACGCCGCACCCGCCACCTGAATGCGCAGGGTGAGTTCGCTGGCGTGGGCGTGCCGCCCCACGTTGCTGAGCATTTCCTGAAAAATGCGAAACACCGCCATGGCCTGCGGCTCGGGCACTTCTACTCCCTCGGTGCCCTGCATGTCCCAGTCCAGCGCGAGTTCGGCGGACTGTGCAAATTCATGCGCCTGCCACTCCAGCGCCGCCCACAGGCCCTGGTGGTCAAGGATGCTCGGGCGCAGGTCGGTGATGATGCGCCCCACGTTATCGACTGCGCGCTCGATCAGGCCACTCATGTTCTGGCACTTGCAGCGCAACCGAGTGCGCATGGCATCGGCCTCTGGCGGCATGCGCTGCTGCTGTTCACCCAGCCGCTTGTCCATCCAGTTCACATCCATCTTGAGCGCCACAAGCAGGCTGCCCAGCTCGTCATGCACCTCACGGGCAATGCGGGTGCGCTCTTCTTCACGCACATTCTCGGAATAGGCAGAAAGTTCACGCAGTTGCCCCAGCGCGACCGAAAGCTCCTGCGTACGCTCGCTGACGCGCTGCTCCAGCTCATTTTTGGCAAGCTGCAGTGCATCGGCCGCGCGTTTGCGCTCGGTGATGTCCACGAAGGTGACGACTGCGCCGCACACCGTGGCGCCATCCATCAGCGGGTAACTGGAATACTCAACCGCGAATGAATAGTGTTCACGGTGCCATAACACTTCTGAATCGATACGGCACGGCAGCCCTTGGCGGAAAGCGTTGAAAATCGGGCAATCCTGGATCGGATAAGGCTTGCCATCGGGGTGCGAGTGGTGCGTGAGTTCATGCATATTGCACCCAAGAATCTCCGCTGGCTCCCGACCCAGCATGCTCGCTCCGGCACGGTTGATGAACGTGCAAAGGCCATCCATATCCAGGCCAAAGATCCCCTCGCCCGTGGACTCCAACAACAACGCCAGCTGTTGTTGCCAGACAGGGTCAACCGCTGCATTGGGCGTTGTCAAAACCTCTTGGGCGTCGATGTGCATGCCTGCATCGCAAGCAATGGCCATGCCAGTTTGCGGCACTTCGCTTGTTACCGAAGACTATCAAACCTGGGCCTGCTGGACACCGAATCATTAAGGCTGCTATGTAATTAATAGCTGCTTGCTGCCATTGATCGGGGGCTACCGGGCGATTCGGCTACAAGAACAAACCTTTTCCCGTTTTCGAGAAGGCTTTGACGGACTATTTCTTCAGGGCAGCCAGCTTGCTGAAAGCCGATTCCATCGCGGTCGAGGCGGGCGCTTGCGCTGCGCCTGAGCGCCCTCCTCCATGGCCTGCGGGTTTCTGGCTACCCGGCCGGGCGCTTTCAAAGCGGTTGTCGCGTGGTCCGTCGCGCCGCGCGGGTGCATCGCCCAGCCTCATCGTCAGGGCGATGCGTTTGCGCGCCACGTCCACTTCGGTGACCCGCACCGTGACGATGTCGCCGGTTTTCACCACCTCGCGCGCATCGTTGACAAACTTGTTGGCGAGCTGGCTCACATGCACCAGGCCGTCCTGGTGCACGCCGATATCAACAAACGCGCCAAAGGCCGCCACGTTGCTGACGGTGCCTTCCAGCGTCATGCCTTCCTTCAAATCCTTGATGTCTTCGACGCCATCGTTAAAACGCGCCACCTTGAAGTCGGGGCGCGGGTCGCGGGCAGGCTTTTCCAGCTCGGCCAGAATGTCCCTGACCGTGATGACGCCAAACTTTTCATTGGCAAACAGCTCGGGCCTCAATGTTTTTAGCATCTCGGCGCGGCCCATCAGTTCGGCCACCGGTTTGCCGGTGTGCGCGATGATTTTTTCCACCACCGGATAGGTTTCGGGATGCACGCCGGTCATGTCCAGCGGGTTGCTGCCACCGCGCAGTCGCAAAAATCCGGCGCTCTGTTCAAAGGTTTTGGCGCCCAGGCCGGTCACCTTGAGCAAATCGGCGCGGCTGGCAAACGCGCCATTGGCGTCGCGCCAGCGCACCACCGCCTTGGCCACTGCCGGACTCAGGCCCGAGACACGCGCCAGCAGCGGCACGCTGGCGGTGTTCAGGTCCACGCCGACACTGTTGACGCAATCTTCAACCACGGCGCTCAGGCTGCGCGCCAGCTCGCTCTGGTTCACGTCGTGCTGGTACTGGCCGACGCCGATCGACTTGGGGTCAATCTTGACCAGTTCCGCCAATGGGTCCTGCAGGCGGCGCGCAATGCTCGCCGCGCCGCGCAGGCTCACGTCCACCTCGGGCATTTCCTGGCTGGCAAACTCGCTGGCCGAATAGACCGAGGCACCGGCTTCGCTGACCACGACTTTTTCAATGACCCCCGTTCGCGTTGAGCTTGGCCTGTCCTGAGCTTGGCCAAGGGTCGAAACGCCGGCTTCGACAGGCTCAGCCCGAACGGCATGTTTTGCCATGAGTCTGATCAGATCCGCTGCCAGCTTGTCGGTTTCACGGCTGGCGGTGCCGTTGCCAATGGCGATCAGGTTGACGCCGTGTTTTTCGCAGAGTTTGCCAAGGGTGTGCAGCGAGCCATCCCAGTCCTTGCGCGGCTCGTGCGGATAAATCGTCGCGGTTTCCACCAGCTTGCCGGTGGCGTCAACCACCGCCACCTTCACGCCGGTGCGGATGCCCGGGTCCAGCCCCATCACCACGCGCGGGCCGGCCGGTGCGGCCAGCAGCAGGTCGCGCAGGTTGTCGGCAAACACCTTGATGGCGACTTTTTCGGCACCTTCGCGCAGGCGGGCAAACAGGTCGCGCTCCAGCGACAGGCTGAGTTTGACGCGCCAGCTCCAGGCCACGCATTTGCGGAGCAGGTCGTCGGCTGCCCTGCCCTTGTGGCTCCAGCCCAGGTGCAGCGCAATCTTGCCCTCGGCAATGCCGGGTTTTCCCGGCTCGGAGTTTTCGGGCAGCACCAGCCTGGCATCCAGAATTTCCAGACCGCGACCCCGGAACACGGCCAGCGCGCGGTGCGAAGGCACGCGGCCAATTGGCTCGTTGTAATCGAAGTAATCGCGGAACCTGGCATTCTCGGGCGTGTTTTCGTCCTTGCCGCTGACCAGTTTTGACGAGAACAAACCTTCGCTCCATAACCACTGCCGGAGCGACTGCACCAGCGCGGCGTCTTCGGCCCAGCGCTCACTCAGAATGTCGCGCACGCCGTCAAGCACGGCCTGCACGCTGGTGAAGTCATCACCGCTTTCAGTCTTTGCCGCTTTCACATAGGCGATGGCTTCATCGTTCGGGTTGAGTGACGGGTCGGTGAAGATCGCATCGGCCAGCGGCTCGATTCCGGCTTCACGCGCAATCTGGCCTTTGGTGCGGCGCTTCGGTTTGTAGGGCAAATACAGGTCTTCCAGGTCCTGCTTGGTGGCGGCCAATTCAATGGCGGTGCGCAATAGAGGCGTGAGCTTGCCCTGCTCCTGGATGCTTTTCAAAACAGCTTCGCGCCGGTCTTCGAGTTCACGCAGATAGCTCAGGCGAGATTCGAGTTCGCGCAATTGAATGTCGTCGAGCCCGCCGGTGGCTTCCTTGCGGTAACGCGCAATAAACGGCACGCTCGCCCCGCCGTTGAGCAGCTCGACCGCTGCCTTGACCTGATGCGCATGGGCTTTGATTTCGGCCGCAATCTGGCTGATGATTTTCTGCATGCTGGAAAAAGTGGATTGAACTGGAAAGCCGTAAAAAAGTGCGGGAAGAAGACTGATCGAAACCAGACTTCACCCCAAAAAACCGACGTCAAGGGTCGGCATTGTCCCACAGCCCGAAAGCGCAACGATGCCTAAAATGAGTCGTAGTTGCAGAGCCTATTTACCACCCAATCCTTCAACGCATTCCGGGAGACACACCATGCGCATTCGCACCATCGTATTCATTCTTGCCATCGCGCTGGTCGCCGCTTTTGTTGCACTCAATCTGAATGAGTTCATGCACGTCAGCATGCTGAGCCTGGGTTTCACAACCATCGAGGTGTCGCTGGGCCTGGTGATGCTGGTGCTGCTTGGGGCGGCCACTGTCATTTTTCTGGGCAGCGCGCTTTACATGCAAAGCACCAACCTGCTGGAGATGCGCAAGCACACCCGCGAGCTGAATACCCAGCGCGAGCTGGCCGACAAGGCCGAGGCCTCGCGCTTTACCGAACTGCAGACTTTTCTCGCGGCGCAAGCCACAGCGCAGCAGCAGCGGGAAGCTGCCACGGTCGCCGCCATGGCGGAGCGCTTTGCGCAGCAGCAGCAAGCGCTGCTGGCGCGCATCGAGCAATCGGACAACAGCACAGCCGCCTTCATGGGCCAGCTTGAAGACAAACTGGAGCGCGCGGCAGCGTCCAGAACAACCTGACCCAAACCACTGGCTGCAGCCGTGTCAAGACAGTGCTGGTCTGAAAGTCTGCTTGTAAGAACACGCCAGCCCTGACGACCCATGGACTGCCGCAACCATTCCAGCCCGGAGTTGCTTGTGGTTTCATGAAGGAAATGACCATGCGACTCAATACGACAAGCTTGATGGCTGCCAGCGCCCTGTTTGCGATGGCTACCGGCACTTTTGCCGCGTCAAATCAGTGCACCACAACTTCCGGCCCGACGCTGACCCCCGTGGTTGAGCTGTACACCTCCGAAGGCTGCAGTTCCTGCCCACCGGCCGACAAATGGGCTTCATCGCTGAAAAACAAGGGCCTGGTGGTGCAGGCCTTTCACGTCGGCTACTGGGACTACATCGGCTGGGTGGACCGCTTTGCCACGCCCGCCCATACCCAGCGCCAGCGCGAGATTGCGGCCAGAAACAATCTGCGCGGCATCTATACTCCGCAGGTTGTGCTCAATGGCAAAGATTATCAGTGGGGAAAGCAGCCTGCCTCCGGCGAACCCGCCAGGGCGCACATTACGCTGCAGCAGCTCGGCGCAGACCGGTTTGAAGCCAGCGTGACACCGGTGGCGTCTGCGCCTGCATCGCAAACCGCAGCCTCTTGGGCGGCCTATTGGACCGTGACCGAGCATGGCCACAACTCGCGTGTGAAAGCCGGCGAAAACGCTGGCGAATTCCTGCAGCACGACTTTGTGGTGCGCCAGTACACGCCTGCCGGTGTTTACAAAACCAGCGAGGGCACCCCACAAAAACTCACGCTTCGCAGCATCGCAGCCACACCCGGCCACGCGCGCCAGGTGAACCTGGTGGTGTTTGACACCCAATCCGGCGACACCCTGCAGGCGGTGAGCCTGCAATGCGCGGTGTGAGCGACTGAACTTCCCTGGATCATCACTTGAACTGGCTTAAAAAGTTCTTGCGGACGCTCCTGCTTGCGCCGGTTGCCGTATTTTTGCTGTTCGAGGAATGGGGCTGGGAGCCGCTGGCCGCTGCTATTGCCGCGCTGGGTCGCTTGCCGTGGTGGGGCCAACTGGAGCGCCTGATTGCGTGCTTGCCACCCTGGGCAGCCCTGCTGGTTTTTGGCGTGCCCGTGGCGGCGCTGGTGCCCATCAAGCTGCTGGCGCTTTACCTGTTTGGCCAGGGCCATGTGATGCTGGGACTCGAGCTGGTGCTGGCCGCCAAGCTTGGTGGAACGGCGATCGCGGCACGCCTGTTCCAGCTCACCCATCCCGCGCTGATGCAACTGAAGTGGTTTGCACGCCTTTACACCCCCTGGAAAAACTGGAAAGACCGCGTGCTGGCGCAGGTGCGCAACTCGCGGTCCTGGCGCATGGCCCACCGGCTCAAACTGCACGCGAAGGCGAGCCTGAAGGTTGGGTGGATTCGCGTCCGGGCGGCGTTGCGGGCTGCCGGGTTGTAGCTGCCTTGCGTGCTTGTTGGCCAATTCGCCCGGCCACGATCGCAGCCAACAGCACACTACAATATTGATAGCATCTTGTTCCCGTATTGACTGGGCTAGAGCCCAATTTTGTTCGTGAAATCCGACGAAACCGATTGCTCCAGCCTTTGAAACCCGAACCTGCACAACTCACTGATTTTCTGGTCAGGCGTTGAACTTTGCTGAATGGCTGCTGTCCACCTACCTGCACTACACTACATGCCACCCGATAACACCCTACCCTGTCGCCCCGACATTTAACTTGCCTCATGTCCTGGAATCGACGTAATCGCTTCGCCACCGTGCTCTTTGCGCTGCTGAGCCTGCTGTTCATGCAATTGGCAATGGCTGGTTATTCCTGCACACGCGGTGATGCCGGCAAGGCGGCTGAAATGGCCACAATGGCGCAGGCCGACATGCCCTGCGCTGGGTCCATGACGCTTGCCATGGACGAGGCGCAGCCCAATCTGTGCGCCGTGCACTGCAATTCTGACCTGCAGACGGCTGATAACTACCTGGTTCATAGCCTGCCAACTCTGGCTGTTCCAGGAACCGACTTCCCGCGTCCAAACATTGCTCCAGCAGCACCGCCGGGCGCCACCTGGCAAGCGCCGCTTCTCAGACGCAGCACGGCCGCCTCGCTGGCCGTGCGCAACTGCTGTTTTCGGATTTAAATCCTCCGGCCTTCTGCTTGCCGCCTGAGCACGCACCGTGCCCGGGCAGTGTGTCATTCAGTCTGGAGGTCTCATGTTTTTTCTGTCTGTCGTTCACCCTGTTCGCCTGATCCGGGACCTTGCAGCGGCTGCGCTGCTGGCCTCTATCGCAGGGCCGCTGTGGGCCGCTGAGCCGGCGCCCTTGCCGCTGTCGCTGCACGAAGCGCAGCGCCTTGCCGCCGAGCGGTCAGCGCAACTGCCCGCCCAGGATGCAGCCCTGCGGGCAGCGCGGGAAATGGCAGTGTCGGCTGGTCAGTTGCCCGATCCAGTGCTCAAGCTCGGGATCGACAATCTGCCCGTGACGGGAGCCGACGCACTGAGTCTGACGCGTGACTTCATGACCATGCGCCGCATCGGTTTCGCGCAGGAGTTTCCCCGCGAGGAAAAGCGCAGGCTCAAAGCCGAGCGTTATGAGCGCGACGCGCAGCGCGCCCAGGCGCAGCGGCAACTGGCGCTGGCTGGCATTCACCGCGACACCGCATTGGCCTGGCTGGAACGTTCCTATGCGCAAGCCATGCGAGCGCTGTTGCGCCGGCAACTGGAGGAAACACGGCTGCAGGCGCAAGACGCTGACATCGCCTTCCGGGCCGGCCGCGGCACCCAGGCCAATGTGTTCGCCGCCCGCGCCGCCGTGATCGAGCTGGAAGACCGGCTGAGCCAGCTTGAGCGTCAGAGCCGAAGCGCGGGCCTGCAGCTTGCCCGCTGGATCGGCGCTGATGCCGACCGGCCGCTGGCGGGCCAGGCCGTGTGGCAGGACAGCGCCCTGGAGTTGCCGCTCTCGACCGGGCAACTCAGCCAGCATCCGCGGCTTGCCGTGCTGGCCGCGCAGGTGGACGCCGCGGAAACAGAGGCCCGGCTGGCCCAGGCCAACACCCGCGCCGACTGGACCGCGGAGGCCGCTTACCAGCAGCGCGGCCCGGCCTTCTCCAGCATGGTCTCGATCGGTGTTTCCATCCCCTTGCAGTGGGATCAAAAAAACCGCCAGAACCGCGAAATCGCCGCCAAACTGGCTTTGCTGGAAGAGGCCCGCGCCAATCATGAAGACACCCTGCGCGCCTACGAGGCCGAGGTGCGCGGCCTCGTCAACGACTGGCAAACCGGCAAGGAGCGGCTGGCCCGCTACACCACCCAGCTGATTCCCGTTGCCGGGCAACGCTCGGAGGCGGCGCTGACCGCCTACCGCGTCGGCAAGAGTGATCTGGCCAGCGCACTGGCGGCCCGGCGCGACGAAATCAACACGCGCATCCAGGCGCTGACGCTGGAACTGGAAACGGCCCGCCTGTGGGCGGAGTTCAACTATCTGACGCCCGACAAGGCGCTTGCCAACGCCACCGGAACCGCCAACGCAAGCTTTCTGAAAACTCGACCATGAACTCCAGAAAAACTTTCGCAGCCGTTGTGCTGACCATCGTGTTCCTTCTTCTACTCGGCATGGGCGGCTATGGCCTTTATGCGCTTGGCAAGAAGCACGCCGTGAATTCGACCGAGCTGCCCGCCGCTTCATCCGGGGCCCCGCGGGCTACGCAGGCACCCGCTGCCGCTGGCCCGCAAAGCATCGCGCAGGACGAAGAAGGCACTCGCCGCCACATCAGCGCCGGCCTCAAGGCGGGTGACACCGATCCGGCCAATGGCCGCAAGATTCTGTACTACCAGGACCCGATGATGCCGGGCAGCAAGTTCGACAAGCCGGGCAAATCCCCTTTCATGGACATGATGCTGGTTCCGGTCTATGCCGACGCCGATGCCGACGCGGGGCAGGTGACCGTCAGCGCCCGCATTCAGCAAAACCTGGGTCTGCGCACAGCGGTTGTGACGCAGGGCACGCTGTCGCCGCAGTTGGCGGCGGTTGGCAGCATCGCCTTCAATGAACGCGATCAGGTCATCGTGCAGGCCCGCGCCACCGCTTACGTGGAACGCCTGCATGTGCGTGCAACGCTCGATCCTGTGGCCAAGGGCCAAGCCCTGGTCGATCTGTACGTGCCCGACTGGGTGGCAGCGCAGGAGGAATTTCTGGCGCTGCAGCGCATGCAAGGCCCGGGTCTGGACAGCCTGGTGGAAGGCGCGGGCCAGCGCATGCGCCAGGCCGGCATGAGCGACGCGCAGATTCAGGCGCTGCAAACGAGCGGCCAGACCCGCGCCCGCATCACCCTGACGGCCCCGATCGGCGGCGTGGTCACCGAGCTGTTGGCGCGCGAGGGCATGACGGTGATGCCGGGGGCGACCCTGTTCCGTATCAACGGCCTGTCCAAGGTGTGGGCCAATGCCGAGGTGCCCGAGAGCCAGGCTGCGCTGCTGCACCCTGGTGCCAGGGTGCAAGCCAGAAGCGCCGCCGCGCCGAACACCACATTTGGCGGCAAAGTGCAGGCCATCCTGCCCGATGTGAACCCGGCAACCCGAACCCTGAAGGCGCGCGTGGAGCTTTCCAATCCCGGCAGCCGCCTGGTTCCCGGCATGTTCGTGCAGATGCAGTTCATGGACCAGCGCATTGACAACATGTTGTTGATCCCCACCGAAGCCGTGATCCAGACCGGCAAGCGCAGCGTGGTCATGCTGGCCGAGGACGGCGGCAAGTTCCGACCGGTTGAGGTGCAGACTGGCATTGAGAGCGCGGGCCAGACCGAGATCAAGCGCGGCCTGCAGGCCGGCCAGCGCGTGGTGGTGTCGTCGCAATTCCTGATCGACTCGGAGGCCAGCCTCAAAGGCGTCGAAGCCCGGCTGGGTGATGCGTCCAGCCCGATCCCTGCGCCCGCCGTTTCAGCAGCATCAACCAGCGGGAGCCAGAAGTGATCGCGCGTCTTATTCGCTGGTCCATCAGCAACCGCTTCCTGGTGCTGCTGGCCACGCTGATGCTCAGCGCCTGGGGTGTCCATTCGCTGCTCAAAACGCCGCTGGATGCCTTGCCGGACCTGTCTGACGTGCAGGTCATCATCCGCACCAGTTTCTCCGGCCAGGCGCCGCGTCTGGTCGAGGACCAGATCACCTATCCGATGACCACGACCATGCTGTCGGTGCCCGGCGCGAAGACGGTGCGCGGTTATTCGTTCTTTGGCGATTCCTTTGTGTATGTGCTGTTTGAGGATGGCACCGACCTGTACTGGGCGCGCTCCCGGGTGCTGGAATACCTGAACCAGGTGCAGTCGCGCTTGCCCGCGGGGGCCAAAGCCTCGCTCGGGCCCGATGCGACGGGCGTCGGCTGGATCTACGAGTACGCACTGGTTGACCGCGGCGGAACTCAGGATGTGTCGCAGTTGCGCGCCTTGCAGGACTGGTTCCTCAAGTATGAGTTGAAAACCGTCCCCAATGTGGCCGAAGTGGCTTCGGTGGGCGGCATGGTGCGCCAGTACCAGATCGTGCTGGACCCCGACAAGCTGGCGGCTTACGGCATCCCGCACACCCGGGTGGTTGAGGCGGTTCAGAAAGCCAATCAGGAGGCCGGCGGCTCGGTACTGGAGCTGGGCGAAGCCGAGTACATGGTGCGTGCTTCTGGCTATCTGCAAAGCCTTGATGATTTCCGCAAGGTGCCGCTGATGACCACCCCTGCCGGTGTGTCGGTGCGCCTGGGCGATGTGGCGCGCATTCAAATGGGGCCTGAAATGCGGCGTGGCATTGGTGAGCTCGATGGCGCGGGCGAAGCCGTCGGCGGCGTGATCATCATGCGCTCGGGCAAGAACGCGCTGGAAACGATTGCGGCGGTCAAGGAAAAACTCAAGTCGCTGCAGGCCGGCCTGCCCAAGGGCGTGGAAATGGTGCCGGTGTATGACCGCTCCGGCCTGATTGAGCGCGCCGTGGAAAACCTGAGCCACAAGCTGCTCGAAGAGTTTCTCGTCGTCGCGCTGGTGTGCTTTGCCTTTTTGTTTCATCTGCGCTCGGCCCTAGTCGCGATCATCTCGCTGCCACTGGGTATTTTGGTGGCCTTCATCGTGATGCGCTACCAGGGCGTCAACGCCAACATCATGTCGCTGGGCGGCATTGCCATTGCCATTGGCGCCATGGTCGATGCGGCGGTGGTGATGATCGAGAACGCGCACAAGCATCTTGAGCGCTGGAACCACGAGTATCCGGGGCAGCAACTCGCGGGACACGCACGCTGGGGGGTGATCGGCGATGCGGCGGTCGAGGTCGGGCCGGCGCTGTTCTTTTCGCTGCTGATCATCACGCTGTCGTTCATTCCGGTGTTCACGCTGGAGGCGCAGGAGGGACGGCTGTTCGCGCCGCTGGCCTTCACCAAGACCTACGCCATGGCGGCCGCCGCCGGTTTGTCGGTGACGCTGATTCCGGTGCTGATGGGCTACCTGATTCGTGGCCGCATCCCCGATGAAACAGCCAATCCGCTGAACCGCTGGCTGATCGCAATCTATCGCCCGCTGCTCGAAAGGGTGCTGCGCGCGCCCCGCCTGACGCTGGTGCTCGCCGCCCTGGCGCTGCTGCTGAGCCTGTGGCCACTGCAGCATATCGGGGCTGAGTTCATGCCCCAGTTGGACGAGGGCGATTTGCTTTACATGCCCTCGGCGCTGCCGGGTCTGTCGGTCGGCAAGGCGGGCGAGTTGCTGCAGCAAACCGACCGTCTGATCAGGACCGTGCCCGAGGTCGCCAGTGTGTTTGGCAAGGCCGGTCGGGCGGAAACCGCTACCGACCCGGCGCCACTCGAGATGTTCGAGACCACCATCCAGTTCAAACCGAAGGACCAGTGGCGCCCCGGCATGACCACCGACCAGCTGGTCGAGGAACTGGACCGCATTGTCAGGGTGCCGGGCCTGTCCAACATCTGGGTGCCGCCGATTCGCAACCGCATCGACATGCTGGCCACCGGCATCAAGAGCCCGGTGGGCGTGAAGGTGGCGGGTGCCGATCTGGCGGAGATTGACCGCGCCACGGCGGCGATTGAGCGCGTGCTCAAAGACGTGCCTGGCGTCACCAGCGCCCTTGCCGAACGCCTGACCGGCGGGCGCTACGTGGACGTGAACATCCGCCGCAACGATGCTGCGCGCTTCGGGCTCAACATTGCCGACGTGCAGTCGGTCATCGCGCTGGCCATCGGGGGGGCCAATATCGGCGAGACGGTCGAGGGCCTGCAACGCTTTCCGATCAATCTGCGCTATCCGCGTGAAATTCGGGACTCGCTGGAAAAGCTGCGCAGCCTGCCCATCATCACCGAACGTGCCCAGCGCCTGGTGCTGTCCGACGTCGCCGACATCCGCGTCACTGACGGACCGCCCATGTTGCGCAGCGAAAACGCACGGCTGTCGGGTTGGGTCTATGTGGACATTCGCGGCCGCGATTTGCGCTCCGCGGTGCACGACATGCAGCAGGCGGTCGCAAGCCAGGTCAGGCTGTCGCCGGGTTACTCGATTTCGTGGTCCGGACAGTTCGAGTTTCTGGAGCGGGCCACCGCCAGGCTCAAGGTGGTGGTGCCCTTCACGCTGCTCATCATCTTTGCGCTGCTCTACCTGAGCTTTGGCGCCCTCGATGAAGCGCTGCTCATCATGGTGGCCCTGCCCTTCGCGCTGATTGGCGGCATCTGGCTGCTTTACCTGCTCGGCTACAACCTGTCGGTGGCAGGCGCCGTCGGGTTCATCGCGCTGGCGGGGGTGTCGGCGGAGTTTGGCGTGATCATGCTGCTGTACCTCAAGAGCGCGTGGGACGAGCGCATCGAGCAGGGTAAAGCCAGCGCCGAAGACTTGCTCGATGCCATTGCCGAAGGCGCGGTGCTTCGGGTGCGGCCCAAGGCGATGACGGTGGCGGTGATTTTGGCGGGCTTGCTTCCGATCATGTGGGGCACCGGCACCGGCTCGGAAGTGATGCAGCGCATTGCCGCGCCCATGGTGGGCGGCATGATCACGGCACCATTGCTGTCGATGTTCGTGATTCCGGCGGCGTATTTGTTGATGCGCCGGCCGCGCGAGCGCCGTGGCGCCGGGTGGGCATTTAACCAGTTTTTAACTACCTTGAAATGGAGAAGGATATGAAAAAAGTCGCAATTGCCACTCTCGCGCTGGCGTCCCTGCTGGCGGCCGCCGCCGTGCTGGCACAGACCAGGACGGACGAGAAGAAAGACATAAACAACGGTACGGGCATGGGCAAGAATGCCGCCGCCAGCGCCCAGACCGCCCATACCGCGCAGGGCGTCGTCAAAAAGCTCAATGCCGGGACCGGTGTGGTCACGGTCGCGCACGGACCCGTCAACAGCTTGAACTGGCCCCCGATGACGATGGGGTTCAAGGTCAAGGACAAGGCGCTGCTGGCCAGGTTGAAAGAAGGACAGACGGTGACGTTCGAGTTCGTGCAGCAGGGCGACGGCTATGTCGTCACCAAAGTCAAGTAACCGCGCCCAATGCGTGCGGATCGCAGGGGGCACAAAAAACAGAATGCAAGTCAACAGCCTTGAGCCAGAACGATGAAGATCAGTTTATCTCGCGTCGCGCCTCTTGAGTGCTTTGCAGCCCTGTTCGTCGTCGCCGTGTCATTCAACTATTTTTGGGAAGTGGCTCAAGGCTTTCTTTACGTCGGGATGGACTGGGGAAAACTCTCCACCTGGGTGCATTGCCTTGTTGCAAGCCTGGGCGATGGCGTCCTGGTCTGGATTATTTTTGCAGTCGGCTGGTTCACGTTCAGGCGGGCCGATTGGTTTGTCGATCCCAGTGGTCTGCATTACAGCGTGATGCTGATCGCCGGACTCAGCCTTGGCGTTGTTGTCGAATGGATAGCGGTTGGTCTCATCAACCGTTGGGCGTATACCGAACAGATGCCGCTGATCCCGGGTTTGGCGATTGGCCTTGTTCCAGTCATCCAGATGATCGTGTTGCCGCCTGTCATATTCTTCGTTGTGGCGGCGTGGATTAAACAAAGAGCGGCAAATTCGAATCAATAGGCACCAGCAGCAACTTTCTGGCGCTCGCATTCATGCTTGCCGCGCAAGGACCGTTACGCGCCCCGCAGTGCGCTTTTGAGTTGCAGCCCGATTTCGGGCTTGTCGGCAAATGGATCCGTCGGGTTGCGCGCCTGCAAAATGTCTTCCAGGCGCGTTTGCACCGAATGAATCGCCTTGGGATGGCTGTAGATGTAAAACCGGTTCGCAGTGACGGCATCAAACACCATTTGCGCCACGTCTGCCGCGGTGACTTTCCCCGAACTGACGGCCTTGTCGCTCATGGCCTGGCCGATCAACTGGCTGCGCGTCGGCTTTTCAGGCGCCAGATCGTCAGGGCGGTTGCGATGGCTCTGGCTGATGCCAGTGGCGACAAAAAACGGGCACAGCACCGAGGCGCCTATCTGGTCGGTCACCAGCGCCAAGTCCTGATAGAGCGTTTCGCTCAAGGAGACCACCGCGTGCTTGCTCACGTTATAGACGCCCATGTTGGGCGGATTGAGCAGCCCGGCCATGCTGGCGGTATTCACGATATGCCCCTGCCAGGCCGGGTCTTTTGCCGCGGCCTGCAGCATCATGGGCGTGAAAATGCGCACGCCGTGAACAACACCCATCACATTGACGCCGAGCACCCATTCCCAGTCCTTGACGCTGTTTTCCCAGATAAGCCCGCCCGAGCCGACCCCGGCGTTGTTGAAAACAAAATGCGGCGCGCCAAAACGCTCGAACACGGCCTGGCCCATCGCCTCCATCTGCGCCGCGCTGGATACGTCGAGTTTGAATGGCAAGACTTCGGCGCCAGCAGCCTTGAGTTCCGCGCTGGCCCGGTCCAGCGCATCCTGCTGCACGTCAACCAGAACCAGCTTCATTCCCAGTCTGGCGCCGATGCGCGCGCACTCCAGACCAAAGCCGGAGCCGGCACCGGTGAGAACGGCGGTTTTGCCTTTGAAATTCGTAATCATTGTCAACTCCCTGAATCAATTCAAATAGGCCGCAAAGGGCCACGCGGTGGGGTCCGTCGCAGCGCTCACGCAGGCATTGCCGCCCTGAGTGAGTAACCGATGCGCGGAAAATGCACATGCACCATGCCCGCGCGCTCGTCGCTGCGGCGCAGCGTGTAGTGCATGCGGGTCGCGGCAATCAGCTCGCCCTCGGTGGGCTCCGGGCCAAAGCTTTCGGCGCTGACCAGCACGCGGCTACCCAGCGGGATGCCGTGCTCATCCTGGAAGATATCGTCTTGCAATGGCGCTGGCGTGGCGGCCGCCGCCACGGCAATGGCCTGTTGCGCGCTGAATTTTTCCATCGTCCCGTGGCCGAGGGCCGCCATGCGGTCCATCCAGTCGATTACAGCGGGGGTGAGATTCAAAATATCGGCCAGCACTGGCGTGCGCACACGCGTGAACCACAGCGGGTGAACCATTGCAAAGTCGGTGATGCATGGCACCTCGCCCTGCAAAAACGGCCAGTCAGTCAGCATGTCCGACAGCCGGCGCAAATAGGATTTGTAGGCCGCGGCGGCATCGGCCGGGCGCAGACGCATCATTCCCACGCTCATGGCCTTGCGGTCTTCACCAAACGCGCGGGCCGCGTCGGGCCCGGCTTTTTCAAACAGCTGCGCCGCGCCTCTGGCCTGCATGTTGAACGCCATGGAGGTCCAGAACAGCGTGGTGTCAGCCCATTGCGCCAGCGTGCGCGCCATACCCTTGCCGGGCTCCGGGTACAGCGTGGGCCGGGGCTCGAGATGTTCCAGCACGTCAGCAATCAGGGCCGTGTCGCAATACAGGTCGGCGCCAATTTGCAGCACTGGCGTCTTGCGGTAGCCACCGGTGAGCGCCAGCAGATCGGGTTTGGGCATGATCGCCGGGATGATGACCGACTTCCAGGCCAGATTTTTATAACCCAGAATCAGGCGGATTTTTTCGGAAAAGGGCGAAGTCAGGTAGTGGTGAAGAATCAACTCAGTCATGGCGGGTGCTCCTGAATGCGTGAAAGCCTCATTGGCTCCGGATGCGACTGACTTAAATCAGCTTGACCAACTGCTTGCCAAAATTCCTGCCCTTGAGCAGGCCCAGAAAGGCCTCGGGCGCAGCCGGCAGGCCCTGTGCCACGCTTTCACGCGGCCGCAGTTTGCCGGTGGCCACCAGCATGCCGAGTTCCTTGAGCGCCTCGGGCCAGACTTCCATGTGCTCGCTGACGATGAATCCCTGAACTTTCAGCCGGTTGGTCAGGATCAGCGCCGGGTAAGTCATTGGCATCGGCTGGCCGTCATAGCCGGCAATCATTCCGCACAGCGCGATGCGGCCAAAGGCGTTCATGCGCGCAAGCACGGCGTCGAGCACCATGCCACCAACGTTTTCAAAATAGCCGTCAATGCCGTTGGGGCAAGCATCTTTCAGCGCCTTGGATAGCGAAGCCGCATCCTGGTGCAGCTTGTAGTCGATGCAGGCGTCAAAGCCCAACTCGTCTACGGCGTACTTGCACTTCTCGGGGCCGCCGGCAATGCCAACCACGCGCAGGTTTCGTGCCTTTGCCAGCGCGGCAAACGCACTGCCCACGGCACCGGTCGCGGCGCTCACCACGACCGTCTGGCCCGCCTTCGGCTCAATGATTTTGACCAGGCCATACCAGGCCGTGACGCCCGGCATGCCCACTGCGCCCAGATAGTGGGAAAGCGGCACTTGGGTGGTATCGACTTTGCGCAAGGCACCCGGCTGCTCGGCATTGACCACGCTGTATTGCTGCCAGCCACCCATTCCAACCACCTTGTCGCCGGGCTGAAACCTGGGCGAACGGCTTTCCACCACTTCGCCAGCGGTGCCGCCGCCCATCACCTCACCGAGCGGCTGCGGTGCGGCGTAGCTCTTGGCGTCATTCATGCGGCCACGCATATAGGGGTCCAGGCTCAAAAAGTGGTGGCGCACCAACACCTGGCCTTCCTGCAAGGCGGGTGTCTGGCTGGTCACGAGTTTGAAATTGCTGGCGACGGCTTCACCGGTGGGCCGGTTGTCGAGCAGGACTTGCTGATTGGCAGGCATGTTGATTCCTTTTTGCTATATATTTAGGAGCTACTAATGCCCGTTTTATAAGGGCTAGAGCACGATTTAATCAATAAAACTTCAGTCGGTTGAAATCGGATTGACCGGCGGATTCAGCAGATTGGCAGTCTTGAGCCCCGTGGCCAGGCGTCTGACGTATTTGAACGTTCCGGTGGCATGAGCGCAAGGGCGCCCCTGTGCGTCATACAGCGTAGCTTCGGTAAACGCCAGCGTGGCGCTGCGATGCAGCAGGTGGCCCTTGCCAGTGAGCCGGCTGCCGTCGCCCGGCGCCGGTTGCATGAAGCTGGTTTTCATCTCGATGGTGACCACGCCCATGTCCTTTTGCACACTGCGCGCAGCCACCGCCATGGTCACATCCAGCAGCGTCATGATGGCGCCGCCGTGCGTGACGGCGAATGAGTTCAGGTGCTCGGGCCGCGGTGTGTAGCCAATGGCCGACTCACCGCCTTCAAACAGCTCCAGCACAAAGCCGAGGTGGTTGACAAAGGGGATTTCCGCACCGAAGT
The DNA here is from genome assembly GCA_964371235.1 of uncultured Polaromonas sp. Lineage (GTDB taxonomy): Bacteria > Pseudomonadota > Gammaproteobacteria > Burkholderiales > Burkholderiaceae_C > Polaromonas. Next base: position 130,503 of record CAYJMW010000001.1, read on the forward strand.
TCATCACTGATTTATCCTCCGGTGACCACGGAAACGCCGCCATCCACCGCCAGCCATTGCCCGGTGATGTGTTTTCCGGCGTCAGAGGCATAAAGCACACAAAGGCCCTTGAGGTCTTCGTCATCGCCCAGGCGGCCCAGCGGCGCGTGCGCGGCGAGTTTTTCTTCGCCCATGGCCTTGAGCGTGCCCATGGTCATCCTGCTCGGGAAAAAGCCCGGGCAGATGGCGTTCACGTTGATGTTGTAGGCACCCCATTCGCACGCCAGCGCCCGCGTGAAGTTGATCACCGCGCCCTTGGACGTGTTGTAGGCAATGGTGTTCATTCCGCGCGGGTTGCCACCCAGACCGGCGATCGAGGCCACATTGATGATGCGGCCTGACTTGCGCGCAATCATGCTGTGTTTGGCGATGTGCTGCGAGAGGATGAAATAGCCGCGAACGTTGAGATTCATCACCTTGTCCCAGGCATCCACCGGATGGTCTTCGGCCGGTGCGCCCCAGGCCGCGCCGGCGTTGTTGACCAGGATGTCCACATGGCCCATGCGCCTGATGGCTTCATCGCCCAGCGCGCGAATGTCGGCCTCTTTGGCGCAGTCGGCGGCAAGCCAGTCCGCATCGATGCCTGCTGCTTTCAGCGCAGCCGCCGACTCGATCAGGTCTTCGGCCTTGCGCGAGCTCAGCATCACTCTGGCGCCGGCCTCGCCCAGTGCGTGGGCCAGTTGCAGCCCCAGGCCGCGCGAACCACCGGTGACGAGCGCGGTTTTGCCTTTGAGGTCAAACAGCTGTTGAATGGTGCGGGTCATGGCAAGGCTCCTTGTGTTCAGTCGTCAAATTTCGTAATCGAGCCCGCTGCGGGTCTCGCATAAAGCACCCACAAGCGCGCTGACTTGCTGATGTCGCGGATGGGTTTGGCAGGCAGCCCGTGCTGCGCTGCTTTCAAAGAGCGAGTAAAGCACAACATCGCAGTTGGCTTCAAGCCTGGCTGTCCGGATGGCGACTTCAAGCGCCAATATCCCGGGCATTGCTCTTGATTGAAAACCCACTGACCCGAAGGCTAAAACGCCGCCTCAGGCAGGTCGACGCAGGTCAGATCACGCGTTTGAACCACCTCAAGCCAAGCCTTGATTTTTGGTAATTCATAATGATAAAAATAGCGGGTAGCTCCCAATTTTCCTATGGTAGCAGCTATCGATTCTGTAGCATCGGCCTTTAGCGCGGCGAGCGCCACGTCGAGCCAGATCCAGGCCAGCACGGTGTGTCCAAACGCCTGCAGATAGGGCACCGCATTGGCCAGTGCATCGACTGGTTTGCCCGTGGCCCAGGCGGCTTGGGTGGCGCTGCCCACCTGCTGCAGGGCTTTGCCGAGTGCTTTGGCATGATCTGCCAGTTCCGGCACCCGTTTGGCTTGCTCAATCGTCGCGTTGATGCGCGCCGCCAGCAGTGCAAGTCCCCTGCCCCCTTCCATCAGCACCTTGCGGCCCAGCAGGTCCATGGCCTGAATGCCGTGCGTGCCTTCGTGAATCATGTTCAGGCGGTTGTCACGCCAGTATTGCTCCACCGGAAAGTCGCGGGTGTAGCCGTAGCCGCCGTGAATCTGGATTGCCAGTGAATTGGCTTCCAGGCACCATTCGCTGGGCCAGCTTTTGGCAATCGGCGTAAGCACTTCCAGCAGCAGCCGGGCATCGTCGGCGGCCTGCGCCCCGGCCGTGTGCTGCTCATCGACCAGACGGGCGCAGTACAGCTCAAGCGCCAATGCGCCTTCGCAATAGGCCTTTTGCGCCAGCAGCATGCGCTTGACGTCGGCGTGTTCGATGATGCGCACCTGCGGTTGCGCGGCATCCTTGCCGCCGGGGCCCATGGGGCGCCCTTGAGGTCGATTCCTGGCGTAGTCCAGCGAAGCGTGATAGCCCGCCATGCCGAGCATGGTGGCCGCAATACCGACACCGATGCGCGCCTCGTTCATCATGTGGAACATGCAGCGCAAGCCCTGGTGCGGCTGGCCCACCAGGTAGCCCAGCGCACCCGCCTGGCCATTCACCGGGTATTTGCCTTCGCCGAAGTTAAGCAGCGTGTTGGTGGTGCCGCGCCAGCCCAGCTTGTGGTTCAGGCCCGCCAGCGCCACGTCGTTGCGCACGCCGGTCAGCACGCCATCGGTTCCCACCATTTTTTTGGGCACGATAAACAGCGAAATACCACGTGTGCCCGGAATCAGTTTGCCGTCGGGTCCGGGAATTTTGGCAAGCACCAGGTGAATGATGTTGTCGGTGAGCTCATGTTCACCGGCCGAAATCCACATCTTGTTGCCCTTGAGGCGGTAGCGTGGGCCCAGTGGGTCGGCTTCAAAACCCACGCCATCGGGCACGGCGCGGGTCATGACATCGCTGAGCGAGGAACCGGCTTGCGGCTCCGACAGGCACATGGTGCCCGAAAACCGCCCCGAGAATTCGTTCAGTGCAAACACCCTTTTCTGCAGATCAGTGCCATGCACCATCAGCAAATTGGCGTTGCCGGTGGTCAGCAGGCCAGAGCCGATGCTGACCGAGGCCATGGCGAAAAAACTGTTGGCGGCTGCTTCCAGCGTGTACGGCAGTTGCATGCCGCCTATTTCATAATCTTGCGCTGCGCTGAGCATGCCGGACTCGGCATAGGCCTTGTGGGCGTCGTGCGTGGCTTGCGGCAGCGTGACTTTCTCGCCGTCAAAGCGCGGCTCCTGCGTATCGACCAGCCGGTTGAACGGCGCATATTTTTCGCGCGCGATGCGCTCGCAGGTATCCAGCACGGCGTCAAAGGTTTCGCGCGAATGGTCGGCAAAGCGTTCACGCTGGTTCAGCGACTCGGCGTCCAGCCATTGGTACAGCAGGAAATCAAGGGTGGAACGAAGGCTCATTGTTTCTCAATCAGTTGAGGGCAGAGCTTGCGAACATCCTTACGATCAGTTGGGGACAGAGCTTGTTCGCTGCGCGTAACTGCGGTCTGTCCCACAAAATCTCACAATACCTCAAATATCCCCGCTGCGCCCATGCCGCCGCCAATGCACATGGTCACGCAGACGCGTTTGGCGCCGCGGCGTTTGCCTTCGATCAGAGCGTGGCCGGTCAGGCGCTGGCCGCTGACGCCGTAAGGATGGCCGACAGCGATGGCGCCGCCGTTGACGTTGAGCTTGTCCATGGGCAGGCCCAGCTTGTCGGCGCAATACAGCACCTGCACGGCAAACGCTTCATTCAGTTCCCACAAGTCGATGTCGCTGATCTTCAAGCCCAGTCGGGCCAGCACCTTGGGGATGGCGAACGCCGGCCCAATACCCATTTCATCAGGCTCGCAGCCGGCCACGGCAAAGCCGAGAAAGCGGCCCAGCGGTTTGAGGCCTTTTTTCTCGGCGATTTTTTCGTTCATGACCACGACTGCTCCGGCGCCATCGGAGAACTGGCTGGCATTGCCGGCGCTAATCAGGCCACCGGGAAGGGCTGAGCGCAAACCGCTGATGACTTCCTTGGTGGTGCCGGCGCGAATGCCTTCATCCTTGCTGACGGTGACCTGTTTGGTGGTCAGGCCCATCACCGGGTCGGTCACTCCCATGGTGACGGTAATCGGCGCGATCTCGGCGTCAAACAGGCCAGCGGCCAGCGCGGCAGTGGCCTTTTGCTGGCTGGCTGCACCGTATTCGTCCATGCGGTCACGTGAAATGTTGTAGCGCGTGGCCACCTGCTCGGCCGTTTGCAGCATGCTCCAGTAGATCTCGGGCTTGTTCTTGACGAGCCAGCTTTCCTGCAGCATGTGGGTGTTCATCTCCTGTTGCACGCAGGAAATGCTCTCGACACCCCCGGCGACAAAAATATCGGCCTCACCGGTCATGATGCGCTGCGAGGCCAGGGCGATGGTTTGCAGGCTGGAGGAGCAAAAACGATTGACCGTCATGCCCGACACGGTGACGGGGCAACCGGCGCGCAGCGCAATCTGGCGCGCAATATTGGCGCCGGTGGCGCCCTCGGGCGTGGCGCAACCCATGATCACGTCTTCGACTTCGGCCGCTTCAATCCCGGCGCGGGCAATCGCGTGCTGCACTGCATGGCCGCCCAGCGTGGCGCCGTGTGTCATGTTGAAGGAGCCCTTCCAGCTTTTGGCCAAAGGAGTGCGGGCGGTGGAAACAATAACTGCGGATGTCATGAAAAAGTCCTTTGAGATGACAGAGTTTGAATCAGGGCTTGGCGGTCTGGGTCAGCAGACGCTGGTAAAAACGGATGAGTTCGGCCAGATTGGCGCTGGCAATGCGCTCATTGGTACCGTGAAAGCGCGCCAGATCTTCCGGTTTGGCGCGCACGGGTGAAAAGCGGTAAATATGATCGCTGATATTTTGAAAATGACGCGAATCGGTCGCCGCAATCATGAGTCCTGGGGCAACCAGCACCCCGGGGAAAAGCTCGCGCACCGTTCGGTTGATCAACTGGTAAGACGCCGAGTCGGTTGGGGAAACTGGCGACGGCTCGGATGCGCCCGGAAGCGCCCGCAGCTCAAAACGTTCAGACGGAGCCGCGCCGCGCACATGCGCCATCACGCTGGCGCGGGTATCACCGGGCAATAGCCGAAAGTTCACAGTAGCCTCGGCCAGGCCGGGCAGCACATTGTCCTTATTGCCCGCGTTCACCATCGTCAATGCCGTTGTCGTGCGCAGCATGGCATTGGTGCTGGCACCTTTTTCAAGCTGCGCCTGAACCAGCGGACCGAACAGCCACAGGTTGCTCAGGGCGACGCGGCCGAAGCCCGACATCTCGGGAGCGACGGTGTCAAACATTTCCCGCGCCACGCCCCGAATACCGGCTGGCAACTGATCATCGTCGAGCCGGCGCAAGGCCGCGCTCATCATGGCAATGGCGCTGCTGCCCTGCGGCGGCGGCATGGACGAGTGCCCTGGCGTGGCCGACACCTTGAGGACGACCGAGAGATAACCCTTTTCGGAAATGCCAATCAGCGCCGCTGGTTTGGATAGCCCAGGCATGATGCCGTCGGTAATCAGGAGGCCTTCGTCAATGACGAAATCCAGCTTGACCTTGCGCGCTTCGAGCAGCCTGGCAATTTCCAGCGCGCCACGCGTGCCGCCGACTTCTTCATCGTGCCCGAAGGCCAGATAGATGGTCTGCCTGGGCCTAAAACCACTGGCGGCCAGCATCTCGACGGCCTCCATCTGGGAAATCAGGTTGGCCTTGTTGTCCCAGGCGCCACGGCCCCAGACAAAGCCGTCCTTGATTTCACCGGCAAAGGGTTCGGCTTTCCAGTCTTTTTCGGTGCCCGGGGCTATCGGAACCACATCCTGGTGCGCCATCAGCAGCACCGGCTTGGCTGCGGCATCGCTTCCCGGCCAGGTGTAGAGCAGGCTGTAGTTGCCGACCAGCTCGCGTTTGAGAACAGCGTGTGCCTTGGGGTAGTGCTGCTGCAGGTAAGCGTGAAGCTTGATGAACTCCCCGGCGTTTTGCTCCGGTTGATCGTAGTTGGAGATCGTACGAAAAACCAGGGTGCCGGCCAGCCGCTCGGAGACCGCTTTCTCATCAACCGGAACCACGGGCGCCGCCGCCACGTCCAGCTGGCGCGAGCCCTTGCGCAGCGTATTGACGGCCACGATAGCCGCCAATAAAAGCACCATGCCAAGGAGGGCGACGAAGATGCGTTTGATCACGGCCGGCCGTCGTTTCAATTAAACGTCTTGCCTTCGGCGGCAAGTCTGGCCAACAGCGGTGCGGGTTTCCAGAAGTCGGCGTCATCCAGCGGGTTCTGTGCAAAGCGGTGCATGGCTTGCACCACATTGAACAGGCCCACCTGGTCGGCGTACAGCATCGGGCCACCGCGATAAATCGGGAAGCCGTAACCCATCAGGTACACCATGTCGATGTCGCTGGCCTTGTTGGCAATGCCTTCCTCGAGAATGTGCGCCCCCTCGTTGACCAGCGAATAAACCAGCCGCTGCACGATTTCTTCGTCAGAAATCTTGCGCGGTGTGATGCCGAGCGATGCGCGATGGGTTTCAATCATCTGCACCACTTCAGCGTTGGGGATGGCATCGCGCTTGCCGGGAACGTAGTCGTACCAGCCGGCACCGGTTTTTTGCCCAAACCGGCCTTTTTCACACAGCAGGTCAGCAGTTTTGCTGTACTTCATGCCCGGCTTTTCAAGATACCGGCGCTTGCGAATGGCCCAGCCAATGTCGTTGCCGGCCAGGTCGCCCATGCGGAACGGCCCCATGGCAAATCCGAATTTCTCGATGGCTTTATCCACCTGCTCAGGCGTGCAGCCTTCGTCGAGCAGGAAGCCGCCCTGGCGGCCGTATTGTTCGATCATGCGGTTGCCGATAAAGCCATCACACACGCCCGAAACCACGGCGGTCTTCCTGATCTTTTTGCCCAGCGCCATGACGGTGGCCAGCACATCCTTGCTGGTCTTTTCGCCACGCACCACTTCAAGCAGTTTCATGACGTTGGCGGGGCTGAAAAAGTGGGTGCCAATCACGTCCTGCGGACGCTTGGTAAAGCCGGCAATTTTGTTCAGATCCAGCGTTGAGGTGTTGGAGGCCAGAATGGCGCCGGGCTTCATGACGCGGTCGAGTTCCTTGAAGACTTTTTCCTTCACGCCCATTTCCTCGAACACGGCCTCAATCACCATGTCGGTGTCTTTCAGGTCATCGTAGCTCAGCGTGGTGGTCAAGAGACTCATGCGCTGCTCATACTTGTCCTGCTTGAGTTTTCCTTTTTTGACTTGCGCTTCGTAATTCTTGCGAATGGTGGCAATCCCGCGGTCGAGTGCCTCCTGCTTCATCTCAAGCATCCTTACCGGAATGCCGGCGTTCAGGAAGTTCATGGAAATGCCGCCGCCCATGGTTCCCGCGCCAATCATGGCGATGGATTTGATCTCGCGTCTTGGTGTGTCTTCCGGCACGTCAGGAATCTTGGAGGCAGCGCGCTCGGCCATGAAAATATGGCGCAGCGCGCGACATTCCGGGGTCCACATCAGGTTGATGAACAACTCGCGCTCGAAACGCATGCCGTCGTCAAACTTGCGCTTGGTCGCGGCTTCGACGGCATCGACGCACTTGAGCGGTGCCGGAAAGTTTTTGGCCATTCCCTTGGCCATGTTCCTGGCGAACTGGAAGTAGGCGTCCCGGTTCGGGTGCTTGCAAGGCAGGTTGCGAACCAGTGGCAGCGGTCGCACGTCTGCCATCGACTGAGCCAGGGCGAAAGCCTCCTCGGCCAGCGTTTCAGGCGATGCGGCCATCTTGTCGAACAGTTTCTGGCCGGGAATTTGCGCCAATAGCTCGCTCTTGACCGGCTCGCCGCTCAAGATCATGTTCAGGGCCGGCTCAACCCCGAGCGCGCGCGGCAGGCGCTGGGTGCCGCCGGCGCCCGGCAGCAGGCCCAGCTTGACCTCGGGCAGCGCGACGTTGCAACCGGGCGCCGCAATGCGGTAGTGGCAGCCGAGCGCCAGCTCCAGGCCGCCGCCCATGCAGACCGAGTGAACCGCGGCAACAACCGGTTTGGATGAGTTTTCAATCATCAGAATGACGCTGAGCAGATTCGGCTCCTGGATCGCCTTGGGGCTGCCAAATTCCTTGATGTCGGCCCCGCCTGAAAAGGCCTTGCCGGCACCGGTAATCACAATGGACCTGACTGCGGCGTCTGAATTGGCCTTTTGCAGATTGTCGGTCAGGCTGACGCGGGTGGCGTAACCCAGGCCATTGACCGGAGGGTTGCTCAGGGTGATGAGCGCCACAGCGCCGTGAACTTGGTAGAGCGTTGTCATGGGGGAGTTTCTTTCCTTGATTGAAGTTTTGCTGGTCTCGGGTCCGGATGCGGATGCCTGCATCCATCGGAAAAATAGTACGATCGTTCTTTTTGCTATTGTACGAGGGCTTTACGACGTCACAAGTACTCTATGGCCGCTCTGTGCCCCAGTTTGTCCCAGTCGTGACAAGCGGGCGACTTTTTTTACACTTCGAGCCACTCTTTTCGCGTGTAGGCGTCGGCCCGCAGAGTGTCTGGCGTGCCGTCAAAAACAATGCTGCCATGCCCCATGACCAGTGCCCGGTCGGAAATGGCCATGGCAATGGTCAGCTTCTGCTCGATCAACAATACCGAAATCCCCTTGCCCTTGAGCGTTTGCAGATATTCACCCACCAGGTGAACGATCTTGGGTGCCAGGCCCTCGGTAGGTTCGTCAATGATGATCAGGTCTGGGTCGCCCATCAGTGTGCGGCACAGCGTGAGCATCTGCTGCTCGCCACCCGACAAGACACCCGCTTCGGTATGCTGGCGCTCAAGCAGCCGCGGAAACATGGTGTACATGTCGTTGAAAGACCAGCGCGATCCTTTTCCTGACCCTTTTTGCCCCAGCCGCAGATTCTGGTGCACCGTCAGTTTCGGGAAGATGTCGCGGTTTTCCGGCACGTAGCCGATGCCCAGATGGGCGACCTGATAGGTTCTCTTGCCAACAATTTCCGCATTTCTCCAGGTGATGGAGCCCTGGCAATCAACCAGGCCCATGATGGCTTTGGCGGTGGTTGAGCGGCCCGATCCATTGCGGCCCAACAAGGCCACGATCTGGCCCGGCTGCACATCAAACGAGACCCCGTGCAGGATATGGCTTTTGCCATAAAAGGCGTGAAGATTTTTGACGTGGAGCATAGTCAGTGCCCTCCTGCCGGCTGGTCGGCAACCGGTGCGCCCAGATAGGCCTCCTGCACGCGCTGGTCCGCGCGCACGGCTTCAGGGGTGTCATAGGCAATGATTTCGCCATAGACCACCACCGCAATCTTGTCGGCCAGGCCAAACACCACGCTCATGTCGTGCTCAACCGTAAGCAGGGTTTTGCCGATGGTGGCTTCCTTGATGAGGCTGATGAAACGGCTGGTCTCGGATCGGCTCATGCCTGCGGTGGGCTCATCGAGCAGTATCACGCTGGCGCCGCCGGCAATGGTGATGCCGATCTCCAGGGCGCGCTGCTCTGCGTAGGTCAGATGGGTGGCGAGCACGTCGCGCTTTCTGTCGAGCTTGATCAGGGCCATCAGTTTTTCCGCGCGCTCGTTGGCATCATCGAGGTTCGCCAGAAACTTCAGGAAGGTGTACTTGTAGCCAAGGCTCCAGAGGACGCCGCAGCGAAGGTTCTCAAAAACGCTGAGCTTGGGGAATATGTTGGTGATCTGGAAACTGCGTGATAAACCGAGCCGGTTGATCTCAAAGGGCCGCATGCCGTTGATGCACTGGCCATTGAGCAGCACCTGGCCGCTGCTGGGCTCAAAGCGGCCACTGATCAGATTGAACAGCGTGGATTTACCGGCCCCGTTGGGCCCTATGATCGCCGCCCGTTCACCCTGCGCAACGGCCAGATTGGCACCGCGAATGATTTCGGTTTTCCCAAAACTTTTGCGAAGGTCCTTGAGTTCCAGCGCATAGGGCTGCACCAGTTGGGTGAGTGCCGCGCTCACAGGGCCTCCCGCCGCTTGATTTCTTTCTCGATCGACTCCTGAATGTCACCCCATTTGAGCGCAAAGCGTCGGCGCGCTGCCTCAAAGAAGCCCAGACCCACCAGCATTACCGCGACGGCCGCGCCCCAACTGCCGGCGCCAGCGGTGTTGAGCTGCAGGCCCACGAAGTTGAGTTGCGAGCCTAACGCAGCATTGAGTTGCAAGTGGTAAATCATTTCAATCAAGGCGGAAGCACCTGCAAAGGCGATCAATCCGGTGACAAACAGCGCCAGATAATTGCGCCAGAGAGGCTTGAGCTTGCCAAAGGCCGCCACGCGCACGTTCATCATGATCAGACTGGCAAAACCCCCAGGCGCAAACATGACCATGAACAAAAACGCCAGCCCAAGGTAGAGCAGCCAGGCTTTGGTGAACTCGCTTAACAACACGAAGGCAAGCACCATGAGCACCGCGCCAATAATCGGGCCGAAGAAAAAAGTGGCGCCCCCGAGAAAGGTAAACAGCAGGTAGGCACCCGAGCGGTAGCCGCTGACCACCTCGGAAGTCACGATTTCGAAGTTCAGCGCGGCCAGCCCGCCCGAGATGCCGGCAAAGAATGCGGCGATCACAAACGAGATGTAGCGCACCTTTTGCGTGTCATAACCAACAAACTCAACCCGCTCCGGGTTATCACGAACCGCGTTGAGCATGCGGCCCAGCGGCGTGCGGGTGAAGGCGTACATCAGCGCCGTGCAGGCAAATGTATAGACGGCGATCAGGTAGTACAACTGAATTTGCGGCCCGAACGAAATGCCCAGCGGCTTGGGGCCGGAGACGCGATTGCCGGAAACTCCCCCTTCGCCACCAAAAAACTCGGGGAACATCAGCGACATGGCCCACACCAGCTCACCTATGCCCAGCGTGATCATGGCAAAAGTGGTGGCCGACTTTTTGGTCGTGACCCAGCCCAGAAGCACCGCAAAAAGCATGCCCCCAAGGCCACCGGCCAGCGGAATCAGGCTCACCGGTATGGGCAGCCGTCCCTGGCTGACCAGGTTCAGGACATGAATCGATGCGAACGCGCCCAGTCCGGAGTACACCGCGTGCCCGAAGCTCAACATCCCCCCCTGCCCCAACAGCATGTTGTAGCTCAGACAGACAATGATGGCGATGCCCATTTGCGACAGGATGGTTTGGCTCAGGCTGCTGGTAAAAAACAGCGGCGCCAGCGCCAGTAGCGTGGCAAAAAGACCCCAGATCACGAAGCGCCCGATATTGAGCGGCTTGAACTGGTAGTAGCCAGATTCTCTTGCCATGATCAGCCCTCCCTTGTGCCCAGAAGACCTTTGGGCCGGAAGATCAGCATCAGCACCAGAAAGAGGTAGGGCAGGATGGGCGCGACCTGGCTGACCTTGAGCTTCCACAGGGCGTAACCGAAGGTCTCGGGTGTGATGCCGATGCCGACCGCGCTGGAAAGGCTCAGTACCGAACCGTCAATGGCAACGGCAAAGGTCTGCACCAGGCCAATCAAGAGCGAGGCCAGGAAGGCTCCACCCAGGGAACCCATGCCGCCAACCACCACCACCACGAATATGATCGAACCCACCGTGCCCGCCATGCCTGGCTCGGTCACGAATGCGTTGCCGCCGATCACACCCGCCAGGCCAGCCAGCGCTGCACCGCCGCCGAAAACGAGCATGAATATTCTTGGCACATTGTGGCCCAGCGCTTCCACCGTCTCGGGGTGTGTCAGGGCCGCCTGGATTACCAGGCCGATGCGCGTTCGGGTCAGCAGCAGCCAGATGGAAATCAGCATCAACACCGCCACCAGCATCATGAAGCCGCGGTACATGGGGAACTGGGTGCCAAACAGCGTGAAAAGGGGACCGTCAAGCCCTTCGGGCACGCGGTAATCAACCGAGCTGCGGCCCCAGACCAGTTGCACCAGCTCCAGCAAGATGTAGCTCAGGCCAAAGGTAATCAGCAGCTCGGCGACGTGGCCGAATTTGTGAACCCGGCGCAAAAAATATTTTTCAAATCCCGCCCCTAAAAGACCAACCAGCAGCGGCGCAATCAGCAGCGCAGGCCAATAGCCCAGCCATTGCGTGGTGCTAAAGGCAAAATAGGCCCCCAGCATGTAAAACGATGCATGAGCGAAGTTGAGCACACCCATCATGCTGAAAATCAGCGTGAGGCCCGAGGAAAGCATGAACAGCAGCAGCCCGTAGCTGATGCCGTTTAGAAGGGAGGTGGTGAAAAATTCCATGTGTGATCAAGCGTTGAAGCCGGAGGCAAAAACAAAAACGCCGGGATTGCGCAACGCAAAGCCCGGCGCCATCAACCCGGTTTTCAGGCCGGTCGCTTCATCTGGCAGCTGGTCGGCGTGCTCGATACATAAGGAGCCATCTGCTTGATGGGAGCAAAGGTATAACCGGTGTTTTCCACGCTGTAGGGATTCTTCTTGTCCACTTTCTGCCACTTGGTAATGAACATCGCCTGCTGCAATTGGTGGTCAGACTTGCGCATGGTGACTTCATCCGCAAAACTCTTGACACTCAGGCCTTCCAGCGCGGCGGCCACCTTGACCGGGTTGGTGGACTTGGCGTTGGCAACCGCCTGCCCAAGCAGCGTCATGCCGTTGAGCGTGGCAAAGGTGTAATAGTCGTCATTGAACTTCTTCTTGTAGTCAGCGATCATCGCGCCGAGTTCGCCCGTGTGGCTGGAGTGACCATAGGCGACCACATAGACCTCGCCCTCGCCGCCCGCGGCCAGTGCCGTAGGAGTGCCGGTAACGCCGGCGTAGTAGGTGTACAAGGGCAGCTTGAGGCCGGCATCGTTGAGCGCCTTCACCAGCAAGGTGAGGTCAGTGCCCCAATTGCCGGTGACGATGGTGTCCGCGCCCGACTGCTTGATCTTGGCCACGTAGGGCGAGAAATCCTTGACCTGGCCAATCGGGTGCAGGTCATCACCGACGATCTTCACATCAGGACGTTTGCGGGCGATGTCTTCCTTGAAGTATCTGGACACCTGCTGTCCGTGCGAATAGTTCTGGTTGATCAGAAACACGTTCTTGACCTTGGGCTGGTCCTTCATGAAAGACGTCAGCGCCTCCATCTTCATGGTGGTATCGGCATCCAGCCGGAAATGCCAGTAGTTGCACTTCTCGTTGGTCAGTGCCGGGTCCACGGCGGCGTAGTTCAGAAACACCACCTCCTTGCCCGGATTGCGTTCATTGTGCTTGGCCACCGCATCCGAGATGGCCAGCGCCGCACCGGAGCCGTTGCCCTGGGTGACATAGCGGTAGCCCTGGCCGATTGCCGCTTGCAGGGAGTTCAGACTTTCCTGCGGCGAGCCCTTGTTGTCAAAGCCATTGACTTCAAACTTCACGCCGGCCGGGTTCTTGGCGCCGCTCAGACGCTCTGCCACGAATTGCCAGCTCTTGAGCTGGTTCTGCCCGACGTTCGCAAAGGGCCCGGACAGGGGATCGATGAAGGCAATTTTGACGGTCTCTCCCTTTTGGGCAAAAGTCAGTCCAGCCCACGCAAACATTGCGCATACAGCTACAGATTTAATAGCAAATTTCATGAGTGTCTCCTTTGTTTCAAGATTCAGCCAGCATACGGGGTTTGTGCGGCGAGGCGCTCAGGGATTGCCCCTAGAACTGCGCCAAAGTATCACTTAGGTGACTCCCGGCGGGTCGCTCAGAGCGGCAATTTGTAGTCTTTCAACATCGCCCGAAGTTTGGTCTTGAGCATCTTGCCGGTTGCCCCCAGCGGTATGGCATCGACAAACACCACATCATCCGGGATTTGCCATTTCGCGGTCTTGCCGTCATAGAACTTGATGAGTTCGTCGCGCGAGACATCCATGCCCGGTTTTTTGACCACGGCAATGATCGGCCGCTCGTCCCACTTGGGGTGGGGAACCCCGATACAGGCTGCCATGGCCACGGCCGGATGCGCCACCGCAATGTTTTCAATGTCGATGGAACTGATCCATTCACCGCCCGATTTGATGACATCCTTGCTGCGGTCGGTAATCTGCATGTAGCCATCGGCGTCGATGGTTGCCACGTCACCAGTAGGAAACCAGCCGTCGACCAGCGGGTCGCCACCCTCGTCCTTGTAGTACTCGCGCACGATCCACGGGCCCTTGACGTGAAGATCGCCATAGGTCTTTCCATCCCACGGCAGTTCCTTGCCCGCCCCATCAACGATTTTCATATCAACGCCGAAAATGGCCCGCCCCTGCTTGAGGCGGATTTTCATTTGCTCTTCCACTGGCAACGCGAGATGTTTGTTTTTCAGCGTGCACAGCGTTCCCAGCGGGCTCATTTCGGTCATGCCCCAGGCGTGGAGAACTTCCACACCATAGTCTTCCTGGAACGCGTGAATCATGGCTGGCGGACAGGCCGAGCCTCCGATCACCGTGCGCTTGAGGGTGGAGAACTTCAGGCCTGCAGGTTTCATGTGTGTCAGCAACATTTGCCAGACGGTGGGCACGCCAGCGGCATAGGTGACCTTTTCTGCCTCGATCAGCTCGTAAATCGATTTGCCATCCATCGCCGGGCCCGGAAACACCAGCTTGGCGCCGGTGAGCGCCGCCGAGTACGGAATGCCCCAGGCGTTGACGTGGAACATCGGCACGACCGGCAAAATGGAATCGCGCGCGCTCAGGCACATCACGTCAGGCAATGCCGCCGCGTAAGCGTGCAGGATGGTCGAGCGATGGCTGTAGAGCGCGGCCTTGGGATTGCCCGTGGTGCCGCTGGTGTAGCACACGCTGGAGGCCGTGTTTTCTTCAAACTGCGGCCAGGCGTAGCCGGTTGGCTGCGCGCCCATCCAGCTTTCATAACTCAGCAGATTGGGAATTCCGGAATCGGCCGGGAGCTTGTCCGCGCCGCACAGGGCAATGTAGTGTTTGATGCTGGTGCATTTGCCATGCACCGCCTGCACCAGCGGCAGAAAACTCAGATCAAAACACAGCACCTGATCTTCTGCATGGTTGGCGATCCAGGCGATCTGGTCAGGGTGCAGCCGGGGATTGATGGTATGCAGCACCCGGCCCGAGCCGCTCACACCGTAATAGAGCTCCAGGTGCCGGTAGCCGTTCCACGCCAGCGTGGCAACACGGTCGCCAAACGCCAGCTTCAGGCCATCCAGCGCATTGGCAACCTGGCGGGAGCGGTGCGCCGCGTCCCGATAGGTGTAGCGATGCAAATCGCCCTCTACCCGGCGCGATACGATTTCTGCGCTGGCGTGATGGCGTTCGGCAAATTCGATCAGTGACGAAATAAGCAGTGGCTGGCTTTGCATTAACCCTAGCATGGTCTGGTTCCTTTCTTGCCCGGTTGAGCGGGCTTTTGATTTGAATGTCTCGTAGCGCGATAGTACCGCGCAAGCTCGCTGGCCAGCTCCGGGAAATTCCCCAGCCGCGCCACCTTGGCGACTCTGCCAGCTCTTTACCCCTGAGCGCGCAAGGCTGTCAGCGCCATAGCACAATGACAGCCATGAACGCTGCCAATGACGTTTCTCCAGCCGTGCCAAGCCAGGCCGGACCGGGCCTGCAATGGAACAACAGTTTTGCCCGGCTGGGGCCGGATTTTTATACGGAACTAAGGCCCACACCGCTGCCCGCGCCTTATTGGGTGGGGCGCAGCCGCGCCCTGGCGCGCGAGCTTGGCCTCGAAGAGCAGTGGCTGGAGTCCCGAGAGGCGCTGGCGGTGCTGACCGGCAACCAGACGCTGCCCGGCTCCACGCCGCTGGCCAGCGTCTATGGCGGTCACCAGTTTGGCATGTGGGCCGGTCAATTGGGCGATGGCCGGGCAATTTTGCTCGGCGAAATTGAAACGGCGCGCGGCACGCACGAAATCCAGATCAAGGGCGTGGGCAGAACGCCCTACTCGCGCATGGGCGATGGCCGGGCCGTACTGCGAAGTTCAATTCGTGAATTTTTGGCCTCCGAGGCTTTGCATGGCCTGGGCATACCGACCACGCGCGCCCTGTGCGTGACGGGCTCTGACGCGCCCGTGCGACGCGAAGAAGTCGAAACGGCTGCCGTGGTAACCCGCACAGCCCCCAGTTTCATTCGCTTTGGCCACTTTGAGCACTTCAGCTACAGCGGCCAGCAGCTTCAGCTCAAGGCGCTGGCAGACTATGTGATCGACCGGTTTTACCCCGCTTGCCGCGACGCAGAGCAGCCTTATGCGGCGCTGCTGGAAGCCGTAAGCGAGCGCACGGCGCAACTGATGGCTGACTGGCAAGCGGTAGGCTTTTGCCACGGCGTCATGAACACTGACAACATGAGCATCCTGGGCCTGACCATCGACTATGGCCCATTCCAGTTTCTTGATGCCTTTGACCCCAACCACATCTGCAACCACTCGGATGACCAGGGCCGCTACGCCTACATCAAGCAGCCCAATATCGCTTACTGGAACCTGTTTTGTCTTGGCCAGGCGTTGTTGCCACTGATTGGCGATCAAGAGCAGGCGCTGGCGGCACTGGAATCGTACAAGACCGCGTTCCCCGCGGCGCTGCAAGCCAGAATGCGCGCCAAGCTCGGACTGCGTGATGTCCAGCCTGAAGACCAGGCATTGATAGAAAGCACATTCAAGCTGCTGGCCGCCAACCGTGTTGACTACACGATTTTCTGGCGTCGTTTATGCGGCTTTACGGCACAAAGCGGCCATCAGCCAGTACGGGATTTGTTTCTTGACGGCGAATCCTTCAATGCCTGGGCGCTACAGTATTCAGAGCGAACCATGCCCATGGAACAAGGGCTACGGGCCGATTTAATGCTAAGAACCAATCCGAAATTCGTGCTGCGCAACCACTTGGGTGAAGAAGCCATACGCGCAGCGAAACTAAAAGACTTTTCGGGGGTCAACACCCTGCTGACCTTGCTGCAGGCCCCATTTGATGAACACCCTGGTCACGATGCCTATGCAGGATTCCCGCCTGAATGGGCAGCTTCGATAGAAATCAGTTGCAGTTCATAGCAACTTTTATTTCGCAACCCAAAATCCTTCAAGATTTAAACACCATGAGCAGAAAAATCCAGAAAACCGATGCTGAATGGAAGGCTTTGCTGGCGGAAAAAGGCGCTGAGCCCGGTGCCTTCCAGGTCACCCGTCACGCCGCCACGGAGCGGCCTTATAGCGGCAAGTATGAGAACAACAGGGCGGATGGCACCTATCGCTGCATTTGCTGCGGTGCCGAGCTTTTCGACTCGACCACCAAGTTCGATGCAGGTTGCGGCTGGCCCAGCTTCTCCCAAGAAGCCAATGAGGGGGCCATCGAAGAGCAGGTGGACCGCAGCCTCGGCACGGCGCGCACCGAAACCGTGTGCGGCAGTTGCGGCGCGCACCTCGGCCATGTGTTTCCCGACGGCCCCGGGCCCACCGGACTGCGTTACTGCATGAATTCAGCGTCGCTCGACTTCAAACCGCGATAATCACCCCATGAAGATTTTGTTCGATTTTTTGCCAATTGTCCTTTTTTTCGGCATGTTCAAGTATGCCGAGGGCCACAAGGACTGGGCCGCCAGCACGGCGACGGAGTGGCTCGGTTTCATGGTGTCAGGCGGCGTGGTCGGGATTGCCGAAGCGCCTGTGCTGCTGGCCACGGTGGTAGTGATCATTGCCACCTTCGCGCAAATTGTCTGGCTCAAGGCCCACGGCCGGAAAATTGATGCCATGCTGTGGGTCAGTCTGGGCCTGGTCGTGGTGCTGGGTGGCGCAACCATCTATTTCCACAGCGAAAGTTTCATCAAGTGGAAGCCAACCGTGCTGTATTGGGTCATGGGCAGTGCCTTGCTGCTGGGCCAACTGGTATTCAGAAAAAACGGCATCAAGTCATTGATGGGCTCACAAATGGACCTGCCTGATTCAATCTGGCGCACCGTCAATTTCAGCTGGATCGGATTTTTCACCGTGATGGGGTTCCTCAATCTGTGGGTGGCCTTCAATTTTCCGACCAGCACCTGGGTCAACTTCAAGCTGTTTGGCGGCTTGGGACTGATGCTGGTATTTGTGCTGGCACAGGCGGTTTACCTGAACAAGCACATCAAACCAGAAACCACGCCATGAGCGCGGCCATCAGCGCGAACGACGGCGGCATGAGGCCGCGGCCCTTTCTTGTCAGCGAGATCGAGCAGCAACTTCAGACGCGGCTGCAACCCACCCATCTGCAAGTGCTGGATGAAACCGGCAACCATGCGGGCCACTCGGGTGCCAACGCGCAGGGTTTCGGCTCGCACTTTCGCATTCGCATTGCCTGCCCCGCGTTTTCAGGCAAGCGTCGCGTCGCCTGCCACCGGCTTGTGTATGATGCACTGCAAAATTTCATGGAGGAGGGCCTGCACGCCCTGGCCATCGAGATTGTTGACCCTCCCTGAAACCGATTCAAGCTCTGAAACGTTAACCTAGGCGTCGGCAAGCACCTGCCGACACACAAATATCACCCAAAGACCACAAGGAAATCATGAAGAAACAATTTTTACTCGCCACCGCTGTTGCCGGCTTGCTGGCCTTGAGCGCACAGGCTGCATTCGCCCAAAACCTCGCGATCGTCAATGGCAAGGCGGTGCCCCAGTCCCGCCTGGATTCGCTGGCGCAGCAGGTTGCCCGCTCCGGCCGACCGGTGACCCCTGAAATGCAGGGCCAATTGCGCGAGGAAGTCATCGCCCGCGAAGTATTTATGCAGGAGGCCGAAAAACAGGGGCTGTCGGCCAGTGACGACTTCAAAATCCAGATGGAACTGGCGCGCCAAGCCATCCTGATCCGCGAATTGTTTACCAACTACCAGAAGAAAAATCCGGTAACAGAAACCGAGATGAAGGCCGAATACGACAAGTTTGCGGCGTCCAACGGTGGCAAGGAATACAAGGCTCACCATATTCTGGTCGAAAAGGAAGCCGATGCCAAAGCGATCATCGCCAGCCTGAAGAAAGGCGGAAAGTTTGAAGACATTGCCAAGAAGCAGTCCAAAGACACCGGCTCTGGCGCCAAGGGCGGCGATCTCGACTGGGCCAACCCGGCCAGCTACGTGCCCGAGTTTTCCGGGGCGCTGCTCAAGCTGAACAAGGGCCAGACAACCGACACACCCGTGAAATCACAGTTTGGCTATCACGTGATCCGCGTGGACGACATCCGCACCGCCCAGTTGCCGACTTTTGAGGAAGTCAAACCCCAGATATCCAAGCAATTGGAGCAGCAAAAGCTCGCCGCTTTCCAGGAAGACCTGCGCAAAAAAGCCAAAGTGGAATAAGCGCCCTGCTGGACCGGGCTGATCCAACAGCGCCAGACGCTCGAAGTAACACGATATAAAAGGGGGCGACACGGTTTCGCCCTTTTTTTATGGCTGCCACGGTGGGCTTGTCCCGCTGCGCGCAGAGTGAGGTCTGGAGGGATTTTTTGGGGTAAGGCAACACTTGCGCAGGCCCGCTCAGCCAATGGAGTAAATTCTCTTCCTGGACTTCTTCACCATGACACTCAAGGCAAACAAGGTTATTCCCCTGGCCGATGTCCGCTACGCCAGCAGCGTGCCGCGTGTCCCGGCGCAGTTGTCGGCCCCCACGGGTCTGCTGAGCGACACCCTCGGTCGGCCGCTGCGCGATTTGCGCATCAGCGTGACCGACCGCTGCAACTTCCGCTGCAGCTACTGCATGCCCAAGGAAACTTTTGACAAGGACTACGCTTACCTGCCGCACAACTCACTGCTGACCTTTGAGGAAATCACCCGGTTAACGCGTATTTTTGTAGCGCATGGCGTTGAAAAGATCAGGCTGACCGGTGGCGAGCCCTTGCTGCGCAAAAACATTGAATCCCTGATTGAAATGCTGGCCAGGCTAACCACTCCCGAAGGGCAGCCACTGGACATCACACTGACCACCAACGGCTCGCTGCTCGCCAGAAAGGCGCAGTCGCTCAAAGATGCCGGGTTGCAACGTGTCACCGTGAGCCTGGACGGGCTGAACGACGCCATCTTTCGCAGCATGAACGATGTGGATTTTCCGGTGGCCGACGTGCTCAAGGGCATTGAAGCCGCCAGACAGGCAGGCCTGGCGCCCATCAAGATCAACATGGTGGTCAAGCGCGGCACCAATGATTCCGAAATTTTGCCCATGGCAAGGCATTTCCGCCATTCGGGCGCGGTGCTGCGCTTTATTGAGTACATGGACGTCGGCGCCAGCAATGGCTGGCGCATGGACGAGGTGATGCCTTCGAAGCAGGTGCTTGAATGCCTCAAGGCCGAGTTTCCTCTAGTTCCCATTGATCCAAATTACGCTGGCGAAACCGCAGCGCGCTTGCGTTATGCCGACGGTGGCGGTGAAATCGGCGTGATCAGCAGCGTCACGCAGGCGTTCTGCAAAGACTGCAACCGGGCCCGGCTGTCCACCGAAGGAAAACTGTTTTTGTGCCTGTTTGCCAGTCAAGGCCATGATTTTCGCGCACTGCTGCGCGGTAACTACTCCGACGCGCAGATTGCGGCGGCACTGGGCCCGGTCTGGCAGGCGCGCGGCGACCGTTATTCGGAACTGCGCGCCACCCTGCCCGTCGATTCCAGCCCGGCGGACAAGAGAAAAAAACGTGTCGAAATGAGCTACATCGGAGGATAAAGATATGGCCCCCACGCTTTTCACTTCGTGTAATACGCTGCCCACCGAGGGGGCTGTGCTTGCTTGGGGCGGCCCGGCGCGGCGCACGTTGGCCCTTTGGAGAAATGCTTGGTGAATACGGATATGAGTGCGCCGCTGCACATTGAAGCCATCACGGGCGTTATTCTGGCCGGGGGGCGTGGCTCGCGCATGGGTGGCGTGGACAAGGGCCTGCAGAATTTCAATGGTGTACCGCTGGCCCTGCACACGCTGATGCGCTTGTCGCCCCAGGTGGGCGAGATCATGATCAATGCAAACCGCAACCTGGCCGCTTACGAGTCTTTTGGCGCTCCGGTCTGGCCTGACAGCACCGGTTTGGGGGAATACGCCGGGCCGCTGGCCGGCTTCCTGACCGCCCTGGAGCGCTGTGAAACCCCTTACCTGCTCACGGTGCCGTGCGATACGCCGCTGTTTCCGCAAGACCTGGTGGCGCGCCTGGCCCAGGCATTGGCGCGGGATAATTTCGAGGTGGCCGTTGCCGCGGCCGTGGAAGAAGACGGAAAGCTCAGGCCACAGCCGGTGTTTTGCCTGATGCATGCCGGTCTGCTCGAGAGCCTGGTGCGATTTACACAAGCTGGCGGCCGCAAGATTGACGCATGGACGGCACAGCACAGAACTGTGCAGGTGCCATTCAACCAGCCCGGCGACGACGCGCGCGGCTTTTTCAATGCGAACACGCTGGCAGAACTGCATCAACTGGAATCGCGCTTGCCGTGAAGACGCTGGAGCAGATTGCCGCCGGTCTGCAGGGCTACGACCCGCAGGCCATGTCTGCCGACGATGTGCAGGCCTTCTTATTCAGGTTGGTCACGCCGGTGCACGATGTACTTGAACTGCCCCTGTTTGAAACGCTGGGCCGAGTTCTGGCCAACGACGTGATTTCGCCATTCGATGTTCCTCCGCATGACAACTCGGCGATGGATGGCTACGCGTTTGACGGCCAGCAGCTCAGGTCAGGCACCGCGCTGGAATTGCAGGTGGTGGGCACGGCGATGGCGGGAACAGCCTGGAAAGGCAGCGATGGCCCTGTCAAGACGGGCCAGTGCGTCAAGATCATGACGGGTGCCGTCATGCCGCAGGGCCTGGACACCGTGGTGCCGCAGGAATTGGCCCAAGTCAAACCGGTCGGCCAAGCCATCCAGATCACTATTCCTGCCGGCTTGCTGCGTGCTGGCGACAACCGCCGCATGCGCGGCGAAGACCTCACGCAGGGTCAACCAGCGCTACAAAAAGGCGAGCTGCTCACGCCCGCCCGTCTTGGGCTGGCAGCCTCTTTGGGTCTTAAAACCTTGAGAACATGGCGGCCGCTGCGGGTGGCCTACTTTTCTACCGGCAACGAGATCCTGTCGCTGGGCGAGGCACCGCGCGAAGGCGCGGTGTACGACAGCAACCGCTACACCGTGTTCGGCCTGCTCCGCCGCCTGGGCTGCGAGGTGATCGACATGGGGGTGGTGCGCGACGACCCAGCCTTGCTGGAGGCGGCGTTTATCCGGGCTGCATTGCAGGCCGATGCCATCATCACCTCGGGCGGTGTCAGCGTGGGTGAGGCCGACTTCACCAAAACGATGATGAAGAAACTCGGCGACGTGGCTTTCTGGCGCATTGCGATGAGGCCCGGCCGGCCCATGGCCGTCGGGCGATTGTCAAAAGAAAAATCGACCTCCGACCCAAATGAAGCGGGCGGAATCAGCTCTCAAAACAATAGCAGTCCGGAGGCCGCCATTTTATTTGGACTGCCCGGCAATCCGGTCGCGGTGATGGTGACCTTTCTGGCGTTTGTGCGCCCTGCCCTGCTGCGGATGATGGGCGCCAATCCCGCTGCGCAACCTTTCCTCAGGGCGCGCAGCACCGAGGCAATCCGCAAAAAACCGGGCCGCACCGAATACCAGCGCGGCTGGGTATCGACCGCGCCAGATGGCTCACTGCAGGTAAAAAGCACCGGTAGCCAGGGTTCCGGTGTGCTGCGTTCCATGGCCCAAGCCAATGGCTTGATGGTGCTGCATCACGCGCAGGGCAATGTCGCCATTGGTGATGAAGTTGATGTGATGATGTTTGATGGAGTGATCTAGCGTTTGATTTCGTCGCAAACCAAACGATAATGAATCATGCCGCTGAAATTCGTTTCGATGGATAGCGCGCCATGAACACGGCTGGCGGGCCCCCCTTGTTTCTTGCCTACATCGCAATTGCGTGCACCCTGCTGTCGGGTGCTGTTTCCGTGCTGGCCGTGCGCCGCCATCCGGGCTATCTGCACTTCGGTTCATTCTTGTTCCTCTTTTTCTCCGGTGCCGCCAGCATTGCCGCCGGTGGCTGGGCGCTGCTGGCCAAACTTACCGTGACCGACCGTTTTGCACTCGGCCTGCCGTGGCTGGACTGGCATCTGCGGATCGATCCCCTCACAGGCTTTTTTCTTGTGCTGCTGGGCACGCTGGTAGTCGCGATTGCGCTTTATGGCCCGAGCTATACGCGCGAGTTTGCGCGTGGCCCGGCACCCCAGCCACTGCCTCCGCTCGGCATATTTACCGCGTTCTTTATCCTGGGCATGCAGATGCTGCTGCTCGCCGATGATGCGCTGGTGTTCATGATTTTCTGGGAAATGATGTCGCTGGCCGGCTATTTTCTGGTGGTCTATCAACACCAGAATGCGGCCAACCGCAATGCCGCGTTCCTCTACCTGTTGTTGGCTCACGTCGGCGCCCTGGTCATTTTGCTCGCCTTCGGCGTGCTCGCCGCCTTTGGGGGCGGGTTGACCTTTGACCTGATGCGCGCCGCCAAGCTGACGCCCCTGTGGGCCACGATCGCCTTTGCCTGTGCCTTCATCGGCTTTGGCACCAAGTCGGGCATGGTGCCGCTGCACGTCTGGCTGCCGGAGGCCCATCCGGTGGCGCCGTCACATATTTCGGCCCTGATGAGCGGCGCCATGATCAAGATGGGTATCTACGGCATCGTGCGCATGAGCTACGACCTGATTGGCGATGTGCGCTGGGAATGGGGCGTGGCCGTTCTCGTCATCGGCACCGCCTCGTCCTTGCTCGGTGTGCTGTATGCGCTGATGCAGCACGATCTCAAGCGCCTGCTCGCTTACCACTCGATCGAAAACATCGGCATCATCCTGATGGGCCTCGGGATGTCGATGATTTTTCTCGGCAGCGGGCACAAGCTGCTCGGCACGCTCGGCCTGGTGGCGGCGCTTTACCACACGCTCAACCACGCACTGTTCAAGGCGCTGCTGTTTCTGGGCGCTGGATCGGTGCTTTACCGCACGCACGCGCACGACCTTGATCACATGGGCGGGCTCATCCACCGGATGCCGATCACCGCACTTTTGTTTCTGATCGGATGTGTCGCGATCTCTGCGCTCCCGCCTTTTAACGGCTTTGTGTCGGAATGGCTGACGTTCCAGACGGCACTGCAGGCACCCGCGCTGGAAAACGGATTGCTGCGCGCCATGATCCCGATCGCGGCGGCCATGCTTGCACTCACCGGGGCCCTTGCGGCGGCCTGTTTCGTCAAGGCCTTCGGCATTGCGTTTCTCGGAAAACCGCGCACCCGCCGCGTGGCCCGGGCACGCGAGGTGCCTATCGGCATGCTGGGCGGCATGGGGCTGCTGGCCACGCTGTGCCTGCTGCTCGGTGTGTTCCCGACCACGGTGATCGAAGTCATGGCGCCCATCACGCAACTGCTGGTGCACGACGCGCTGCCATCCGCCGTGGCCCAGGGCTGGTTGTGGCTGACTCCGATTTCGCCGCAGGTGGCTTCGTACTCGGCGCCGTTTGTGCTGGTCGCCATCATCGTGGTTTTTGGTCTTGGCTATCTGTTCCTCAAGCGCGGAACGGCTCCGGCGCGCCGCGCTGACGCCTGGGACTGCGGCTTTGGCGGGCTCACGCAGCGCATGCAGTACACCTCAACCGCGTTTAGCCAACCGATCCGGCGCGTTTTCGGCGGGGTATGGAAGGTTGAGGAGCACGTCGAAACGCTGGTGACCGCGGGACCGGTTCCGCGCGTGACGAGCCTGCACTACAGCCTGCACACGCACGACTGGTCGTGGCTCTGGTGCTATGTTCCGATCGGACGCCTGGTGCTTGGAGCCGCCAGTCGGATCGGCTTCATCCAGACCGGCAACATCCATACCTATCTGAAATTTTCCTTCGTCACCTTGCTGGTCTTCCTATGGATAGTCAGCTGACCGCCTGGGCGCTTGCCGCAGCGCAGGCACTGCTGTTCATCGGCGCTGCGCCACTGCTGTCCGGCTGGTTGCAGCGAGTCAAATGCCATATGCAGAACCGCGCCGCGGCGGCAGTATGGCAGCCCTACCGCGACCTGTCCAAGCTGCTGGGCAAGAAAATGGTGCTGGCCAAGAACGCCTCGTGGCTGTTTCGCGCCGTTCCCTATATCGTCTTCGGCGCCACACTGCTCGCTGCCGCCGTGGTTCCGCTGGTGGCCGTCAACTTGCCAACGGCCGCAATCGCCGACGTGATTGTGCTGGTCGCTTTTTTTGCACTGGCGCGTTTCTTCACCGCGCTGGCTGGTCTCGACATCGGCACCGCATTCGGTGGCATGGGCGCCTCGCGCGAGATGATGGTCGCGGCGCTGGCCGAGCCGGCCATGCTGATGGTCGTGTTCACGCTTTCCATGACGGCGAGCACAACCAACCTGTCGGTGGCAACGCAGTTCATCCTGCAGGCCGGCCCGGTGCTGCGCCCATCGTTCCTGTTTGCGCTACTGGCGCTCGCCATGGTGGCGGTGGCCGAGGCCAGCCGTATTCCGGTGGACAATCCGGCCACTCACCTTGAGCTCACGATGTTGCACGAAGCCATGATCCTCGAATATGGTGGACGCCACCTGGCCTTGATCGAGTGGGCTTCGCAGATCAAGCTGATGATCTACTCGGCGCTCCTGATTGACTTTTTCTTTCCATGGGGCATCGCCACCGAATTCAGTGCTGCTGCCCTGGCGGTCGGTGTCATCGCCGTAGCGGGAAAAATGATGCTGCTCGCCATGCTGCTGGTGATATGGGAGACGCTACTGGCAAAGATGCGGCTGTTTCGCGTGCCGCAGTTTCTCGGTTTTGCCTTCATGCTGTCATTGCTCGCAATGCTGACACACGTGATGCTGGAAACGGGGAACTAGATGGAATTCGCCAACCTTGGCATCTACAACCAGGCCATCATCCTGTTTGCGGCTCTCGCCCTGCTGACCTCGTTCATCATGCTGGCCCAGGCGCGCATGATGCCGCTTATTTTTACCTTCGCCTGGCAGGGCCTGTTGCTCGCCGTGGTGTCGGTGCTGGTCGCCCTCGTCTCCAAACATCCGCACCTCTTTGTGTCGGCGGCGCTCACGCTCACGCTCAAGGTGATCCTGATCCCGTGGCTGCTCTACCGCCTGAGTTTGAAGCTCAACATGCAGCACGACGCCGAGGCGATCGAGCACCCAACGCTGCTGCTGATCGGCGGTGTGGCGCTGGTCATCTTCAGCTATTTCGTCGCCAAGTCCATTGTTCACCTGTCAGGCCTGGCGACTCGCAATACGATTGCCGTGAGTATTGCCATCGAGTTGCTCGGCATGCTGTTGATGTGTGTGCGCAAGTCGGCCGTAGCGCAGGTGATCGGCTTCATGTCGATGGAAAGCGGCATCTTCTTTGCCGCTGTGGTGTCCACCTACGGCATGCCGCTGATTGTCGAGCTGGGTGTGGCTTTTGACATTCTGGTTGCCGCCATCCTGTTCGGCGTGTTCTTCTTTCATCTGCGCGATTCGTTCGGCTCACTTGACGTTGGCCAGTTCAACCGGTTGTCGGAAGCCAATGAATCGGTCACGTCGGTGGAGACGGTGGCAGTGGTGGCGCCGCACGCGGGAGACCAGGCATGACGCTGCTTGAAGCCACCCTGCTGGCGCCGTTGCTGGGCGGCTTGCTGCTGGCCCTTGTCGGCCACCGTCCGATTGCCGGCTGGATCAACGTGGGGGTCGGTGTCGTGACTTTCGGCGCAGCGCTCGCCATGGCACTGGATGTCTTTTCGCACGGACCGCGACTCTCCAGCGGGCGCATGTTCTACATCGACGCCTTCAACGTTTACCTGGTGGTGCTGACGGCGTTCGTTGGCTTGACGACCTCGATTTTTTCACGCCCCTACATGCGCCATGAAGTCGAACGCGGACGCGTCACCAATCGACGGCTGCGCCTGTACCACTCGATGTACCAGTGCTTTCTGTTCTCCATGCTGCTGGCGCTATCGACCAACAACCTGGGCGTTTTGTGGGTGGCGATGGAGCTTGCAACGCTGACCACCGTGCTGCTGGTGTCGCTGTACCGAACGCCGGAGGCGATCGAGGCGGCGTGGAAATACTTCATTCTTTGCGGCGTCGGCATTGCGCAGGCCCTGTTCGGCACCGTGCTGATCTATTTTGCCGCCGAGAACAAGCTCGGCGCCGATCGCGACGACACGCTGCTGTGGACGGTGCTGCACGGCGCCGCAGGCGCTAACCTGGACCCGGCGGTGATCACGCTGGCCTTCGTTTTCTTGCTGGTGGGCTACGGCACCAAGGTCGGCCTGGTGCCGCTGCACAACTGGCTGCCCGATGCCCACTCGGAAGGCCCGACACCGATGTCGGCCGTGCTCTCCGGCTTGCTGCTCAATGTTGCGCTGTACGCCCTGGTGCGGGTCAAGATGCTGGTCGATGCGTCGCTGCATACCAACCTTGCCGGTCACCTGATGATGGGCTTCGGCTTGCTCTCATTCACCGTCGCGGGCCTGTTCCTGCACCGCCAGCACGATGTCAAACGCATGTTCAGCTACTCCTCCATCGAGCACATGGGCTTGATCACCTTCGGCTTCGGCATGGGCGGGCCGCTCGCCACATTTGGCGCGCTGCTGCACATGACTGTGCACTCTCTCACCAAGTCGGCCATTTTCATCACGGTCGGTCATGCCTGCCAGCTCGCGGGCACGCAGCGCATCGATCAGATTCGCGGCCTGATCCGCACCCAGCCGGCGATTGGCTGGGGCCTGCTGATCGGCACTGTGTCAATCGCGGGTTTCCCGCCCTTTGGTGTCTTCATCAGCGAGTTTTTGTTGCTGATGGCGACCATGAAGGCCTGGCCGTGGCTGACGATTCCGCTGCTGGTCGGCTTCGGTGTGGCCTTCGCCGGGCTGGCTCGCCATGTGCAAAGGATGGTTTTTGGTGAGCCGCCGCCGGGGCAAAAACCGGTCGAGGCCAATATGCTGCCAGTGGTGGTACATCTGCTGCTGGTGCTCTGGCTCGGGCTGGCGATTCCCGGCTTTCTCTCGCGCTGGTTTGAGCAGGCCACCGTGCTCATCACCGGTGCGTCGCCACTATGACGCCCGGCAAACAAGCAGCTGCATTGCTGGCCCGACTGGCGAATGGCAGTTTACGCATCGAGGTGCAGACCTCTCCCGGCTTGGCCCCCGCGCAACTGTTCCTGGTTCATCCGCAAGACTGGGGCAGGCTGGCCCTTGATGCGAAAGCGCTGGACTGCCGCTGGGTCGCGGCCTGGGGCGAGGATTTGGGAGAAGGCATGGAAAGCGAAAATGGCGCCTCGCTTCGCGTCAATGCCGGCTTCGAGAAGGATGGTGCTTACCTGATCGCCCGTACCACCTTGCCTCGCACCAAGCCGGCCCTGGAGACGCACACAAAGGCCTTTCCCGCTGCTGACCGGCCCGAACGCCATATCCGCGACCTGCTGGGTATTGACTTTTCCGGGCACCCCGACGCACGCCGCTGGACCCGCCATCAGGCCTGGACGGATGGCGAATACCCCTTGCGCCGGGACTTTCCCGCCGCTGGCAGGCCGCCAGCACAGACTCTGGCCGACCTTCAGTACAGCTTTCTGCTCGCCGAAGGCAGTGGCGTCTATGAAATACCGGTCGGTCCCGTGCATGCCGGCATCATCGAACCCGGGCACTTTCGCTTTCAGGCGGTCGGCGAGACCGTGCTCAGGCTCGAAGAGCGCCTGGGTTACACCCACAAGGGCATTGAGAAAATCGCCGAAGGGCGCGATGCCGACGGTTTGGCACGACTGGCAGCGCGCGTCTCGGGCGATTCCACCGTGGCGCACGCCTGGGCCGCGTGCCTGGCGATGGAACAGGCGGCGGGCCTGCAAGCGCCTCCCCGCGCGGTCTGGCTGCGGGCCCTGATGTGCGAGCGCGAACGCGTCGCCAATCATGTCGGCGACATGGGCGCGATGCTCAATGACATCGGCTTTGCCTTTGGCTCTTTTCAGTTTGCCCGCTTGCGCGAGGCCTGGCAGCGGGTCTCGCGCGAGGCCTTCGGTCACCGTTTCATGATGGATTGCGTCGTCCCCGGTGGTGTGGCGACGGATCTGGCTGAGCGTTTCAGCGCCGTCATGCTCGCGGAAGTTAGCGCGCTGCGGACACAGATTGGCAAGCTGATGACCATCATCAACGATCTGCCCTCGGTGGCCGACCGGGTGCGCGGCGCCGGCATACTCAAGCCCGAATATGCCAAGGCACTAGGTTGCATGGGCTACGTCGGGCGCGCATCGGGCGTGGATTTCGACGTCCGGCGTGACGCGCCTTACCCGCCCTATGAAGCGCTGACCGTCACGGTGCCGCTGCATCACTTTGGGGACGTCAACGCGCGCGCCCACACGCGGCTCGAAGAAATCACCGCCGCCTTCGATTTGATCGAGGCACTGCTGGCCGGACTCCCGGCAGGACCGATACGGGTCGGCTGGCAGCCACCTGCAGCGGGTGCGGAAGGCCTGGGGCTGATTGAGGGCTGGCGCGGCGAGATCCTGAGTTACGTGCGCTTCGGCGAAGACGGCCGGATCGCGCGCTTCTTTCCGCGTGATCCGTCATGGACCACCTGGCCCGCGCTCGAGTTGCTGATGCACGACAACATCGTCCCCGACTTCCCGATTTGCAACAAGTCGGTAAACGGCTCTTATTCCGGACACGACCTGTAACCCCACGGTAACCCATGCTGCGCATCATAGGAAAAATTCAACGCATCGGCATCGTCACCGAACCGCTGCCCGAACTCGATGAACCGGCGTTGGCCAACATCGGCGAACAGCTCAAGGCGCACATTGGCGAGCGCTTTAGCGGCAGTCTCGCCATCCGTGCCGTGGACGCGGGTTCCTGCAACGGCTGCGAACTGGAAATCCAGGCCCTCAATAATTCCTACTACAGCATTGAACGCTTTGGTGTGCATTTTGTCGCGAGTCCGCGCCACGCCGACATGCTGCTGGTTACCGGCCCGGTTTCGCGCCACATGGAGGAGGCGCTGCGCCGGACACTTGCCGCGACACCGGAACCGAGGCTGGTGATTGCGGTCGGCGCGTGCGGTGCCAGCGGCGGCGAATTTGGGGAGAGCTACGCCTCGTGCGGCGCGGTCGCGAACGTGATTCCCGTCGATGCCGTCATTCGCGGCTGTCCGCCGACGCCCCTCGATCTGATGCGTGGCATCCTTGAAGCCATTGGGAAACACCGGCCGCCGCAGCGCGGCTAGACCGGACGGTGCGCTGTTGCGTGGCCTGTGATCGGAACGGAAGGTGCCGCCTCTGTCACGGTGAGGGGCTGCCGCGGCGCACGGCGCTGAGAATTCCGCGCAATATCTCCAGGGGCGGCGGTGGGCAGCCGGGCACAGTGACATCAACCGGAATCACGTTCGCGACGCGGCCGCAACTCGCATAACTTTCGCCGAAAATTCCCCCTGTGCAGCCGCAGTCGCCGACCGCAATCACCAGCCTGGGTTCCGGCGTGGCATCGTAAGTACGCCGCAGCGCCTCTTCCATGTTTCGGGACACCGGCCCGGTAACCAGCAGCATGTCGGCGTGGCGCGGGCTGGCAACAAATTTGATGCCCAGCCCCTCGATGTTGTAGTAAGGATTGCCGAGCGCGTTGATCTCCAGTTCGCAGCCGTTACACGAGCCTGCATCGACGACGCGGATGGTCAGCGCCTGGCCGAGAATGTCGAGAATGTCCTTATGGATGCGTTCGACCGAGACCTGCGCGGCCCTATCAACATTCGGCTCAGGTTCGGTCACGATACCAATACGAACAATCTGTTTAAGGATGTGCCACATCAGAGGTCGTGCCCCGAATAACTCAGGTTGAAGGATTTGTTGATGAGCGGGAAGTCCGGAACGATGTTGCCCATGATGGCATGCTCGAGCACCGGCCAGTTCTGCCAGGACGGGTCGTGGCAGTGGCAGCGCACAATGCGCCCATCAGCCCCAACTTCCAGCGCCACCAGGACTTCACCGCGCCAGCCTTCGATCCAGCCCATGCCGAGTGCAGCAACGCCGGTAGCCGCGAGTTCGGCGCGCGTGACACCCTCCGGCAAGCTTGCGCAGAGGCTGCGAATCAGGCGCAACGATTCCAGCGTTTCATCAAAGCGGACGGCCACGCGGGCAGCGACATCGCCATTGCGCTGCGTGGCCATGGTTACCTTGAGGCTGTCGTAGGGAAACCACGGGTGGTCGCAACGCAGGTCCAGCGCCTGGGCGCTCGCGCGGCCAGCCAGACCGATTAAACCCAGTTGTGCGGCGAGTTGCGGCGTGACACTCCCGGCAGTAAGAAAACGATCCTGCAGGCCGGCATGTTCATCGTATCCAATCCGCAACGCCTTCACTTCACGCTCGACGGCGTCGCACTGTTGCGCCATTCGATACAGCAGCGCAGGCGAGGGGTCGGCCGCCGTGCCACCAGGCACCACCGCGTCCATCATGAAGCGATGCCCAAAGACCTCTCGCGACAGCCGCTGCCAGTCTTCGCGCAAGCGCGAGAACTGGGACATACCAAAGCTCAACGCCGCATCGTTCGCGATTCCACCCAAGTCGCCGAGGTGGTTGGCTACCCGCTCGCGTTCCAGCATCAGGGCTCGCAGCCACTGCGCGCGCGGTGGAACGTCGCACCGCCAGGCCGACTCAAGCGCCATGCAGTAGGCCCAGGCGTAGGCCACCGTCGAGTCGCCCGACACGCGGCCGGCCAGCCGGAAGGCATCCAGGGGCATCAGTTCAGTGAAGCGCCGCTCAATCCCCTTGTGCGTATAGCCCAGGTGTTCTTCCAGCCGCAACACCTTCTCGCCAACGATGGAGAAGCGGAAATGCCCCGGTTCAATAATGCCGGCATGCACTGGGCCGACGGCGATTTCGTGTACGCCGTCGCCCTCGACGCGCACGAAGGGATAGTCGGCGGGCAACGCAGCCGTGGCTGTGGCAGAAATCGCAGTATTCATGTCGTACCGCAGGGGCGGCAAACCGGGCGGCCACACGCCGTGATTGAGCCAGGGTCGGACATCGCTGTGGCCTTCGGCCCGGATACCGGACAGGTCCGCCATGGCGCGCTGCATCCGGCCTGCGCAGGTGAACACACGCGACAGGTCCGGAAATGACGGTGCCGGCGTGGCCAGTGGGAGTTCGAGCCAGACCAGACCCTCGAGTACCGCGAAAGCCGCGCACGCGACTGTTCCGCCGCCCGCTGTGCTGCGGTCAACGCCCCACATCGCGACCAGGCGGCCTCCCGACGTGGCCACAGTCTGGGCAGCCGCGATCCACTGCCCGCGATCAACCGCCCCATGCCAGACCGGCAAGGGCGTCGGCAGGCGCTGCAGATTCAGCCCGAGTGCAGACAAAGGACGCAGATTGATCTCAGATTGCAGTGCTGCCATACGATCAGTTCCCCAGCATGGCGGCGGCCTGCTGGTACCAGGTAACAAGGTAAGGCGGAATGTACAGGCCCAGCATCAAGCCCAGTCCCAGGTGCACAAACACTGGAAGCAAGGCCGGTGGATGCGCCAATGGCTTGAGGTTGGTTTCTCCAAAAACCATGGGCAGCACGCGGCTGAACACCGAGGCAAATGCCACCCCGAGGGCGATCAGCAGGAACGGCGTTGCCCAGGGCTGCTCGCGCATTGCCGTGGTAACGATCAGGAACTCGCTGGCAAACACCCCGAACGGCGGCATACCCAAAATTGCCAGCGAACCAAGCATGAGCCCCCAAGCCACCGTAGGGTTCACCTTGATGAGCCCGCGGATGTGTTCCATGAGCTGCGTTCCGGCTTTTTGCGTGGCGTGGCCGACGGCAAAAAAGATTGCCGATTTGATCAGGGAGTGCACGGTCATGTGCAACAAACCAGCAAAATTGGCAATCGGCCCGCCAAGCCCGAAGGCAAAGGTGATCAGACCCATATGCTCGATGGACGAGTAGGCAAACATGCGCTTGACGTCTTTTTGGCGGATCATCAGAAACACCGCCGTCACCACCGACAACAGCCCGAAGCCCATCATCAGGCGGCCAGGCAGATGATTTTGCAGCGCACCGTCGGTCAGCACCTTGAAGCGCAAGATAGCGTAGAGCGCCACGTTGAGCAGCAATCCTGAAAGCACGGCAGACACCGGTGTCGGGCCCTCGGCATGGGCATCGGGCAGCCAGTTATGCACCGGAACCAGGCCTACCTTGGTTCCGTAGCCAATGAACAGGAACGCAAACGCCAGCGTGATAATGGTCGGGTCGAGTTGCGCTTTCACGGCGTTAAGGTTGGTCCAGAGCAAAGCGCCGCCCTCGGGGCCAATGACCTTCTCGGCCGCCATGTACAGCAGCACCGTTCCGAAAAGCGCCTGCGCGATACCTACGCCGCAAAGAATGAAGTATTTCCACGCAGCTTCCAGGCTGGCGGCAGTTCGATAGACGCTCACAAGCAGCGTGGTGGTCAATGTGGCGGCTTCCATTGCCACCCACACAATACCCATGTTGTTGGTGGTCAGCGCCAGCAGCATGGTGAAGCTGAACAACTGATACATGCTGTGGTACAGGCGCAGGCGGGGCGGGGTCATCTTGCCGAGGTCGCGCTCGACCCGCATGTAGGGGCGCGAGAAAATGGCAGTGGTCAGGCCCACGAAGGCAGTGAGCGCGACCAGAAAGACATTAAGCGGGTCAATGTAGAACTCCCGATCCCATACCAGCATCGGGCCATCATTGATGATTTGCGCGGTCAGGGCGCAGGCCGCGAGGAATGTTCCCGAACTGAAGGCGACATTGACATCACGCGCACCGTCCCGGTGGCCGACCAGCGCCAGCACAAATCCGCCAAGCAGCGGAATCGCGAGTAAAAAGGCCAGCGCGTACAAATCAGTCCTCCTTGAGCTTTTCGAGATACCGGATGTCCAGGCTGTCGAACTGCTCGCGGATCTGGAACAAGAACACACCCAGAATAAGCACACCAATCAACACGTCCAGCGCGATGCCAAGCTCAACCACCATCGGCATGCCGTAGGTGGCCGAGGTGGCGGCAAAAAACAGGCCGTTTTCCATTGCCAGAAAGCCGATCACCTGCGGCACCGCCTTGGCTCGCGTGATCATCATCAGGAACGAAAGCAGCACACACGCCAGCGCAATACCAAGTGTGCCGCTGGCCACGGTGGAGGACAGTTGCGCAATCGGCCTGGCAATATTGAAGGAAAAGATCACGATCACAATGCCGATCAGCATGGTGGTCGGGATATTGATCAGCGTCTCGACGTCCCAGTGAATATTGAGGCGGTCAATCACCTGGTGAAGCAGGTAGGGAATCAGCACCACCTTGAGAGCGAAGGTCAAACCAGCCGACAGGTAGAGATGGGGCTGGTTCGTCACATAGCCGACCACAGCGGTGGCCAGCACCAGTGTGGCGCCCTGCAGTGTGAACAACCGGATCAGCGAAAGCACGCGACGCTGTGAAATCATCGCAAACACCAGCATCAGCAGCACCGCGCCGAGCAGGTTGACAAACTGGATCAACAGCATGCTCATGGTCACTTGCTCAACAAAAGGTGAACCAGCAGCCCGATGACGGCCAGCAAAAAGGCGGTAGCCAGGAACTCGGGCACACGGAAAATGCGCATCTTGGCGCTGACAGCTTCGAGCACGGCAAGCAGCAGGCCGCCGAGCGCCAGCTTGAGAACCAGCACCGGCAACGCCAGCAGCATGGCCAGCGGTGCCAGTGCTTCGGCCACGCCCCAGGGGAAGAACAGCGCCAATCCAATGCACGAGTAGGCAAACAGTTTGAGGCTGGCAGCCCACTCAAATAGTGCCAGGTGGCGACCGGAATATTCGAGAATCAGCGCCTCATGGATCATTGTCAGTTCGAGGTGGGTGGCCGGGTTGTCCACCGGGACACGTGCGTTTTCAGCCAGAGAGACCATCGTGAACGCGACGCCAGCCATGGCGAGGCCCGGGTCTATGGTGAACTCGCGATGCGCCAGCGTCTCCACAATCGTAGTCAGGGAAGTTGACTTGGAAATGAGCGAGGCCAGAAACAGCACCATCAGCAGCGCCGGCTCGGCCAGGAAACCAATCAGCATTTCGCGCCGGGCACCCATGGTGCCAAATGCGGTGCCTACATCCATCGCCGCCAGCGAAATGAAGACCCGGGCCAGCGCAAACAGGCCGACCAGGGCAATCGCATCGGCAGCGGTCGCCAGCGGCAAGTCAGTGGACAGTGTGGGAATGATCGCGGTGGCCAGGATCATGCAACCGAACACAACGTAAGGGGCAGCGCGAAACAGCGGCGACGCGTTGCTGGCAAGCACCGATTCCTTGTTGAACAGTTTGTGGAGCATTCGGTAAGGTTGCCAGAGGCTGGGCGCCGACTTGTTTTGCAGCCAGGCGCGACATTGGTTGACCCATCCGGTGAGAAGCGGCGCCATCGCGATGGCGACGGCAATCTCGAACACCTGGGACAAAAAACCGGAGAAGGTCATTCCATCACCACCAGCAGCGTCGTCACCAGGGTCACGAAACTGTAAAGCAGGTACACCGAAATGCGCCCCTGCTGCATCAGGCCGAACAAGCGCGCCAGATAGCCCGCCAGGTCAGCGATGGGCACGTACATCCAGCGCCAGAAGCGATCCTCGACCGTGACACGATATCGGGGCCGCTCATCGAACGGGTTCGGCAACTCTCGCCGCATCTGAAAGAAGGGGTCGAATATCTGACGGATTGGCTGGCCAAAACCTTCGGCGGTGTCCTGCATGCGTGCCGTGGCCCAAGGGAAGCCGCAGGCCCATGGCAGACCGCGGCGCATCCTGCCGTGGTAGAACCTGCGCACCAGCAGGTACACCATGGCGAAGCTGCCCAAAATGCCGAGCAGGAAGATGACCGGGCCGTAGCTCGCCTGCTTGATGCTGGTTGGCGCCAGCAGCCAGCCGTTGGCCGCCACCTGGGCGCCCAAGCCTGATCCGACGAGCCGCTGCGTCACCGGATCAATCAACTGAATGAACTGCGTCGGCAGCAGCCCGAGCGCCACGCAGCCCAACGCCAGCCAGAACATGCCAACACGTTCCAGAAAACCGGCATCGTGCGCGCGCGCGAGTTTTTCCTCGCGTGGCTGACCGAGGAAGATCACGCCGAAAAATTTGACCATGGTGTAGCCAGCCAGCGCAGCCACCAGCGCAATGAGCGCCGCCACCACAGGAATCAGCATCGTCAGCAGCGGCACTGGCAGGCCGGTCGTAAACAGGAAAGTCTGCAGCAGCAGCCATTCCGAGACAAACCCGCCAAATGGCGGCAGACCGGCACTGGTCAGCACGCCGAGCAGCATGAACCAGCCAACCCAGGGCATGGTGCGGATCAGCCCGCCCAGTTTGCCAAGACTTCGCTCGGCAGTGGCATGCAACACGCTGCCGGTGCCCAGGAACAACAGGCTCTTGAACGCCGCGTGGCTGGCAACGTGATAGAGCGTGGCCGTCAAGGCCAGCGCGGCCAAAGGCTTCATGTGGTAAGCCGAGAAGATAAGGGTCAGGCCCATACCGACGAAGAGCAGCCCCATGTTCTCGATTGATGAATACGCCAGCAGTCGCTTCATGTCGGTCTGCACCGATGCAAAGACCACGCCAAACAGGGCAGTAGCCAGGCCGATGACCAGCAGCAACCCACCCCACCACCACAGTTGCAATTTGAGCAGGTCAAGCGATACGCGCAACAGCCCATAGATGGCCGTGTTGAGCATGACGCCGCTCATCAGCGCCGACACCGGAGACGGCGCCGCCGGGTGCGCTTCCGGCAACCACACGTGCAGCGGAAGGATGCCTGCCTTGGCGCCGAAACCGAGCACGGCCAGCAGGAAACCAATCGAGGCCCAGAACGGTGTCAAGGACTGCTCGCGCATGTTGGCAAATGTGTAAATGCCAGTGTTCGCCTGTAGCACGCCAAAGCACAGCAGGACGGCGATGCCGCCGATGTGCGCCATCACAAGGTACAGGTAGCCGGCGCTACGCACTTCCGGGATGCGGTGATTGGCGGTAACCAGGAAGAACGATGACAGCGCCATCGACTCCCACATCACCATGAACGAGTAGGCGTCATCGGCCAGAACCACCCCGACCATGCTGACCAGAAAAAGATGGTACTCAAGGCATAGCAAGCCTGGCGGTGTGCCTTCCCCCTTGCGGAAGTAGC
Organism: uncultured Polaromonas sp.; assembly: GCA_964371235.1. Taxonomy (GTDB): domain Bacteria; phylum Pseudomonadota; class Gammaproteobacteria; order Burkholderiales; family Burkholderiaceae_C; genus Polaromonas. Next base: position 167,019 of record CAYJMW010000001.1, read on the forward strand.
CAGCCGCAAAGGTGGAGATGCCCGCGGACGCTCCGCCAATGACCATCAGGAAGTAAGCGGACAAACTGTCCAGTCTGAAATGAAACGGCAATCCCGGGAGACCGATCGGCAAAATCGCCACCTCGGGCGTAACGAAGGCCGCGTCGAGGGCAACGCCAAACAGGACCAGCCCGAACAGGCCACCGAGCGGGAACAGCACGCGCGACACGAGCGCAAAGCGACGCAGGGCGAACACGCCGAAAACACTCACCGCCAGCCAGCCGGCCACAACAACCAGCATCCAGTCAAGATGGAGCCACTGCGCAAGGGAAGGAAGGTCGCCCATGACTTCAGACCCTCAGGTGCATTGCGACGTTTCATGCAGGCACACTGCCCGGGATGATGCCCGGTTGTGAAGCGTGGAAACTTGCGTCGAAGCGGCCTTCCTGTCCTGGCGTGTCAATCCGATATGTCTCTGGAATGACATTACAACGCTGGTATTCAAGTTTGTCCTAAACGAATGCTCTGCTACTTGTACGTGCCAGCCTTGGGCCACAGGCCACGAGGCTGGGCCCAGCCCCCGGCTGGTCCGATTCAAGTGAACTATTGTAGCGTCGCCGGTGCAAAGGGCGAGACGCGTCGCCGGTCAGCCAAGCGCGTCGTTGACCTGATCGTTGAACTCGGCCAGTTCGACCGCGCTGCTGATCTCGCGTGGCAATGCGTCGCGAACCGAAAACACACCAAGAATCTTGGCCTGGGCATTGACGATCGGCAGGTGCCGAAAGCCACGCTCAATCATGATGAGCACAGCATCAGCCACCCGCGTTTCCGGTGCAACGCAGTAAGGGCCGCGCGTCATGACATCAGATACCCGGGTTTTCTCGGGATTGAGGGCCTTGGCCAGCACCCGCGTCATCAGGTCACGCTCGGTCACAATGCCAAGCAAGGTGCCAGGAGTGTCCACAATCAGAACGCTGCCGCAGTTGGCGCGAGTCATGACGCAGGCCGCATCAGATACGCTGGCCTGTGGGCCCAGACTGACGACATGCTTTTGTGACATGGATTGGAAAACAGTGCGTTCCGGCATGATGATGCCTCCTTTCAAGTGACAATATGGCCCTCGTCCTCTCCGCCCCCTTGGTCGAACTAACGCAGCGCCGCGTTGATTTTCTCCAGTTCCCCGGCCCCAGGGCAAAGCTGTGATGCACCGAGACTGTTGAGCGGCGTCTCGGTCGTGTTTAGCGCCATGTGCAAATCAGTGGCCAGCGGGTCCAGATAAAGCAGACCCGTGACGATCTCGCCGCGCGCCTGGTGCGCCTGCATGTAGCTCATGGCCGCGTAACGATCGGCCGGGTCGTAATCCGGATGCAACTTGCGCAGTCGCAGCACTGAGCCATCGTGCTGAGCGACTTCCACCACCTCGCCAGGCGCGTACTCCGTGGTGATTTCGCTGCGCGGCGCGATGAAGTCGATCCGACTCACCGCCTCGTTGTGCTGGCGCACGTAATCGTAGCTCTTGGTGCTGCCGCCGTGGTTGTTAAAGGTCACGCAAGGGCTGATGACGTCAATGAACGCAGCCCCGCCGTGCGTCATGGCCCCCTTGATGAGCGGCACCAGCTGCGCCTTGTCGCCCGAGAAGCTGCGCGCCACATAGGTAGCTCCGAGTTGCAGCGCCAGGCCCACCAGATCAACCGGACTGTCGCTGTTGATGGCGCCCTTCTTGCTCTTTGACCCACGGTCGGCGGTGGCGGAAAACTGACCCTTGGTCAGGCCATAGACACCGTTGTTTTCGACAATATAGGCCATGCACACACCGCGGCGCATGGCGTGGGCAAACTGGCCCAGCCCAATGGATGCCGAGTCGCCGTCACCCGAGACGCCCAGGTACAGCAGGTCGCGGTTGGCCAGGTTGGCCCCGGTCAGCACTGATGGCATGCGGCCATGCACCGTATTGAATCCATGCGAGGCACCGAGAAAATAGGTGGGTGTCTTGGAACTGCATCCTATGCCCGAGAGCTTGGCGACGCGGTGCGGCTCGATGTCGAGTTCCCAGCAGGCCTGAATGATCGCTGCTGAAATGGAGTCATGCCCGCATCCGGCGCATAGCGTGGAGATGCTGCCTTCGTAGTCGCGACGGGTGTAACCCGCCTTGTTCCGGGTCAGAGTCGGGTGGTGCAGGCGGGGTTTGGTGATGTAGGTCATGCGAGCTCCCTGTGCCGCGGCAACCCGGCGGCCTGCGACGCCGCAGGAAGCATGCTTTGGCGAATGGCGCGGGCGATGAAGCGCGCGGTTATTGGCGTACCGTCATAGTGCAACACCCGTACCAGCCGCGCCGGATCAATATCGAGTTCATTGATCAGCATGGATCGCATTTGTGCGTCGCGGTTTTGCTCCACTACAAACACCTTGTCATGCCCGGCAATAAAGCGGCTCACGGATTCAGGAAACGGGAACGCCAGCAAGCGCAGCGCGTCCACATGCACGTCCTCTTGTTCCAGCACATCCAGCGCCTCGCGCATGGCCGGACTGGTGGAGCCGAAGTAAAGCACTCCCCAGGAAGTTTTTTTCAGCGCGTTGCGCAACACCGGCTGCGGCACCAGGTCAGCAGCGGTTTTGAACTTCTTGATCAGTCGTTCCATGTTGGAAATGTAGTCCGGGCCGCGCTCGGAGTAGCGGGCATAGGCATCCTTGGTGGTGCCACGGGTGAAGTAGCTGCCCCTGCTTGGATGGGTGCCGGGCAGCGTGCGCCACGGAATGCCATCGCCATCGACGTCCTTATAGCGGCCGAAGTCCTTTCCCGCTTCAAGCTCGGCAGCCGTCATGACCTTGCCGTGGTCGTAGTCGCGTGCGTCATCCCACACAAACGGCTTGCACAGGCGCTGATTCATGCCAATGTCCAGATCGGTCATCAAAAAAATCGGCGTTTGCAGGCGATCGGCCAGGTCCAGCGCCGCCGCTGCGTGTTCAAAACACTCGTGCGGGTCCTGCGGGAAAAGCAGCACATGCTTGGTGTCGCCGTGCGAGGCATAGGCGCAGGAAAGCAAATCGGCCTGCTGGGTACGCGTCGGCATGCCGGTGGAGGGGCCACCGCGCTGCACATTAATGATGGTCACCGGAATTTCGGCGAAGTAAGCCAGCCCGATAAATTCGGTCATCAGCGACACGCCCGGCCCGGAGGTTGCGGTAAAGGCGCGCGCGCCGTTCCATCCGGCGCCCACCACCATACCGATGGAAGCCAGTTCATCCTCAGCCTGCACGATGGCAAAGTTGTGTCGCCCGGTGACCGCATCTACGCGGAATTTGTCGCAATACTTCTGGAACGCCTCCGGAACCGAGGAAGACGGGGTGATGGGATACCAGGCGGCCACCGTGGCGCCGCCATAAACGCACCCCAGTGCGATTGCACTGTTGCCGTCAGTGAAAATCTGATCGCCGACCTGGTCGGACTTGCGCACCCGGATACCCAACGGTGCATCGAGGTGCTCTTTTGCAAAGTCGCGCCCCAGGTGCAAGGCCTGGATGTTGGAGTCCAACAATCGCTCCTTGCCCTTGTACTGCTCGGCAAAGAGTTCTTCAAAGACGCCGGCGTCAACATCGAGCAGCACCGACAGGACTCCGACGTAAATAATGTTCTTGAACAGTTGCCGCTGCCGGGGTTCGCCATACACCGCGTTGGTGATTTCAGTAAGCGGCACACCAATGACGTGCACATCGTCGCGAAACTTGGACGCCGGCATCGGCCGCGTACTGTCGTAAAAGAGGTAGCCGCCAGGCTCAATCTCGGCCACGTCCGCGTCCCAGGTCTGTGGATTCATGGCAACCATCATGTCCACGCCGCCGCGCCGGCCGTGGTAACCTTTTTCACAGACCCGCGCCTCATACCATGTCGGCAAGCCCTGGATGTTGCTGGGGAAAATGTTGCGCGGGCTTACGGGGACACCCATACGCATCACTGCTTTGGCAAACAGCTCATTGGCTGATGCCGACCCGGAGCCGTTCACGTTGGCAAACTTGATGACAAAATCATTGATGGCTTCAATGCGTTTCATGCTTGATTCCTATTCAGGTGAGGACACAGCCAGCTCGCGTTGCGCCGCGCCGGATTGTCCCGCAAATGCTTGATGCCGCGATTTGCTGGCGTCGCGGCAGCCAGGCCCGGCCTGCGTTGTAATCAGCAGGAACTTTTGCATATCCCACGCGCCAGTAGGGCAACGCTCGGCGCACAGACCGCAATGCAGGCAAACGTCTTCGTCCTTGACCATGATGTGTCCGGTCTTCATCTCGGCGGAAACATACAGATCCTGCTTGGCGTGCAGAGCGGGTGCCTTCAGCCGGGTGCGCAAATCGGCTTCTTCGCCATTGGCGGTGAAGGTGATGCAGTCCATGGGACAAATGTCCACGCAGGCATCACACTCAATACAGGTGTCGCGGTTGAACACCGTCTGCACGTCGCAGTTCAGGCAGCGGCTGGCTTCCTTGAAGGCAGTGGCTGCATCGAAGCCGAGCTCCACTTCCACCCGGATGCTGGCCAGCGCCTGCTCGGCCTTGGCCCAGGGCACCTTGAAGCGGGTATCGCCCGACACATCATTGTGGTAGCTCCACTCATGGATGCCCATCTTTTGTGACATCAGGTTGGTCGTTGGCGGCGGTCGTCGGCTCAACGCCTCTCCGTGCAGGAAGCGGTCAATCGACACGGCCGCTTCGTGGCCGTGGGCCACGGCGGTAATGATGTTCTTGGGCCCAAACGCCGCGTCGCCGCCAAAAAATACCTGCGCCGCAGTGGACTGGAAAGTGTCCTTGTCAAGGACGGGCAGACCCCAGCGGTCAAACTCGATGCCGCAATCACGCTCAATCCAGGGAAAGGAGTTTTCCTGGCCCACGGCAACCAGCACGGTGTCGCACTCGAAAAACACCTCTTGCTCGCCGGTGGGCACCAGGCTGCGACGTCCCTTGTCGTCATAAACCGCGCGCACTACTTCGAACGTCATGCCCAGCAACTTGCCGTGCTGGTGCCGGAAACCCTTTGGAACGTGAAAGTTGATGATGGGGATGCCCTCGTGCTGGGCGTCTTCTTTCTCCCACGGCGACGCTTTCATTTCCTCGAAGCCGCTGCGAACCACAACCTTCACGTCGCTGCCACCCAGGCGCCGCGCCGAGCGGCAGCAGTCCATTGCGGTGTTGCCGCCGCCGAGCACGATCACGCGTTTGCCAACGCTGGTGACGTGGCCAAAGGAAACCGATGCCAGCCAGTCAATGCCGATATGAACGTGCGCTGCCGCCTCCTTGCGCCCCGGCAGGTCCAGTTCGCGCCCGCGTGGCGCGCCGCAGCCCACAAAAACGGCGTCATAGCCCTGCTTGAGCAACTGCTTCATGGATTCCACGCGCTGACTGCTGTTGAACTGCACACCAAGGTCCAGCACATAACCGGTTTCTTCGTCAATCACGGACTCGGGCAGGCGAAAATGCGGAATCTGGGTCCGGATGAAGCCGCCCGCCTTGGCCTCGCCATCGAATACAGTCACCGCGTAACCGAGCGGCGACAGGTCTCGCGCCACTGTCAGCGAGGCCGGCCCCGCCCCGACACAGGCCACACGTTTGCCATTGCGTGGCGCCAGCACCGGCATGCGCGCCTTGACATCACCCTTGTTGTCAGCCGCCACGCGCTTCAGGCGGCAGATCGCCACCGGCTCCGGCTTGGCACCGTTGTTCTCCTCGACCCGGCCGCGTCGGCAGGCGGGTTCGCAAGGCCGGTCGCAAGTCCGTCCGAGCACGCCCGGAAAAACGTTGGACACCCAGTTGATCATGTAGGCGTCGCTGTATCGACCCTGGCCGATCAGGCGAATGTATTCAGGAACCGGGGTGTGGGCCGGGCAGGCCCATTGACAATCGACGACCTTGTGAAAATAGTTGGGGTCAGCGGAATTGGTAGGTTGCAAGACGGTCTCCTGATCTGGCGCGCCACCCATTGATGGCGGCAGGTGCAATCAAGTTTACGCGCTATGCACCTGAAACGGGATCGGGAAAACCACAATCTTCCGGGAAACCGCAGGTTTCATGATCTGCAGCAAAAACTCTACTGCATGCGCCCCTGGCCTTTTTTTGGAAACGGGGCGTATTGAATGGACCAGCGCAACAAGTCGCCCAAGCCGGGTTCAGCCTGCCGCTGCGATCTGGCGCAGAGCCTGCTCAAACACCTCCACTGGCTGCCCGCCAGAGATCAAATGACGCTCGTTGATGATGATGGCCGGCACCGAATGAATGCCTTGCGTCAGGTAAAACTGCTCGCGCTCGCGCACTTCCTCGGCATACGTGCTTGATGCGAGTATCTCGCGGGCACGCGCCGCATCCAGGCCCACCTCGCCGGCCACGCGCGCCAATACCTCATGCGAGCCCGGGCTCTCGCCATGCGTGAAATAGGCTGTGAACAGGGCTTCTTTGAGCGCCCTTTGCTTGTCTGCACCCTGCAACTCCGCCCAGTGCAGCAGCCGGTGCGCGTCAAAGGTGTTGTAAATGCGGTTTCGTCCACCGCCAGGCTCATCCGCGGTGCTGAACTTGAAGCCCACTTCGGCGCCACGGGCACGAATGTTTTCGCGATTGGCGTTGGCTTGCCCTGGCGTAATGCGGTATTTCTGCGTAATGTGCTCGGTAATTTCCTGGCCCTGCGATGCCATGCCGGGGTTGAGTTCAAACGGCTGGAAATGCAGTTCAGCGCTGACTTCACTGCCCACGCGTGCAAGGGCCTGGTCCAGCGATTTAAGGCCAATGACGCACCAGGGGCAGGAAACGTCAGAGACAAAATCTATTTTCAGTTTGGTAGCCATTTTTGAAAGTGTCCAATAAAAAAAACAACGCTGCGGACATGGGGGCAAACAGCCCCATTTCAAAGCGGGCTACTTTGCACCCAATCCCATCGCCCGCGAAATCACCTCTTTCATGATCTCATTGGTGCCGCCGTAAATGCGCTGCACGCGGGCATCAGCGTAAGCACGGGTGATGGGGTACTCCCACATATAGCCGTATCCGCCAAAAAGTTGCACACATTCGTCCATCACTTTGCATTGCAGGTCGCTGCACCAGTACTTGGCCATGCTGGCCGTGGCGGTATCGAGCTTGTCCTGGGTCACCAGTTCGCAGCACCGGTCGACAAACACGCGCGCCACCTGCACTTCAGTTTGCAACTCAGCCAGGGTGTAGCGCGTGTTCTGGTAGCTGGCCACCGGCTGGCCAAACACCTTGCGCTCTTTTACATAGGCCAGTGTCCAGTCAATGGCGGCCTGCGCGGATGCCACGGCGGTGATGGCAATTTGCAGGCGCTCCCACGGCAGTTGCTCCATCAGGCAGATGAAGCCCCTGTTCTCATGCACCTCCCCGCCCAACAGGTTGTCAAAGGGCACATTCACGTCGCTGAAAAAAAGTTCAGACGTGTCCTGCGCCTTCAATCCGAGCTTCTTCAGGCGTTTGCCCACCGCAAAACCCGGCATGCCGCGCTCCACCAGCAGCAGGCTGGTTCCCTTGGCACCGGCCGCCGGATTGGTTTTGGCCACCACAATCACCAGATCAGCATGCCAGCCGTTGGTGATGAAGGTCTTGCTGCCATTAAGCAAATAGTTTCCGTCGGGCTGCCTGATCGCCGTGGTTTTGATGCCTTGCAAATCGGAGCCGGCGGCGGGCTCACTCATGGCAATTGCGCCCACCATCTGGCCGCTGGCCAGTTGGGGAAGGTACTTGCGTTTTTGCGCTTCGGTGCCGTAGTGGAGAACATAGGGCGCCACGATTTCGCTGTGCAGCCCATAGCCAATCCCCGAGAAACCACCACGCGCCAGCTCTTCCATCTGCACCACCGAATAAAGCTTGTCGGCACCCGAGCCACCATAAGCCTCTGGCATCGTCATGCACAGGAAGCCGTTGTCACCGGCCTTGTTCCACACGGCGCGGTCCACATAGCCCTGCTCTTCCCACTGGGCGTGAAACGGCGCGATCTCTTTGTCCATGAAGCGGCGAAAGCTGTCGCGGAAGGATTCGTGCTCGGGGCTGAAGAGGCTGCGTTCTATCATGGGTCTGCCTTGTGTGCATCGGGAAATTATTTATGCAAAGCGGTTGCTTTGTTAAATGAATATACTTCAAGAACCCCTCACCCGTTTCAGTGCCCCCTTTTTGAGGAAAGCCACCATGATCGAAGCATTCATTTACGACGCCATTCGCACGCCACGCGGCAAGGGCAAAAAGGATGGTAGCCTGTATGAAGTCAAGCCCATCAACCTGCTGGCCGGTGTGCTGACCGAGCTGCAACGGCGCAATGGCTTTGACACTGCCGCGATCGATGATGTGGTGATGGGTGTGGTTTCGCCGGTGGGCGAACAGGGCGCGGTGATTGCAAAAGTAGCGGCGCTGAAAGCGGGCTGGGACTTTCGCGCCTCTGGCGTGCAGATCAACCGGTTTTGCGCATCAGGGCTGGACGCGGTGAACCTGGCTGCGCAAAAAGTGCGCTCGGGATGGGAAGACCTGGTGGTCGCCGGCGGCGTGGAAAGCATGAGCCGCGTGCCGCTTGGCTCGGACGGTGGTGCCTGGGCGCAAGATCCGGAAACCAACAGCGCCACCCTGTTTGTGCCACAAGGCGTTGGTGCCGATCTGATTGCAACGATGGAAGGCTTCAGCCGCGCCGATGTGGACGCCTTCGCGCTGGAAAGCCAGCGGCGCGCCACCACGGCGCGACAGGCGGGCTACTTTGCGCACTCGCTGGTTCCGGTCACGGACAGCCTCGGCCAGACCATCCTGGCGCAAGACGAGTTCATCAAACCCCACACCACGCTGGAAGGTCTGGCATCGCTCAAGCCAGCGTTTAAGCAGCTCGGCGCCATGGGCTTTGATAGTGTGGCCCTGACCCGCTACCCGCAGGTCGAGCGCATCAACCACGTTCACCACGCCGGCAATTCATCAGGCATTGTCGACGGCGCCGCGGCGGTGCTGGTCGGCTCGGAAGCCGCAGGCAAGACCCACGACTTGACGCCGCGCGCGCGCATTGTTGCGGCGGCGCTCAGCGGTGCCGACCCGACCATCATGCTGACCGGTCCCATGCCGGCAGCGCGCAAGGCGCTGGCCAAGGCGGGTATGACGATAGATCAGATCGACCTGTTTGAGGTCAACGAGGCCTTTGCCGCCGTGGTGATGCGTTTCATGAAAGAAATGAAAGTGCCGCATGAAAAGGTCAATGTAAACGGCGGCGCGATTGCCATGGGCCACCCGCTGGGCGCCACCGGCGCCATGATTCTGGGAACGCTGGTTGACGAGTTGCACCGGCGCAAGCTGCGTTATGGCATGGCCACGCTGTGCGTGGGCGGCGGCATGGGGATTGCCACCATTGTCGAGAGATTGTGAGACTTTGCGGGACAGACCGCAGCTACGCGCAGCGAGCCAGCTCTGTCCTCAACCATATAGAAGAAATTGGCCTTTAGTCCCCGTATTCATTGCGTAAGCTGCTATTAATTTTGTAGTTATTTTGTGGGACAGACCGCAGCGATGCACAGCGAACCAGCTCTGTCCTCAACTGGAAAGAACATGAAAACCACCCAATACTCCCTCGCAAACGGCATTGCCACCATCACCTTTGACGAGCCCAACTCCCCGGTCAACACCATGTGCCTGGAGTGGCAGGACGACCTGACGGAAGTCGCAGCGCAGGTACTCAAGGACAAGGACGCCATCCACGGCATCCTGCTGGCCTCGGCCAAGAGCACCTTCTTTGCCGGCGCCGACCTCAAGGGCGCCATGCGCCTCAAGCCATCGGACGCAGCCACCATCTACACCGGGATTGAGCGCGTCAAGAAAGACTTCCGCACCATCGAAACCCTGGGCAAGCCCGTGGTCAGCCTGCTCAACGGCACGGCCTTGGGCGGCGGCTGGGAAGTGGCGTTGGTGGGCCACCACCGCATTGCCATAGACGACCGCAAGACCCAGTTCGGCCTGCCCGAAGTGACGCTGGGCCTGCTGCCCGGAGCCAGCGGCATCACCAAAATGACGCGCCACCTGGGCCTGCTTGGCGCCCAGCCCTATCTGGTGGAAGGCAAGACCTTCTCGCCGTCCGAAGCCAAGGGCCTGGGCCTGGTGCACGAACTCGTCGCCCCCGGCGAGAACGCCGCTGCGGAAATGCGCGCCAGGGCGCTGGCCTGGATTGCCACCAACCCGAGTGCCCAACACCCCTGGGAAGCCAAAGGCTACAAGGTGCCGGGCGGCCTGCCCTCCTCACCCGCCGTGGCGCAAATGCTGGTGGTGGCACCGGCCATGATCAAGAAGCAGACCCGTGGCCTTTATCCCGCGCCCGAGGCCATCATGGCCTGCATGGTCGAAGGCCTGCAGGTGGACGTTGAAACGGCGCTGCGCCTGGAGAGCCGTGCGCTGGCCAAGCTCATGACCGGCACCAATGCCAAGGCCATGATCAACACCTTCTTCTTCAACCTCAACGCCATCAAGAGCGGAAAGAGCCGCCCCGGTACCGCGCCGCGCTTCAAGCCGGCCAAGGTCGGCCTGCTGGGCGCGGGCATGATGGGTGCGGGCATCGCCTATGCCCAGGCCAGCAAGGGCATTGCCACCGTGCTCAAGGACGTGAGCCAGGAGAAGGCCGATCTGGGCAAGAGCTACAGCGCCAAGATCACCCAGGGCCGCGTCGAAAAGGGTCGCATGAGCGCTGCCGACCAGCAAAAGATTCTGGACCACATCCAGCCCACCGCCAAGGTAGAAGACTTGAAGGGCTGCGATTTGATCATCGAGGCGGTGTTTGAAAACCGCGAACTCAAGGCCCGGGTCACCAAAGAGTCCGAGCCCATGCTGGCCCCGGGTGGTTTCTTTGCCTCCAACACCTCCACCCTGCCCATCAGCGGACTGGCCACGGCCAGCGCCGCGCCGGAGAAATTCATCGGCATCCACTTCTTCAGCCCGGTGGACAAGATGAAGCTGGTGGAGATCATCCGCGGCAAACAGACCAATGACGAGACCGTGGCCCGTGCCTACGACTATGTGCAGGCCATCGGCAAGATGCCCATCGTCGTCAACGATTCGCGTGGCTTCTTCACCAGCCGTGTGTTTGGCACCTTTGTGATGGAAGGCGTGGCCATGGTCGGCGAAGGCATTCCCGCAGCCGCCGTAGAGAACGCCGGCATCCAGTGCGGCATGCCGGTGGGCCCGCTTGCCGTGCTGGACGAGACTGCGCTGACCCTCTCCCTGCACGTCATGGAGCAGACCCGTGCCGACTACGAGGCCGAGGGCAAGACCCATGCACCGACGCCGGGCGAGTCGCTGGTGGCCGAGATGGTGCGCAAGCACAAGCGCCCCGGCCGCGCGGGTGGCGGTGGCTTCTACGAGTACCCCGCCGAGAAAGACGCCAAGAAGTACCTGTGGCCGCAACTCAAACCCCTGTTCGAGAAGGCTGATGCACAGTGGAACATCACCGATCTCAAGGACCGTCTGCTGTACCGTCAGGCCGTGGAAACCGCGCGCTGCCTGAGCGAAGGCGTGCTCACCACCGTGCACGATGCCAATATCGGCTCCATCTTTGGCATCGGCTTTCCAGCCTGGACCGGCGGCACAATGCAGTTCATCTACGGCATGGGGCTGGACGCCTTCGTGCAGCGAGCCGACCAGTTGGCCAGGCAATACGGTCCTGGCTTTTTAGTCAGCAACGAAGTCAAGACCGCGATCAGGCGGCACCAACCGATTTACTGACCCATGATGCGGGCTGGCAGCCCGGCTTCTTGCACCTTGCCCAACGCGGCTCAAAGCATCGCAGAAAAACCCCAATGCGTTTTGGGCTTGACCACGGCCCGGGAAAGAAGTCTGCGCACCCTGCTCAGCCGCGGCAACGTCCACCAAGCAGCCCAGCCCAATTACTTGACTTAGTCAATCAATTATGCAAATATGTTGTGCATGAAAATTGTGTCCGACGCCCGAAACGCCGCCGTGCCCGCCACCTACGTCAAGGCCGTGCGCCGATTCAACCGTTTTTACACCCAGCGCATCGGTGTGCTAGATCCCTACCTGGGCAGCGAGTTTTCGCTGACCGAAGTGCGGGTGCTGTATGAGTTGGCGCACCGTCAGCAACCCACCGCCACCGAGTTGGGACGTGATCTGACGCTGGACGCGGGTTACCTGAGCCGCATCCTGCGCCGCTTCGAAAGCCAGGGCTGGATCGCTCGCACTCCGTCACCGGCCGACGCGAGACACAGCCTGCTAGAACTGACCGAAGCCGGCTACCAGGCCTTTGCACCCCTGCAACAACGCTCGCGCGACGAGGCGGCCGAGCTGCTGGCGCCGCTGCCCAACACGGCGCAGCGGGAGCTGACCAACGCGCTGGCCACGGTGGAGCGCCTGCTGAACCGCGTGGCAGAACCGGCCAACGCGCCAGCCGTGGTCCTGCGTGACCCGCAGCCCGGCGACATGGGCTGGGTGGTTCAGCAGCACGGCGAGATTTATGCGCGCGAGTACGGCTGGAACAGCGAATTTGAAGCCCTGGTCGCCAGCATCGTCGCTGGGTACATGCGTAACTTCCGGCCCGAGTCGGACCGCTGCTGGATCGCTGAGCTTGATGATGAACGGGTTGGCTCGGTGTTCGTCGTGCGCAAATCGAAAACCGTCGCGCAACTGCGCCTGCTGATCTTGACGCCAAGGGCGCGTGGCCTGGGCTTGGGCGCCCGTCTTACCGACGAGTGCATCGCCTTCGCACGCGGCAAGGGCTACAAAAAGATGGTTCTCTGGACCAACAGCTGCCTGGACAGCGCCCGCACGATTTACGCCGGGCGCGGCTTCAAGCTGGTCAGGAGTGAGCCCTACACCGGCTTTGGGAAAGACCTGATCGGCGAGACCTGGGAACTTAAACTATGAGCGGCGCGCCACTTTGATGAAGGTCAATCTGGCGCTGCTGGCCGCGGCAGCGACTGGCGTGCAGGTCGGCGCTGCCATGGTTGCCTCGCGTTTTGTCGTGGCGGAGGTGCCGCCGCTAACCTTGGCCCTGCTGCGTTATTCGATCGGATTTTGCTGCCTCCTGCCTTTTTTTTTGAAGTCCATTATGACACCAGCCCTTGATGGGCGGTCGAAGTCAGCTATTAAAACAATAGCGTTCCAAGACTGGTTGGCGATGGCCGCCCTGGGCACCGGCCAGTTTGCAGTACTGGTGACACTGCTCAACTACGGGCTGCAGCACATCAGCGCGGCCCAGGCAGCGCTGATTTTCAGCCTGTTCCCGATGCTGACGCTGCTGCTGTCCAGCGCACTCGGGCGTGAACGCATTTCTACCGCCCTGCTGGTCGGCGTCTTGTTGTCCATCATCGGTGTGGCCTTGTCACTGTGGCCCAAGCTCCATGCGCCCCACGCGGGCCACTGGTGGGGTGAGGCGGCAGTGCTGGCCAGTGCCTGTGTCGGCGCGCTGTGCAGCGTGCTCTACCGCCCGTATCTGCAGCGTTACCCGACGCTGGCGGTTTCCAGCTTCGCAATGCTGGTGTCAGTGCTGTTTCTCGGCCTGCTCGCACTGTACGAGAACTGGCCGACGCGAGTGCTGGCCATGTGCCTGCAAACCTGGGCCGTGGTCGGGCTGATCGGCGTTTCCAGCGGCGGCGGCTACTTCTGGTGGATGTACGCGCTCAAGCACGAGTCGCCGACCCGGGTTACGGTATTCCTGGCGCTCAATCCACTCACTGCAGCCCTGCTTGGCACATTTTTTCTCGATGAACCCCTGGGTGCAGGGTCGCTGGCAGCCATTGTCTTGATAGCTGCCGGACTGTGGCTGGCCACCCGCGACACAGCCGGCGGCCCGGCGATAATCGACCCATGAATGCCGCGCCGACCGGGGAAAAACAATCGCATACGCAACCCCAATCCCTGACCGACCTGTTTGTTTCATTCACATGGTTGGCGCTGCAGGGCTTTGGCGGCGTGCTGGCCATCGTGCAGCGCGAGCTGGTGGAAAAAAAGCGCTGGATGACGCGCGAGGAGTTCATTGAAGACTGGGCGGTGGCGCAGATCATGCCCGGCCCCAACGTCGTGAATCTCGCAATGATGATTGGCGCGCGCTACTTTGGCCTCAGGGGTGCGATGGCTGCGCTGGCCGGCATGCTGACAGTGCCGCTGGTTATCGTGTTGCTGCTGGCCCTGATGTATGCCCAGTTTGCCGACTACCCTGGCGTGGCAGGCGCGTTGCGCGGCATGGGCGCGGTGGCTGCGGGGCTCATCGCGGCGACCAGCCTGAAACTGTTCGGTGCCCTGAAAAGCAACGTGCTCGGCCCGCGCCTTTGCATCGGGTTCGGGGCGCTGTGCTTTGTCGCCATCGCGCTGCTGCGCTGGCCGCTGGCTTATGTGCTGTTTGGCCTGGGCGGCGTGGCCTGCGCGCTGGCGTTTCGCAAGCTCATGCGATGAGTGAATCGCTGCACCTTGTTTTTGGCGCGAACGACTGGTTTGAGCTTTTTTTGCACTACCTGTCGCTGTCGTTGCTCTCCATCGGCGGCGCCATCAGCACGGCCCCCGACATGCACCGTTTTCTGGTTGACAGGCAGCACTGGCTGCTCGACTCGCAGTTCAACGCCTCGATTGCCATTGCGCAGGCCGCGCCCGGCCCCAACGTGCTGTTTGTCGCCCTGCTCGGCTGGAATGTGGGTCTGAATGCGGGCGGGATGTTAACGGGTCTGCTGGGTGTGCTCATCGCCATGATGGGCATGCTGATCCCCAGCACCACGCTGACCTACACCGCAGCCCGCTGGGGCCATCGAAACAAGGATTTGCGGTCGGTGCGCGCATTCAAGCAGGGCATGGCACCCATCGTGGTGGCGCTGCTGCTTGCAACGAGCTGGATTCTGGCTGCTGCCAACGGCAGCTCACTGAAAGACTGGCCGGTGTGGTTGCTCACGGCAGTCACCACCCTTATCGTCTGGCGCAGCAGGATTCACCTGTTGTGGCTGCTGGGCGCTGGGGCGTTGCTCGGCTGGTTCGGCTTGATTTGAGGATTCTGTTACGGCCAACATCAGCCCAGCTTTAGCCCCTTGCCATCAGTGACGCTGATCCTGACGGGAATTCCGGTCCGCACACTTTGCGTGACCGTGCAGAAATCTTCAAACTGACCCAATACGCGATCAAGGTGCGCCAATTCCGCACTTTCCTTTCCGAGCTGGATCGCCACATCAATGTGCTGGATCCGCAAGCGATTGCTCTCATTGCGATCAACAAGGCAGGTCGCCCGGGTCGTGATGCCACCAACGTCCTGCTTGAACTTTTGCAGCGAAAACAGCAAACTCGCCGACAGGCAGTTGGCCACTGCAGCCAGCATCATGTGCTCCGGCGAGGGGCCGTCGCCCTTGCCGAGCGGCGCGGGCAGGTCGGCGAGCAGGCCGGGGATCGCCTCTCCGAAGTCCACCAGGAATTGGTAGTTCTGCTTTTGTGTAATCGTGACACTCACCGTTTCAGCCATACGAACTCTCCATCAAAAAATCGCTTCAAATTCACCTCTGGGACCGTGCAGCCATCGCGATCAGCCTTGACTGACACCGGCCTTTTTCAGCATGATTTCAAGCGGGCAGAAATGCGTGAAGCTGCTTTGCAGGAGGTTGGCGCCAACAAAAACCGTGAACCACAAGAAGTACCTGCTCATGAAAAGCGGGCTCTCGGGGACCCCCAGCGCCAGGGAAACAAGAACAAAAATTCCTGCAAACATGCGAACCATGCGATTGGTATTCATAATCAGTCCTTTTGAAAATTGATAAAACTCAGGGAAACTTCTTCCGGTTTGCCGCGTAATAAAGCACCGGAATCACCACCAGCGTCAGCAAGGTGGAAACAAAAATGCCGAAGATCAGCGAAATCGCCAAGCCATTGAAAATCGGGTCATCCAGGATGAAGCCCGCCCCTATCATGGCCGCCAGACCCGTCAGCACAATCGGCCTGGCGCGCGCTGAGGCCGAATCGATGACCGCCTCGACAAACGGCATGCCTCGCGCGACTTGCAGGTTGATAAAGTCAACCAGCAGGATCGAATTGCGCACAATTATTCCCGCCAGCGCGATCATGCCGATCATCGATGTTGCCGTGTACTGCGCGCCCAACAAGGCGTGGCCCGGCATCACGCCAATGATGGTGAGCGGAATGGGCGCCATGATGATCAGCGGCGTCAGGTACGAGCCGAACTGGGCCACCACCAGGATATACACCAGCACCAGACCGACTGCATAGGCCAAGCCCATGTCGCGGAAGGTTTCATAGGTAATTTGCCATTCGCCATCCCATTTCAGCGAAAACTGACGATAGGGATCGGACGGCTGTTTGATGAAATATTCACCCAGCGGTGCGCCCTGCGCTGCCGTGAGACCGTCAAGCTTGCCGCGGACCGCGAACATGCCATACAAGGGGCTGTCGAGTTTTCCGGCCATGTCACCGATCACATAAGTGACCGGCAGCATGTCCTTGTGATAAATCGTCTTCTCGCGCGTAGTGGGCTGCACCTTGACCAGTTCTGAGAGTGGCACGTTGTCGCCAGCGGCGGACTTCACCGTCATGCTCAAAAGCGTGCTCAGCCTTGACTGCTTTTCCGGCGGCAGATTCAGCCGCACCGGGATGCTGTACTTCGATTGGCCATCATGCAGCGACGTGATGTCTTCGCCTTCGAGCCCGACCCGCATGGTCTGCACCACATCGGAAGCGGAAATGCCGAGCAACGCTGCCTTGCGCTGATCAACGCGCAGCACCACTTTTTGTGCGTTGTCCTCGATCGAGTCATCAATGCCGATGATGTCGGCGGTCTGCGCAAACGCTTGCCGAACCTGCTTGGCCAGGGCGTGCCGACCGGCTTCATCCGGACCGTAGATTTCCGCCACCAGTGGCGACATGACGGGCGGACCCGGCGGCACTTCAACCACCTTGACCTTTGCGCCGTGCCGGGCCGCGATCTCTTCGAGAGTAGCGCGCACCGCACCGGCGATTTCATGGCTCTTGCGCGAGCGCTGGTGCTTGTCCACCAGATTCACTTGCATGTCGCCCAGTTCCGGCGCCTGGCGCAAGTAGTACTGCCGCACCAGGCCATTGAAATTGATCGGTGCTGCAGTACCAGCGTAGCCTTGATAGTCGGTGACCTCATCAATCGTGGCCAGATAAGCACCCATCTCATGCAACGCCGCGCTGGTGTTTTCAACCGGCGTACCAACCGGCATGTCGAGCACCACCTGGAACTCCGACTTGTTGTCAAAAGGCAGCATCTTCAGGACGACCAGTTGCACGGCAGCCAGACTGACTGAAATCAGAATTGCCACCAGAATGCCTGCCCACAACAGCCGGCGGTTTCGAATCGCTTTTTTATCGGCAAGAAACGGCAGCAGCAGCCGGCTGAACCAGCGATGCAATTTGCTGTCGGCATGCGCCGCATGGGTGGCATCACCGACATGCGCTCTGGAAAGCCGATGCGCCAGCCAGGGCGTCACGGTAAAGGCAATCACCAGTGAAATCACCATTCCCATGCTGGCATTGATCGGAATCGGGCTCATGTACGGACCCATCAGGCCGGTTACGAAGGCCATCGGCAGCAAGGCCGCGATCACAGTAAACGTGGCGAGAATGGTGGGACCGCCGACCTCATCAACCGCATGGGGAATGATCGCGGCAAGTGATCTGTCAGGATACAGCTCGCGATGGCGGTGAATGTTCTCGACCACGACGATCGCATCATCGACCAGGATGCCGATGGAGAAAATCAGCGCGAACAGACTGACCCGGTTCAAGGTGAAACCCCAGGCCCATGAGGCGAACAAGGTGGCAGCCAGCGTCAGGATCACGGCGATGCCGACTATTGCGGCCTCGCGCAGCCCCAATGCAAAAAACACCAGCACCACCACGGCAGACGTCGCGAAAATCAGTTTCTGGATCAGCTTCATCGCCTTGTCATTGGCGGTTTCGCCGTAGTTGCGGGTCACGCTGACTTCCACGCCGGCTGGCACAACGGTGTTGCGCAGTTCGGCCACCCGGTTCGTGACCTGCCCGGCAACCTGCACGGCATTTTCACCGGGCTTTTTGGTGATAGAGATCGTTACCGCCGGGAATTCGCTGCCCACGGCGGTGGCTTGCGTTGCCGCTGCCTTGCCCATGCCGAACCAGACGTATTTCGAGGGTTGCCCCGGACCATCAACAATGCGCGCCACATCCGACAAGGTGACCGGGTTGCCCTCGCTCACACCCACGACCAACTGGCCAACTTCCCTGGCGTTCGCCAAAAAATTACCAGTTTGCACTTCGATCGTTGCATTGTCGGCAGCCAATTGCCCGGCCGGCAATGCAGCGTTGACACCCAGCAGTGCCTGGCGAATGTCGTTGACGGCCAGGTGATGGGCATTGAGCCTGTCGATATCGAGCAACACACGCACCAGACGGCCGGGGCCGCCCAGGGTGGTCACTTCGCGCGTGCCGGGCACCCGCTTCAACTCGGCTTCCATGGCGTGCGCCACGCGCTCCAGCTCATAAGCGCCGCGCTCGCCATCCCTGGTCCACAGCGTCAGCGATACCACTGGAACATCGTCGATGCCCCTGGGTTTGATCAGTGGTTCGCCTACATTCAATTCACGTGGCAGCCAGTCACGGTTCGAATGAATCGTGTCGTATAGCCGCACCAGCGCGTCGGTGCGCGGAACATCCACCTTGAATTGCGCGGTGATGATCGCCATGCCGGGTTTGGACACCGAATAGACATGCTCAAGCCCCTGTATCTGCGAAATAACCTGCTCCGCGGGCGTGGCCACCAGCGCTTCGACATCTTTCGCCGACGCACCGGGAAACGGTATCAGCACATTGGCCATCGTGACGTTGATCTGCGGCTCTTCCTCGCGCGGCGTCA
Source organism: uncultured Polaromonas sp. (assembly GCA_964371235.1). Classification (GTDB taxonomy): domain Bacteria; phylum Pseudomonadota; class Gammaproteobacteria; order Burkholderiales; family Burkholderiaceae_C; genus Polaromonas. The sequence continues at coordinate 185,842 of CAYJMW010000001.1, forward strand.
CCAGCACGGCGAACAAGCCAAGCAGCAGCGTCACCAGCGCTATGAGCGGCGTCAGTTGCGAATGCAGGAAGAGTTTCGAGAGGCGGCCAGCAATGCCCATACGCTTATTTACCCTTGAGCTTCAGGATGCCGAGCGCCTTCAAGACGTATTTCTCATAGATCGGCTCGGAGGTGCCCTTCTTCATCTTGCGCATGAAATATTTTTCATAGGCAATTTTGGCCAGATGCACCCATTTTCCTTGCGCGAACCAGCTGACATTGCGCGGCGGAATCTGTGGCATTGCGACAAACGCAATGCCGTTATCGCCAAAGTCGGCCAGGCAAATCGCGTTCCAGGTTGCCTTGGCGCCTGGCTCGTTTCCCTTCAGTTGCTGCTGGATATTGTGAGCGGTGGCAGTCACCATAGACTCGATCATGTAGCCCGTTTTGGGCGTTCCGGTCGGTATTGGTGTGACTTCTACCGGCGGTATCGCCACGCAAACGCCGACGGCATAGATATTCTTGAATTTCGGATTGCGCTGATGTTCGTCGATCAGGATGAAACCGCCCGGATTGGTCAGGCCTTCAATGCCGAATACCGCATCAATGCCCTTGAACGAGGGCAGGATCATCGAATAGGCAAACGGCAGCTCATGCTGCTTCTTGACCGCGCCATTTTCATCATGCTCGGCAACCAGCATCTTGCCATCTTCCACCTTGAGTATCTTGGCGTTGCAGATCCACTTGATATGGCGCTCGCGCAGGGCCGATTCCATCAGGGATTTCGAGTCGCCAACACCGCCCAGGCCCAGGTGGCCAATGTAGGGCTCGGGCGTGATGTAGATCATGGGAACGCGGTCGCGGATCTTGCGCTTGCGCAGGTCGCTGTCCATGATGAAGGCAAACTCGTAGGCGGGGCCAAAACAGGAAGCGCCTTGCGCCGCGCCAACCACGATCGGTCCAGGAGCGGCGACGAACTTGTCCCACGCCTGGCCAGCGACGACTGCGTGATCGACATGACAGACCGATTGCGTGTACCCATTCGGCCCCAGGCCTTCTATGGCATCGAAGGCGAGTTTGGGGCCGGTCGCAATCACCAGAAAATCGTAGTCAAGCATCCTGCCATCACCCAGTTCAACCTGGTTGCGCTCGGGATGGACCCGCTTGGCGCCAGCACCATCAAAAGCGATACCCTTGCGTTTCAGGTACGGTTCCACTTCGAATTCAATCGCCTCGCGCGTGCGCCAGTTGACGGCGACCCACGGGTTCGAGGGCAAAAAATGGAAAGTCTTGGTATTGGATACCACCGTGATGCGGTCCCCCGGACCAAGCATCGGTTTGAGTTCGTAGGCCATCGGCATGCCGCCGATGCCCGCGCCCAGGATAACGATATGAGCCATGTTGTCTCCAAATATTTAAGTTGAACGGATCCCTGAATTATTTCTCCACCGACGCTGCGGGGCTTGTGACCCCGCCTGTGGCAAGACCCGCCTTGATCGGCTCTTGCGCAATACGCTCACCCTCGCGCAGTCCGGCCAGCACCTCGACATAGCCGTCAGGCGACGCCTCGCCGACACGGATCTGCCGCAATTGCGGCTGGCCACCTGCGCCCAGCACATAGACCGCGGTCACTTCACTGCGGCGCAGCACCGCACGCTCCGGGATGGCCAGCTTGCGCGCCACGCCGGTGGTGAAGTAGGCGCGGGCGAATTGCCCAGGCAGCAGACCCGCGGCGTTGTCCAGCTCAAGCCGCAGCCTGGCGGTATGGGTGCGGCTGTCGGCCAGCGGCACGAGCGTGACCTGTTTCGCCGTCAGGCGGCTCTTGGCAGCAGGTACTTCGACCTGGACCGGCAGTTCGAGCTTCACGTCGCGCAAACTGGACTGCGACAGGGTGGCAATGACGCGCATGCTGGCGGGATCGAAGACCGTGACAAGCGCCCGCCCGGGCGTGGCCATGTCACCCACCTCAATCGGCGTGGCGGCCACGACACCCGCATAGGGCGCGGTGATGGTGGTGAATGTTTTGGCGGTGGTGGCTTGTCCGGCGTTCGCCTGCAATGCACCGACGCGTGCCTGCGCCGCCTTGTAGTCCAGCTCGGCTTGATCAAGACCGGCCTTGCTGATGAATTTTTGCGCGAACAATTGCTTGTTGCGCTCATAGCTGCGCAATGCGTTGGTGAGTCCGGCCTGCGCTTCAGCGAGCTGGCTTTGGCTACCGGAGACGACCTGCTCCGCCGCGCGCGGATCAATGCGCACCAGAACCTGGCCGGCCTTGACACTATCGCCCACCTTGACTTTAAGCTCGACAATCTGGCCCGCAATTTGCGCCGCAAGCGTGGACTGGCGAACGGCTTCAACCACACCCTCGGCGCTGATCACATTGGGAACATCGCGATAGGCAAGAATATAGGCATCGGCAGAAACTGCCTGCGCTGCGGGTACCGGATTGGCCGCCCGGGCTTGCGGTGCCAGCGCCCCCGATATGAGCACGGCAAACAAAAATGCCGTCAACAAAACGCCAAAACGCGGAGCCCGATGCGCCAAGGCGAGCATTCGATCAGATCGCTGGGGCCTGTTGCCATTTTCCATTTGCAGCTCGCTTGGTGTAAGCATGAAAAGTTTAAGTTTCCTCATCACGATGCCGACCGCGTTACCCTTGGCCTGGATGTCGGTGCAGGACAGTACAAGCCATATAACGTTGTTAACACAGAAACGGCTCGCGAATCACTGGCTTGGTAAAAGATTTTTTTGCCCTCGCGCCGGGTTGAGACAATTTCTTCAGAACGCAAGATGCCCAATTGCTGCGACAGCGTTGGCTGATGAATGCCGAGCAACTCTTCCAGCTCGCTGACGCAGGCTTCCCCTTGCGTGAGCTGGCACAACAGCAGAAGGCGATCTTCATTCGCCAGCACACGCAGCAACGCTGTGGCCTTACCAGCGGCCTGGCGCATTTGGGTCATGTTGAGATCGGGAGTCGTCATGAGAGTCATCATTGATTGCGGTGAGTACAGTATATTTATAAACATTATATCAATAAATACAATATGATGATGTTAATCGATTTTTTCCAAAGCTCATTCACCTCTTCAGGACCCCTATGCCCAAGCCCAAGAAACCGCCCGCGCAAACCGCATCGCTGATGCCCCTGTCGCTTGCCATGGCCGCGGCGCTGCTGGTGTTTGCCCCGCTGGCGCAGGCCCAGAGTCTGCTCGAGCTGTATGACTCGGCCCGCGCCTTTGACGCGAACTACCAGTCGGCCCGGCTGCAATACGACGCCAATCTGGCCCGGGCCGAGCAGGCCAGGGCCGGCATTTTGCCAGCGGCAGGCCTTTCCGCCGGCGTGACGCGCACCGGGTTTGAGAACACCAGCCCGGAAACAAGCCGCAGCTTCAACACCCAGAGCGCCACGCTCAGCGCCACCCAGCCGCTGTACCGCCCGGCCAACTGGGCGACCTACGAGCAGGGCAAGAAACAGGTCGAGCTGGCCCGGGCCCAGCTCGAAGCGGCCGAGCAGGACCTGATCGTGCGCACCGCCCAGGCCTACTTTGACGTGCTGGCCGCGCAGGACACGCTGGCCTTTGTGCAGGCGCAAAAAGCGGCGGTTGATGAACAACTGGCTTTTGCCAGGCGCAACTTCGAGGTCGGCACCTCCACCATCACCGACACCCGGGAAGCCGAAGCGCGCTTTGACCTGGTGGTGGCCCAGGAAATCGCCGCCGACAACGATCTGCGCATCAAGAAAATCGCGCTCGACCAGTTGGTGGGCACCACTGGCTCACAACCGAAAAGCCTGCTCGCGCCGGTGGTTCTGCCGCCCGTGGCGCCAGCCGATGTCAACGCCTGGGTGCAGCAGTCCGAAGGGGTGCATCCGGGCATTCGCCAGGCCCAAAGCGCCCTGGACATTGCCGCGCTTGAAGTGAGCAAGGCCGAGGCCGGCCACAAGCCGACGCTGGACCTGACGGCCAGCTACAACGTCACGCGCGACCCTTCAAGCCTGGCGCAAAGCGGCATCTCTTCGCGCGCCAACACCAGCAGCATTGGTGTGCTGCTCAATGTGCCGCTGTTTGCGGGCTTTGCCACGCAAAACCGCATCAAGGAGACACTTTCGCTCAAGGACAAGGCGCAAAGCGACCTGGAGGGCGCGCGGCGCTCGGTGGCGCTGGGAACGCGCACGGCTTTTTTTGGCGTGCTCTCGGGCCAGGGGCAGGTCAAGGCGCTGGAGGCGGCCGAGCGCTCCAGCCAGAGCGCGCTGGACGCGAACAAGCTGGGTTACCAGGTGGGGGTGCGCATCAATATTGATGTGCTGAACGCACAAAGCCAGCTGTTTCAGACCAAGCGTGATCTGGCGCAGGCGCGCTACAACGTGCTGCTGGGCGCGCTGCGCTTGCGCCAGGCCAGCGGCGCCTTGACGCCTGATGACTTGCAGCCGATTAATTCGATGCTGGCGCGCTGATGGAAAGTTGATGGCGCATGCTTGTGCATCATCTGGAATTATTGAGTCTTGCGTGCGTCACAACCCGTTTCAATGAATAATTTATCAGGAATTCCGAAAAGATCCACGCTTGCAATTGACCCACGACGATGTCGATGACTTCACTTCCTGAGCTCGCGACATTTAGCGGGAAATTACACAAGGAAACCTGTCATGATCTTTCGCCAACTTTTTGAACCGCTGTCGAGCACCTACACCTACTTGCTGGGTTGCGAAGAAACCGGTCAGGCGGTTTTGGTTGACCCGGTGATCGTGTCAATGGCGCGCGACCTGTCCGAGATCAGCCGACTCGGATTGACACTGGCCTATACCGTGGATACTCACATCCACGCCGACCACATTACCGCCGCACGCGAGCTGAAAAACAAGGTCGGCAGCAAGATTGCCGCCCCGGCGTTCGACCACCTTCCCTGCGCCGACATCGGCATCGAAGAGGGCGTGCCGTTTCGGGTCGGGAGCATGGCGCTGCAGCCGCTGCATACGCCTGGGCATACCGCCGGACATTTTGCCTACCTCTCCGGCCAGCGGCTATTTACCGGGGACGCGTTGCTGATTGAAGGCTGCGGCCGCACCGACTTTCAGAACGGCGATGCCGATGCACTGTACCGGAGCGTCCGGGAAAAATTGTTTTCATTGCCGGACGATACGCTCGTGTACCCGGCCCATGACTACAAAGGTCGGCACGTCTCCTGCATTGCCCAGGAAAAAGAACGTAATCCCCGACTCGGCCAGAAACGCACACTGGAACAGTTCAGGAGCATCATGGAAAACCTCAATTTGCCTTACCCGGCGTTCATTGATTTCGCGGTGCCCGGCAACCAGCAGTGCGGCATCTGCCCGGATCACTTGCCGGAAAAGCTGGAAAAATATTGCCGTCAAATGACCGAAAGCCCGCAGGGCTGAATCACATTCATTCAAGGGAACAGCCATGAGACCATTCGAACCCGTCACTCCTGATGGGCTGAAAACCGTCGGTCGCGCTCCCAGGTGCCTGTCAGATTCCGGGAAACATCAGCGCCGCTGCCGCAGCGCCTCATACAGGCAGACGCCGCTGGCCACTGACACGTTCAGGCTTTCCACCGCACCATGCATCGGGATGCTGACCAGCTCGTCGCAGGTCTTGCGAGTGAGCTGGCGCATGCCCTCCCCTTCAGCGCCCAGCACCAGCGCCACCGGCCCCTTCAGGTCCACGTCGTAAATCGTTTTGGGCGCGTCATCGCTGGTGCCCAGGCACCAGATCGCCCGCTCCTTGAGTTCGCCCAAGGTACGCGCCAGATTGGTCACCATGAAATAGGGCACGGTCTCGGCCGCACCGCTGGCCACCTTGGCCACGGTGGCGTTGATGCCCGCCGCATGGTCCTTGGGCGCGATCACCGCATGAGCCCCCGCGCCGTCAGCCACGCGCAGGCAGGCCCCCAGGTTGTGCGGATCGGTCACGCCGTCAAGCACCAGCAGCAGCGGCTGCTCAATGCCAGCGGCTTCCAGTTGCTCGAGCAACTCATCAAGCGACTTGACCTGAGCCACCGCATCGACACGGGCCACCACGCCCTGATGGCCGTGGCTGCCGCACATCTTGGCCAGGCGCAGGCCATCGGACTCAATCAGCCGCACACCGGCTTCGCGGGCACGCTCGGCAAACTGGCGCATGCGGGCATCGCGGCGCGACGCATCAAAAAATACCTCCAGCACCGACTTGGGCGCGGTTTTAAGGCGTACGCCAACCGCGTGAAAACCAAAAAGAACTTTGGGAGAAGAAGACATGCCGGGATTATCGCTGCTGTCGCGTCCACCAAGCGCCACAACTCGTCCCAGGTGCACCAAGTTGAATCTTTTGTTACTATAGTATTGATAGCATACTGCGCCCATCGTACATGGGCTGGAGGTCAATAATGCTATCAAGCTGCACTGATTTGCCCGGCCTCAATGGTGATGCGTCGCGCGCAGCGCGCCGCAATCGCCGGATCGTGCGTCACCAGCACAAGTGTTGTACCCAGTTCCTGGTTGAGCGCAAACATCAGCGCCATCACGGTCTCGCCGGTGGCGAAGTCCAGGCTGCCGGTCGGCTCGTCAGCCAGCAGCACGGCAGGCTGCACCACAAAGGCCCGCGCCAGCGCCACGCGCTGCTGCTCGCCGCCCGACAGCACTTTGGGATAATGGCTGAGCCGTTCTCCCAAGCCGACCCGTTTGAGCATGTCGGTAGCCAGCGCACGGGCACCTTTGGCACTCGACAATTCCAGCGGCAGCATGACGTTTTCCAGTGCCGTCAGATTGCCCATGAGCTGAAAGCTCTGAAACACAAAGCCGACTTTCCGGGCACGCAAGGCTGCGCGCTCATCCTCGCTAAGGGCAAACAGGTCCACGCCGGCCAGCCGCACCGTGCCCTGGGTCGGCGTGTCGAGCCCGGCAATGATGGACAGCAGTGTGCTTTTGCCGGAGCCGGACGCGCCCACAATGGCCGCCGTTTCGCGAGGTGCCAGCGCAAAGTCAATATCGCGCAAAATGCTCAAGGTGCCGCTGGAATCAGTCACCGACTTGAAAACATGCTCAACGCAAACAATTGGAGCCACGGGTGGCGGTGAAGAAGCATTGCCAGAAACAGAAACCACGGGTTCAAACATGTCAGCCTTGTCAGAAAACTTGAAAATAATGCCTCCAGACTGTAGCAAGCTTGGCCCTGCCACGCGAAACCGTTGGCTAAAGCCATACAGCGCGTTGCTGGTCGCGGCCGTGCTGGGCGCGACCGGTATCGCGCAGGCTCAGGAACAGGCGCAGGCAAAAACGCCATCAGCCCCTGTCATCCTGGTGCTAGGCGACTCGCTGAGCGCTGAATACGGCCTCAAGCGCGGCACCGGTTGGGTGGCTTTGCTGGAGAAAAAATTGGCCAGCGACAGGAAAACCGCCAAGGTGGTAAACGCCAGCATTAGCGGCGACACCACTTCGGGTGGGCGCTCTCGTTTGCCGGGTCTGCTGGCCCAGCACCAGCCGGGCACGGTGGTGATCGAACTCGGCGGCAACGACGCACTGCGCGGTTTGCCGCTGGACATGACCGAGAAAAACCTGACCGCCATGACGCAGGCTTCCAAAAAGGCCGGTGCCAAAGTGCTGCTGCTCGGGATGCAGGTGCCGCCCAACTATGGCGACGCATATGCTTCCGGCTTTGCAAACCTCTTTCCCAAAGTGGCCAAGACTGAAAAGGTCGCGCTGGTACCCTTCCTCCTCAAAGGCATTGCCGACGGGGACGATCCGGTCGCCAACTTCCAGGCCGACCGGATTCATCCCAACGAGCCATCGCAGGCCAAATTGCTGACCAACGTGTGGCCCGAATTGAAAAAGTTGATCAAGTGAGCATTGAACGCATTTCCGCCGAAGAAACACTCGGCAAATTGAGCCGATTTTCCGACGTGATTGATGCCAGAAGCGAGGGCGAATACGCCGAAGACCACCTGCCTGGTGCGCTGAACTGGCCCAGCCTGCATGACGACGAGAGAAAGATTGTCGGCACGCAATACAAGCAGATTAGCCAGTTCGAGGCCAAAAAACTCGGCGCGGCGCTGGTTGCCAAAAATATCGCCGCGCATATCCAGCGCGATGTGCTCGGCAAGCCCCGCGAATGGCAACCTCTGGTGTATTGCTGGCGCGGCGGCAAGCGAAGCGGCGCGCTGGCCTTGATCCTTGACCAGATCGGGTTCAGGGTGACGCTGGTCGATGGCGGCTACAAAGCCTTCAGGGCGGCGCTGGTGGCCGATTTGCCACAACTCGCCGCGCACTACAGCTATCAGGTCGTTTGCGGCCCCACCGGCTCGGGTAAAACCCGCTTGCTGCAAGCGCTGGCAGCCCAGCGCGCGCAGGTGCTGGACCTGGAAGCGCTGGCGAATCACCGCAGTTCGGTGCTTGGCATGATTCCCGGCGTAGCGCAACCCAGCCAGAAGGCTTTTGACAGCCGCATCTGGGCCACGCTGCGCGGCTTTGACCCGGCACGTCCCGTCTATATCGAAAGTGAAAGCAAAAAAGTCGGCAATGTGGCCGTTCCCGAGGGAGTGATTGCGGCCATGCGCACAAGTCCGTGCCTGCAGCTGGAGTTACCCGAGAGCGAGCGGGTGGCGCTGCTGCTGGAAGACTACGATTTTTTTGTCAGGGACATCGAATTTTTCTGCGAACGGCTGGTGGCCCTGACCGAAGCACGCGGCAAGGCCACCGTACAGGACTGGCAGGCGCGTGCGCGCAGCGGCGACGTGGCCCCGGTTGTGCGCGAACTGCTGGTCAAACACTACGACCCGGGTTACCTGCAGTCGATGCGGCGCAATTTTGCGCAGTTCGAAACAGCCCGCGTGATTGCGCCTCGCGACCACACCGTGGCGGCAATGACCGCGCTGGCGCAAACTCTGCTCATCGGCCACTGAGGAGCGCTGGCCCGGCTTCACATAAAGCCCGCCAGAATCGGTGACTCGCACCGGTTGCATTTCTGGCGGGCGGGTGGCGTTTCTGTCATGGTTTCCAACTTGGCGATAAATCAAAGGGGACCAGTCAGTTTCCTGCAGCGGAGCCCGATCCAATTACACGCTTCAGACCTGAGAAGTCTCTGCCCCGCGAACCACCCCGATCAAAGGTTTGATTTCCACCTTGGCCT
>CAYJMW010000002.1:0-136823 GCA_964371235.1 uncultured Polaromonas sp.
GCAGGTCGGGGAAATTGAGGCTGGCGGCCTTGATCTGGATCAGCACTTCGCCGGCTCTGGGTACAGGGGTGGGCAGCTCTTTCCAGGTCAGCGCGTCAACGCCGGTGGGGTTTTCACAAAGCCAGGCATGCATGGTTGTCTCCGTTGTCGGGGTGGTTGAGCCTGCATCATAGGCAGGAACTGCAGGAAGTTGGAAGGGCAGGGGAAATGCCTTGTCACCCTTGAGACCGTAGAATTGATTCATGAAAATTCTCATTTGCAACGACGACGGTTACCAGGCCTTGGGCATTGTTGCCCTCTATGAAGCGCTAAAAACCATTGCCGACGTGGAGGTGGTGGCGCCCGAGCAAAACAACAGCGCCAAATCAAATGCGCTGACCTTGCACTCGCCGATGTATGTGCAAACGGCGGCCAACGGTTTTCGCTACATCAATGGCACACCCGCCGATTGCGTGCATATTGCCCTCACGGGCCTGCTCGGTTACCGGCCGGACCTGGTGGTTTCAGGCATCAACAATGGCGCCAACATGGGCGACGACACTATTTATTCCGGTACCGTGGGAGCAGCCATGGAAGGCTATCTGTTCGGCATTCCCTCTATCGCATTTTCGCAAACCGAAAAAGGCTGGGCCTATATCGATGTGGCGGCTCAGCGTGCGCGCGAACTGGTGCGCCAGTTAATGCCTTCGCTCGAAGTCGTCGCTGACGGCGCGCAGCCGGCGCTTGCTCCCTGGCTGCTCAATGTGAATATTCCCAATGTTCCCGGTGAGCAGATTCCCGGCTTCAAAGTGGCACGCCTGGGGCGTCGTCATGCGGCCGCGCGCGTCATCACGCAGACCAGCCCGCGTGGAGAAACCATGTACTGGATTGGCGGCGCCGGGCCCGCGAAGGAGGCGGGCGAGGGCACCGACTTTCACGCGACCAGCCAGAAGTTTGTATCCATCACACCGCTGCATGTGGATTTGACCGATCACGAGCGGCTGCCCTACTGGGCACAAGTAGCCGGCAAACTCACTCCGACGCACTGAACGCAGACGCATGAAGTCCAGTTCGAAGCCGCCGTTCAACCCGACCACCAAAAAGCCTGTGGCAACGGTGCGTCCGGCATTTCCAGTCCGTCTGAAACCCGGCGCGGGTGTACCGTCTGCTACAAAATTAATAGCAATACAGGTGCATTCTGAAAGGGCGAATACCAAAAATGGCACAAAAAAAGTGGCTAAGGCGGTCGCGCCGGGGGGGGTTGGGCTGGACTCGCAAACCGTGCGCACGCGCATGGTGCGCAAGCTCGCAGAGCACGGCGTGTCAGACGCGCGGGTGCTGGCGGCCATGGGCCTGGTTGAGCGCCACCGTTTTGTAGATACGGCGCTGGTCAACCAGGCCTATGAGGACACCAGCCTGCCGATTGGCCTGGGTCAAACGATCTCCAAGCCCAATGTGGTGGCACGCATGCTGGAACTGCTGCGTGATGGCGCAACCGGCAAGCTGGGGCGTGTGCTCGAAATCGGCACCGGCTGCGGTTACCAGGCAGCCGTGCTAAGCCATCTGGCCGCTGAGGTTTACAGTATTGAGCGCCTGCGTGGTTTGCACGAGAAGGCCCGGGAGAACTTGCGAACGCTGCGCTTGCCCAATCTGCACCTGATATTCGGCGATGGCATGACTGGTTATGCCAAGGGCGCACCTTACGCCGCCATTATTGCGGCGGCCGGGGGCGATGCCATTCCGCCCGCATGGATAGAGCAACTGGCCACGGGTGGGCGCCTGGTTGCGCCCATGCAAACCACCAATGGCGCGCAGGCGCTGGTGGTGCTTGACAAAACCCCACAAGGTATCAGGCAAACGGTACTGGAAGCGGTTCACTTTGTGCCTTTAAAATCAGGAACAAGCTGAACGCAAACCCTATTGGGTTGAGAATCAAGATGAAAGAACCAATGAACAAATCCACAGGGCAAAAAACGGCGGGGTCTCCGGCCCATGAAGGCCCATGGCGCGGCACCGAAACGGCTCGCCGGCTGGCTCTGCCCTGCGCCTTGGTCGCGGTCATGCTGTTGGCGGCAGGCTGCACCTCGCGCTACCGCAACATTGCGCCGGTTGAGGATCGCGGCACCGGCCTTTCGCGACCGGTTCCGGTTGCGGTCGATCCGGGCAACGTCAAGCCACTGCCGGGTTCTGAAAATGCCGGCAAAGCGGGCTACTACACCGTCAAACCCGGCGACACCATGATCCGCATTGGTCTGGAAAACGGCCAGAACTGGCGCGATATCGTGCACTGGAACAACCTGGAGAACCCGAACATCATTGAAGTCGGGCAAGTGCTGCGCGTGGCGCCGCCAGCCCACGACAGCTCCCTTGTCGTGGCGCGGCCGGTGGCATCGGGCTCCGCCGCTCCCGCAACTTCCATGGCGCCAGCAGCGCAGGCCGCCAGCACAGTCCGGCCCGCTTCGGCGCCGGCCATTGCCACCGCTGCGCCAGCGCCAGAACCTGCACCTGCGGCCAGTGGGGATGAAAATCTTGCCTGGATCTGGCCTGTCCAGGGCCCGCTGCTGGCCGGCTTTGACGAAGCCAGGAACAAGGGGCTCGATATTGCGGGCAAGGCCGGTGATCCGGTGATCGCTTCGGCCGATGGCCGCGTGGTCTATGCCGGCGCGGGCCTGCGCGGCTACGGCAATCTGATCATCCTCAAGCACAACAACACCTTCCTGACCGCCTACGCGCACAACCAGACACTGTTCGTGAAGGAAGACCAGAGCGTCAGAAAGGGCCAGAAAATCGCCGAGATGGGCAATAGTGATGCCGACCGTGTGAAGCTGCACTTTGAAATCCGCCGTCAGGGCAAGCCAGTCGATCCCGCAAAATACCTGCCCGTCAAATAGGGGAGGGTTTCTTTTTTTCAGGAATGGAAAAGCGTTATGCAGCCAGCGACAATGGGCGATGACCGACGCGATCCAGATAAAGCCGTCCCTTGCGCCTGCGGATTTCCTGCCGGATCTGCTTGTCGTCGAGTCACTTGACATCGATGGTCAGGGCATTGCGCACCGGGCCGACGGCAAGGTTGTGTTCATTGAAGGAGCCCTGCCTTTTGAGTCGGTGACGGCCAACGTCTATCGCAAGAAAAACGCTTTTGAAAAAGCCACACTGCTGGCGATTTACCGTGAGTCGTCGCAGCGTGTGCGGCCGGCTTGCCCGCACTATGGCATGCACACCGGGGCGTGCGGCGGCTGCAAGATGCAGCATTTGCACGTTGGGGCGCAGGTGGCTGTCAAGCAGCGCGTGCTCGAAGACAGCTTGCGCCACATCGGAAAGCTCCGGGCCGACAACCTGCTGCGGCCGATTGAAGGGCCGGCTTGGCGCTATCGCTACCGCGCGCGGCTGTCGGTGCGCTACGTCCGCAAAAAGGGCACGGTGCTGGTCGGGTTTCATGAGCGCAAGAGCAGCTATGTGGCCGACATGAGCGAGTGCCATGTGCTGCCCACGCATGTCAGCAACATGCTGTTGCCCCTGCGCCAGCTCATTGGCAGCATGGATGCCAGGGAAACCGTGCCGCAGATTGAGCTGGCGTGTGGCGACGAAGTCACCGCCATGGTGTTGCGGCATATGGAGCCGCTCAGCGAAGGCGACCTGGCGCGGCTGCGGGCTTTTGCCGCGGCCCATCCCGGTTTGCAGTGGTGGTTGCAGCCCGGCGGGACGGAAACCGTCAAGCTGCTCGACCCTTCGACAGGCTCAGGACAGGTTTATGAACTGAGCTACGGCTTGCCGGAGTTTGGCCTGACCATGCCTTTCAAGCCGACCGATTTCACCCAGGTCAACCCGCAGATCAACCAGGTGCTGGTGTCCCGTGCGCTGCGCCTGCTTGACGTGCGGCCACATGAGCGGGTGATCGACTGGTTTTGTGGCCTGGGCAATTTCACGCTGCCGCTGGCCACGCGCGCGCGCGAAGTGCTGGGCATTGAGGGCAGCCAGGCGCTGGTCGCCCGTGCACGCCAGAACTTTGAACTAAATCGGGCTGCATCCCAGTCAAGACCTGCGCTGGGTGCTACTCAATTTGTAGCAAGAAACCTGTTTGAAATGACCCCTGTCATGCTGGTCAAAGACGGCGTTGCCGATAAATGGTTGGTCGATCCACCGCGTGAAGGGGCTTTTGAGTTGTTCAAATCACTGACCGCGTTGCTCCAGCAGATCGTGACCGGCGTGCCTTGCGATGATGCCGGGCAGCAGCAAAGCCTGGAGTTGGGCAACTGGACCCCACCCCAACGCATTGTGTATGTGAGCTGCAATCCGGCCACGCTGGCGCGCGACGCAGGCCTGCTGGTTGGCGCGGGCGGCTACCGATGTACGGCGGCTGGTGTGATCAACATGTTTCCGCACACGGCGCATGTGGAATCCATGGCTGTTTTTGAACGGAATTCCTGAGCCCCCACGTTCGCTCACTGCGTGTCGCTCTCTGCCCCCCGAGGGAGCTAATTTTCCTTGGGGCGGCCCGGCGGGAAATTGGCCCCCACGTTCGCTCGCTGTGCGTAGCTCTCTGCCCCCAGGGGGGGATAATTTCCCTTGGGGCGGCCCGGCGGGAAATTGCGGCTTCCCCTGCAAGGTTCTGCTGGCAGGCATAAAAAAAGGGCCTGAAGGCCCTCTTTTTTGGGGTTGGCAGATTGGAGATTAATCGCGTTCGCCACCAAAGATGCCCAGCAACGCCAGCAAGGCCTGGAAGACATTGAACACGTCAAGGTACAAAGCCAGTGTGGCGCTGATGTAGTTGGTTTCGCCGCCATCCAGGATGCGCTTGAGGTCATACAGCATATAGGCGCTGAAAATCGCGATCACGGCCACCGAAATGGCCATCATGCCGGCCGTTGAGCCAACAAAAACATTGATGACCGCGCCAATCATCACGACCACGGCGCCGACAAACAGCCATTTGCCCATGCCGGAGAGATCGCGTTTGATCACGCTGGCCATCGTGGCCATGACGAAGAATACGCCGGCGGTTCCGCCCATTGCCGTCATGATCAGTTCGGAGCCGTTTCTGAATCCCAGAATCATGCCTATCATGCGCGAGAGCATCAGACCCATGAAGAAGGTGAAGGCCAGCAGAATTGGCACGCCCGCAGCCGAGTTCTTGGTTTTTTCGATGGCAAACATGAAGCCAAACGCGCCGCCAAGGAACACGATCAGTCCGAGCCCGCCGGTCAGCGACTGGGTGATGCCGGTTGCCACGCCGACCCAGGCACCCAGTACCGTGGGCAGCAGGCTCAGGGCCAGCAGCCAGTAGGTATTGCGCATCACCTTGTTGCGTTGCTCAGCGGATACCGCGTAGCCGTAGCCAAGGGGTTGAACGTTTTCACTCATAAGATGGGTCTCCAGTCATGCCTGCAAATGCAGACCATTCCATTTTAGGGGTCATGCCCGGATTTTCAAGCCATAGCGCTTGCTTACTGCCTACTTTTTGTAAGGGTTATTTGCCTTCAATGTCCCGGCGGTGGCGTCAAAAACCTGGCTATGCTTGGCATTTCCGACCTTTAATTCCTGGAAAACCATGAAATCAAAACCTATCCTTGACCTCGCCGACATCAAAGCCATTGCGGCAGCGGCTGAAGCGGAAGCGCTTAAAAACAACTGGGCCGTGACGATTGCCATCGTTGATGACGGTGGTCATTTGCTGCATCTGCAGCGGCTCGACGGCGCGGCGCCCATCTCCGCGCACATTGCGCCGGCCAAGGCCAATACCGCCGCGATGGGCCGCCGCGAAAGCAAGGTCTATGAGGATGTGATCAACGGCGGTCGCACTTCGTTCCTGTCGGCCCCTTACATTCACGGCATGCTCGAAGGCGGCGTGCCCATCCTCAAGGACGGGCAGTGTCTGGGTGCCGTCGGCGTGAGCGGCGTGAAGTCTTCGGAAGACGCACAAATCGCGCGAGCCGGCATCGCCGCGATCGATCTGTGAGCCTGCGGCCCGTCTGACAGACGCGCAATGATGCGGCCTGAGCCGGTTACGGCCTGGCCGGCTCGGTGATAAAGCCAATTTTTCGCAGGCCAGCCTGATGCGCCGCTGCCATGGCGCGCGCCACGCGCTCGTAGCGAACCGATTTGTCGCCGCGGATATGAAGTTCGGGCTGTGGATTTTTCGCTGCTGCAGCTTTCAGCCGGGGTGCCAATTCCCCGTCCGCGATTGCAGTTTCATTGAGGAAGTAGCGGCCCTCGGCATCCACGCTCAGACGAAGGGTTTCGGGCCGGGTCTTTTGCGCCTCGCTGGTGGCGCGCGGCAGATCGATATTGACCGAATGCTTCATCACCGGCACCGTGATGATGAAGATGATGAGAAGCACCAGCATGACGTCAACCAGTGGCGTCATGTTGATCTCGTTCATCACCTCGTCAGTGTCGTCCTGGGTTCCAAACGCCATGGTGCTTCTCGCTTAGGCTTTTTTCATTGGAACCACATTGACCGGGCCACTGCTGCCGACGCGGGCGCCGGTCACAAAGTAGGCGTGCAGGTCATGCGCGAAGTGACTGAGTTTTTGCAGCACGCCCTTGTTGCCTCGAACCAGCGCGTTGTAGCCCAGCACGGCAGGAATGGCAACCGCCAGGCCAAGCGCCGTCATGATCAGCGACTCGCCCACCGGGCCGGCCACCTGGTCAATGGTGGCCTGGCCTGCCGTGCCAATGGACAGCAGCGCGTGGTAAATGCCCCAAACGGTGCCGAACAGACCCACAAATGGCGCGGTGGATCCGACCGATGCAAGTATGGCCAGGCCCGATTGCAGCCTGCCGGTGAATTCGTCAATGGCATTGCGCAACGTGCGCGTGACCCAGTCGCTCATATCCAGCGTATCGCGCAGTTGAGCCCTGGTATTGCGGTGGTGCAGCGTGGCTTCGCGACCGGCAAGCGCCAACTGGCGAAATGGGTTGCCGGGCCCGCCGCCCAGCCTGCCAATGCCGGCCGCGAAATCTTCGCTAAGCCAGAAATCTTCAGCCGCCGCGGACAGCCTTTTGTACTTGATCAGGTCCAGTGTCTTGATGAGGATGACCATCCACGACGCCAGCGACATGAGCAGCAGCAGAAAGGCCACCGACCGGGTGACGATGTCGCCCTGGTTCCAGACGTTGGCCAGACCAAATTGGGGGTTCATGAATCAATGCTCCGCGGTTGAAATGGGTTGCGCCTAATTGCTTAATTCCCAGTTGATGGGAACGTTGACGGGCATGGTCTCCGCAACGCCGTTGCGCGTTCCCGGCACATAGCGCCATCGCATGACGGTGTTATATGCGGCGTCGTCCAGGCGCGCGAAGCCACTTGACGTAACGAGTTCTGCGCGCTGCGCTTTTCCGTCGGCGCCGATCCAGACTTTGTAAACGACCTTGCCGGTTTCTCCAAGGCGCGCGCTCAACGGAGGGTAGGGCGGCTTCGGGTTTTGCAGGTAGTCGGCATTGCTTGAGGGGAGTTGCACCATGCTCGTGGCCGGTGGGCCGGACAATGCGGCCGGTGCTGTGGCCACGGGAGCAGGCGCAGCGGGCAGAGGCGGTGAAACGGTACCTGTCGGCGCGTTGGGCGCGGGAGTCGGGTCGGCAATGGCCAGAGGCTGCGCTGGCGTTCGCACCGGCGCTTTAAGCGTCGCCTTTTTTTGCGGGACGGGTGCCGCTGCCACGGGGGGCACCGGCTCAACGCTGGGCACGGGTGGATTGACAAACTGTGACAAGATTTCGGCGGGCACCACCATGTCGGTGGCGCGTATCAGCAGACCGCTTTGCAGCACCCAGATAAAACCGGCGTGCAGCGCCACCACCACCAGTGCAATCACTGCATTGCGGCTGAGGGGCAAACGCGCGGCATCCGGGGGATGAGCGGCGGCGCTTGAGAATGTGGTGGTGTTCATCGGGGAATCATTTGGGATACGCAGGGTGAAATGCCCCACGCAACGATTGCCAATTTTAACGGGGCGAAGCCCGGCCGCTTGCCGCGCCAGGAAATGGGTCAAGCGGCCAGCGCAATCACCACGGCGGATTCATCAATGAACGCGTTGACGGGCCCCTTGGCTTTCAGGCCGGTGCCGGCGGCAGCGAACCCGACCAGTTGCAACCCGCCATCGAGTTGCATCGACACCTCGTCGCCGGTGGCGCCGCGGCTGATGCGCGCCACCCGCCCGCGTAGCGCCTGCTTGCCCGATCGCGCGGGGGAGGCGACTTCACCCTTTTGTTGCGCTTCGATCTGAACCGCGGTGGCCTTGCAAAGCGCCAGCACCGAGAGCCCCTTTTTCAGTTCCAGCAGCTCCGCGCTGGCCTTGGTGATGCGTGAAACCAGTCGGGCATCGCCAGCCAGCCGGAGTGATACGCGCACCACCTGGCCGGTTGCGCTGATCTGCTCCACCTGGCAGGGCAACTGATTGCGCATGCTGGTGCGCACACCGATGTGCGAAAGCGCCGGAGCGGCCAGGGAAGGCGCCAGGGCGTTCAGGTGCCGGGCTTGGGCTTCGTCCAGCACCTGCTTGCGTGACGCGGCCAGACGCGCCGACAGCGCCAGCAACTGCCTGCCAGCCTCCGTGATTTTGGCGCCGCCGCCTCCGGCGCCGCCGACCGCCCGCTCCACCAGCATCACGCCCGCCAGGTTGGTCAGCGTATCGATCGCTTGCCAGGCGGCTTTGTAGCTGACCCGGGCTTGCCGCGCGGCCTGCGAGATGGAGCCGCTTGCGTCAATCAGACGCAGGATTTCGATGCGCTTGTCGGCAGGCTCATGGCGCAGGGCGTTGTCGAATGACAGCGCGTTCGCGGGGGCATTTTTCATGCGCCTATTTTGATGCCGGTTTTGCCGGTTCTCGCTATTCTGAAATAGAATAGCGAAAATACCGGGTCGAGCCCGGCCAGGTCCGGGACAAAAACCGGTGCGAACATCCCTCAACCCCCGGAGTTCTTCTTATGCAAAGGATCGTTTTACGCTTGCTGGCGGCACCGATGGTCCTGTTGATCTGTGTCTCAGCCCTGGCGGATGAAGTCCAGGTTGCGGTGGCAGCCAACTTCACCGTGCCCATGAAGCTGATTGCCGAGGAATTTGAAAAGGATACCGGCCACAAAGCGGTGTTGACTTTTGGCGCGACCGGGAAATTTTTTGCGCAGATCACCAATGGCGCTCCGTTTGATGTGTTTCTCGCAGCAGATGATGAAACACCCGCCAGACTTGAAAAAGCGGGCGCGGCAGTGGCTGGCAGCCGTTTCACTTACGCCACTGGCAAGCTGGTGCTGTGGTCGGCGCAACCCGGTGTGGTGGATGAGCAGGGCGAAGTCCTCAAGGTGGGAATCTTCAAGCATCTGGCCATCGCCGCGCCCAAGCTCGCACCGTATGGCGCGGCAGCAATTGAAACCATGACAAAACTTGGCCTGCTGGCTAGCCTGGAGCCCAAACTGGTTCAGGGTGAAAGCATTGGCCAGGCCTACAGCTTTGTTTCCACAGGCAATGCCGAGCTCGGTTTCATCGCGCTGTCACAGGTTTATGAGGGGGGCAAGATCAAATCCGGATCGGCCTGGATCGTGCCGGAAAATCTGCACCGTCCGATCCGTCAGGATGCCGTGCTGCTGACTCGCGCCAAAGATAATCAGGCGGCGGCACGGCTGGTTGCCTTTCTGAAAACCGGCAAAGCCAAGGGGGTGATTCGCTCGTTTGGTTACACGCCCTGAAGCAGCGCTGACCGATGTTGGACCAGGCGAGCCTGCAGGCGATCGTACTAAGCTT
Organism: uncultured Polaromonas sp.; assembly: GCA_964371235.1. Taxonomy (GTDB): domain Bacteria; phylum Pseudomonadota; class Gammaproteobacteria; order Burkholderiales; family Burkholderiaceae_C; genus Polaromonas. Next base: position 9,713 of record CAYJMW010000002.1, read on the forward strand.
CCAACTGGCGGGCAGCACCACGCTTTTGCTGTTGCTGGCTGGCACGCCACTGGCCTGGTGGCTGGCGCGCACGCGTTCCTGGCTGAAGGGGCCGGTCGGTGCGCTGGCGGCCCTGCCGCTGGTGCTGCCGCCGGTCGTGCTCGGCTTTTACCTGCTGGTGCTGACGGGCCCCCAGGGATATGTCGGCCAGCTCACGCAGGCGTTGGGTTGGGGTCTGCTGCCTTTCAGCTTTGCCGGACTGGTCGTCGGCTCCGTGTTGTATTCGCTGCCCTTCGTGGTGCAGCCGCTGCAAAATGCCTTTGAAGCCATCGGCGAGCGGCCGCTCGAAGTCGCCGCCACCTTGCGCGCCTCGCCGCTGGACACTTTTTTCAGCGTGGTGTTGCCACTGGCCCGGCCTGCCTACCTGACCGCCGCCGTCATGGGCTTTGCGCATACCGTGGGCGAATTTGGCATTGTGCTCATGATGGGCGGCAACATTCCGGGCAGAACGCGCGTCATGTCGGTGCAGATTTACGACCATGTGGAGGCGCTGGAATACACCCAGGCGCACTGGCTGGCCGGTGGGTTGCTGGTGTTTTCATTTCTGGTGCTGCTGGCGCTGTACGTCCTCCAGTCAACCGGCAGGCGCCATCGGGAGCAGGGCGCATGAGGCCGGTCGGTGCGGGCCTTGAGATGTCTTTTCGCCGGGTGCTGGCAGATTTTTCACTGGACGTGACGCTGGCCCTGCCCGGGCGTGGCGTGACGGCAATTTTTGGTCCCTCGGGCTGCGGCAAAACGAGCTTGCTGCGCAGCGTTGCCGGCCTGGAACGCGCTGCCACGGGCCGTCTGGTCATCAACGGCGAAGTCTGGCAGGACGACGCCAAAGGGATTTTCAGGCCGGTACACCAGCGGCCGCTTGGGTTCGTGTTTCAGGAGGCGAGCCTTTTTGCGCACCTGAATGTGCAGCGCAACCTCGACTTCGGGCTGCGCCGGGTGCCGGTGCAAGAGCGGCGGGTGTCGCTGGATCAGGCGATTGCGCTGCTCGGCATAGAAGGCCTGCTGCAGCGCCAGCCTGGCGCGCTGTCTGGCGGCGAGCGCCAGCGTGTGGCCGTCGCGCGGGCGCTGGCCAGCAGTCCGCGCCTGTTGCTGATGGATGAGCCGCTGGCATCGCTCGACATGCATCGCAAGGCTGAAATTCTTCCCTATCTGGAGCGGCTGCATGCCCAGCTCGACATTCCCGTCCTGTACGTCAGCCATGCGCCCGACGAGGTGGCGCGGCTGGCCGACCACCTGGTGCTGCTCGATGCCGGTCGCGTGAGCGCGGTGGGCCCTACCGCTGAGCTGATGACCCGGCTGGATTTGCCGCTGGCCCACGGCGACAGCGCCGCCGCGCTGATTGATGCCATGGTGACGCAGTTGGAGCCGGCCTGGCACCTCAGTTATGCCGATTTTTCAGGGGGCTGCATCAGCTTGCTGAACCAGTCCGTCAGGGTCGGTCAGTGCGTGCGGGTGCGGATTCAGGCGCGCGATGTCAGCCTGACCCTGCACAAACAGGAAGGCACCAGTGTGCTGAATATTTTTCCCGTCACCGTCACGGGCGTGTCCCATGACAGCCCCGGGCAGGTGATGGTGAGCCTGGACGCAGGCGGCAGCACGCTGCTGGCCCGCATCACGCAAAAGTCGGCCGAGGCGCTACGGCTGCGGCCGGGAAGCCAGGTTTTTGCGCAAGTCAAGGGGGTCGCAGTTCTGAACTGATGGCGGCAGCGCTTGCCCTGCCAGCCGTTGGCGGGTATTCTGGAAGTTCTGTGCAAGAAATAGGCATTCAGCCCTTATCCGATGGGCCTTAGCAGCTATCAAAAATGTAGCAATTCAAGGCGCTGCCCGAACAGAAAATCTGGCAGGACCCTCAGTACTCCAGCCGTTCCGGCTTGATCTCCTGCAGGATGGTGGTGGAAATCTCTTCGATCGACTTGGTGGTGGTGGACAGCCAGCGTATGTCTTCGCGCCGCATCATGGCTTCGGCCTCATGGACTTCGTAGCGGCAGTTGGCCAGGCTGGCGTAGGTGGAATCGGGCCGGCGCTCATTGCGGATCTGGCTCAGGCGTTCGGGGGCAATCGTCAGGCCAAAGATCTTCTTGCGGTGCGGCACCAGCGCTGGCGGCAACTGGCGGCGCTCAAAGTCCTCGGGAATCAGCGGGTAGTTGGACGCCTTGAGGCCATACTGCATGGCCAGGTAAAGTGAGGTTGGCGTCTTGCCGCTGCGGCTCACGCCGACCAGAATCACGTCGGAGTCGGCCAGGTCGCGGTTACTCTGGCCGTCGTCGTGGGTGAGCGAAAAATTGATGGCTTCGATACGGTGGTCGTAAGCCTTGCTTTTGGAAGCATCGGAAAATCGGCCGACGCGGTGATTGGACTTCATCCCGAGTTCGCTTTCCAGCGGCGCCACAAACATGCCAAACATGTCCAGCAGCATGCCGTGGCAGTGGGCTTTGATGATCGCCAGGATTTCCATGCTCACCAGCGTTGTGAACACAATCGGTCGTTTGCCTTCCAGTTCCCCGGTATGGTTGATTTGCCGGATGGCCTGATGCGCTTTGTCCACGCTGTCGATAAATGGCAGCCGAACGTGGCGCGGCTTGAACTCAAACTGGGCCAGAATGGCGTTGCCAAAGGTCTCAGCAGTGATGCCGGTGCCGTCGGAGATGAAAAATACGGTGCGGTTGGGCATGATGCTGCTCACGGTGTTGAATCGCCGGAAGACCGCGATGGCTACGCGGCCCTCTACAATGTGTGCAATTATCCCGATATTTCCAGCCATGCCACGCTTCGACCCCTTCGAACAACAACAAGGTTGCCCGCCGCGCATGCGCCGTGTCCCGGTTTTTAAACCTCCCGGAGTATTTTTATGTCCAAGCTGTTTGAGGCGACCGCCCTGGTCGTACCGTTTGAAAACCTGAGGATGACGGATGTTGAGGCTGTTGGCGGCAAGAACGCCAGCCTCGGCGAAATGATCTCGCAATTGCCCACTGGGCCGCAAGGGGTGCGGGTGCCAGGTGGTTTCGCCACAACGGCGCACGCATTCCGGGTGTTTCTGGCCCATGATCGGCTGGACAAGAAAATCAACGCGGTGCTCGATGCGCTTAACACCGATGACGTGCGGGCATTGGCAGAGGCCGGTGCCAAAATCCGGGCATTGGTCGAAGCCCAGCCTTTCCCGCCTGAATTCGAGCAAGCCGTGCGGGGCAGCTTTGCCACGCTGAGCGCCGGAAACCCCCAGGCCAGCTTCGCCGTGCGTTCGTCTGCCACAGCCGAAGACCTGCCCGACGCTTCCTTTGCCGGCCAGCAGGAAACCTTTTTGAACGTGGTCGGCATTGAGGACGTGCTGCACAAGATGAAAGAGGTGTTTGCCTCGCTCTACAACGACCGGGCCATCAGCTACCGCGTTCACAAGGGTTTTGCCCACGCCGACGTGGCGCTTTCGGCCGGGGTGCAGCGCATGGTGCGCAGCGATCTGGGCGCGGCTGGCGTAATGTTCACCATCGACACCGAAAGCGGTTTTGAAGACGTGGTCTTCATCACGTCGAGCTACGGTTTGGGCGAAACCGTGGTGCAGGGAGCGGTCAACCCTGACGAGTTCTATGTCCACAAGCCCATGCTCAGGGCCGGCAAGCGCGCCGTGATCCGCCGCAACCTGGGCTCCAAGCTGATGCAGATGGAATTCACCACCGCTGAAGAGAAGAAACGGGGTGGTAAGCTGGTTAAAACCACCGATGTGCCGACCGAGTTGCGCAACCGTTATTCGCTCACTGACAACGACGTCGAGCAGCTGGCCCGTTACGCCCTGATTATTGAAGCTCACTACGGACGCCCTATGGATGTGGAGTGGGGCAAGGACGGCACCGATGGACAACTCTACATTCTGCAAGCGCGACCCGAGACGGTCAAAAGCCAGGGCAAGGACAAGGCCGAACAACGCTACAAGCTCAAGGGCAGCGGAACCGTGCTGACCTTTGGCCGCGCGATTGGCCAGAAGATTGGCACCGGCCCGGTTCGCGTCGTTCACGACATCAGCGAGATGGACCAGGTCCAGCCCGGTGATGTGCTGGTGACCGACATGACCGACCCGAACTGGGAGCCGGTGATGAAGCGCGCCAGCGCCATCGTGACGAATCGTGGCGGGCGCACCTGCCACGCCGCCATCATTGCGCGCGAACTCGGCATTCCGGCAGTGGTGGGCTGCGGCAATGCGACGGATACCCTCAAGACCGGCATGCTGGTAACCGTGAGTTGCGCCGAGGGCGACACCGGCAATATCTATGACGGTTTGCTGGAAACCGAAGTCACCGAAGTGCAGCGCGGAGACATGCCACCGATCGACATCAAGATCACGATGAATGTGGGCAACCCGCAACTGGCCTTTGACTTTTGCCAGATTCCCAACCACGGCGTCGGCCTGGCGCGGCTGGAGTTTGTCATCAACAACAACATTGGCGTCCATCCAAAGGCGATTCTGGACTACCCGAATGTCGACGTTGACCTGAAAAAAGCAGTGGAGAGTGTGGCGCGCGGCCATGCCTCGCCGCGGGCCTTTTATGTTGATAAAGTGGCCGAGGGCATTGCCACCATCGGTGCGGCTTTCTGGCCCAAACCAGTGATTGTTCGCCTGTCGGACTTCAAGTCCAACGAGTACCGCAAGCTGATTGGCGGCTCGCGTTATGAGCCCGAGGAAGAAAACCCAATGCTGGGTTTTCGCGGGGCGGTGCGCTATATCAGCGCCGATTTCCGCGAGGCGTTTGCCATGGAGTGCGAGGCGCTCAAGCGCGTGCGCGACGAGATGGGGCTGACCAACGTTGAAGTCATGGTGCCGTTTGTGCGCACGCTCGGACAGGCCAAGGCCGTGACCGAGCTGCTGGCCCAGCACGGCCTCAAGCGCGGTGAGCAGGGTCTGCGCGTCATCATGATGTGCGAAGTGCCCAGCAATGCCATCCTGGCCGATCAGTTCCTGGAGTACTTCGACGGTTTTTCCATCGGCTCGAACGATCTGACCCAGCTCACCCTCGGCCTGGACCGTGACTCGGGTCTTGAAATCCTCGCCAAGGACTTCGACGAACGTGACCCGGCAGTCAAGGCGCTGCTCCGTCTGGCCATTGCCGCGTGCAAACGCCAGGGGAAATATGTCGGTATCTGCGGCCAGGGCCCCAGCGACCACCCGGACTTTGCGCGGTGGCTCAAAGACGAGGGGATTGGTTCGCTCTCGCTCAATCCCGACACGGTGCTGGACACCTGGAAGCAATTGGCGAGCTGACAGGTTCACGGATTGCCCGGGCCGGTTCCGCTCAAGTGCTGGAGCGCGGCACCGGATTCCCGATCGATTGGGCCGCTGTTGGTCTGGTCGTTGCGCCGCCCAGCCAGAACATGAATAGCCTGGTTGTGGTGCCTGCCGCGCCACGCTATAATCATAAGCTTCACCTTGCTGCACCCTTAACGACGCTGGGGCAGCTGACATTCAACCACAAGGAGAGTTTATGCGTCATTATGAGATCGTCTTGCTGATCCATCCGGATCAAAGCGAGCAAGTCCCGGCCATGCTGGAGCGTTACAAGGGCATGATTACCGCCGGTGGTGGCATAGTGCACCGCGTCGAAGATTGGGGCCGCCGCCAGTTGGTGTACCTGATCCAGAAGCTCGGCAAAGCCCACTACATCTGCATCAACATCGAAGCCAGCCAGGCCGTGATGGAAGAAATCGAGCACGCGTTCAAGTTCAACGATGCCGTGCTGCGCCACCTGACCGTGCTCAAGACCAAGGCCGAAACCGGCCCGTCCCTCATGATGCGCAACGTCGAGAGGGAAGAGGCCCGTAAGACCCAACAGCAGGAATACGCAGCCCAGTAAGCTGACCAATTGGTGAATGACTCGCTGCGCCGCAACCCAGGAAAGTACTAATTTGCAGTGAACCATGTTGAACTGACCGCCTGTATCGCCGAGCTAAGCGCTCTTCGCTACACGCCCGCCGGCATCCCCGCCGTCAATTTTGTCCTCGAACACGAGTCGGAAGTTGTTGAAGGCGGTGTGACCAGACAGGTCAAGTTAACAGTCAGAGCGATTGCATTTGGAGCGTTGGCTGAACAGACAGGCCAACTCACGCTAGGCAAGGCTTTCAGGTTCACCGGGTTTCTGATCAATGCGCGCACCAGCAAAAGTGTTGTTTTTCATATTCAAGCAATCGAGAATTTCGAGCAAGTACTGAACCCTAATTAAGGAGTCCATCATGGCCGGACCAAAACGTTTCAATAAAGACAAGCGCCCCAAGCGCAATACCCAATCCCTGTTGTTCAAGCGCAAGCGTTTTTGCCGCTTTACAGCTGCCGGGGTTGAAGAAATCGATTACAAGGACATCGACACCCTGCGCGATTTTGTTTCTGAAAATGGAAAAATCATTCCCGCGCGCCTGACCGGCACACGCGCGATTTTTCAGCGCCAGATCAACACCGCCGTCAAGCGTGCTCGCTTCCTCGCGATGCTGCCTTACAGCGACCAGCACAAAAGCCTGTAAGGAGTAAACCCATGCAAATTATTCTGCTCGATAAAGTTGTCAACCTTGGCGCACTGGGCGAAGTCGTCAAAGTCAAGGACGGCTATGCACGTAACTGCCTGATTCCGTCCGGCCGCGCCCGTCGCGCCACGGCAGCGGCGATCAAGGAGTTTGAACTCAAGCGCGCTGAACTTGAAAAAGTAGCCGCGGCAAAGCTGGCCGAATCGCAAGCCCAGGGCGAAAAGCTCGGCGGCACCAGCGTCAAGCTCACACAAAAAGCCGGTGTTGATGGCCGTTTGTTTGGATCTGTCACCAACCTTGATATTGCGCATGAATTGACCAAGCTGGGCTTCGCGGTTGTCAAGTCGCAAGTGCGCATGCCCAATGGCCAACTCAAGACCGTGGGCGACCACGCTGTGAGCGTTGCGCTGCACACCGACGTGACGGTCGATATCACAGTTACCGTATATGGTGAAACCGCCTGAGGTCCAGGCCGCCGATGAAAAAAGCCGCTCTTCGGAGCGGCTTTTTTTATTGTCTCAGCAGCACCCTCTGTTGCTCGCCTGCGGTTGTGCACACGTCCACACGGGATTTCCACCCAATTTCCCCCGCTTGTGCACAACTTTATCCTCAGCGCTTTCGCGGCGTCAGCGTAGTATCTAGATCTCTCAAGGAAACCCATGTCAGCCGTACTTTCCACTTTTGACGACCCCGGCTACAGCGCCGACCGTCAGATCGCGCAGCTGCGCATTCCGCCGCACTCCATCGAAGGTGAATCCAGCGTTCTGGGCGGCCTGTTGCTTGACAACAGCGCCTGGGACCGCGTGGCCGACCTGCTGAGCGACCAGGACTTCTATCGCCACGAGCACCAGCTCATTTATGCCGCTGCCGGCGCGCTGATCAATGCCTCCAGACCGGCCGACATCATTACCGTCTATGAACATCTGCAAAATCAGGGCAAGGCCGATGAAGTTGGCGGTCTGAGCTATCTCAACGCGTTGGCCCAGTATGTGCCCAGCGCCGCCAATATTCGCCGTTATGCCGAAATCGTTCGGGAGCGTTCCATCCTGCGCAAGCTGGTCAGGGCCAGCGACGAGATTGCGACAGACGCCTTTGCACCACAGGGCAAAGCGGTGGCGACCATCCTTGACGAAGCCGAGCAGAAAATCTTCAATATCGGCGAGCAGGGTTCCCGCCTGAAACAGGGCTTTCAGAGCATGGACACGCTGGTCGTTGAATTGCTCGACCGCGTGACCGAAATGGCCGAGAACCCGAACGACATCACCGGTGTGCCTACCGGCTTTATCGACCTCGACCGTCTGACCGCCGGCTTTCAGGCGGGTGACCTGGTCATTTTGGCGGCGCGCCCGTCGATGGGCAAGACCGCACTCGCCATCAACATTGCCGAGCATGTAGCGCTGCACGAGGGCCTTCCTGTCGCAGTGTTCTCGATGGAGATGGGCGCATCCCAATTGGCGGTGCGGATTGTTGGCTCCATTGGCCGCATTGACCAGACGCATCTGCGCACCGGCAACCTCAGTGATGAAGAGTGGCCGCGCCTGACCGAAGCCATCGAGAAATTGCGCAACATCTCGCTGCACATTGATGAAACCCCGGGCCTCACGGTGAGTGAATTGCGCGCCAATGCCAGGCGCCTGGCGCGCCAATGCGGCAAGCTCGGCCTGATCGTTGTCGATTACCTGCAATTGATGAGCGTCTCGTCAAGCATGAGCGAAGAAAACCGCGCCACCGCGGTCGGCGAAATTTCACGCGGCCTGAAGGCGCTCGCCAAGGAGCTGCAGTGCCCCGTGGTTGCCCTTTCGCAGCTCAGCCGCGGCGTGGAGTCCCGCACCGACAAGCGCCCACTCATGAGCGATCTGCGCGAGTCCGGCGCCATCGAGCAGGACGCCGACATCATCATGTTCATCTACCGCGACGAGTACTACACCAAGGAAGCCTGCAAGGAGCCTGGCGTGGCCGAGGTCATCATCAGCAAGCAGCGTAATGGACCGACCGGAACCGTCAAGCTGGCGTTCATCAGCCGCATTACCAAGTTTGAGAGTTTGGCCAGTGGGACGAGTGGGGACTATTGACTTTTGGCGCTGCGGGTTGCGCCACAAGCGTCGGCATGCCAGCCAATCCTGGAGGTCAGGGGCGGCGCTGCCGTTTACGCCAGGCCCAGTGCGTTGAACACCCTCAGTGCGGCATAAGCGTCGTTGGCGGCATAGATGATTTGGGCTTCTGACAGGCGGGTGTTGGCCCAGTTCGATGTGGTGGCTTTTCTGGACTTGATAAAGCGCTGGTTGAACATCACGGCGACCGCGCCACGCACCCCCATGTCCTTGCGGTAGCCGCGCTCCCTGAATACGGTGTTGAGGTCGAGCACGCCCAGCGGGTCCACACCGAGCTTGGCAGTGATGCGTCGGCGGTCGTCGCCCAGACCAAAGCCCGCTTTGGTGATGTGATGGGCCTGCAGCAGCAGCGCCACCGTGCGGCGGCAGTCTGTGTCTTCAAGCTGAAAGATATAGGCTCGCTCAATCGTTGAGAGCTGCACGATGTGCGGCCCGCGGGAAGCCTCGTTCCTGGCAAAGGTGGGTTTGGATTCGGTGTCAAACCCCAGGACTGTGGCGCCAGCCAGCTCTTGCAGAGCGCTGGCGGCTTGCTGCGCGGTGGACACCACCTGAATCTGGTCAAGCGCGAGCCGTTCAAAAGGATCGAGCTGCGCGATCTGTTCTTTGTCAGGGGTTAACAATCGTTCGGTCATAGGGGGTCGTGCATGAGAACAGGAGTAGTGGGAAGAGTGGGACGAGTGGAGCATACAGCGCTGACCCAGGCCGAGGAATCACATACGAAATACGACTCCAGCCCATATAAAATGGGCGTAAGTAGCTATCAAATATATAGCTATTTACGTCCGTCCTGACTGCACTGGAGGTCATTTTTTATTGCAAGTGCAGCCTCTGCCACGAGCTTCGGGCCGCTGTAGATAAACCCGGTATAAATCTGCACCACATCGGCACCGGCCCTGATTTTCGAAACGGCGTCAACGCCGCTCATCACGCCGCCCACGCCAATGATGGGAAAGCCCTTGCCGAGTGCTGCGCGCAACTGGCTGATGACGCGGTTGCTGCTTTCCAGCAGTGGTGCGCCACTCAGGCCGCCGGCCTCCCCTGCATGGCGCAGGCCCGTGACCGCTTCCCGGCTGAGCGTGGTGTTGGTGGCGACCACACCGTCCATGGCATGACGCTTGAGGGTGGCGGCAATCACTGTCACCTGGGCTTGGTCCAGGTCGGGCGCAATCTTCACAAAAATGGGTACCTGTTTGCCGTGCTGCCTGGCCAGCGCCTCGCGGCGCTCGGCAATGCGACCGAGCAGGGTATCGAGAGCCGCGTCGCCTTGCAGCGTGCGCAGGTTTTTGGTGTTGGGGCTGGAGATGTTCACGGTGACGTAGTCAGCATGCGGGTACACGCCACTGAGGCAGATCAGGTAGTCGTCAACCGCGCGTTCAATTGGCGTGGTGGCGTTTTTTCCGATGTTCAGGCCGAGCACGATTGGGTTTTCACCCGGCTGCCCGCGAACGCGAGACTTCTGGACATTCGCCAGGAAGGCCTCCAGCCCGTCGTTGTTAAATCCCAGACGATTGATGAGCGCATGGGCCTCGGGCAGTCGGAACATGCGCGGCTTCGGGTTGCCGGGCTGCGCCTTCGGGGTGACCGTGCCGACCTCGACAAAGCCAAAACCCATGGCCGCCAGGCCGTCAATGCAGCGGGCATTCTTGTCCAGGCCCGCCGCCAGACCGACGCGGTTGGGAAACTTCAGACCGGCCAGTTCGATCGGGTCGCTCACCCGGCTGGCGCACCAGGCCAGTGCAAGCGGCGTGCCCTGGGTGCGCGCCAGCGTCGTCATCGTCAGCTCATGAGCGGTTTCAGGGTCGAGGCCAAATAAAAAGGGGCGGGCCAGTGCGTAAGGGAGTAGGGACATTGGATAATTCGAGATGATTGCTTTGGATTGTCGCAAAAAGCAAGATCGTTCCCGATCAATCCCTGCAAGGCCCAACATGACGCAAGATGAACTCAAAACCCTGGTCGGCCAGGCCGCCCTCTACTACGTTGAGGCCGGCAGCATTGTCGGCGTCGGCACCGGCTCCACCGTCAATAAATTCATTGACGCGCTGGCCACGATGAAGGACCGCATTGCCGGAGCGGTGTCCAGCTCGGTGGCATCCACCCTGCGCCTGCAGACGCTCGGCATCAAGGTGTTTGATGCCTCGCAAGTCGATGACCTGGCGGTGTACATCGACGGCGCGGACGAGATTGACCACGCCGGCTACATGATCAAGGGTGGTGGCGCGGCCCTCACGCGCGAGAAAATCGTGGCGGCGCAGTCGCACCAGTTTGTCTGTATTGCCGACGAGTCCAAATACGTCACCACGCTGGGCCAATTTCCCTTGCCCGTGGAAGTGATTCCCATGGCTGCCAGACGCATCACACGCCAGTTCGCGGCGCTCGGCGGCGCGGCAACTTTGCGCCTGAAAGACGGCGTGCCGCTGGTCACAGACAACGGCCAGCACATTCTGGACGTGACTGGCCTGAAGATCAGCAACCCACTGGCGTTCGAATCGCAGGTGAGTCAGTGGCCCGGCGTGGTCACCGTGGGCGTGTTTGCCTACCAGAAGGCCAACGTGTGCCTGCTGGGCACTCCGGACGGCGTCAAGACCCTGACGTTCTAAGGCGTTCTAGAACTTGATGCCCGCCGGGTTGTCTGCGGGCGTTGCCGTGGGAGTAACCGGAGCTTCGACGGTTTCGGCTTCGCTGGGGGCGCTTGCGCTGGCGCCAGGGGCTGGCCTGGCTGCCGTTGGGCTGGCGAGGGCAACCAGTGGTGCAGCGGCCGGGCGACGGTAGCTGGTGGGCAACACCGACGATGCCGGGTAACCCGCGGCATTCAGGTACTGTGTCCACTCGGCATCTGAAAAGCCCTTGAGTTGCTGGGCTCCAATGGTCATGAACGGCAGCGAGGTATTGCCGCTCAAACGCTGGAGGGTCTGCACATCTTCATTCGTGGTCACCGTCTTCTCGGTGAATGGGATGCCGCGGCTGGTCAGCAGCGATCGGCCAGCACCGCAGGGCGCGCAGTTGTTGCCGGTGTATAGGGTGACGGGATATTTGGCAGCAATCTGGCGCAATTCAAAAGGCAGGGCGACTGAAGCTTCGCCGCCCGCCGGGCCGGCGTTGGTCGCGCTGACTTTTGCGTTGCCCGCTGCTGGCGGCTGGTCAGAAAAGGTCACCTTGCCGTCTGGCCCGACGCTGCGATACACCTGCTGGGCTTGGGATAGCGGCGAGAAAAAACTGCCCGCCATGCCTGTTACGACAATAAGGGCGAACCAGGCGTTGGGCATCGAGATTTTTGCAACAAGTGATGTCATGATTTTCCCAGTCAGTTTTCAGTGCGGGTTTCTTCTGGTCAAGCCATGCCCTGATGGCGCAGCAATGCATCCAGCGATGGCTCGCGCCCCCTGAAGGCCTTGAACGACTCCATGGCGGGGCGGCTTCCGCCCGCTTCCAGAATGGCTTGCCGGTATTTTCTACCGGTTTCAACCGTCACGGTGGTTTGACCCGCATCTTCGCCACCGTTTGCGGCCGCGGTTTCTTCAAAAGCCGCATAAGCGTCGGCAGACAGCACCTCGGCCCATTTGTAGCTGTAGTAGCCAGCAGCATAGCCGCCAGAAAAAATATGACTGAAGGTATGCGCGGTTCGGCTGTAGGCGGGGGCTGAAATCACCGCGGTTTCCTTGCGCACTTCATTGAGCAGGCCCATCAGGTCATCCGCTGGCTGGTGCGAGGTATGCAAGAGCATGTCAAACAGCGAAAACTCGACCTGGCGCAGCGTTTGCATGCCGCTCTGGAAGTTTTTTGCAGCCAGCATTTTTTCAAATAGAGCGCGTGGCAAGGGCTCGCCGGTATCGACATGGGCTGTCATCTGCCTGAGCACCTCCCATTCCCAGCAAAAGTTTTCCATAAACTGGCTCGGCAACTCAACCGCGTCCCATTCGACACCGCTGATACCGGATACGTCATGCTCGTTGACCTGCGTGAGCATATGGTGCAGGCCATGGCCGAACTCGTGGAACAGGGTGGCTACGTCGTCGTGGGTCAGCAATGCCGGTTTGTCGCCAACACCTTCGGCGAAATTGCAAACCAGATGCGCCACCGGCGTTTGCAGTTTGCCGGTATCAGGCCGCAGCCAGCGGGCGCGCGCGTCGTCCATCCAGGCGCCGCCGCGCTTGCCGGTTCGGGCCGGTTGATCCAGGTAAAACTGGCCGACGAGTTGCCCGGCACGCTCTATGCGATAGAAGGCCACACCGGGCTTCCATACGGGTGCGGAATCCGGGCGAATCGCCACTTCAAACAGGGTTTCAACAATCTTGAAAAGTCCCGCCAGCACCTTGGGCGCGGTGAAATACTGCTTGACCTCCTGTTCGCTGAAGGCGTAGCGCGCTTCCTTGAGCTTTTCGCCGATGAAGGCGTAGTCCCAGGGCTGCGGATCGGGCTGGTTGAGCTTTTCAGCCGCAAAGGCGCGCAAATCGGCAACGTCCTTTTCGGCATAGGGACGCGCGCGCCTGGCCAGATCGCGCAGAAATGCGACCACTTCGTCGGGCGACCGGGCCATCTTGGCCACCACCGACACCTCACCAAAATTGCGGTAGCCCAGCAACTGGGCTTCTTCCAGCCGCGAGGCAAGAATTTCACGCATGATGGCGCCGTTGTCAAAGCGACTGAATTCTTCCGGTGCCTGGTCGCTGGCGCGCGTGGTGTAGGCCTTGTAAAGGGTTTCGCGCAGTGCGGAACTGTCTGCAAACTGCATCACGGGCAGGTAGCTCGGCATTTTCAGGCTCAGCCGGTAACCTGGCTTGCCATCGGCCTCAGCTTGCGCACGCGCGGTTTGCAGCACGTCTTCGGGAACACCAACGACCTCATCGGCATTGGCGTAGTAAGCAAAGGCATCGGTGGCATCCAGGGCGTTCTCGCTGAATTTCTGGCTCAGCTCGGCCTGGCGCTCCTGAATTTCGGCAAAACGTTTCCTGGCTGCACCGCCAAGCTCCGCGCCCGCCAATACAAAGTTGCGGATGGCGTTTTTGTGTGCCTGACGCTGCTCGGCATTCAGGGCGCTCGGATCGATGGACTTGTATTTGGCATACAGGCGCTCATCGGCACCCAGGCGCGTCCAGAACTCCGTGATCCGGGGCAGCGCTGTGTTGTAGGCGGCGCGCAACACCGGTGTGTCCGCGACGCTGTTCAGATGGCTGACGGCACCCCAGGCGCGGCCCAGGTTTTCGGTGGCGACATCAAGCACCCGGGAGATGTCGCTCCATGAGGCCGGAAAGTCAGGCGCGGTGACCCGTTCCAGCGCGGCATTGGCCTTGACCAGCAATTCATCAACTGCCGGGCCAACATGTTCAGGCAGGATGCGATCAAACAGCGGAAGATCGGAAAAGTCGAGAAGTGGATTGGTCATAAATAATAGTTATGGGCGGGCAGCTCAAATCAAAAGAGCAAAACGAGGGTCAATGGGGTGCAGTTAGCGCAGCAACTGCCTGGCAACTGCGGGTGCTGGTGCGCAATGACACACTAGCTTAATCCTGCGCGCGTTTCTTCACGCTGACCTGTTTTGGCTTGGCGCGTTTGACGGTGCCGCCCGGCGTCAGGCGCTGGTTGCCGAGCACGCGCAGGGTTTTCACTTCGGGCCGCTGGCCGTAGCGCGAACTGTTTTTCAGCACTTTGATATCGCGCGGGCCTGGCATCCGGTCTTCGTTGACGGTTTTTTGCTTTTCCGGCATGGGTCGCCACAGCACCAACAGCTTGCCGATGTGCTGGATGGGCGCGGCGTTGAGCTCATTGGCCAAGGCCTGGAAAATTTCCTCGCGGCTGGCCCGGTCGTCAGACTGCACCCGTACTTTGATGAGGCCGTGCGCGCTGAGCGCCGCATCGGTTTCTTTCTTGACGGCAGGTGTCAGGCCGCCCGTGCCTATCATCACGACCGCGTTGAGGTGGTGCGCATCTGCGCGGTAGTCTTTGCGCTGGGCAGGAGTAAGTTGTATTTGAGCCATGCCTCAATTATCGGGGGTGTCCACAAGAGGACAATAGCTGACATGAAAGTAAGCTCAAAAATAGGCATGGCGGAAGGCGCACGGGTCAGCCCAAAGGGCAAAAAGCTCAACAAGGCCTGGCTGCATGAGCACATTAACGACCCCTACGTAAAACTTGCCCAAAAAGACGGTTACCGGGCCCGCGCCGCCTACAAATTGAAGGAAATCGACGAAACGCTTGGTTTGATCAAGCCGGGCGATTGCGTGGTGGACCTGGGCAGCACGCCGGGTGCCTGGAGCCAGTATGTGCGGCGCAAGCTTTCGCCTGGCGGAGCTGCGGCCGGCGCACTCAATGGCCGAATCATTGGACTGGACCTGCTCCCGATGGAGCCGATTGAGGGCGTGGTTTTCATCCAGGGTGATTTTCGCGAGCCGGAAGTCCTTCAAAAACTCGAGCAGGTTTTGATTGCTGACAAGGGAAATGGCGCGGTGGACCTTGTCATTTCGGACATGGCGCCAAATCTGTCGGGCATTGAGTCGGCAGACGCGGCGCGCATTGCCGACCTGGTTGAACTGGCCGTGGAGTTTGCCCAGAACCGGATGAAACCGGAAGGCACGCTGGTTGTCAAGCTCTTTCACGGCAGCGGCTATGACGAGTTGGTCAAACTGTTCCGGGCTTCGTTCAAGGTGGTCAAGCCCATGAAACCCAAGGCGTCCCGCTCCAATTCGTCGGAAACGTTTCTGGTTGGCAGAGGGCTCAAGCGGCGGGCGAGCCAGGGCAATTAGGCAGCGCGTTGTAGCCAAAAACCAGCTAAACCCGCTTCAACCCAAGGGATGCGACCCGGATTATGGGGTTTTTCCCTTGAAACGCCTAAAATCAGACGCATGTGCCATCCCATAGGCTTTGGGTTCTTACATCGGAGTAATCCTTGAACAATCAGTGGTTTTCGAAAATTGCAGTGTGGCTGGTGATCTCCATGGTGCTGTTCACCGTGTTCAAGCAATTTGATACACGCGGCAGCGCCGGCTCAAACTACATGGGCTATTCAGATTTTCTGGAAGAAGTCCGCAGCAAGCGCATCAAGACGGCGACGATTGCGGAAGGTCAGGGTGGCACCGAGATTTCCGCTGTCACCACGGACGACCGCAAAGTCCGCACCACGGCGACTTACCTTGATCGCGGTCTGGTGGGCGACCTGATTGCCAATGACGTGAAATTTGACGTCAAGCCCCGTGAAGAAGGCTCGCTGCTCATGACCCTGCTGGTCAGCTGGGGCCCCATGCTGCTGCTGATAGGTGTCTGGATCTATTTCATGCGTCAAATGCAGGGTGGCGGCAAGGGCGGCGCGTTCAGCTTTGGCAAATCCAAGGCCCGGATGCTTGATGAATCCGCGAATGTCGTCACCTTCGCCGATGTGGCTGGCTGCGACGAAGCCAAGGAAGAGGTCAAGGAAGTCGTCGATTTTCTGAAAGACCCGCAAAGATTCCAGAAGCTCGGTGGCCGCATTCCGCGTGGATTGCTGCTGGTGGGCCCTCCGGGCACTGGTAAAACCCTCCTTGCCAAGGGCATTGCAGGCGAAGCCAAGGTTCCATTTTTCTCTATTTCCGGCTCCGATTTCGTTGAAATGTTCGTTGGCGTGGGCGCCGCCCGGGTGCGCGACATGTTCGAAAACGCCAAGAAAAACGCGCCCTGCATCATTTTTATTGACGAGATTGATGCGGTTGGCCGTCAGCGTGGCGCCGGCTTGGGCGGCGGCAACGATGAGCGTGAGCAAACGCTGAACCAGATGCTGGTCGAGATGGACGGTTTTGAGACCAATGTGGGTGTGATTGTCGTGGCGGCCACCAACCGCCCCGACATTCTGGATGCCGCCTTGCTTCGCCCCGGCCGTTTTGACCGCCAGGTCTATGTCACGCTGCCCGACATTCGTGGCCGCGAACAGATTTTGAATGTACACATGCGCAAGGTGCCGCTCGGTCAGGATGTGAACGCCAGCGTGATTGCGCGCGGCACTCCCGGCATGTCCGGCGCCGACCTGGCCAACCTGTGCAACGAAGCCGCGCTTATGGCAGCACGCCGCAATGCGCGTGTGGTGGAAATGCAGGACTTTGAAAAAGCCAAGGACAAGATCCTCATGGGCCCTGAGCGCAAGAGCATGGTCATGCCCGAGGAAGAGCGCCGGAACACCGCCTACCACGAGTCCGGCCATGCCTTGCTCGGCAAGCTGCTGCCCAAGTGCGATCCGGTGCACAAGGTCACCATCATCCCGCGCGGCCGCGCGCTGGGTGTGACCATGAGCCTGCCGGCGCAAGACCGCTACAGCTATGACCGCGAGTACATGCTCAGCCAGATCGCCATGCTGTTTGGCGGCCGTATTGCGGAAGAGGTTTTCATGAACCAGATGACCACCGGCGCCAGCAACGACTTCGAACGCGCCACGGCGCTGGCTCGCGACATGGTCACGCGCTATGGCATGACCGAGGCTCTGGGCCCCATGGTGTACGCGGAAAACGAAGGCGAAGTGTTCCTGGGCCGCTCAGTGACCAAGACCAACAATGTGAGCGAATCGACCATGCAAAAGGTTGATATGGAAGTGCGCCGCATCATTGATCAGCAGTATGCCCAGGCACGCAAGCTGATTGAAGACAACAAGGACAAGATCCACGCCATGGCCAAAGCCCTGCTTGAGTGGGAAACCATTGACGTTGACCAACTTGATGACATCATTGCCGGCAAGGAACCGCGGCCGCCCAAGGACTGGACACCGCGCAACTCGTCCGTCGGCGGTGGTGGTGGCGGGCCCAGCGGCGGCACGCCCGCCGTGACCACGGATCCGGCACCGACGGTCGCCTGAAGATCAGGAAAAGAAAGTTTGCAAGTCATGAAAACCGGGGCCAGTCCCCGGTTTTCCTTTGCCCGCTGCTATTTTCCAAAGCTTGGTGAGTACTCATAACAGAAGGCCCATCGTGATCTGGCAAACCTCGCGCTTTCAGATTGATTTGTCGCTGCCGCGCGTCATGGGCATTGTCAACGTCACGCCCGACTCATTTTCTGATGGTGGCAAGTACTTTTCGCAGGCCAGCAGTTTTGCGGGCGTGTTCGCGCACTGTGAGCAGTTGATCAGGGAGGGCGCTGACCTGCTGGACATTGGTGGTGAGTCCACCCGGCCCGGCGCCATGCCGGTGCCGCTGGAAGAAGAACTGGCGCGGGTGCTGCCTGTCGTTCGCCATGCGGCGACGCTCGGTGTCCCGGTGTCGGTAGATACCTATAAGCCCGAAGTCATGCGGGCCGTGCTGGATTTGGGCGCCGACATCATCAACGATGTCTGGGCGCTGCGCCAGAGCGGCGCGGCCCAGGTGGTCGCTGGCCACCCAAACTGCGGTGTTTGCCTCATGCATATGCATCGCGATCCGCAAACCATGCAGACGGCCCCGATGGAAGGCGATGTGGTTCCGCAGGTGCTATTATTTTTAGAGCGTACTGCGCAATACATACAAGGGCTAGGGGTCGATAAAGCGCGTATTGTGCTAGACATGGGCGTGGGTTTTGGCAAGACCGTGGCGCAGAACTTCTCAATGCTTGCGCGCCAGCGCGAGTTTTTGGCGGCCGGTTATCCGCTGCTGGCAGGCTGGTCGCGCAAGTCGTCGCTGGCCGCTGTGGCCCAGCCGGACACGGCAGAGCGCCTGATACCCAGCGTGGCAGCGGCGTTGCTGGCGGTCGAGCGCGGCGCCCGCGTGGTACGGGTGCACGACGTGCGCGAGACCGTGCAAGCCCTCAAGGTGTGGGCCGCTGCACGATAAAGCCGCCCGCAGGACGCGTTACCTAAAATAGGGCGATGCGCTGCGGCAGCACAGAAGCAACATCACCCCATAATCCTGGAACAACCGGTCCCACCGGAACAAGCAACATGACAAGAAAATACTTTGGCACTGATGGAATTCGCGGTACGGTGGGTCAGCCCCCCATCACGCCCGACTTTGTGCTGCGGCTCGCGCATGCGGTTGGCCGTGTGCTTCGCAGAACCGAATCACGACCGACTGTGCTGATCGGCAAGGACACCCGCATTTCCGGCTACATGCTGGAAAGTGCGCTGGAATCGGGCTTTAATTCCGCCGGTGTCGATGTGGTGTTGCTCGGGCCCCTGCCAACGCCGGGCGTGGCCTACCTCACGCGGGCTCAGCGCGCCAGCCTGGGCGTTGTGATCAGCGCCAGCCACAATGCCTTCCCCGACAATGGCATCAAGTTCTTCAGCGCCCAGGGAACCAAGCTCAGCGATGAATGGGAGCTGTCGGTGGAAGCCACACTCGGCGAAGCGCCAGCATGGGCTGACTCAGCCAACCTCGGGAAGACGCGCCGCCTTGACGATGCGGCAGGGCGCTACACGGAGTTTTGCAAAAGCACGTTTGCCCACGACCTGACGCTCAAGGGCTTGACCATCGTGGTCGATGCCGCCCATGGCGCGGCTTACCACATTGCACCCATGGTGTTTCATGAATTGGGCGCCGATGTCATTGCCATCGGTTGTTCGCCAGACGGACTGAACATCAATCACGAGATCGGTGCCACCCACCCCGAGGCGCTCATCACCGCGGTCAGGGCCAACAAGGCCAATTTTGGCATCGCGCTGGATGGCGATGCCGACCGCCTGCAGATGGTGGATAGCGAAGGGCGGCTTTTTAACGGCGACGAATTGCTTTACCTGATGGTCAATGAGCGGCTGGCGCGAGGTGAAAAAGTGCCCGGCGCAGTTGGCACCCTGATGACCAACATGGCCGTCGAAGTCGCCCTTCAAGGCAAGGGGGTCGAGTTTGTTCGCGCCAACGTGGGTGACCGCTATGTGCTTGAAGAGCTCGGAAAGCGCGGCTGGCTGCTCGGTGGCGAAGGCTCGGGCCACCTGCTGGCGCTCGATAAACACACCACTGGCGACGGCCTTATCAGTGCCCTGCAGGTGCTGCAAGCCTGCGTGCGCGGCAAGAAGACCCTGGCCGAGCTGCTGAGCGATGTGGTGCTGTTTCCGCAAACCCTGGTCAATGTGCGGCTCAAACCCGGCCAGGACTGGGAAGCCAACACAAAGCTGGCAGCCGTTGCCCAAGCCGTGCAAGCCGAACTGGGCAACACCGGCCGCCTGCTGATTCGCGCCAGCGGCACCGAGCCGCTGCTGCGCGTGATGGTCGAAGCGCGCGACGCCCGGCAGGCCAGCGCCTGCGCCGAGCGGGTTGCAGACAGCGTGCGACCTTGAGGCGGTGCGTTTGAAGCTGGTGCAGCCAGTTGCCTCTCAGACGCCGGGCGGTTTGAGTGCTTCGAGCCGGGCCTTGAGGAAACCCCCCGTGCCGTAGCGCGTCACGCGGCTGTAAAAGCGCTCGGTCAGGCGTTTGACCATGGCCGAGTAGTCGTCAATCAGCGGCGGCAGTATGCTGCAACTGTCGTAGTTCACCACCACCGAAACCCGCTCGCCCAACGGCTGCAGCAGGGCGGTGAGTTGTTGCTCAATCGCATCGATGTCTGAGCTCTGGTCCACCGCCAGCCCCTCGAAATTGATGTAGAGCCGCCGGTGCTCACGGTCGAGCTCGAAACGTTGCGCCAGCGGTGTGTCCAGCAGCCGGTCGCGCAGGCCGATGGTCTGTTCCATGAACAGGCCGGGGTCCATCAGTTTGAGCTGCGGGCTGATCGATGGCAGGAAGTCCATGTGCGCCAGCACGTCGCGCTCCAGGTCAATGCCCGGCGCGATTTCAATCAGCTCCAGGCTGCCTTGTTCGCCCTGCGCTTTCAACTGGAACACGCAGCGCTCGGTGACATACAGCACGCGCTGGCCGCGTCTGCAGGCCTCGCGACCGCTGAAGGTGCGGTGCTCGACAGCCTGCACAAATTTGCGGGTGCTTCCTTCACGGTAAATCTGCAGATGCCCATCCTGCAGGCGCACATCCGGCTCACCCGCAGTGAAGGTGCCCACGAATACCACTTCCTTGGCGTTCTGACTGATGTTGATGAAACCGCCCGCACCGGCCAGTCGCGGGCCGAAACGGCTGACATTGAGGTTGCCCTGGGCATCGGCCTGAGCCAGACCCAGCACCGCAATATCGAGCCCGCCGCCATCGTAAAAGTCGAACTGGTTGGGCTGGTCGATCACCGCCTGGGCATTGACAGCCGCGCCAAAGCTCATACCGCTGGCCGGTATGCCGCCAATCACGCCGGGCTCGGCCGTCAATGTCACCAGGTCAATAATGCGTTCCTCTGCCGCCACGCTGGCCACGCCCTCGGGCATGCCAATGCCCAAGTTGATGACGCTATTGGGCCGCAGTTCCAGGGCCGCGCGCCGGGCAATGACCTTGCGTTCACTCAAGGGCATGGCGGGCAGCGAGTCCATGGGCACGCGGATCTCGCCGGAGTAGGCCGGGTTGTACTGCTCTGAAAAGGTCTGCATGTGGTGGGCCGGCTCGGTCGCCAGCACCACCGCATCCACCAGCACGCCTGGCACCTTGACCAGGCGTGGATGCAGGGTGCCGCGTTCGGCAATGCGCTCCACCTGGGCGATCACGATGCCACCGCAGTTGCGCGCGGCCATGGCAATGGCCAGCGCCTCCAGGGTGAGTGCCTCGCGCTCCATGCTCAGGTTGCCATCGGGGTCGGCCGTGGTGGCGCGGATGATGCCTACCGAGATCGGGAAGGCCTTGTAAAAGAGGTACTCCTTGCCGTCGATTTCCATCAGGCGCACCAGCTCTTCGGTGGTGCGCGCGTTGATTTTTCCGCCGCCCCAGCGTGGGTCAACAAAGGTGTCAATCCCGACGTGTGTCAGGGTGCCGGGCTTGCCCGCGGCGATGTCGCGAAACAGGTGGGCGATGACGCCCTGCGGCAGGTTGTAGGCCTCGATCTGGTTGGCCACCGCCAGATTCTGCAATGCCGGAACCAGTCCCCAATGCCCGCCCACCACGCGTTTGACCATGCCGGCGTGGCCGAGGTGGTTGAGCCCGCGCGTGCTGCCGTCGCCCTGGCCTGCGGCATAGACCAGCGTCAAGTCGCGCGGTGCACCGATGCCGGTTTCAAGCTGGGTGGCCAGAAAACGCTGCTCCAGCGCCACCGCCACGGTCTCGGCAAAGCCGATGCCGACAAAACCACCGGTGGCAACGGTGTCGCCATCGTGAATCAGCCGCACCGCGTCGGCGGCGCTGACCACCTTGTTGCGCCGTGAGCCAGTTTGCGTCGAATCGTTGAAATGGGTATGCATGCGCGCTTTCGCAGGTCAAAAACCCTCATCATCCGCGCACTGGACTCGCCTGTGTTACGGGGAAAACCACACCCCCGCCAGGTGTTAGCGCACCACCAGCTTGTAGTCGGGCGTCGGGTTGAGCGGGCAGGAATACACGTACTCACCAGGTTTCAAGTCGATCACGTAATCCTGCGCCTTGCCTGGCAACAGGCCGCCCCCTGATACGCTGGGCAATACGGCACGCTGCACCAGCGAGGCGCCGCGCAGCCAGAAGCCGAGTTCATAGGGAACGCCCTGGTTAGCAACGCGGAACACGTATTTGCCGGGCTTGAGCGTGAGCACCCTGGCCTTTGCCACCCGCTCCTTGCCGGTGCGCGCATTAATGGCATCGCAGTCCGAGGCCCTGGCCGTGTGAAAGGCGTGATCGACGCCGTTTTCGCTCTCAAGGAACTGGCAACCGGTCTGCGTCAAGGGGATGACGGTCGGCTCTTGGGCAATAACCGGCGGTGCGATGAATGTGAGCCCGGAAATAATGATGCAATGAAAGGGTTTCAGAAAGGTCTGCATGGCTTTGTCCTTTGCGGATTCATGGTGGGAACAGCGCTGCCGACGCCTGATCAACCCGGCGTTGATTGCTGCACGGCTAAGGGTAAGTCGTGGCAAAACGCAAAACCTTAAAGTCGCCCGCAACCACTCAGGCAGGGCATGCCATCGCCCCGCCAAATCACCTGGCCCACCCTACATGCCGCTGTAATTCGGCCCGCCGCCGCCCTCGGGCGCGACCCAGACGATGTTTTGCGTCGGATCCTTGATGTCGCAGGTCTTGCAGTGAACGCAGTTCTGCGCATTGATCTGCAGGCGGTCGGTATTGTCGGCGTTTTTTACAAACTCATAGACCCCGGCCGGGCAGTAGCGGCTTTCCGGGCCGGCGTATCTGGCCAGATTGATGTTGACCGGAACACCGGCGTCTTTCAGCGTCAGGTGCGCGGGCTGGTTCTCTTCGTGGTTGGTATTGGACACAAACACCGAGGTCAAGCGGTCGAACGTGATGATGTTGTCGGGCTTGGGGTAGCTGATGGGCTGGCACTGCGCCGCGGGTTTGAGCAGTGCGTAATCGGGCTGGGTGCGGTGTATCGTCCAGGGCGGGCTCTTGATGCCGAGTTTGGGCAGCAGCCAGTGCTCGATGCCGGTCATGAACGAGCCCACATACAGGCCTTTCTTGAACCATGCCTTGAAGTTGCGCGACTGGTCCAGTTCGTCGGCCAGCCAGCTTTTGGCATAGGCCTCGGGGTAGGCGCTCAGTTCATCGTGCTGGCGGCCCGAGGTGACGGCGGCATAGGCGGCTTCAGCGGCCAGCATGCCGGACTTGATGGCCGCATGGCTGCCCTTGATGCGGCTGGCGTTGAGGTAGCCCGCCTCGCAGCCGATCAGGGCGCCGCCGGGAAACACGGTTTTGGGCAGACTCAACGCACCGCCGGCTGTGATGGCCCGCGCGCCGTAGCTGATGCGCTTGCCGCCTTCCAGATAGTGTTTGATGCGGGGGTGCGTTTTCCAGCGTTGCATTTCCTCAAACGGGCTGAGATACGGATTCGCGTAATCCAGACCAGTCACCAGGCCGAGCGTCACCTGCCTGCCCTCCAGGTGGTACATGAAGCCGCCACCGTAGGTGTGGCTGTCCATGGGCCAGCCAGCCGTGTGAATGACCAGGCCGGGCTGGTGTCTGGCCGGGTCAATTTCCCACAGTTCCTTGATGCCCAAGGCATAAGCCTGCGGGTCCTTGCCCGCGTCAAGCTTGAAGCGGCTGATCAACTGCCGTCCCAGGTGGCCGCGCGCGCCTTCGGCAAACACGGTGTATTTGCCGTGAAGTTCCATCCCAAGCTGGAAATGGTCGGTCGGCCCGCCGTCCTTGCCCAAGCCCAGGTTGCCGGTGGCCACACCCTTGACGGAGCCGTTCTGGTTGTAGAGCACTTCGGCGGCAGCAAAACCCGGGAAAATTTCGACGCCCAGCGCTTCGGCCTGCCCGGCCAGCCAGCGCACCAGGTTGCCCAGCGCGACAACGTAGTTGCCGTCGTTGTGAAAGCACCTGGGCACAAAAAATTCCGGAGTCTTGATGGCACCGGTTTCGCTCAAAAACAGCACTTCATCGGCCGTGACCGGCTGGGTCATCGGCGCGCCCAGGGCTTTCCAGTCGGGAATCAATTCAGTCAGCGCCTGCGGATCCATCACCGCCCCCGAGAGAATGTGCGCGCCTGGTTCGGAGCCTTTCTCCAGCACGACCACGGAAACGTCAGCGCCTTTTTCCGCTGCCAGTTGCTTGAGCCGAATCGCGGTGGCAAGCCCGCCGGGGCCGCCGCCCACGATGACAACGTCATAGTCCATTGCTTCGCGGGGGCCAAATTGCTTCAGAATTTCTTGAGGTGTCATCGGAGTCTCGCTGATAATGGTTTTCAGGAACGGATGTCTGTTGTTCAATTCATTTTATGTCGTGAACGCTTGGGGTCGAACGCCCGTTCGCTTTTGTATTTCTTCAACTGAGAGGAGCCTCTAATGGCATACAGTATTGATCTTTCGGGCCGTGTCGCGTTCGTGACCGGCGCTTCGGGAGGGTTGGGGGCGCAGTTTGCAAAAACACTGAGCCGTGCCGGTGCCGCCGTGGTTCTGGCCAGCCGAAGGCTCGACAAGTTGAAAGAGTTGCGTGCGCAGATTGAGGCCGACGGCGGCGCCGCGCATGTGGTGTCGCTTGACGTGACCGACCACGCCAGCATCAAGTCGGCCGTGGCCCATGCTGAAACCGAAGTGGGTCCGATTGACATTCTCATCAACAACTCTGGTGTGAGCACCACCCAGCGCATTCAGGATGTGGCTGAAGCCGACTACGACTTCATTTTCAACACCAATGTGAAGGGCGCCTTTTTTGTAGCGCAGGAAGTTGGCAAGCGCATGCTGGCTCGGGCCAAGGGGGCCGCACCTGGCAGCTACACCGGCGGGCGCATCATCAACATTGCTTCCATGGCGGGTTTGCGCGTGCTGCCGCAAATTGGCGTGTATTGCATGAGCAAGGCTGCGGTGGTGCAGATGACGCGGGCCATGGCGCTGGAGTGGGGCCGGTTCGGCATCAACGTCAACGCGATTTGTCCCGGCTACATCGACACCGAAATCAACCACCATCACTGGGAAACCGAGCAGGGTAAAAAGCTGGTGCAGATGCTGCCGCGCAAGCGCGTCGGAAAGCCCGAGGATCTCGACGCCATACTGGTCATGCTGGCCAGCGGTGAAAGCCATTTTGTCAATGGCGCCGTGATTGCGGCTGACGACGGTTTCGGCGCATGAAGTTCGAACTTCCGCAGCGCAAGAAGCTCATCCATACAATGCGCATTCCAATTCGCTGGGGCGATATGGATGCGATGGGCCACCTCAACAACGCAAGCTACTTCCGCTATCTGGAAACTGCCCGCATCGACTGGATGTATGGAATTGGCTGCATGCCTGACCCGAAGGGCGAGGGCCCGGTAATCGTCAATGCGTTTTGCAATTTCTACAAGCAGCTCGAGTACCCGGGCGATGTGCTGTTGAAAATGTATGTGAGCGACGCGGGTCGCACCACCTTTGAAAGCTGGGCCACCATCGAGCGCGTGGACGAGCCCGGCGCCATTTACGCCGCCGGCGGCGCCACGACGATCTGGGTGAATTTCCCGGCGCAAAAGGCCGTTCCGCTACCCGACTGGATGCGCAGGATCGTCGAGAACTAGCTCGTATCGTCGCGTCGAAATGTTCGCCAGAGCGTCTATCGTGGTCTGACTTCAGATGCCACAGAACTTTCTGTTGCTATTCTGGTCTATCCGTTAGCTGAGCCGATCAGGCAAGCAATCAGATCGCGTATGCTGTAGAGTGCAACTGACCGTTACTCGAGGCAATGTCAGCTTCAAACGCGGCCTGCGAAGGAGGTTTTATGGATGTCGTCCGTAATTTTCTGACGCGTTACGAACAAACGCGGGAGGAGGAACTGTCCCTTGAGGAGTACCTTGATGTTTGCAAGAGGGATCCTCTTGTTTATGCGACGGCGGCAGAGCGCATTCTTGCCGCGATCGGCGAGCCCGAGGTGTTCGACACCCACCATGACCAGCGTTTGTCGCGCATTTTTGGTAACAAGGTTATCAAGATCTATCCGGCGTTCAGCGATTTTTACGGGCTCGAAGATCCAATCGAACAGGTTGTATCTTATTTCCGTCATTCGGCGCAGGGCCTGGAAGAGAAAAAACAGATTCTTTATCTGCTGGGCCCGGTCGGAGGCGGAAAGTCCTCGATTGCCGAGCGGCTCAAGCTGCTGATGGAACGGATACCTTTTTATGCACTGAAAGGCTCCCCCGTCAATGAGTCGCCGCTCGGACTGTTCAACAACGTTGAAGACAGTCTCGTGCTTGAGAGCCAGTATGGCATTGCACCTCGATACTTGCAGCGAATCATGTCGCCTTGGGCGGTCAAGCGGCTGGAAGAGTTTGGCGGCGACATTCGCAAGTTTCGTGTCCTCAAGCGCTTCCCGTCGATTTTAAAACAATGCGCAATTGCCAAGACCGAGCCGGGAGACGAAAACAATCAGGACATTTCTTCGCTGGTTGGCAAGATAGATATTCGTAAACTGGAAACGTTCGCCCAGGACGATCCGGATGCCTATAGCTATTCGGGAGGCCTGTGTCTGGCCAACCAGGGCTTGCTTGAGTTCGTTGAGATGTTCAAGGCGCCCATCAAGGTGCTGCACCCCTTGTTGACGGCAACCCAGGAAGGCAACTTCAAGGGCACCGAAGGCTTCGGCGCGATTCCCTTTGACGGGATCGTGATGGCGCACTCGAATGAAAGCGAATGGAAGGCCTTCAAGAGCAACAAGAACAATGAGGCTTTTCTCGACCGGATTTACATCGTCAAGGTGCCGTACTGCCTGCGTGCATCGGAAGAGGTGAAGATCTATGAAAAGCTGATTCGAAACTCTTCCCTGTCTGATGCCATCTGCGCGCCCGGCACGCTGAAGATGATGGCGCAGTTTGCGGTGTTGACGCGCCTGAAGGAGCCTGAGAACTCCAGCATATTCAGCAAGATGCAGGTGTATGACGGCGAGAATCTGAAAGACACCGACCCCAAAGCCAAGAGCTACCAGGAGTACCGCGACTATGCCGGCGTGGACGAAGGCATGAGCGGAATATCGACGCGCTTTGCCTTCAAGATTATCTCCAAGGTGTTCAATTTTGATTCCACTGAAATCGCCGCCAACCCGGTGCATTTGATGTACGTTCTGGAGCAGCAGATTGAACGCGAGCAATTCGCGCCGGAGACCGAGCAGCGTTACCTGGCGTTCATCAAGGAGCATCTGGCGGCGCGCTACGCTGAATTCATTGGCAAGGAAATCCAGACCGCCTATCTGGAATCGTACTCGGAATACGGACAGAACATTTTTGACCGCTATGTGACGTACGCGGACTTCTGGATTCAGGACCAGGAATATCGCGATACCGATACCGGCGAAATCTTTGACCGTTCCGCGCTCAATGCCGAGCTTGAGAAAATTGAAAAACCGGCAGGCATCAGCAACCCGAAGGATTTCCGCAACGAGATCGTCAACTTCGTGCTGCGCGCGCGGGCCAACAACGCAGGCAAGAACCCGGCCTGGACCGGTTACGAGAAGTTGCGCGCCGTCATCGAGAAAAAAATGTTCTCGAACACCGAGGACTTGCTGCCGGTTATTTCCTTCAACGCCAAGGCGAGCGCGGAAGAAAAGCAAAAGCATGAGGACTTCCTCAATCGCATGGTGACCAAGGGCTATAGCGCCAGGCAGGTGCGCCTGTTGTGCGAGTGGTATCTCAGAGTCCGCAAGAGCGCCTGAGGCGCGCAGTGCCACACTGCACGGCCTTCCACGGATGAACGGGAGATCATCATGCTTCAGCAAGTTATTGATCGGCGTTTATCGGGCAAGAACAAGTCAATCGGCAATCGGGAGAGGTTTCTGCGTCGCTACCGGGAGCAGATACGGGATGCCGTTCGCAGGGCTGTTGCAGGGCGCGGCATCCACGACATTGAGCAGGGCGAGGACATTACCTTGCCGCGCCGCGACGTGTCGGAGCCGGTGTTTGGCCACGGGACCGGAGGCACGCGGGAGCGGGTGCACTCCGGCAACCGCGACTATGTGCGCGGCGACCGCATAGCACGGCCGCAAGAGGGTGGCGCTGGCGGCCCGGGCTCGGGCGCGAGCCCGGACGGCATCGGTGAAGATGACTTCGTGTTCCGCATCACCCGCGAGGAGTTCATGCAGTACTTCTTCGACGATCTGGCGCTGCCGCATCTGGTGCGCACGCAGCTATTGCCCGAGGCGCCTGAGTGGAAGTCGCAGCGCGCGGGTTTTGTTTCCGACGGAACACCCACCAGCTTGCATGTGGTGCGCTCAATGCGCATGGCGCTCGGACGACGCATCGCCATGGGCGGCGATGCCCGACGCCGCCTGCTCGAGTTGCAAGTGCTGCTGGCCTTGATGCAAGGGGACGTGCTGACGCCGCGCAGCGAGATCGTCGCGGTGCAGGCACAAATTGAAGCGCTGCGGCGTCGGCTGCGGAAAATACCATTTCTGGACCCTTTCGATTTGCGTTACCGCAACCGCGTCAGGGTGCCTCTGCCTGCTGCCCGGGCCGTGATGTTCTGTCTGATGGATGTATCCGGCTCGATGGATGAGGAGCGCAAGGACATGGCCAAGCGCTTTTTCATTTTGCTGCACCTGTTTCTGACGCGGCACTACCAGAAGACCGACGTCGTCTTTATTCGCCATCACACCCAGGCCGCCGAAGTTTCCGAGGAGGAGTTTTTTCAGTCAACGGAGAGCGGCGGCACCGTTGTCTCCAGCGCTTTGACGTTGATGCATCAGATCATCGGGGAACGCTACCCGCCGAGCGAATGGAATATCTACGGTGCCCAGGCTTCCGATGGTGACAACTGGCACCAGGACTCGGCCAAATGCCGGCAACTGCTGGTGGAAAAGCTGTTGCCGGTAGCGCGCTACTTTGCCTATATTCAGGTGGGCGAGGAAGACCAGAACCTGTGGGATGAGTACGGACTGGTGCGCCAGGTCCATCCGAACTTTGCCATGAAAAAAATCGCCGATGCGTCGGATATTTATCCGGTATTCCGCGATCTGTTCAAGAAGGGACAGCCTGCATGAACACGACCGGATTTTCCGCAAGTGCTGACGGTGCCGGGGCTGCGCTGACGGCCGCGCGCGGGCGGCAGCGAGCACCGCTTGCGAGCCCGTCCGACTGGTCGTTTGATCTGATAGAAACCTACCATGGCGAGATTGAGCGCATGGCAAAGCGTTTTGGTCTGGATACCTATCCGGTCCAATTGGAAGTGATCACCGCGGGGCAGATGATTGACGCCTATGCCTCGGTCGGCATGCCGGTCAGCTACCGGCATTGGTCGTTTGGCAAGCAGTACATCAGCACTGAAAAAAGCTACCGCCGCGGCCACATGGGGCTGGCCTACGAGATCGTCATCAACTCCAATCCCTGCATCGCCTACCTGATGGAGGAAAACACCATGCCGATGCAGGCGCTGGTGATGGCCCATGCCTGCTATGGCCACAACTCGTTTTTCAAGGGCAACTACCTGTTCCGGATGTGGACCGATGCAAGCTCGATCATCGATTACCTGGTGTACGCCAAGGCCTATATCGCCGATTGCGAGGAGCATCATGGGCTGGACGCGGTTGAAGAGTTGCTGGACAGTTGCCACGTCCTGATGAGCCACGGGGTCGATCGCTACCAGCGTTCGCAAAAACTGTCGCTGGCCGAGGAAGAGATACGTCGCAAGGACCGGGAAGCCTATTTGCAGCAGCAGATCAATGACCTGTGGCGTACGTTGCCCAAGGGAGCCGGGAAACCAGTTGAAAAAGCCAGGCACCGGTTTCCGGCGGAGCCAGAGGAGAACATCCTGTATTTCATCGAAAAAAATGCGCCCTTGCTTGAGCCCTGGCAGCGCGAAGTGATACGGATCGTGCGCAAGATCGCCCAGTATTTTTACCCGCAACGCCAGACCCAGATCATGAACGAAGGCTGGGCCACGTTCTGGCACTACACGCTGCTCAATGCCATGTACGACGAGGGCCTGCTGACCGACAGCTTCATGATTGAATGCCTGCGCTCGCATACCAATGTGATTTACCAGCCTCCGGTGACCCATCCGGCCTACAGCGGCATCAACCCCTACGCGCTGGGTTTTGCCATGTTCAGCGATCTCAGGCGAATTTGCGAAAGCCCCACCGACGAAGACCGGCAATGGTTCCCGGATCTGGCCGGTTCGGACTGGCACAAGGCGCTCGACCATGCCATGCGCAATTTTCGGGACGAGAGCTTTATCGGGCAGTACCTTTCACCGCGGCTGATACGCGAGTTCCGCCTGTTCTCCATTGTTGACGATGCCAACGAGCTTGAGCTCGCTGTTTCCGCGATTCATGACGACAGCGGATATCGGCATGTGCGCGAGGCACTGTCGCGAGAGAACGACCTGAGTTACCGCGAACCCAACATCCAGGTCTGGAACGTTGATGTTCGTGGTGACCGTTCACTGACCTTGCGCCATACGCAGCACAACAACCGGCCGCTCAACGATGATGTTCAGGAAGTCATCAAGCATGTCGGGCGCCTGTGGGGCTTTCTGGTGCGGCTTGAAAGTGTTGACCGGCACGGCAAGGTGACCCGGCGCTGGGAGGTGGCGCCGTCGGTGTCGCTTGGCACGGCCGGCTGATCTGGATTGAATGCCGGTGTCAATCAAACACCGGTGTCTCAACGCCCAGCACCTTGTGCAGCTTGGGGCTGGTGGTGGTGTATTGCAGGTGAATTTTCTTGTCCGGGAAGATCAAGGGGGCAGCGCCAAATGCTGCCAGCGCGCACTCATGAAATCCGCTCAGGATCAGTTTTTTCTTGCCCGGGTAAATGTTGATGTCGCCCACCGCAAAGATGCCTGGCACGTTGGTTGAAAACTTTTCGGTATCCACCTTGAGTTGCTTGCGCTCGATGTCCAGCCCCCAATGCGCAATCGGCCCGAGCTTCGGTGAAAGGCCAAAGAACACCAGCAGCACATCGAGCGGCACCACACGGGTCACGCCATCGGCGCCCGTGACTTTGGCACCGGTCAGCTTGCCGCCCTTTTCGTCGTAGCCCGTGACCTGGCCGATGATGAACTGCATTTCGTAGGCGTCGCAGAGTTCCTTCATTTTGGCAACGCTGGCCGGCGCTGCCTTGAATCCGTCGCGACGGTGCACCAGAATCACGCTTTCGGCCTTGTTGGGGCCTTCGGCGACAAAGTTCAAGGCCCAGTCGAGTGCGGAGTCACCGCCGCCGACTATGACCAGATTCTTGCCGGCAAAGTCGGCCGGATTCCTGACACGGTAAAAAAGCTGGCTGTTGTCAAACTTCTCCAGACCTTCAACCCGCAGCAGCTTGGGCTGGAAAGCGCCGACGCCGGCGGCAATAAAAATGGTCTTGGTCAGGAATTGGGTGCCTTTGGAGGTTTCAACCAAAAAGCGCCCGTCGTCCTGCTTTTCAACCACGCTGACTTCCTGGCCGAAATGGAAGGTGGCGCCGAATGGCTCAATTTGCTTGAGCAGGTTCTCAGTCAGTTCCCTGCCGGTGCATACCGGCACGGCCGGAATGTCATAAATCGGCTTGTCGGGGTAGAGCTCAATGCACTGGCCGCCCGGGTAGGCGAGGGAATCGATGACATGGGCCTTGATTTCGAGCAGGCCCAGCTCAAACACCTGGAACAGGCCCACCGGACCCGCTCCCACGATGACGGCATCGGTTTCTACCGGACCGTCATGGGCGGCTGCGGTGTTGATGACTTCCTGATTCAGCTGAGGTTCCATGTTTATTTTATTGTCTGGCTATTGATCGGCTTGGGGGGGGCTTTCTGACGCGCGCGGCGTTCAGCGTTTCAATTCATTGAGCTTGTTGGTCCTGTCTTTCCATTCCTCGGCATCGGGCAGGGCATCCTTGCGTTTGGTGATGGTTTTCCATCCTGGCGCATGGCTTAGTTCGGCATTGAGCTTGGTGAAGTGGAGCTGGTCGGCGGGCAAATCTTCCTCGGCATAAATGGCATTGACCGGGCATTCCGGAATGCACACGGCGCAATCAATGCATTCGTCCGGGTCGATGACCAGCATGTTGGGGCCTTCGCGGAAGCAGTCCACAGGGCATACATCGACGCAGTCGGTATATTTGCAGCGAATGCAGGAGTCGGAGACGATGTGTGTCATGGTGCGGGAAGTTAATCAGTGAAAACCCTGTGATTTTAGGGGGTTTCGGCCCACGAGGTTAAGACAAGCGCATTAAAGATGCATTACGTGTGTGTGTTTTACTCAGAAAACCAGCGCCGCACCGGAGGTTTTATGCGAGGCGGTATCCACCAGCACCAGCGCGCCCAAAATGCGCGAACGTGCATAGGGCAAGGTAACCAGTGGTTCCTGCAGGGTCAGCTCGATATGTCCGATGGCGTTCGGTGGCAGTTCGCTGGCATCCTCCTCGGCCAGCGTGTTGACATCGAGCTTGTGGACGATGCGTTTGACTTTCGCCTTGACCCAGCGGTGACCGTGCAGCGCCCAATAGACTCGCCCGGCGACCAGTGGCTCATCGTCCATCCAGGCCATGGTGACTGAAAGTTCGAGTGATGGCGTGAACGCGTTGGGGGCCAACAGCCAGTCGCCACGCGACACATCCACTTCGCGGTCAAGCAGGATGCCCGCGCTGTGTCCGGCCAGGCTGTGCCCGGGCCGACGGGTATGGTCAAGCAGTTGCGCCACCACCGCGGTTTGCCCACTCGGCAGGACGGTCACGGTCTGGCCAGGCCGCACATCGCCGGTGGCCACGCGGCCCCAGAAGATGCGACGGCCGTGGGCGGTATTGGCCGAGGAAGAGAACTTCTCTACCCATTGCACCGGAAAGGCAAAAGCTTCAAGCGTTTCTGCCGGTGTGGCGGGAAGGTGCTCAAGCAGTTGCAACAGCGAGGGGCCGTCGTAGCCGCACCAGCCGGGCCGGGCATCGACGACGTTGTCGCCGATCAGCGCGGAGATCGGAACGATGGCCTTGACCGGGATTTTCGCGGCCCGGGCAAACGCCGTGAGCGCTGCGCTGATGTTGTTGAAAGCCAGCGTGGGGTCCGCCACGGCATCGAGCTTGTTCACGGTAAACACGATCGAGGGCACGCGCAGCAGGTTGACCAGCAGCGAGTGGCGGCGGGTTTGCACCAGCAACTCCAGCGACGGGTTCTTCCAGTCAAGCTTGGTGGCATCGACCAGCACCACAGCGGCGTCGGCGCTTGATGCGGCGGTGACCATGTTGCGGGTGTACTGCTCATGGCCGGGCGCGTCGCCGATGATGAACTTGCGGCGCTCAGTCGCGAAATAGCGGTAAGCCACGTCGATGGTGATGCCCTGCTCGCGTTCGGCCGACAGGCCATCGGTCAACAGCGCCAGGTCGGTTACGCCTGCGCGCTGGACGCCGGCCAGGTGATCTTGCAGCACAGCCCTGGAGTCCACCAGCAGGCGACCAATCAGCGTGCTCTTGCCGTCATCAACCGAACCGCAGGTGATGAATTTCAGCGCGGATTTTAAATCCGATCGCCCTGAGCCTGCCTGTCCTGAGCTTGTCGAAGGGGTCGAAGGGTTTGGCCGGGCTTCGACAAGCCTGTCCTGAGCTGCGTCGAAGGGCTCATCCCGAACGGTGGTGTTAGTGTTCATCAGAAGTACCCGTCTTTCTTGCGCTTTTCCATCGAAGCGTCCGAGGTTTTGTCGTCCATGCGCGTGGCGCCGCGTTCGCTCACGTCGGCGGCCAGCGTTTCGATCACGATCTCGGCGGCTGTGGCGGCCGGGCTATCGACCGGGCAGGTGCAGGTGATGTCGCCCACGGTACGGAAACGCACGGTTTTTTCGACCGCCTGCTCGCCCGGGCGCAAGGGTGTCAGGTCGGTCACGGGAACCAGCAGCCCCTTGCGTTCGACTACCTTGCGCCGGTGGGCGTAGTACAGCGAAGGCAGGGCAATATTTTCGCGCTCGATGTACTGCCACACGTCGAGCTCGGTCCAGTTGGAAATCGGGAACACGCGAAAGTGCTCACCGGGGTGCAGCCGGGTGTTGAACAGGGTCCAGAGTTCGGGGCGCTGCGCCTTGGGCTGCCACTGGCCGAAGCCGTCGCGGTGCGAGAAAATACGCTCCTTGGCGCGGGCTTTTTCTTCGTCACGGCGCGCGCCGCCGATCAGCGCGTCAAAGTGGAACTCTTCAATGGCTTCGAGCAGCGTGACCGACTGGTGCACATTGCGCGACTCGCCGGGATGCGCCAGGCGAACGGTGCCGCGCGCCATCGAATCTTCAACATGGCGCACGATCAGCTCGGCACCGAGTTCCTGCGCGCGGAAATCACGGAAATCAGTCACTTCGTGGAAGT
The DNA here is from genome assembly GCA_964371235.1 of uncultured Polaromonas sp. GTDB lineage: Bacteria > Pseudomonadota > Gammaproteobacteria > Burkholderiales > Burkholderiaceae_C > Polaromonas. The sequence goes on from CAYJMW010000002.1 coordinate 43,981, forward strand.
TGTGGCCGGTGTCTATCATCAGCAGCGGGTAGGGGATGCGGCCACCGCGTTCCTTGTCGATAAAGGCCTTCTCGGCGCACTTGAGCATCACCAGCGAGTCCTTGCCGCCCGAAAACAGCAGGGTCGGGCGTTCGAACGCGGCGGCGACTTCGCGCAGGATGAAGATGGTTTCTTCCTCCAGCGCGTCGAGCTGCGCGTTGCTCAATTGGTGTGCGGTCAAGGGCTGGCCCAGCGGGGTGAGCAATTCGGTATTGGTACGGGCATTCATGCTGTGGCCTTCTCATGCAAACTGGATTGCACGACGTGCAAGCCGCATTCTTTCGCGGCTTCATCCTCCCACCACCAGCGGCCCGAGCGAAAGTCTTCGCCCAGACTGACGGCGCGGGTGCACGGTGCGCAGCCGATGCTGGGGTAGAAATGGTCGTGCAGCGGGTTGTAGTCAATCTGGTGCAGGCCAATGAAGTGCCACACATCGCCCCAGGTCCAGTCCGCCAGCGGATTGAACTTGACGCGGCGAGCATCCGAGTGGTCTACCTGTGGCACCTCGGCGCGTGCGCCCGACTGCTCGCGGCGCAAGCCCGTGATCCAGGCTTGTTTGCCCGCCAGCGCGCGCTCCAGCGGCTCCATCTTGCGAATGTGGCAGCAGGCCTTGCGCAGCTCGATGCTTTGGTACATGGCTTGCTCGCCCTTGCGCGCGACAAACTGCAGCACCGCCTCGGCCCTGGGTTTGAACACTTTCACGTCAGCGCGGGAGCTGGCTTGCAGACGGGCCAGCAGCGCGAGCGTTTGCTCATGCAGTTGGCCGGTTTCCAGCACAAAGATGCCGATGTTCAGGCCCAGCGAGTTGATCAGATGCGTGATCACCATGTCTTCAGCGCCCAGGCTGGAAGCCTGGCTGACCAGCGGGGCGTCGCCCGCTGACAGCGGAGCGTAGTCTTGCGCGGCTTGTTTGAGCAGGGCAACGGTCTGGTCGAGCTTGGCGCCAAAGGTGGTGCTGGCGCGGGCGTTCAGTTCAATCGCGTTCATGCGTGGGCCTCTTGGGAAACGGGGTTGGCAAAGCGGGGTGCCGTGAAGACGGCGTCGCCCTGATAGAAGGCGGCGTAGCGCGTCAGTTGACGTTGCGCGAAGGCAAGGTTCTGGTCGTCACGCAGCACGGCGGTGTCGAACCCGCTGCGTTTCATTTGCAGCAGTTGGTCAATCAACACGTCGCCGGTAGCACGCAGTTCGCCTTTGAAGCCCAGGCGGCGGCGCAACAAAAAGGCCTGGCTGAAAGCGCGTCCGTCGGTGAACCTGGGGAAGTTCAGCTCAATGCGCTCGATACCGGCTAGCGACAGCTGGCACGGATCCTGGTCGTTGGCCAGCTTCAAGACTCTGGAGTCTTCCACGGCGCCAGCCCTTGTTTCTTCTACATAAGCAGCTATTAATTTCATAGTAACTCCGGTGTTCAGAGGGTGGCTGTTTCGAGGCGGGCCGGATGGCGCGCGGCATTGGCCGCCTGCTTGAAGGGCTCCACCCCGAGTCGGCGCAAGGCGGCGATAAAGGTCTCGCCGCTGTTGCGCAAGGCGCGGTAGGTGTCGAGCAGTGCTTCCACCACGTCCGGTATTTCGTCTGCGCTGAAGGCGGGCCCCACGATCTTTCCGGGCTGCGCCGCGCCACTGAGCGTGCTGCCGTCGGCGCCGCCGAGCGACACCTGATACCACTCGCGCCCATCCTTGTCCACGCCCAGAATGCCGATGTGGCCGCTGTGGTGGTGGCCGCAGGAATTGATACAGCCGCTGATGTGCAGGTCAATCTCGCCGAGGTCGTGCAATTCGTCCAGGTCCTGGTAGCGCTCGGCGATGGCGTGGGCTATCGGGATCGAGCGCGCGTTGGCCAGGCCGCAAAAATCGCCACCGGGGCAAGAAATCATGTCGGTCAACAGACCGATGTTGGGCTTGGCCAGACCCAGCTTGCGGGCAGCGCGCCAGAGTTCAGGCAGTTGGTCGCAGCGTACCCAGGGCAGGAGCAGGTTTTGCTCGTGTGTGACGCGTGCCTCGCCAGCGGAAAAGCGGTCGGCCAGTTCGGCGGCCGCATCGATCTGATCAGCGGTGGCGTCGCCCGGTGCAAAGCCCAGCCGCTTGAAAGAGAGCGTGACGGCGCGCAGATCGGGGTTCTTGTGCGCACGCACGTTGCGCTGCAACCAGCGCGCGAACTCGATGTCGCTCTCTGCTGCCGCACGCAGGATGTCCTCAACCTTGGCACCGGGTTCTTTTCGCCTGCTATTGAAAACGGGTGGCGCAAAGCAGGCGCTGACGCGGTCGAACTCGGCCTGCGTGATGGTATGGGGTGCGCCGTCTTGCTCAACGATCTGGCGGTATTCCTCCTCAACCAGGTCAATGTAGCGCTGGCCTTCGGCCTTGACCAGAATCTTGATGCGTGCCTTCCAGGCGTTGTCGCGCCGACCGTAGCGATTGAAGGCGCGAATCACGGCTTCGAGATAGTTGAGGATCTGATTCCAGGGCAAAAACGAGCGCACCACGCTGCTGGTGATGGGGGTGCGGCCCATGCCGCCGCCGACCCGCACCTGAAAACCGAGCTCGCCTTGTTCCGAGCGCACCAGTTGCAGGCCGACGTCGTACCAGGCGATGGCCGCGCGGTCTTCTTTGGCGCCGTTGATGGAAACCTTGAACTTGCGTGGCAGAAACGCGAACTCGGGGTGCAGCGTGCTCCACTGGCGCAGGATTTCGCAAAACGGGCGCGGGTCGGCAATCTCATCGACGGCGATGCCCGCCAGCGCATCACTGGTGATGTTGCGAATGCAGTTGCCGCTGGTCTGGATGCCGTGCATGTTGACGCTGGCCAGCAGGTCCATCACGTCGGCTGATTTGTCCAAGGGAATCCAGTTGAACTGGACGTTTTGGCGGGTCGAGAAGTGACCATAGCCAAAGCGCAGCCTGGGTGCCTTGGGGTTGCCCAACTGGTCTTGCGTGCCTTGTGCGTGGCGCAGCAGGTCAGCGTCCGGCTGGTCAAATTCGCGGGCAATTTTGGCCAGCACACGCAATTGCGCACCGGAGAGTTCACCGTAGGGCACCGACACCCGCAGCATCGGAGCGTAGCGCTGGATGTACCAGCCGTTTTGCAGGCGCAGCGGGCGAAAGTCGTCGTCGGCCAAGGTGCCCGCCAGGTTGCGTTCCAACTGGTCGCGGAACTGTGCGGCGCGTTGCCGTACAAACTGGCGGTCGAATTCGGTGTATTGGTACATGGTTGTCAGGGGCTGAGTGAAAATGGGAGGCTAGATCGAAATGAGCTTGACACCGGCATAAGCCAGCAGCGCGGAGAGTAGTGAGCGGATCACGCGATCAGGCATCTTGCGCATCAGGTGCGAGCCGACCCAGATACCGGGAATAGAGCCCGACAGCAGCAGGGCCAGCAACGGCCAGTCCACCGATCCGATGGAGGCGTGCCCCAGTCCCGCCACCAGCGTGAGCGGCACCGCATGGGCAATGTCGGCGGCCACAATGCGCGGCAGCGGCAGGGCCGGGTACAGCAGCATCAGCACAATCACGCCGATCGCGCCGGCCCCTACCGAGGTAATCGTGACCAGGCTGCCGATGACCGCGCCAAACAGCACCGGCTGCGCCCAATGGCTCGCACGCGTGGCCTGGTCCAGCAATTCAGGCGCAATGCGGGTGGGCATGGCCTTGCCGCGAACGACTTTGTAGAAGGTGGCAACGGCCGTCAGCAGCAGGGTCAAGCCGAGCGTTGTGGTCATGAAAGTCTGGGTGGCCGGGTTGGCGGGCCCGAGCCGATGCAAGACATACAGGGTGATCAGCGAGGCTGGCAGACTGCCTGAGGCGACTTGGCCCACAATGCGCCAATCCACCACGCGGGCGCGCACCAGGCCGATGGTGCCGCCCATTTTTGTAAAAGCGGCAAACAGCAGGTCGGTGCCAATGGCCAGATGCGGCTTGACACCAAAAACGAAGATGAGCAGCGGCGTCATCAGCGAGCCGCCACCTACACCCGTCAGCCCCACCACGAGGCCAACGGCAAATCCGGCACATACAAAGGCGATTTCATACATAAGCAAAAAAATATAACGGCGCCGCTTATGAATTCAAACTACACATTTGTTCTACCGTTATGCGAATAAGCTTATTCCAGTCGCCGTTCGTATTTTTCCGGGAATCTGGGGTTTCAGGAGTGCAGTCTGCTTAAACTCAAAGATTCGGGGTATGCGGTGCAGCCCGCGTGCCGAAGCGATTCGCCAAATCGCCAACTTTGGAGGAAACCGTGAAATTTACGAAATCTGCCTTGCTGGGCAGCTTGTTGCTGGCCGCTGTTGTAACCGCCTCACTGGCGGCCTCAAAGCCGCCGATCAAAATCGGTGAAATCAACAGCTATTCGACCGTGCCGCAGTTCACGCAGCCCTACCGTCAAGGCTGGCAGCTCGCCGTGGAAGAGATCAACGTGACCGGTGGCCTGCTGGGTCGCAAGGTGGAAGTTATTGCGCGCGATGACGCAGGCAAACCCGAGGAAGCGCTGCGCCACGCCATTGAACTGACTTCCAGGGAAAAAGTTGACGTGCTGGCTGGCGGATTTTTGTCCAACGTGGGCTTGGCTCTGGCCGATCACGCGCAGAAGAACAGGCGGGTTTATATTGCCAGCGAGCCGCTGACCGACGCCATCGTGTGGGAAAAAGGCAATCGCTATACCTTCCGCCTGCGTCCCAGCACCTATATGCAGGCGGCCATGCTGGTTGAGGAAGCCGCCAAACTGCCCGCAAAACGCTGGGCCACGATTGCGCCCAACTACGAATACGGCCAGAGCGCGGTGGCCAGCTTCAAGGAGCTGCTCAAGGCCAGGCGCCCGGATGTGGAGTTTGTCGGCGAACAGTGGCCCGCGCTGGGCAAGCTGGAGGCCGGCACCACACTGCAGGCCATCATGCAGCGCAAACCCGACGCGATCTTCAACGTGACCTTTGGCGCCGACCTGGCCAAGCTGGTGCGCGAAGGCAATCAACGCGGCATTTTTCCCAGGATGCCCGTGGTGTCGCTCTTGTCGGGCGAGCCCGAATACCTCGATGTGCTGAAAGATGAAACGCCCAGGGGCTGGATCGTCACCGGCTACCCCTGGGACCAGATCGATTCGAGCGAACACGCCAGTTTTGCCGCCAATTATTACCGTCGCTTCAATGAATATCCAAAGGTCGGCTCGGTCGTGGGCTACGCCACCATGCAGGCCATTTTTGCCGCCATCAAAAAAGCCAACTCCACCGACAACGAGAAGCTGGTGACGGCGCTGCGCGGTCTGCAGTTCTCCACGCCGTTTGGACCGGCGGAGTTTCGCGCAATCGACCATCAATCGACCATGGGCGCCTACGTCGGCAAGCTCGATCTGCGCGGCCACAAAGGCACCATGGTGCAGTGGCGCTACGCCGACGGAAAAGCCTATTTGCCCAGTGATGATTACGTGAAGGCGCGTCGGCCAGCAGCCGCCATGAAATAGCAGTTGTTATTGCTTAAGTAGCGTACTGCGGCAGCAGTGCATCGGCCAGCCGCCGCGCCAGCGGCAAGGGTTCGGCGTGCAGCCTGGCTGCCAGCAGTTCGCCGCACAGCGCGGCAAACGTCAGGCCGCGCGAGCCCATGCCGCTGCATAGCCACAGGTCGGGGCCTTGCAGCGGGCCCAGCGCGGGCAGGTGGCTGGGTGTTGCGCAGCGCACGCCGGCCCAGGCGTTGACCTGGCCACGCTCGAATTGATCCGCCAGTTGGTGAGCCGCCGCGGGCAGCAGGGTTTGCAGGCGGCCGAGATTGTGTTGCGTATCATCGGGCCGGATTTCGGTGCTGGTGTTGTCCCGCTCAAAGCTTGAACCGGTGATCCACGCGAGCCGGCCGGACGCGTCTGCCAGGGGCAGCGCGGGAATCAGGCCGCCGCAGCCATTCACCGGGAACGGCGGCAGCGTATCGGCAACGCCCGGCTCATGCCACGCCCAGGACACTTGGCCGCGAACGGCTTGCAGCGCCAGCCGTTTTTCCGCGCGCCCGGCCAGCGCGCGGCTGGCGTAGCCCGCGGCCAGCACCAGCAGTTCAGCGCTGGCCAATTCCCGCCCGGCCGCATCCAGCACTTGCTATGCACTGCCTTGCCGGACCCATCGGCTCACCACGGCATCGCCGCGCCACTCAACTTCGGGGCTTGCCAGCCACGCCCGAACCAAGGCCGATGGTTTGATCCAGCCGGCCTGCGCATGCCAAAGCGCCAGAGTTTCTGGCGGCAAGCCCGCCTGTGCAAGCTGCCCGGGGCTTGCGGGTTGGGTCCAGTCGTGCGCTGCCTCGGCGCACTCGTGTTGCCAGGCGGCCGGCTGTTCGCGCGCGTGTTTCACGCAGTGTTCAAGCACGCCGGTGAGATGCCAGTCGCTACCGGCTTGCAGCAGCGATTCAGCCTGTTGCAGCGTCGCCCTGACGCCGCTGCGCGTCAATCGTGAGAACAGGCTGTCGTCAGGCGATACATGCGGCGCCATCACGCCGGCAGGCAGGCTGGACGCTCCTGCGGCAGGCGTTGCGGCTGCATCGAGCACCACCACCTGCCAGCCGCGCCGCGCCAGACTGGCTGCCACCGCCGCACCGGCCAGGCCCGCGCCAATCACGACGCAGCGGCCTGGCGCACGGCGCACGGGTGATTGCCGCGTTCTTTTGGGTTCCCAGGTGGGGTTGAATTCACCCTGCAGCCTGTCGCGCTTGGGCGGCAGGCCCGGAACTTTTTCCATCACGAAACCGCATTGCGCCAAGGCATCGCGCACGCTGCGCGCCACCGTCCAGGTGGCCACGCGGGTGCCGCGCCGACAGCAGCGCGCCACTGCCTTGCAGGTATGCAGATCCCAGATGTCCGGGTTGCGCTGCGGGCTGAAACCGTCAAGGTACACCGAATCGGCTTCAAACACTTGTTCGCGCAGCATCGCTTTGGCGTCGCCAATGCACAGCGTGAGCAGCACCTGGCCGCCTTCAAAGGCGAGCCGGTGGACGCCCGGAAGCAAGCCCCAAAGCTGGCCCTGCAGCGCCTGCGCCAGCGCCAGCAGTTCCGGATGGTTCCGGGCGCTGCGCAGCACATCGTCGGCGCTGGCCGGGAAGACTTCGGTCGAGACGAAATGCAGCAGGCGAGGGCGCAGCGGGTCGGCCTTCCAGGCGTGCCATGTCGCCAGAAAGTTCAGCCCCAGACCAAAGCCGGTTTCCAGGACGCACCATTGCGTCTGGCTGGCCCAGGCAGCAGGCAGGCCGCAGCCTTTCAGGAAGACTTCGCGGGCCTGAGCCAGACCGCCGGACTCGCTGCGATAACGGTCGCCAAAGCGCGGGTTGAAAGGGCTGCCGCCCACCGTGCCATCATCCAGCCACTCAATGCGCTCGGGCATCTGCCGTGATTGCCTGGATCAGGCTCAGGCCTTGGGGGGCACGTAGCCTTGCGCCACGTCGGCACCGTCACCGAAAAAGTGTTTTTCCATCTGGCGTGCCAGGTACTGGCGGGCGCGGGCGTCGGCCAGGTTGAGCCGGTTTTCATTGACCAGCATGGTCTGGTGTTTGAGCCAGTCAGCCCAGGCCTCCTTGCTGACTTCTTCCCAGAGGCGCTTGCCCAGCGGGCCGGGGTAGGGCGGGAAGTCCAGACCTTCGGCTTCGCGGCCGAGCTTGATGCATTTAACGAGGCGAGCCATGTGCGTAGTTCTTTCGTAAGGATTTAGTTATAGATTGTTTGGGTATATGGAACTGATTTCTAATTCGTTCCTATTTTTAGTCAATGCTTTCAGAATCCAGTCTCTTCATTAACCCGCATGTGAGTGCAACCGGACCAAGAGAGCAAATCATGACTACACGCCGCCATTTTATGAATGTTTCCACCCGCCTGGCATTGGCCGTTGTGCTGGCAGGGTCAGCCGGGGCCGCTTTGGCCCAAAAGCCGCCCGTGACGCTGCTCAATGTGTCGTATGACCCGACGCGTGAGCTGTATGTGGAATACAACGCCGCCTTTGCCAAACACTGGAAGGCCAGGAGCGGCCAGGATGTGACCATCAAGCAGTCGCATGGCGGTTCCGGGAAGCAGGCCCGCTCGGTGATTGACGGCCTGGATGCCGACGTGGTGACGCTGGCGCTGGCCGGCGACATTGACGCGCTGCACAGCAAGGGCGAATGGATTCCCAAAGCCTGGCAAAAGCGCTTGCCGTTGAACTCATCGCCCTACACCTCGACCATCGTGCTGGTAGTTCGCAAGGGCAACCCCAAGGGCATCAAAAACTGGGACGACCTGGTCAAGCCGGGCGTGAGCGTCATCACCCCCAACCCCAAGACTTCGGGCGGCGCGCGCTGGAATTATCTGGCCGCCTGGGAATATGCCAAACGCAGCTACGGCAGTGAAGCCAAGGCCAGGGAATTCGTTGGCAAGCTGTACGCCAACGTGGCCGTGCTCGACAGTGGCGCGCGCGGCTCTTCGATTACCTTCTCGCAGCGTAATCAGGGCGACGTGTTCATCTCGTGGGAAAACGAAGCCTATCTGCTGAAAAAGGAACTGGGCGACAAGCTGGAGATCATCTATCCCAGCATCAGTATCCTGGCTGAACCGCCAGTGACCGTGGTTGACAAAAACGTGGACAAGAAAGGCACCCGTGAGGTCGCGACCGCCTATCTGGAGTATCTGTACTCCGAAGAAGCACAAGACATCATCGGCAAGAACTTTTACCGCCCAACCTCCGCCAAAGCGAAGGCCAAGTACGCCAAGGACTTCCCGAAACTCACCCTGTTCGGCATCGACGAAGCGTTTGGCGGCTGGGCCAATGTAGCCAAGGTGCACTTTGCTGACGGTGCCATTTTTGACGAGATTTACACCCGGAAATAAGCTGGAAGCTGTCGCACACGCATGCATCAGGGAGAAAAAAATAATGACTGTTTTTCTGATTGCCGGTAGTCCGTCGGAAAAATCGCGCTCGGCGGCGTTGCTGGGCGGCGTGCAGCAACGCCTGCACGCCAGAGGCGCATACGTCGAACGGCTGCAGGTCCGCGACCTCTCACCGCAAGTGCTGATCCTGGCGGATTTCGGCAATCGCACCATCATCCATGCCATTGGCCGGGTTGCCAATGCGCAGGTTGTGGTGGTGGCGACGCCGGTTTACAAAGCCGCTTACAGCGGTGTGCTCAAGGTGTTCCTGGACCTGTTGCCGCAAAACGCGTTGAAGGACAAAACCGTGTTGCCGCTGGCCACGGGCGGCTGCGCCAACCACATGCTGGCGCTGGACTACGCTCTGCGCCCGGTGCTGCAGTCGCTCGGGGCCAGGCACATTTTGTCGGGTGTCTATGCCACCGATGCGCAAGTCACACTCACACCCGATGGCAGCTACCTGATCAACGATGACATCAGCGCCCGACTCGACGAAGCCGTGAGCACCCTGATCACCGAATCCCTGCGGCCGGCGCTGGCGCCGACCCGCAAGTTTGCGCCGGTGCATTTCTCGCAAGTGCGATGTAGCGTCTGACGTCCACCGCTCACTTGCTTGCCCGCTTGAACGCGGGACAGGCTCAACCGTTTTGATTTTTAAACCGCTCGCGCGGCAAGGGACACGCTTTGCCGCCAACAAACTGAAAGATTCACATGACACACCGCACCTCACTCAATCGCCGTCAGGTTCTTGCTGCTGGCCTGGCTACTGCCTCGCTTACCGCCAGCCCGTTTGCACTGGCACAAAAAAAAGCCGACACGCTGCGCATTGGTTACCAGAAAGCCGCCAGCCTGTTTGTGCTGCTAAAGGCCCAAGGCACTCTTGAGAAGAAGCTCGCTGCGCTGGGTGTGACCCCGAAATGGGTCGATTTCCCGGCCGGCCCGCAACTGCTTGAAGGACTGAACGTGGGCTCGGTCGATGTCGGCTTTGTCGGCGAAGCGCCGCCCATTTTTGCCCAGGCGGCGGGCGCCAAATTCGTCTATATCGGCCACGACCCGGCCGCTCCGCAAGCCGAGGCCATTCTCGTACCCAAGAGTTCCGCCATCAAGACCGTGGCAGAACTCAAAGGCAAAAAAATCGCCTTGAACAAAGGCTCCAACGTGCACTACCTGCTGGTCAAGACCCTGGAGAAGCACGGCCTGAGCTATGCCGATATTCAACCCATCTTCCTGGCCCCGGCCGACGCCCGCGCCGCGTTTGAAAAAGGCGCCGTCGATGCCTGGGCGATCTGGGATCCGTTTCTGGCTGCGTCAGAAAAACAGATCGGTGCCCGCATCCTGGCCGACGGCACCGGCGTGGTCAACAACTACGCCTACTACCTGGCTGAGCGCGGCTTTGTCAACGCCAATGCGCCGGTGATCAAGAGCCTGTTCGAGGTGTTGGTCGAACAGGGGCGCTGGCTCAAACAAAACATCCAGCAGGCCGCTGCCATCATTGCGCCGCTGCAGGGGCTTGACGCCGATGTGGTCGAAGTCAACCTGCGCCGCTACCAGTACGGTGTGACCCCGCTCACCGATGCGGTGATTGCCGAACAGCAAAAAATTGCCGACACTTTTTTCAAGCTCAAGCTCATTCCCAAGCCCATTGTTGTGCGCGAGGCCACGTGGCAAGCCACTGTTTGATCCACAACCGGAAACCGCATCATGACAAACGCACCCACTTCGAACGAACGGCGCGGCCTGCTGCGTCTGCTGGCGCTCAGCGCCGGCGTCTGGGGTCTCTCCGGCCCGATCACCTCGCGCAGCGCCTGGGCGCAAGGCAAGGGCACCGGCACGGCCCCAACGCAACTGCGCATCGGCTACCAGAAGGCTGCCGTCAACCTGGTCATTCTCAAAGAGCAAGGCGTGCTGGAGAAACGCTTTCCTCAAACCAAAGTCAAATGGATCGAGTTTCCGGCCGGGCCGCAACTGCTCGAAGCACTGGCCGTGGGCGGCCTGGAATTTGGTCTGACGGGCGATTCGCCGCCGGTGTTTGCCCAGGCCGCCGGCAAAGACCTGGTGTATGCCGGAGCCGAGCCGGCCAAGCCCGAGAGTTCGGCCATATTGGTGCTCAAAGACGCGTCGATTCACACTCTGGCTGACCTCAGGGGCAAGAAGGTTGCGCTTCAAAAGGGCTCCAGCGCGCACTACCTGCTGGTGCGTGCCGTGGAAAAAGCCGGCCTGCAATGGAGCGACATTCAGCCCATTTACCTCGCCCCTGCCGATGCCCGTGCCGCCTTTGAGCGCAAGAGCGTGGATGCCTGGGCCATCTGGGATCCGTACTATGCCGCCACCGAGCTGGCCATCGCACCGAGGGTGCTCACCACCGGTGCCGGGCTGTCGGCCAACAACTCGTTCTATCTGGCATCCCGCCCTTTTGCCACAGATCATCCAGAGGCCCTGGCGCTGCTGTTCGAAGAGCTCACCCGCGCGGACCGGTTTGCCCAGCAGCACCGGCCTGAGACCATCAAGCTGATCTCGGCCTTCAGTGGTCTGGACGCGGGGGTGGTCAGTCTTTTCTTGCAGCGCCGTCCGCCCTCACCGGTGGGGCCCATCACCCCCGGCACACTGATCGCGCAGCAGCGTGTGGCGGACACGTTTCAAAGGCTGGGGTTGATTCCCAGGCGTATTGATGTGACCGCGAAGGTCTGGCGGCCTCAGGGCGCGCAGCTGAATGCGGCCAGCGCCCAATAGACAGCCACCGAGTTTCAAACTCCTCCGAACCGGTCGTTGCGAGCCCTTCGACCGGCTCAGGACAGGCCGAGGCGCGGCAACCGATGCCTGCCCTTCGCGTTGACAAACCGTCCAAACGGAATGCACCTCATGAAAATGTTCTGGTTTATCCCCACCCACGGCGACAGCCGCTACCTCGGCACGGCAGAAGGCGCGCGCGCTCTCAATCACGATTACCTCAAACAAGTCGCGCAGGCGGCCGACAGTCTGGGTTATGAAGGTGTGCTGATTCCCACCGGGCGCTCCTGTGAAGACCCGTGGGTGGTGGCAGCCAGCTTGCTGCCGGTGACCTTGCGCGAGAAGCTCGCAGGGCAGCAACTCACCGGACCCTTTGGCGAAGTGGTCGGCAACAACTACCTGCCGCGTGCGTCGCAAAGCTGATCACCATGACAAACCCTCCAAGAGAACTGCAAGTCACCCCTATGCCTGACATTATCGAAGCGCCGGATTTTGCCCTTCCAGCCAGCAGCGGGCGAAATCTGTTGTCGACTGAACAACTCGGCCGCTTTGCCCACCTTGTGTGGCACCGGCTGTTGCCATGGTTGGTGCCGGTGGGGTTGATCGCCCTATGGCAAATCGCCTCCAGCCTGGGCTGGCTGTCGACCCGGGTGCTGCCCGCGCCGCTGGAGGTGATCACTGCGTTCTGGACGCTCACCGCCTCGGGTGAACTCTGGACGCATGTGCAGGTGAGTGCCGCGCGCGCCTTGTCGGGGCTGGCGGTGGGCGGCGGGCTGGGCCTGGTGCTGGGGCTGCTGACCGGCTCCTCGCGGCTGGCCGAGACGCTGCTCGACTCGACCATCCAGATGGTGCGCAACATCCCGGCGCTGGCGCTGATTCCGCTGGTGATTTTGTGGTTTGGCATTGACGAAACCGCCAAGCTGTTCCTGATCGCGGTGTCGGTGTTCTTCCCGATCTACCTCAACACCTTTCACGGCATTCGCGGTGTCGACCCGGGGCTGATCGAGATGGGCCGCACCTACGGCCTGAACCGCTGGCAGCTCTACACCCAAATCATTTTGCCGGGTGCGCTGTCGAGCATTCTGGTGGGGCTGCGCTTTTCGCTCGGGCTGATGTGGGTGATTTTGATCGTGGCCGAAACCATCTCGGCGCAGGCTGGCATTGGCTACCTGACCATGAATGCACGCGAGTTTTTGCAGACCGACATCGTGCTGGTGGGCATCCTGCTCTACGCCCTGTTGGGCAAGCTGGCCGACGTGTTTGCCAAGGGGCTGGAGCGCTACTGGCTGCGCTGGCATCCGGGGTATCAGGTGGCGTGAATCTGTTTACTATCAATTTAATAGCTAATTATCCATATTTCATGAGGGCTGGAGGCCAATTTGACTACTAACTTTGTTACTTCCGAGCGACGCGGCGAACCGCTGGTGTTGCGCGATTTAAGCAAGCGTTTCGGCGCACGCGAGGTGCTGCGCAACACGCAATTACGCGTGGAGCCGGGCCAGTTCATCGCCATCGTCGGGCGCAGTGGTTGCGGCAAGAGCACGCTGTTGCGCCTGGTGGCCGGGCTGGAAACGGCCAGCGCAGGCAGCATCACCGTGAACGACAAGCTGCTCACCGGCTTGTCCGATGACACCCGCATCATGTTTCAGGACGCACGCCTGCTGCCCTGGAAGCGCGTCATAGACAACGTGGCCTTGGGGCTGCCCAAAGACAGGCGCGCCGATGCCCTCAAGGTGCTCGATCAAGTGGGCTTGGCGGACCGCGCCAATGACTGGCCGGCGCGCCTGTCGGGTGGCCAGCGCCAGCGTGTGTCCCTGGCCCGCGCCCTGGTGCACAAGCCGCGCCTGCTGTTGCTCGATGAACCGCTGGGCGCGCTCGATGCCCTGACGCGCATCGAGATGCACCGCCTGATTGAAGACCTGTGGCGCGCCAGCGGTTTTACCGCCCTGCTGGTCACACACGACGTGCAGGAAGCCGTGGCGCTGGCCGACCGCGTGATCCTGATCGAGGATGGCCGCATTGCGCTCGATGAAGTCATCAGCCTGCCACGCCCGCGTTCGCAAGGGGATGCCGCTTTTGCTGCGCTTGAAAAACGCATCCTCGACCGCGTGCTGCAAAAACCCGCCGCGCCCGAGCGTGAATCCTTCACCCACCCCAATGACGGCGAACCCCGCTGGCCCGGCGTGCCAGCGCATGGTGTGCGCTGGGCCGTCTGATCACTTCTATTTTTTAACGGACTTTTCAAGGAGAACCCATGTCCATTCAAGCCATCAACGTACGCAACCAGTTCCGCGGCAAGGTCAAGGAAATCATCCACGGCGACGTGGTGTCTGAGGTCGATGTCGAAACCCCCTGGGGCATCGTCACCTCCGTCATCACCACCCGCTCCGTCAGAGACCTCGATTTGAAAGTGGGCTCTGAAGTGGTGGCGCTGGTCAAGTCGACCGAAGTGTCGATTGCCAAGTTGTAGTCAATCAAGTTCAGGAGCAAGACATCATGAGCAAGAAACTCAGACTCGGCGCATTTTTACCCGGCGCCGGACAACACGTGGCCGCCTGGCGGCACCCCGATGCCGCATCGAGCAGCGTGTTCGATTTTGAATACTACAAACGCCTGGCACAGACCGCCGAGCGCGGCCTGTTCGACGCCTACTTTCTGGCCGACGGCCTGTCGGTGAATTTTGGCGGTGATGATGCGGGCCGGCGCGACCGCAGCACCGGCTTCGAGCCGGTGACGCTGTTCTCGGCCCTCTCGACCGTGACGAAAAACATCGGCTTCATCGCCACCGCATCGACCACCTACGAAGACCCCTACCTGCTGGCGCGCAAGTTTGCCTCGCTGGATCACCTGAGCGCGGGCCGCTCGGGCTGGAATGTGGTGACCTCGACCGACGACGCGACCGCGCGCAATTTCGGCCGCGCGCAGCAAGCGGTTGCCACGGATCGCTACGACCGGGCCGAGGAGTTTGTCGATACCGTGACCGAACTCTGGGACAGCTGGGAAGACGATGCCTTCATCCGCGACAAGGCCAGCGGCCAGTTTTTTGACCCGGCCAAGCTGCACCCGCCGCACCACAAGGGCAAGCACTTTTCCGTGGACGGCGCGCTCAACGTGTCGCGCCCGCCGCAGGGTTACCCGGTGATCGTGCAAGCCGGTCAGTCCGAGCCTGGACTGGAACTGGCCGCGCGCACGGCGGAAGTGGTCTTCACCGCCCAGCAAAGCCTGGAAGATGCGCAGGCTTTTTACCGTGAACTGAAAAGCCGTTTGCCCAAGTTTGGCCGCACTGCCGACCAGCTCAAGATCATGCCGGGCGTGTCGGTCTACGTCGCCGCCACCGAACGTGAAGCGCAAGCCAAGCTGCAGCAGCTCAATGACCTGATCCATCCGCAGGCCGGGCTGGCCTTGCTGGCGGGACTGTCGGGCGGCACCGATTTGTCGCAGTACCCACTGGACGGCCCGTTCCCCGAGCTGCCCAAGACCGTGGGCTGGGTCAGCCGCCAGCAGATGATGGTGGACATTGCGCGCAAGCACAGCTTCAGCATCCGCCAGCTGTACCAGTGGATTGCCACCGCGCGCGGACACTGGACGATTGTCGGCACACCCGCGCAGGTGGCCGATCAGTTGCAGTCGTGGTTCGAAAACGAAGCGGCCGACGGCTTCAACGTGCTGCCGCCGGTGCTGCCCGGCAGCCTGGACGACTTTGTCGATCTGGTGATCCCAGAGCTGCAGCGCCGCGGCCTGTTCCGCACCGCGTATGAAGGCAGCACGCTGCGCGAAAACCTGGGGCTGGCACGGCCGCAGAACCAACACGCCGCGCGCCGTCGGGAGCGCAAGGCGGCTTGATGGGTCGAGCAGCCATGGCAGACAAACCCGCTCTGCCACTTGGGCGGCGCGTCACCATCTTCGGCGGTGGATTCTCGGGCGTGTGCGTTGCCACCCAACTGACACACACCACCGCAGGACGCTCGGCGGCTGCGGTTGGCCTCACCGCGAACACCTCGTTCAGACGCTGGGCGCTCGGATTTCAACTGCCCGCTGGCAGCCTCCGACTCAATACGGACACAGCAGCCTTCGAAATAACCGCCCGATAGCCGACATTCACACCTCTGTGCAATCGGACTACCAATGTCCGCGATAGGGATAGCCGATCCCAAAACTGGTCGTCGCCTGACGACCAATACCGGACGTAGATCAATGCCCGATTTCGTAATGCCAAGTTCCACTTTCATGACTTGCAACATGCTCACGGCTTGCGGCAAAGTTCAACGCCGCTGAGGTCTGCGGCTGCACGTGGCCATCTTGGCCAAGCGCTCGCCGACGCCAATTTCGGACGCCCGAAGCCCATCCATGCCATTCCTGACCAAGGCCAAATCCAAGGCTAATTCTTGTTGCCGGGAACCGTTACACATGCGATACTTTGCATGTTTTCTCGTTGTCGACAACATGAACATTCCAGAAGTCATTGCCATTCAGTTCACGCAAGATCAGACGCGCACGCTCACCGGTGTGTCGGTTGAGACTGTGCGCCACTGGCGGAAAGCCATTCCCTATCTATCCTCGAAGACGGGCAAGGCCGCGCGGTTCAGCTTTACTGATTTACTGGGGCTTGCCATTACGAATGAACTGGTCAACTCGTTCGGGGTTCACATCGCCACCATGAGCGCCGGCGTGGATGCGCTTTTCCGATTGCTTGCTATCAGCGGTCCCGCTTCACTGGACGATGCCGTTGTGTTCGTCACGGCGACCGAAGCGATCTTACGGGAAGTGGGGCCGGATGGCATCGGCCAAGTGCCGGCTAAACCTGCGCTCACAATTGCGTTGGCACCGCTGATCGCCAGGATTCAACTACACGTGCTACCCGTTATGCCGGTCTCGAGCCAGACCGTCCTGCCATTTCCGCCTGAAGCTGTTCGGAGTAGGGCGTGAACACCGCGACGCTTGACCAAGTGTTGGCGGCTACGGGGTATTTCCCGGACGGACGGCCTGCGGCCGGTTTGCATCTTGGTCAGGATGCGCGCGACCTGCGCCGTGGGCGCGACTTTGCACCGGACGCGCTGTGGCGCAGTCCGTCGTCTCTGACTGTCTACTTTAAGTTCGAGCAGACCGCCCCGGCCGATGAGTTGATCAGTCAGTGGCGCCGCGAAGTCTGGAATGAAGGCTTCGCGCCACTGCTATGGGTGGTTTCGCCCGAGCGTATCGACCTGTACAACGGCTTTGGCGCACCGGTGAAAGAAGGAGATGCGCAGAAACATCTGATTCGGCGCTTCCAGAACATCGACGCATCCTTACAACAACTGGATGCGCTTGCTGGCCGCCTGGCGTTCGAGACGGGCCAGTTCTGGACTCAAGCGCCGGCGGTCGATCGGAAGACCAGCGTTGATCAAAAGCTTTTGTCGGACCTGTCGTTTCTTGAACGCGATCTTGTCAACGGCAATCTCGCGCGCGGGGCCGCACAAGCATTGATCGGACGAGTGATCTTTACCCAGTACCTGATCGACCGCGAGATCGTCAGTGCTACGCAGTTGAAGCGACTGTGTGGGCACACGGTGCTGCCGTCGATCCTACGTGATCGCGCGGCTACCGGGCAGCTCTTCACTTGGCTCAGCCAGACTTTCAACGGCGACATGTTCCCGCCGTCGTCCGTCAAGACCACGCCGGCCGGTAGTCATCTGGCGCGCGTGGCTGACTTTCTGGAGGCCGTCAATCCCGAGAGCGGACAGCAGAGCTTCTTCCCCTATCAGTTCGACGTGATTCCGGTAGAACTCATCAGTTCGATCTACGAGCAGTTCGCTCACGCCGAACCGCGAGCAGAGCCACGAGCGAACGCCCGGCGGTCGTCGGAGGCGCTGAGGAACGGTGTGCACTACACACGGCTGTCGGTGGTGTCGCTGGTGCTCGATGAAGTGATGGATGGACTGACAGGCCGGGAGTCGGTGCTGGATTTGACCTGCGGTTCAGGCGTCTTCCTCGTCGAGGCGCTGCGGCGTCTTGTGCATTTGCGTGCGGACGGCCAGCCGCTTACCCGCGAACTAATTCGCTCGACGCTGTATGGACAAGTCTACGGCGTTGACATCAGCGAGGCTGCCGTGCGCGTGGCAGCATTCAGTCTCTATCTGGCGGCGCTCGAACTCGACCCTGATCCACAACCTCCGCACTCGCTGAAGTTCCAGCCGCTTATTGGCAAGACACTGCTGATCGGTGATGCCCATACCGTTGAACAAAGCGGTGAAGGCCAGGCGGTACTGACCACGCACACGGGCTTGAAGCAATTCGATCTCATCGTAGGCAATCCGCCATGGAGCTTCAAGGGGCAGACCGGAACTGAAGCGCGGCGCAAGACGCGCGTGGCCGGTATTCCCGCACAGCCGCGTGGCGAAGGCCTCGACTTCGTGCTGCGTGCAGCAGAGTTCTCGCATGAGAAGACGCGCTTCGGGGTGATTCTCAGCGCCATGCCGTTTTTCAGCCGAAGCGGCACGGGCATGGCAGCAGCGCAGCACGTCATTCGCTCGCTGGCGCCGATCACGCTGGTCAACCTGTCGAACCTGTGCAGCTGGCTCTTCGCTACCGCCACGATGCCAGCCGTAGTGCTGTTCGCGCGCCATCGGCCCAAGCAGAGCGCAAACCAAGTTACCGTAGTGCAAATCCCATGGACCGCCAGCGGTGCGAGAACCCATTCGTTCGAGGTCGCCCCGAGCGACGTAATCACGCTGACACTGGCGGACATTGAGAAACAGCCGCTCAAGCTGAAGGCGGCGGCGGTTGGTCGCAGACGTGATCTCCAGTTGCTGGATTCGCTTTGCAGCTCCCATTCAACACTAGGTCTGCAGCTCGCTGCTTTGGGCGAAACCAAGTTCTCTGATGGTCTGACGTATGGCTTGTCAGAAAACTGGACCATGGATGCGCGTGCGTTGAAAGGGTTGGAGGTCGTTCGAACAACTGACCTCGGTCATTTTTACATTCGAAGTGATCTGGATCGCTTCAATCAACCAAAAGCGCAGCGGCCAAGGACGAGAGACATCTATCGGGCGCCGCTCGTCATTGTTAAAGAGATGGTCAGTGACAATGCGCGCGCGGCGGTGGCTGTCTCGGATCGAGACGTGATCTTTACTGATGCCTATTTCGCGGCATCTTTGCCTGTCTCGCATACCGCGGCGGCACATCTATTGGCAGCGATATTGTCGTCATCGCTATCGTCCTGGTTCTTCTTGATGGCCTCATCAGAGTTCGGGATTTGGAAGAGGAAGCTGCTGATACGGGATGTTGCCTCGCTACCTGTTCCGAATTTCCAGCAGGCGCTCAAGTCCACGGCAGGCAAGCAACTGCTGCAAGTCGAAAAGACTCTGCGCAAGTCTGACATCCATGCCGACGAATGGGAAATGCTCGATGACTCTGTTTTCGATTTGTATGAACTGGATGATGCTGATCGAGTAGTCGTCCGTGACGGACTGGTGCGAGCAGGCTTGCAATGGGAACGTGGCCGCAATTCTTCGGTCATGCCAGCAGACAGTGGCTCCGAAGTGGCGGCGTACGCGAAGACCTTTCTGTCAGTCATGGACGGATGGCTTGCCGCGCGCAACAAACGGCACATGCGTGCCGAGGTTTTTGACCTCCCCAGAGGCTCCGCACTGAGAGTCGTACGCTTCGTGCTGGAAGACGGTCCTGGCAACGGAAGCGTGGAGATGGTGACGTCGCAGGGCGAACTGGGCGACGTGCTTGCCCGTATCGGCAAACGGCTGAAAGTCAAGATTGCGACCGCGCTCACCGCCGAGCGCGAGCTGCGGATCCATGGCCGCAACGAAGTCGTGATCATCAAGCCGGCCGCGCGGCGCTACTGGATGGGCATTTCTGCGCTGGAGGATGCCGATGCCGTGGTTGCGGAAAGCTTCACAGGGGGCAACGCTTGAGGATTCCTTATGACGTCCCCGCTCCTTTGAGTAGAGAGTTCATCGCGTTGGCGCCGGAGGTCGTTGCCGCGACCTTGCTTACTCTCTTTGCCGGGTGGCAACAGGTCTCCAAGTTCAACGATGTAAATGCAGAGGCTGGTGAGGTCTTGATGACAGAGCGTTTGCGCGACGGAATGCGTGGCGTGTTGAAGGCGCGTCCGTGGGGCAAGATGCTGATCGTGCTGCCAGGAACCGAGTCACGATCCCGCAGTGATGTGGTTCTGCCCGATGGTCGCACCGACATCCCGCTGATGCTGATTGAGGTGTTCCTGAGAACACAAGAACACGACCCTCACGCAATTATCGAATGCAAGCGCATCGCTGGCTCGGATACGCACTTGTGTCGTGAGTACGTTGTGGAAGGCATCGACAGGTTCGCTACGGGGAAATATGGAGCGAACCATGCGACGGGCTTCATGGTCGGCTATGTGCTCTCTGGCACGGCGGCGGAGTCTGCCAATGGCGTCAACGCATACCTGACGCGTGTCTCCCGGCCGGTGGACCATCTTGAAACTGCAGACGACTTGCAAGAAGGACCGAACTGGACAAGTCGGCATGTGCGAGCAGCACGGCCGTCGTCGCCGATCCGCCTGCACCACGTATTCCTCGAATTTAATGGAACTGCAGGGTAAGGAGGTGTGGGCTGTTGCGGTTCGGTAGACACTGACCTTGAGCTTCTCTAGCCTTCCTTTGTACTGATCTGCCCACGCCCTCGACGTCTGCTTTCGGGCAGGAACTAATTCGGCTACAACAGCCGCTTAGAGCACGTTGCCGGTATCCATGACAGTCCGGTATCGGCCAAATCGGTTGCGATGGATTGGGTTGCTCAAGACCGGTCATCGGTAAGTGTCTGGAATTGGCCCAATACGGCAGCCGACCCAACGCAGCTGTTCTTGATCAACACCCGCGAGCGTTCACCCGCGCCGAGCCGCTTCGATCGCAGCGATGTCGATCTTTCTCATCCCCATCATGGCCTCGAATGCGCGCTTGGCTGCTGCTGGATCTGGATCGGCGATCGCGGCCATCAGGGCGCGTGGCGTGATCTGCCACGACAGCCCCCACTTGTCCTTGCACCAACCACATTCGCTTTCCTGACCGCCGTTTCCGACAATCGCGTTCCACAAGCGGTCCGTTTCAGCCTGGTTGTCGGTCGCTATCTGGAATGAGAAAGCCTCGTTGTGTTTGAAATCTGGCCCCCCGTTCAGGCCGAGACAAGGGATGCCCATCAGCGTGAACTCAACCGTCAAGACATCACCCTGCTTGCCCGCAGGATAGTCGCCGGGCGCACGGTAGACGGCTCCCACTGTGCTGTCCGGAAACGTCTCGGCGTAGAACTTCGCTGCGTCCAATGCGGTGCCGTCGTACCAAAGACAAATCGTGTTCTTGCTCACCATCTTGGCTCCTCCAAAATTGCGACAGATAAATTCATTTTGCCGCATCTACTCTTGCGATGCACGCAGCTTGGCGCGGGCGGCGGCCAGTCCGCCGACTGAATCACGTTGTTTATATGTTTTGGCAATTAGAAACCTACAAAACAGTAGTTCCAGTTTTAACAATCCACTTCCAGAATCGCACCCATCGCACTTTTGCGTTGCATTCAATCTGGAGCTGCCCATGTCTGAATCCTGGAAATTCGAAACCCTGTCGGTTCACGCCGGCTATTCGCCCGACCCGACCACCAAGGCGGTGGCGGTGCCGATCTACCAGACCGCCGCCTACGCCTTTGACAACGCACAGCACGGTGCCGACCTGTTCGACCTGAAAGTGCCGGGCAACATCTACACCCGCATCATGAATCCGACCCAGGACGTGTTGGAGAAGCGTGTGGCCGAGCTGGAAGGCGGCATTGCGGCGCTGGCATTGGCCTCGGGCCAGGCAGCGGTCACCTATGCCATCCAGACGATTGCCGAGACCGGCGACAACATCGTGGCCTCAACCGCGCTTTACGGTGGCACCTACAACCTGTTCGCGCATACGCTACCGCTGTCGGGCATCACCACGCGCTTCGCCGATCCGCGCGGTCCGGCCAGTTTTGAGCCGCTGATCGACGAGAAAACCAAGGCGGTGTATGTGGAGTCCTTGAGCAACCCTCAAGGCACGGTGGTCGATCTGGCGCGCATTGCCGAGATTGCGCACCGCCACGGCGTGCCGCTGATCGTCGACAACACGGTGGCCACGCCCTATCTGCTGCGACCGTTCGAGCACGGCGCCGACATCGTGGTGCACTCTCTGACCAAATACCTCGGCGGTCACGGCACCAGCATTGGCGGCGCGATCGTCGACTCCGGCAAGTTTCCGTGGGCCGAGCACAAGGCCAAATTCAAGCGCCTGAACGAGCCCGATCAAAGCTATCACGGCGTCATTTATACCGAGGCACTCGGTCCGGCAGCCTACATCGGCCGCGCCCGGGTCGTGCCTTTGCGCAACAACGGTGCCGCCATTTCACCGTTCAATGCTTTTCTGATTCTGCAAGGGATAGAGACGCTGGCACTGCGCATGGATCGCATCAATGACAACACGCTGAAAGTTGCGCAATTCCTGAAGCAACAAGCCAAAGTGCAGTGGGTCAACTACGTCGGTCTGGCCGATCATCCGGATCACGCGCTGGCGCAAAAGTACCTGGGCGGCAAAGGCTCTGGCTTGCTGACCTTTGGGGTCAAGTCGGCGCCTGGCGAAGGCCGCAAAGCCGGTGCCGTGTTTCTGGACGCGCTCAAGCTGTTCACGCGGCTGGTCAACATTGGCGATGCCAAGTCGCTGGCCACGCACCCGGCTTCCACCACGCACCGCCAGTTGTCTGCCGAAGAGCTGGCCAAGGCGGGCATCCCGGAGGATGCGGTGCGCTTGTCGGTAGGCATCGAGCACATCGACGACTTGCTGGCGGACCTGGAGCAGGCACTGGCGGTGTAAATCAGGGCTCGGGCTATGTCGCTCCCTGCGTGCGAAGCACGGCCCATACGGAGTCGACCACCCGGTCTGGATCTCTGTGCGGGATGCGGAAAAACCGTCATGGTTGACGGCATGGCGGGCTGTAGTATGATGAACGTCATACAAAATATTGACCGACCCCATGCGCTATCCCGCCGACCAAAAAGCTGAGACACACAAGCAAATCGTGGACATTGCCGCCAGGGAGTTCCGCAGCAAGGGACTGCAGGGGATTGGCATCTCCAATCTCATGTCCCAAGTGGGTCTGACACACGGGGGCTTTTATGCCCATTTCAAGGACCGGGATGCACTGGTGGAAGAGGCAGCGGTTTGCGCCGCGAACGATGGTTTTCAGCAACTGATGGCGGCGGCCCAGGCAGCGGCGCCCGGCAAGGAAGTGGCGGCGATGCTGGACTACTACCTGAGCCCTGCGCACCGGGATGAGCCGGGCTTTGGATGCGTACTCCCCGCACTGGCCGCGGAGATTGCCGGGCAAGCGGATTCCGTGCGCGACGCCTTTACCCAAGCGGCGAAGCAGAACCTGCGCCAGATGGCCCGTTACATGCCTGGTGCGAGTGAGAAGAGCCGCCTCACGCAGGCCATGATGCTTCTCTCCAGTATGGCCGGAGGCGTGTTGGTCGCGCGGGCCGTCAACGATCCCAAGCTCAGCACGCTATTGCTCGATTCCGTTCGCACCCAGCTGTTGCATTTGTACGGAACGTGGCTGGACTGAATCCGTTCGCTGCTTTTTTTTGATTCATTAGATGACGATCATCATATTAACCTAATCCACCGCCCCCATGAAGTCGATGAATAGACGCATGCACAACCCCAGGAGATGAACATGACACTGCCCCGCATACTGGTCACCAGCGCCGCCGGAAACACCGGCTTTCAGACCACAAAACAATTACTGGAAAAGGGCTTCCCGGTGCGCGCACTGGTGCGCCGCGCGGACGCCCGCAGCGACGCATTGAAAGCGCTCGGCGCAGAGATACGGGTTGGCAATCTCCAGGACATGGACGATGTGCGCCAAGCGCTCCAGGATGTGCAACGGGCCTATTTCTGCGCTCCGCTGCTACGGGGCGGATTGAATGCCAGCGCCATTTTTGCCAGCGCCGCGCAAGAGCAGCGGCTTGAGGTCGTCGTCGCCCTGAGCCAATGGCTGGCCGATCCGCGCCATCCCTCCATCCACACGCGCGAAACCTGGCTGTCCGACAAGATGCTGTCGTGGATGCCTGATGTCGATGTGGTCACCGTGAATCCGGGTTGGTTCGCCGACAACTACATGGCCGCCCTGGAGCCGATCGCCCAGTTCGGCATGATGCCCATGCCACTGGGAGAGGGCATGAATGCGCCACCGTCGAACGAGGACATCGCGCGGGTGATCGTGGCGGCACTCGTCCATCCGGCCCCGCACATTGGAAAGACCTACCGACCGACCGGCCCCGCGCTGCTGTCGCCGCAGGACATTGCGGCGACCTATGCGAAGGTTCTTGGGCGACCGGTCAAGTATGTCAATGCGCCCGTCGGGATGTTTACCAAAGTGGCACGCGCGCTGAACTTTCCGGACTTCACGATTGCCCAGGTGATGTGGTATCTCGATGACTACCAGCGCAACGCATTTGCCGTGGGAGCACCGACGCAGGCCGTGCTGGAAGTCACCGGGCAACGGCCGGAAGACTTCGAGACGATTGTTCGCCGCTATGTCGGCCAATCGCCAAGCGCGCAAAGAAACATGGGCGCCCGCCTGCGTGCGCTGGGCAGCATGGTGAAGATCCTGTTGACACCCGCGCTGGACCCGGAACGCTTCGCACAGTCCAACGATTTCCCCCGCATCACCCAGACGGCTTTGGCGGCGGACTCGGCGCAATGGCTCGCCACGCACACGCCGGGCTTGGGCATGCCGGCTGAGCATCTGGTGGCCACACCCCTGGCGCAATAAGACGCAGAGGAATTGGACATGAACACGCTGTTTCTGCTCTTCGCCTGCGCGCTGCTTGTGATCGTAGCAACCGGTTTGATGCGTTACCTGCCGCACGCTTACAAGGTACCGGCCTTGATTGGGCTAGTGGCATGGATCGCCTACGGCGGCATGCTGGCTTACGCGGGCGTGATTGGCGACCCTTTACGGATACCGCCAGGGCTTTTCTACCTGCTCGCGCCCATGGTGTTGCTGGTCATGTTCATGGCCCGGTCCCGCGTGGGACTGAGCGTGGCGCTGAGCTTTCCGACCTGGCTGCTGATGGGCACGGAGTCGTTCCGCCTGGTGGTGGAACTCTTCCTGGACCAGCTGTGGCGCGACGGACAACTGCCCAAGATGATGACGTTCCATGGGGCCAACTTCGACATTCTGATCGGCGCATCGGCACCGCTCATGGCATGGCTGTTGGCATCAAGGAAGATTTCCGACCGGGCTGCGCTGGCGTGGAATGTGCTCGGAATCGCCATGCTCGCCAATGTGGCGGTGAGGGGTGTGCTCACCGCCCCCGGGCCGCTGCATCTGATCACCGCCGAGGTGCCCAACACGGCCATCGGAAGCCTGCCTTTTTCGTATATCCCCGGCCTCATGGTGCCGCTGGCCTTGCTGCTGCATGTGCTGGCCATTCGGGCACTGCGGTATCGCATGCGCCATCTTTCAGAACCCGCACCCCCTGTCAACGCAGCTTGAACAAGAGAACGCGGCAGCCAGTGCCTATCGGTTTACCCGTTTGTCCGCGTCGCTATTTATCCAGGACCTGGGCTTTTCAAGAACGGACGCAAAGCCAGGAACCACCGTGCAGAACGTCGGCCTTGAGCGGCTCGATGGATCGCGCACCACGCTGGAGGCGCTGATGGATGGCTGGCCCACGCTGATCGTATTTGGCTCGGTCTCATGCCCCATGACGTTCGGGTCGACAACGGTCTTGCGGCGCCTGCAGGAGGAATTCGGCAAACAGGTCAAGTTTCTGATGCTGAACGTGCGCGAGGCGCATCCGGGCGAGAATTTTGAGCAACCCCAGTCACAAGAATTGAAGCGCAGCCATGCCCGACTCCTGGCGGCTGAGGCTAACGGGCCATGGGAAACGGTGGTCGATTCCATCGACGGAGCGCTGCACCGAGCCCTTGCGGAGAAGCCCAATGCAGCCTTTTTGCTGGCCCCCAACCGGCGCATCCTGTTTCGCTCCCTGTGGGGCGGCGACGAGCGCGCGCTCCAGCAAGCGCTGGCATCGGTTGTAGCTGCTTCTCCTCTGAAAAAGTCACAAAGCAGTAGCGCTTATGGCCCGCTGGCAATCGGCTTTGGCTTCTTCGCTCCTATCCTGGCCCGCTCCGGAAAGCGAGCCAAGCGCGAGTTGCTGCTTGCGGCGCCGCCGGTGGCGCTGGTTGCGGCCCTGGCATCCACGCTGGGGTCCTTGCCCCTGGAGCGCAGGGGGGGCGCGGCGCTGAAACTGGTTCTCTTCGCCAGCCTGGCCGCGTGCGCCGCTCTGGCCTGGGTGCTGTCGCACTAGGGAAAGACGGTGCGCTGCGGCTTCAACCTGACGGAGGTGGCGACCATTCTCTTCACCTCGCAGCCGGGGGGGTGAGCCGGCAGATTCGGGAGCTTGAAGAAAAGCTGGGGGTAAGTGTTTTTTGGCGGCGGGCAAGCGCCTGACCGGCCTGGCCGCGCCGGTTGTTGCCTCTTTGGTCGAGAACGTTCAGACCCCGCTGGCGCATGTGGGCCTGATGCGGGATATCCGGCATGCCGTGCCCTATATACCCCCCAGAAATGCGGGGAAAGAGACAGGGACTATTTTTTAGCAGTAAAATAGGCTTTCAGCCCACGTCAGATAAGCGTCAAAAGCTATAAAAAGTATAGCGTGGCGGGCGCGCCAGACTGTGCTAAAACCGGTCCGCACCCGGCCTGCCAAGTGCCTGCATTTTGCTTGAAATTGGGAAGGAATCCCCAAACTGTGTTCAACGCCACCTGAGCACAAGATCGCAACAAAGAGGCTCTGCGGCGCGCCATGAGCGCGTGGCATGAGCCGTTCAACCACCCAACCCAAGGAGATTTACCATGGCAAGAGCTGACGCCAAAACCGCTGTCCTCGCTGACGGCCTGCGCTACAAGTCCAAGGTGTCGGGCTCCCCGTTCGCTGCCACCACGTCTTTTGGCGCTGCCACCATGTCGTGCTTTATGTGCGGCAAACACCGTGCCCGCTCGCTGATGGGAACGCGCAAGGTGCTCGGCAAGTCCCAGGCCGTGTGCGCACCTTCGTGCAAGGCGCTCGATGAAGCGCTGGAACACAAGGATGCCGCTTGAGAAAAACCTATGTCTTGACCCTTGAAGGCAAGAACCGGGACCGCCTGCTGGAAGCGAGCAAGCACGACATTCGCAAATACGTCAAGCGGGAACGAAGCCGGGCGTTGCCCGCTGGCGTTGATTACTGGGACTTTGATTGCAAGTTTGGCGCCAGTGAAGCCGCGGCCGCGGTGGTTCACTTCGCCACGCTCATGGGCTTGATCGACACGCTTGCCGGCGAAGGTGGCGAGCAGTTTTATGTCGAGATTGTGACTAAACACGGCCTGCGAACCACCAGGCCGCGCGATGCAGGCGCTGCCGCTCACAGCGCAGCCGATCCCGAATAGCCGACCTTTCGCTTGTCCGCCGACCCGCGGCTTACTCTTTTTGCCGAACCTGCGCGCGCGCTGCCGCCTCGCGCAGTTTGTCTTTCTTGCTCGGGCGTTTGCCCTTGACGCCGCCCGTCGATGCTGGATCGCTCGCTGTGGGGCCTCCGGTTTGAACCGGCTCAAAGCCTGCAACCTGTTCTCGCGCCAAGCTCAGGCGCTGACGTTTTTCAATCAGCCGCAAGTGCGCTTCGGTGCCGGCGCTGACAAAAGTGACGGCCATGCCGCTTTCGCCTGCGCGGCCGGTGCGGCCAATGCGGTGTGCGTAGTCAACGGCTGAGCGCGGCAGGTCGAAGTTCACTACCACCGGCATCCGGGCAATGTCTATGCCGCGTGCGGCAACATCGGTGGCCACAACCACCTGCAGGATTTTCAGCTTGAAATCGCGCAGCACCTGGCTGCGTTTGCCCTGGCTGAGCTCGCCATGAAAGGGTTCGGCCTCGATGCCTGCCTTGCGCAGCTTGTCGGCGACGATTTCAGCGGCATGCTTGGTCGCCACAAACACCAGCACCCGGCTCCAGCCTTCGCTTTGCACCAGATGGCGCAGCAGCTGGGTGCGCCGACCCGCATCCACTTCAATGGCGCGCTGATGGATGTCGGGCCCGGATGGCGCGGCGGCCGCTTGCACTTCAATGCGCAGCGGGTTGCGCAGCAAGCTGGCGGCCAGCGCCTCAATGGCAGGCGGAAATGTTGCCGAGAACAGCAGGTTTTGCCGCTGCAACGGCAGCAGCCCGAGAATGCGCCCCAGTTCCTCGCCAAAGCCCAGGTCGAGCAGGCGGTCGGCTTCGTCCAGCACCAGCGTTGCCACCGATGCCAGACTCAGTGCATTGTGGTCAATCAGGTCAAGCAGGCGCCCCGGCGTGGCCACCACAATGTCGGCGCCGCCGCGCAGGGCCATCATTTGTGGATTGATGGAGACGCCGCCAAACACCACAGCGACCTTCACCTTCACATCCACCGTCTGCGGCAGGTATTTGCCCAGGCTGACGATGGATTCGCCCACCTGCGCCGCCAGTTCGCGGGTCGGCACCAATATCAGGCCGCGCACGCGCCGTGGCGCGTGAAAGGGCGCCTCAGCCAACTGCTGCAGCAGGGGCAGCGCAAACGCGGCCGTCTTGCCAGAACCGGTTGGGGCCGAGCACACCGCATCGCGGCCCTGCAGAATCGCCGGAATGGCCAAGGTTTGAATCGCCGTGGGCGCAAGGTAGCCCTTTTCGGCAAGGGCGCGAAGCAGGGCGGGCAACAACGTGGGCGAAATGCCCAGTGAGGAAAATGGCATGTGCGGGGCGGGTGGAAATATTTGAAGGATGGGCTGCAAGGCGTGAAAGTGATGTGCTGCGGCCCGAGCCTGCAAGTTTAAGCGCCGGGCACGATGTTGGCCAGAATGCGCCCTATGCCGCAAGATCTGAAGCCGGCAGCCCCCGTATCCGGCATCGTGGTCCCGATTTCCGGCGTCCTTGTATTTGGCGAAGGAACCCCCAATTCAAGAGCATGAACACGACCCACACCATTCCTTCAACAGCGAGCCTGACCGTCACTCACGTGCTGGCCGATTTGCTCGAGCGGCTCGAGCATAGTGTCGAGCCAGTTGGCGCTGAACAGTATCGTTCGGTGGTGCTGCATCTCGTCAATGAACTCCATGAGGTGCAGTCAGACACGGCATTGCACGCCTTGCTGGACGCCTACCCGGCTGCCGCCGAAGTGTATGAAAACGTCAACTACCAGTACGCGGGCCTGTGCCGCTCACCGCTGGATCCGGCACTGGGCGCCGAGCAGCAAGCCAGACAAGCCATAGCCCGCGCAATGCGCCAAACCGGGACAGGACTCACCGATGACCGGAGTTGATGCCAAGACCACGGTGTTGAGGAACGGGCTGCGTCGCAAGGCTGGACCAAGCCGGGCGCAGGGTTCACACCGTGCAAGGGGGCGTCGTGCCTGATTCCCTGCACATTGTCTGCCCGCATTGCCACACCACCAACCGTGTGAAACGCGGCGACCTGGCCAAGGCGCCGACTTGCGGCAGTTGCCATCAGCCTTTGTTCACGGGCCATCCGGCAGGGCTGGACGAAGCGGCGTTTGACCGCCATATTTCGCGCAGCCAGATCCCGGTGCTGGTCGATTTCTGGGCACCGTGGTGCGGCCCCTGTGTGCAGATGGCGCCCGCTTATGAGCAGGCTGCGGCGCAGCTTGAGCCCGACGTTCGGGTGGCCAAGGTCAACACCGAACAAGCGCAGAGCCTCGGTGCGCGCTTTAACATTCGCAGCATTCCCACGCTGGCGCTGTTCGCGGGTGGCCGCGAGGTGGCGCGCCAGGCCGGGGCCATGGGTGCCGCGGACATCGTGCGCTGGACGCGGTCGCACTTGGGCTGACTGATCGCATTCCGGGGCAAGACAAGAGTTGATTACTGCTGGAGCGGGCTGGCGTAAGCCAGGCCCCGTTTGACGCCCTCAAACCACAGCAGACTCAGCAGCGCCAAACTCACGCTGATCAGAAACAGCGCCGGTGTCAAGGGCGCGAACGCGAACAGACGGCTGATTGCGGGAATGCCGAGCACGGCAGCCAGCAAGGCCAGCGTGGCCACGCTGATCCAGCCGAAGTGGCGGTTAGCAGTGCCAACGGCACGCCATGACGTGCGGCCCCAGGACCGGTTTGCCTGGATCAGCGCCAGACTGGACAACACGAGCACGGTGAATGTCAGCGCACGCGCCAGGTCATCCGAGTGGGTCGTGAGCCGGGCGCCCGCATACACCGCCAGCACCACCACCAGCAGTCCCGCACCCTGCCATAGGCCGCGTGCAAGCACTGCCGCATCGAACAGGCGTGCCTGCGGGCTGCGCGGCCTGGCTGTCATGGCGTTGGCTTCGAGCGGCTCGGCCTCGAACACGATAGAGCAGGCCGGATCGATGATCAACTGCAGAAACAGGATGTGAACCGGCATCAGCAGCATTGGCCAGCCCAGCAAGACCGGCACAATCGACAGCCCCACGATCGGCAAGTGAACCGCAAGCACAAAAACAATCGCCTTGCGCAGGTTGGCAAACACCCGGCGCCCATGGCGTACTGCCGTCACGAGGGACGAGAAATCGTCGTTCAGCAGCACCAGGGCGGCGGCTTCCCGGGCCACGTCGGTGCCGCGCGCGCCCATCGCCACGCCGATGTGGGCCGCTTTCAGTGCCGGGGCATCGTTGACGCCGTCGCCCGTCATCGCCACGACTTCGCCGCAGGCGCGAAACGCCTGCACCAGGCGCAGTTTTTGTTCCGGCTGGATCCGGCAGAAGATGGGCGTGTCAGCCAGCCGGGCGCGCAATTCATCATCGTCCAGTGCAGCGAGCTCCGCTCCCGTCATGACCTTGCCTTCGGCGGGCAGCCCAGCCTGGCGCGCCACTGAGATCGCCGTGGCCGGATGATCGCCGGTAATCATCACCACCCGGATGCCGGCCGCATGGCACTCGGCGATGGCTTGCGGCACATCGGGCCGCACCGGATCTTCCAGCGCGACCAGCCCGAGGAACTCGAATTCAAAATCGTGCTGGTTTCCAGGCAAAACGTCGGCACTGAAGCTGGCCCGTGAAACGCCGAGCATGCGCAACCCCAGGCCCGCCATGCGAGTCACCTGCCCGGCAATTGCGGCCCGGTGCGCGGCATCAAGGTGGCACAGATCAACGATGGCCTCTGGCGCTCCCTTGGCTGCGATCATCCGCTCGCGCCGGTCAGGTGACTGCCAGACGCGCGACATGGCCAGCATCTCACGTGACAAGGGGTAGTCATCGACCAGGGTCCAGTCTGCGTGAAGATGCTCGGTATCGGCCAACAGCCGTTGTCCGGCTTCAGTGATGGCCGACTCCATCGGGTCGAAGGCACGCCGGTGGCTGGCCAGCACGGCAAACTCCAGCACCTCATGCAAGGCCTCTTGCAGCGGGTCGGAGCCGGCCTGCACGCTGTCGTACGCTGCCGACCCGGTCCACAATTGCCTGACCGCCATGCGGTTGGCGGTCAGTGTGCCGGTTTTGTCAACGCACAGCACGGTGGTGGCGCCCAGCAGTTCGATCGCCGGAATACTTCTGGCCAATACGTTTTCGCGCGCCAGCCGCCAGGCGCCCAGGCCCATGAAGAGCGTGAGCACAACTGGCAGTTCCTCGGGAAGGATCGCCATCGCCAGCGTCAGGCCCGCCAGCAGGCCATGGAGCCAGTCGTCAAGTCTGAGCCAGTAGGCAAGGGCGAGGGCGCCCGCCACTGTCAGGCCGACGATGGCAACGCGCTTGACGATGCGGCGGGTCTCGCGCTGGATCGGGGTGCTTTCGTCGCCCAGGCCTGCGAGCGACTTGCCGATTCGGCCCAGGGCGCTGCGCTCGCCGGTGGCCAGCACGCGGCCGCGTGCCGTGCCTTGCGTCACAAGTGTTCCGGAAAACACTTGCGCGGGGTCGTTGGTATCTGGCGCGGCGCTGGCGTGGCCCGGCATGGGCCCCGCCTGCTTGAGCACGGGAGCGGACTCGCCAGTCAGCATGGACTCATCGACCGCGAGATTCGATGATTCGAGCAACTCCATGTCGGCCGGAACGCGGTCGCCTTCGGCCAACAGCACGATGTCGCCGCCCACCAGCTCGCGCCCGGCGACCCGGCGGGTCTGCCCGTCCCTGACGACCAGCGCGCGCGGGCTGGAGAGATCGCGCAAGGCTTCCAGCGAACGCTCGGCGCGACGCTGCTGCACAAAGGTGATTCCCATCACGACAAAGACAAAGCCGAGCAGCATGAGTGCTTCGTTTCGGTCCCCCAGCACCATGTAGATGGCGCCGCAGGCCACGAGCAGCAGGAACATCGGTTCCGAGACGATGTCCCGCAACAGGCGCAGCACACCGCGTGGCCTGGAGGTCGGCAACTCGTTCGGGCCGTCCTGGGCGCGGCGCTGACGCGCCTGGGCTTCGCTCAGGCCGCCGTCGGGGATGAGTTCTGGTGGCATTGAGCCAGTTTACCCAGCACAACGGCAGCCATCGCGCCGAACGTCGCTAAGCCTCAGGTAATGTGCCGATCGATCGAAGTGTCGATGGCGCGAGGTTCACCCGGATGCCCACCCAAGTTGAACGGAATCGACACGAAGGCGGTGACGATGACGGGCAGCAGTGCGGCGCAAACGGCGCCAAGATATTGGCGGATGAAGTGGCGGAGGGCGGGATGCATGGCAGGTCTCCTTTTTTGCGATGGATCAATGACTGCAATTCTGACCAGCGCAACTTAAGCCTTTCTGAGCAAGCGCAGGGCCGCTTAAGAAAACCCTAAGAACGCGGCAGCATCATGCTGTCCAAGGAGTCACCATGAAGCTGTTACCTTCACCTCAATCCTCATTTCGATTCGTCATTGCCGCGCTCGGGCTCGCCGGTGCCGTCCTCGCGCCGCTCGCCCAGGCTGCCACCCCGGCGGAATTGCTGTCTGGCTACACCGCCCAGGCGGGCTCGGCCGCCGTGCCCGCCCGCGGCCAGCAACTTTTCACCACCCGCCAGGGCCGGGAATGGAGTTGCTCTTCGTGCCACGGCGCCGTGCCGACCCAGGCCGGCAAGCACGCTTCCACCGGCAAATCGATAGGCGCGATGGCGCCGGCCTTCAACCCGACACGCTTTACCGATGCGGCCAAGACCGAAAAATGGTTCCGCCGCAACTGCAATGACGTGATCGGTCGCGAGTGCACCCCGGCCGAGAAGGCCGACGTGCTGAGCTGGTTGCTGACGCTCAAGCCCTGATGGTTTTTTGCTTTTGTGCGCTTTAAGGAGAATTTCCCATGTCATTTCAAATGAGTTCCCTTGTTTCCCGCCTCGCCTTCGGTTTGATCGCTGCAAGCTGCATCAGCCTCCCGGCGATGGCGGAAAGCAACGGACGTTATGTGCCCTTGCTGCCCAAATACAGCCAGGAATGCGCCGCCTGCCATATTGCTTATTCGCCTGCCTTGATGCCAGCGGCCTCCTGGCGGCGAATCATGAGCAACCTGCCCAATCACTTCGGCACCGATGCTTCGCTGGACCCGGCAACCGCGAAAGAGCTCTCGCTCTGGATCAACGCCCACGCCGGGACCTACAAGCGGGTCAGCGAGGAGCCGCCGCAAGACCGTATCACGCGCACCGAATGGTTCGTCCGTAAACACAATGAAGTCTCTGCCGCTTCATGGAAAAATCCCGCAGTCAAAAGTGCTGCGAACTGCATCGCCTGCCACACGACCGCCGAAAAAGGTGACTTCAATGAACGCAATATCCGAATCCCCCGCTAAGCCCACAGAAACCGGGACGGAGACCCGAAAAATTCTGGTTTGGGACGCGCCGATTCGCGTCTTTCACTGGTTGATGGTGCTCTGTTTTGCCGGGGCCTACGTCACCTCCGAGGGTGAAGCCTGGAAGCTGGTGCATATCACGCTGGGCTACACCATGGCCGGCCTGGTGGTTTTTCGTATCGTTTGGGGTTTGCTGGGAACCCGCTACGCGCGTTTCTCGGCCTTTGTCCGTGGCCCCAAGGCGGTGTCCCGCTACGTTGGCAGCATGCTGCGCGGCCAGCCCGAGCATCACCTGGGTCACAACCCGGCCGGAGCGGTGGCTATCGTCCTCTTGCTGGTTCTGACACTGGTTGTTGTTGCCAGCGGATGGGCGTCTTACAACGAGTTGGCGGGCGGCTGGGTGGGTGAAATTCACGAGGCCGCAAGTGGTTTCATGCTCGGTGTGATCGGTGTTCACGTTGCGGGCGTCGTCGTGGCCAGTTGGCTGCACAAGGAGAACCTGGTTGGCTCCATGATCAACGGGCGCAAACCCGGCTTGCCGCAAAACGCCGTGCGCAGCGCCTGGCGAACCGTTTCGGCGCTGATGCTGTCGGCCGTGCTGAGTTTCTGGTGGATGCAATGGCAGGGCGCACCCTCGGGTGGCGGCTTTTCTGACAGGCCCGTGGCATCGGCCAAAGCTGGGGGCTCTGATCGGGACAGCAATTGAGGGCTCCCTCATGGGACAATCCGGATCATGCGAATTTTGCTTGCTGAAGACGACCCGTTGCTCGGTGACGGGCTGCAAGCCGGCCTGCGGCAGCTCGGCTTCCAGGTGGACTGGGTGCGCGACGGCGAGGCGGCCGAGCGCGAGCTGCGCGCCCAGTCCTATGCCGCGGCTGTGCTTGATCTGGGGCTGCCGCGCAAGGACGGCCTCGACGTGCTGGCGGCCATCCGCCAGTCGAAAAATCCAACGCCAGTGCTGGTGCTGACAGCGCGCGACACCGTACCAGACCGGATTCGCGGGCTCAATATTGGCGCCGATGACTACGTGGTCAAGCCGGTCGATCTGCATGAACTGGCCGCTCGGCTGCGCGCGCTGGTTCGCCGCGCGCACGGCGAACCACAGGAGCGACTGAGCGCGCAGGATGTGGTGCTTGATCCGGCGGCCCGTTCGGTGCGGCAGGCCGGCGTTGCCGTCACGCTCTCGACCCGGGAGTTTGACCTGCTGCAAGCGCTGATGCTCAACGCCGACCGCGTGCTCTCGCGTGAACAGCTTGAGCAGAATATCTACAGCTGGGGCAAGGAAGTGGAAAGCAACGCGGTTGAAGTGCACATCCACAATTTGCGGCGCAAGCTCGGCACCGCGTTGATCCAGACGGTGCGTGGCGTGGGCTACATGCTGCTGCGCGACGCACCAAAATCATGATCAAGCTGCCTCGTTCGCTGCAGGGCCAGTTATTGGCGCTGGTGCTCACCGTTGTCGTGAGCGTCTGGCTTGCCACGGCGATGTTGACCTGGTTCGACGCGCGCCACGAGCTTGACGAGTTGCTTGACAGTCATCTTGCTCAAGCCGGCGCACTGCTGGTGGTGCAACAGTTGCCTGAGGTCGGGGACGATGACCACGCGATTGACGCGCCTACGTTGCACCGATATGCGCCCAAAGTGGTGTTCCAGGTTTTTCACGAGGGGCGCCTGGCGCTGCGCTCAGCCAACGCGCCGGCCGCCCCGATGGTTGCGCTTGGCAAGGATTTCAATTCCGGATTCAAAACGGTGCAGATCGACGGCGATGCATGGCGCGTCTTTGCGGCTGTTGGCGCCGAGCACGACGTGCAGGTGTACGTGGGGGAACGCACGAGTTTGCGGGCCGAGATTTTGTGGGCCGTGCTGCGCAGCATGTTTTGGCCCATGGCCGTGGCGCTGCCGCTGCTGGCGCTGGCCGTGTGGTGGGCGGTGTACCGGGGCGTAGCACCGATGCGCCGGCTCGGGCGCTCGCTGGCTGAGCGCCAGGCACTGGCGCTGCAACCGGTCACGCTTGACGGTGCACCGTCAGAGATGGCGCCCATGGTCGATGCGTTAAACGGTCTGTTCGAGCGTATTGGCACACTGATGGAATCTGAGCGCCGTTTCACCGCCGATGCCGCGCACGAGCTGCGCACGCCGATTGCGGCGATTCGCATGCAGGCCCAGGTGGCGCTGGGCGAAACTGACGAAGCCTTGCGCAGACACGCGCTGCAAGGCACGCTCGATGGCTGCGACCGCGCCACCCGGCTGGTCGAGCAATTGCTGACGCTTTCCAGGCTGGAAGCCGACGCCATGCCTGACATGGCCGCCGTCGATCTGCGTGCGTTGACCCAACAGGTGGTGGGCGAAGCGGCGCCGAAGGCGTTTGGCAAGAATCAAACACTGGAATTCGAAGGCGCCGAGCCCTGCAGCATTCCCGGCAACGAGACGCTGCTGGCGGTGCTGGTGCGCAATCTGGTTGACAACGCGGTGCGCTACAGCCCGCCGTCGGCGAAGATCAAAGTGACTGTTCAGCGGCGGGGCGGTCGGGTGGTGATGAGCGTGCAGGACAGCGGGCCGGGTCTGGCCGAGGTCGACCGCGAGCGACTCGGCGAGCGCTTCTTCAGGGTGCCCGGCAGCCCCGAAAGCGGCAGCGGACTGGGCTGGTCCATCGTTCGGCGCATCGCGGCCGTGCATCGGCTGGCGCTGCAGGTCGAGAGTTCGGCAGAATTGGGTGGCCTTGCCGTTCGCGTTACCGGTCAGGCGCATGATGGCGCACAGTAAGCATCCGAAGCGTCCAATTACCCTACCCGAGCCTGCTACCTATGAAACCGCCACGCCGCCACTTTGAACTTCACCGTACCGACCGCATCGGCTGGTTGCGCGCTGCCGTGCTTGGCGCCAATGACGGCATCGTCTCCACCGCCAGTCTGGTGGTCGGTGTTGCGGCTGCCGGTTCAGACCAGCAAAGTATTCTTGTGGCCGGCGTTGCCGGGCTGATGGCCGGGGCGATGTCGATGGCCGCGGGTGAATATGTCTCCGTCCATTCGCAGGCCGATACCGAAAAAGCCGACCTGTCGCGCGAGCGTGCCGAGCTTGCGCTGGACCCAGCCGGGGAGCAACGTGAGCTGATGGCCATTTATGTCGCCCGGGGAATCGAGCCGGGCCTGGCGCAGCAGGTTGCCGCGCAACTGATGGAGCATGACGCCCTCGGAGCCCATGCCCGCGACGAGCTTGGCATCTCGGAAACACTCAGCGCGCGGCCAGTCCAGGCCGCGCTGGCCTCCGCCGCGAGCTTCGCGGTTGGTGCCGTGCTGCCGTTGGCTGTGACGGCCCTGGCGCCGGCGCAGGGCCTGATTGCCTGGGTGTCGGGAACCTCTCTTGTTTTCCTGGCCTTGTTGGGAGTGATTGCGGCCCGCGTTGGCGGAGCTGGCGTTCTGGCGGGCGCGTGGCGGGTTACCTTTTGGGGTGCTCTTGCGATGGCGATCACCGCGGGTGTGGGAGCGCTGTTTGGCGCAGTGGTTTAAGGCCAGTACAGCCAGGCTGGTTCAGCCCGCCCGCACGAAGTCGATGAATCCGCGCTCCACGTTCGCCGCCACGAGTTTGACGCGGATTTTTTCTCCAACCTTGAGGTCGGCCATGCCAGCCACCAGCTTGCCCTCAGTGGGTGGCGAGAAGATGCGGACCCAGACGCCTGCGTCGGTGCAGCCGGTCACGATGGCATCAAAGCGCTGGCCGAGCCGCGATTCAAGCAGCAGCGCCGCCTCGGACTTGCGCATGCGCCGCTCCACCTTTTGGGCGGCATCTTCCTGCTGCGTGCAGTGCAGGGCCAACTTTTCCAGCTCGGTGTTTGAATAAGGCGGTGGCTTGTTGGCAAGCGCCGCCTTGAGCAGCCGCGAGGTCATCAGGTCGGGGAAGCGCCGATTGGGCGCGGTGGCGTGGGTGTAGTTGCGCACCGCCAGGCCGAAGTGGCCGATGGGCGCGCTGCCGGGTGATTCCACCACGTACTCGCCCCGGCCCATGAGCTTGACGATGACCAGCGACAAATCAGGAAAGCGCAGCGGATCGGCCCTGTGACGTTTGGCCAAAAAGGCTTCCAGAGCTTTCGAGTCGGGCTCGGCCGGAAGTGATTCGCCGTAGTCTTTCGCCACTTCCACGATTCTCAGCCAGCGCTCTGGCGAGCGGACCACGCGCCGCAGCGAGGCACCGCCCCGCGCGGCCAGATAGCGCGCGGTGCAGCCATTGGTGGCGATCATCACTTCCTCAATCAGCTGGCGCGCGCGATTTTGCACCTGCTGCCGAATGTCAATGACCTTTTCGCCCTCAAATACCGCCCGGGGCTCGGAACTCTCGAATTCCAGAGAGCCTTCGGTGTGCCGAAGTTTCCGCAACTGCTGCGCCACGGCGTCCTGCGTGCGCAGTTGTGATTCCATGCCGGGAACGGCTGCGGCCGCGGCAGGCAGCGCGCCTTCACCTTCGATCCAGGCCGCGACGGCATCGTAAGCCAGCTTGGCCTGGTTGTGCACCCTGGCCCGATAGACCGTGGAGCTCGCCAGCGTGGCATCGGCGTTGAAGACCATCTCGGTCACCAGCGCCATCCGGTCCTCGCCGGCGCTGAACGAGGTCAGGTCGGTTGACAAGCGTTCCGGCAGCATCGGGAAGATGCGCGCGGAGGTATAGACCGAGGTCGTGTTGAGGCGCGCGTGCTCATCGATAGCCGAGCCCTTCCTGACCAGCGCATCCACGTCGGCGATGGCCACCAGCATCTTGATGGCGCCCTTGGGCAGCACCTCGCAGACAGTGAGCTGATCGAGATCAAGCGAATCGTCGTTGTCGATGGAGCACCAGAGCAGGCCGGTGAGATCCTGAATCTCCGGGCCAGCTTCGCGGCCGGGGCCGGTGATGGAGGCGAGTTGCTGGTTGGCAAGGGCCGGAAACTCGGGCTCCAGGCCGCGTTCGCGCATGGCGCCGACGGCAATACGAACGAGGTCGGAGCGGTGATGGTGGTGATTGGAGTTCATCGGATCACTATAGCGCCGCTGTCAAGACCGGCCGTTCTCACGGCAAAATCTCGGCGGCGCAGGCTTGAAGGCTTGCGCTTGCCGGTTTCAGGCTGCCAGAGTTGCCTGCGCCTGGTTGGCTGCCGTTTTGGTCTGCATGGTGATTTCAATTTCAGCGGATGCCAGGGCTGCAACTTTGGCTGCTTCACCCATAGCCAGACCCTCGGCGCGCACAAAGCGAACATCGGTCACGCCGAAAAAGCCAAAAACCGTCTTCAGGTAGCTTTCCTGGTGTTCCATGGCATTGCCTGCGTCGCTGGTCGAGTACACGCCGCCACGAGCCGAGGCAATGATCACCGTCTTGCCGCCGGCCAGACCGACCGGGCCTTTGTCGGTGTAGGTAAAGGTGCGGCCAACTTGCGCCACGCGGTCAATCCAGGCCTTGAGCTGGGTCGGGATGGCGAAGTTGTAGAGCGGCGCGCCAATCACCAGCACATCGGCCGCCAGAAACTGCGCGACCAGCGCTTCGGAAATGGCGTTTTCACGCTTTTGCTCGGCATTGATCTGAGCAGCGCCAGCAGGCAGGCTGAAACCCAGCGACTGCGCCGACAGGTGGCTCGGGGTGTCCACGGCCAGGTCGAGGTAGCTGACTTCAGTGGCAGGGTGGCTGACGCGCCATGCGGCGACGATTTGCGCCGTCAGCTGGCGCGAAACCGAATTGCCGCCAAGAATGCTGGAATCGATGTGAAGAAGTTTGCTCATGAGGATGTCCTTGAATGAATGAATCGGGTTAAGTTGTGCCGTCAGGCGGTGTTCATCCTGAATCACAGCCATGGATAGATTGTGCTGGCAAGTCGATTGCTTGATAAGCTGGCAGAATTGCAATAGATTGTCCTGCCAGTAGGACGATACAAGGATGTTTATGCAAGACCTGAATGACATGCTGTACTTTGCCGAGGTGGCGGAACGGGGCGGTTTTGCCGCAGCCGGTCGCGCACTGGGCCTGCCCAAATCACGCTTGTCGCGCCGTGTGGCCGAGCTGGAAGCGCGGCTGGGCGTGCGGCTGCTGCAACGCACCACACGCAAGCTCTCGCTGACGGAGGTCGGCAAGATCTACCTGGGCCACTGCAGCGCCATGCGCGATGAAGCCCTGGCAGCCGCCGAAGCGGTGGCGCAGATGCAGGTGGAGCCGCGCGGCACGCTGCGCATCGCCTGCCCGGTCACACTGGCGCAAAGCACGCTGGGTTATATGATTCCCCGCTACCTGGCGCTGCACCCGCAGGTGAAGCTCGACATGCGGGTGACCAACCGGGTGGTTGATCTGGTGGAAGAGGGCATCGACATCGCGCTACGGGTGCGCCCCACGCTGGACGACAGCGGCAGCCTGGTGGTCAAGCAACTCGGTGCCACGTGTGGGCATCTGCTGGCCAGCCCGGAGCAACTGCGCCGGCAGGGCACACCGGCAACGCCTGAAGACCTGGCGCGGCTCGACACGGTCGCCATGGCCTCAAGCGACGGTCGCAGCACCTGGGTTCTGCTGGGGCCTGACGGGCAGGAGTTTGTGTTCCAGCACCAGCCGCGCTATGTCGCTGACGACCTGCAGACGCTCAAGCTGGCCGTGCTGGCGGGCACAGGCATCGGCTTTTTGCCGGACATGCTGAGCCAGGCGGAACTGCAGGCTCAATTGCTGGTGCCCGTACTGCCGGGCTGGTCACCCCAGCCAAGCATGGTGCACGCCGTTTTCCCCTCACGCCGCGGGCAGGTGCCTGCGGTGCGCAGCTTTCTGGATTTCATGGGCAGCCAGATGCAGGGCGAGCAACTGCTGGAAAACAAGTCCTGAAGCCTCCAGGCCTGCAGTTTATGCATAAAATAAGGCTCTAGCAGCCTGTCGGGCTTTCCACCCCTGAATTTCTTTTCTGTTTTGCTACAAAAAACATAGTGAAATGTTAAAATTGCGTCTGTCCCGATAAGTAATTTTGACCATGTCCAACTTCATTCTCAGCAACCGTAAAACCGACTACCTATTGCCCCCATCGGTGGACGATTGGCTCACGCAAGACCACCTGGCTCGCTTTGTCGTTGAAGTCATTGATGGACTCGATCTGTCCAAGCTGACACGCCAATACGCGGGGCGTGGCTCCAAGGCGCATCACCCGGCCACCTTGCTGGCGATCCTGGTCTACGGTTACTGCACAGGCGTGTTCTCCAGCCGCAAGCTGGAGATGGCCACCTATGACTCCGTGGCCTTTCGCTACATTGCCGCTGGCAGCCACCCCGACCACGACACCCTGGCCACCTTTCGCAGGCGCTTCATTGACGAACTCGCTGGTCTGTTTGTGCAAGTGCTGGAGATGGCCACCGAGATGAAGCTGCTCAAGCTTGGCACCGTGTGTCTGGACGGCACCAAGATACACGCCAACGCATCGCGCCACAGCGCGCTCTCGCATGGCCACATTGTCAAGCTCGAAGAGCAACTCAAGCAGGAAGTCCAAGAGCTACTTGCGCTGGCAGAACAAGCCGACACGGCCAATATGCCTGACGGCATGAGTTTGCCCAAAGAGCTCAAACTGCGTGAAGACCGGCTGGCCGCCATGGCGGGGGCCAAGGCCAAGATTGCAGCACGTGCGGCAGAGCGTTACGCCCGTGAGAAGGCCGAGTTTGACGAGAAGATGAACAAACGCGAAGCAAAGGAAAAGGAGACGGGGAAAAAGCCTCGCGGCAAAACACCCACGGCCCCTGAGCCAGGCGCCAAAGACACCGATCAGATCAACCTGACAGACGAAGAGTCGCGCATCATGCCGGTGCATGGTGGTGGCTTTGAGCAGTGCTACAACGCACAGGCCGGTGTCGATGCCCACACGATGCTGGTGGTGGCTACCACCTTGACGCAAGCGCCCAATGACAAACAGCAAGTCCAGCCGATACTCAAAGTCCTGCAGGAGCAGGCGGCCAAGCTGGGCGATGCCAAGACCCTGATTGCTGACACGGGCTATTGCAGCGAGAACAATATCAAAGCCTGTGAAGAGGCAAAGATTGAACCCCTGCTGTCAGTGGCCCGCCAGGACCATCACCCGCACTGGCGTGAGCGTTTTACAGAGCCCGCCACACTGGCCCAAGATGCCACACCGATGCAGGCCATGACCCATCGACTGACAACCAAAGCAGGCAGAGCGGCTTACGCCATTCGCAAGCAAACGGTGGAGCCGGTCTTTGGCATCATCAAGTCAGTCATGGGTTTCAGGCAGTTCTCTCTGCGCGGTCTGCGCAAAGTCACCGGCGAATGGA
The DNA here is from genome assembly GCA_964371235.1 of uncultured Polaromonas sp. GTDB lineage: Bacteria > Pseudomonadota > Gammaproteobacteria > Burkholderiales > Burkholderiaceae_C > Polaromonas. The sequence continues at coordinate 85,629 of CAYJMW010000002.1, forward strand.
ATCTGGTTTGCCTGGCCTGGAATGTCAAGCGCATGGCGGTACTGCGTCCAAAAGTTGGATGAGTGGAGGAAATCCCGTGAAAAACACTCAAAATACAGAAAATCCTGATCGAATTGCCTATTTTTTAAGCAAAATCAGAATCGGACAGATTTTTGAATGCTTGTGTCCGACAGGCTGCTAGCCCAATAAAAACAGGCGTAGGTAGCTAGTGCGCCAGCAAAAGCCGGTAGATCGTAGTTGATGAAAGTTCAATACAGGGAAGAAATAGCGAAATCACTCTGGCCCCGAGTCATGCGTTGTACATCGCGAGGTGTGCATCGAAGCGTTGACAGGGGAGACCAACAGGCCAGCCATTGAGCCGCGAAATTACGCAAATACAGGATGCAGACGAAGTTAGCTTTTACGGAATGCAACACAGACCATGGCGTTACACGCGAGCCATTGTCTGATCCTGCGCGGTCAAAGACCCTGAGCATGTTGGGAAGCGATTTACACGGAAGCTGGGAGATCTCATCGGTGCCCGAGCCACGAGGCACGGGCGGGACAGGCAAGGCCCAAAGCCACAACCCTGTCGTTTACGCCGGTGAGAAGTCGGATACATCCGTAGTACCTGAGAAACCGTCGAACAAGGGGAAACCTGCGGAGATGGTGGAGGAAAGGGATGTAGCCAAGGGAAACGTCAGCAAGCACCCCGCGAACCGGACACCGAGTCGGAACAAACGCGCGTCGATGGGGCTTGAAGGCGTACGTATAGCAGCCCAACGGGACAAGACGGTGCGATTCACGGCACTGCTGCCACATCACACCAACGCTATTGGTCGAGAGCTTCTATGCTTTACGCCACGACGCTGCGGCAGGCGTGGACAGCGTGACGTGGCGAGACTACGAGGAAGGACTTGCTGATCGAGTGCAAACGCTGCACCGGGAAATTCACGTGGGTGGATATCGGGCGACACCATCAAGACGGGTACTCATCCCCAAAGCCGATGGCAGACAGCGCGCACTTGGCATAGCCTCATTGGAGGACAAAGTCGTGCAACAGGCGGTCGTGACCGTCTTGAACATGATCTATGAAGAAGACTTCCTTGGATTTTCGTATGGATTCCGACAAGGGCGCAGCCAGCACCAAGCGCTGGACGCACTGACAGTTGGAATCAAGAGCCGAGGGGTGAACTGGATAATCGACGCAGACATAGCGGCGTTCTTTGACGAGATCGACCACGACTGGATGCTGAAATTTCTGGAACATCGCATAGCCGATCAGCGCCTGCTCAGGCTGATTCGAAAATGGCTCCAAGCGGGGGTAATTGAGGACGGACGTAGGGTGGCTGCGTGCAAGGGCACGCCCCAAGGCGCGGTGATCTCGCCGCTACTGGCGAACATCTACCTGCACTACGCGCTGGACTTATGGGCGAGGCAATGGAGAGGCAGACAAGCCCGGGGTAAGGCAATCATGGTGCGCTACGCAGACGACAGTGTGTTTGGATTCAAAAGTGAAGAGACGGCCAGAAGATTCCTTGCAGCAATGCAGGAGCGACTGGCGAAATTCGGATTGACCTTGAATACGACGAAGACGCGGCTGATTGAATTTGGCCGGTTTGCGGCCATCAACCGCAAACGTCGGGGACAAGACAAGCCTGAAACCTTTGACTTCCTTGGATTCACGCACTGTTGCAGCACCACCAGGCAAGGCAAATTCAAAGTGCTACGCCTGACGGTGAAGAAGCGCATGCGAGCAAAGATTGCACAAATCCGGGAAGAACTGATGAAAAGAAGACATCGACCCATAGCAGAGGTGGGCAGGTGGCTCAACCGAGTGGTGCAGGGCTACCTGAACTACCATGCGGTACCGGGCAACCTGTATCGGCTGCGCAGTATGTGCAGCGAGATCGAGCGCGGATGGCGACATGCCTTGATGCGCAGAAGCCAGCGACCCAAAATGCCGTGGAGCAGATTCCAGCGAATTGCCAAACGATTTATGCCCACCACCCGCAACGCACATCCCCACCCGGAGGCACGCTTCTATGCGTCACATACCTGAGGCAGGAGCCGTATGCGGTAATTCTGCACGTACGGATCTGCGCGGGGGGCCGGGGGTAACCTCTGTTCCTACCGCAACTTAAAAACATAGCGATTTAGAGTTCTTTCTTTGCCTGAACGCGACGATTGCCCGTCACTGATGGGGTGCTCAATGAAGGCGATCTGATTTCTATATTCTTTTATTGAGGTAACTACTCAGCCCCCGTGAGCCGATAAGCGACAATCCCCAACAATGCAAACCCCATCAAGCCTGAATCAGTTAAGCCATGCCGAAAAAGATGCGCTGATTTTGATGCTGCAAGAGCAGATCACGGCGTTGCAAGAGGCCGTCAAGCAATTGCAATCCCGACTCAACCTGAGCAGTCGCAACTCCAGCAAACCCCCATCAAGCGATGGTTTCAACAAACCCGCGCCGAAGTCATTGCGTGTTTCAGGCCAGAATCGAACAGGCGGACAAAAGGGGCACCCGGGAAGCACCTTGTGCAAAGTCGCACAGCCCGACAAGATCGTTATCCACGGCGTACCAGACCAGTGTCAAGCGTGCCAGCGACAACTACCCTTTGCCTATGTGGGCGAAACCCGACAAGTCTTTGATTTACCGTCGCTTCAATTTGAGGTCACCGAACACCACGCCATGCAAGCCATCTGTAGCTGTGGGCATGTTCATACGGGAGAATTTCCTGAGGGTGTCAATGCTGGCGTGCAATACGGCCCACGCGCTCAAGCCGCGATGGTGCACCTCAATCAAAACCACGCTGTGTCGGTACAGCGCACGGCTGCGTTGATGAAAGACTTCTTTGGCCTACCCGTGAGTCAGGCAATGGTCCTCAAGGCAAGCCAAACCAGTGCAGACATCTTGCAGCCTACGGTGCAGGCCATCGGTCAAGCCGCAGTCAACGCAGGCGTGCTGCATGCGGATGAGACCGGAGTGCGGGTCGCCAAGAAGCTGCACTGGCTTCATGTGCTAGCCACCGACACGCTCACCTGGATGGGTTGTCACCCCAAACGCGGCACCGAGGCATTCGATGCACTGGCGCTGCTTGCGCAATTCCAAGGCGTCTTGGTGCATGACGGCTGGATACCCTACAAAGCATTGCAGTGCCAACATGCCCTGTGCAACGCCCACCACTTGCGCGAGTTGACCTACCTCCTGGAGGAGCAAGGCCAAGCTTGGGCAGGCGACATGATCGAGGTGCTGACACACGCCAGCCACCTCGATAACGTCAATTGCGCTGAAGGTCAATCACCGAACTACGGCGCACAAAAATATCAATCCCAAGTACGCGATCTGCGTGATCTGTATGACGCCATTCTGGCGCAAGCACAGGTAGACAACCCGGTGGTCCCATCTACTGGCAAACGCGGCAGACCCAAGCAAAGCAAGGCCACCAATCTGATTGGCCGACTGCGCGATTACAGCGACGATGTTTGGCGCTTCATGACACAGCTCGATGTGCCGTTCACCAACAACTTGGCAGAACAGACCGTGCGCATGCCAAAGGTCAAGCAAAAAGTATCGGGCTGCTTTCGTACGCTGCCAGGAGCGCAGACCTACTGCGTCATTCGCTCATATTGCGCGACCATGCACAAACAAGGGGCCAATATCTTTGACGCCCTTGTCGCCGCCTTTAAGGGCGCAACGCCTCAGCCCTGCTTCGGCTGAATCGAATTCGTCTGCCTAAAATTGGGCTGAGTAGTTACTTATTGAGATAAATTAAGAGCCATATATTCTTTTGAGGTTTAACGATTTCTCCCCAAAATGCGATCTTCCAAACGCGACACAAGGAACAATCCGTGCTATCCGGTTGTCACACCCACCCACTACCAGTAGTATTTTGGGCCTCTGCGCCAACCTGGAACGACCATGGCTATCGACGTACTTGAGCGAGGCGATTTGCCGTTTCCGCGTTCGCTGCCGGAGTTCCAGCGACTGTTCCCGGATGAAGCGGCGTGCGTGGCCTACCTTGAGCGCGCCCGATGGGGCAATGGATTTTTTTGTCGGCATTGCGGGGTGGCCGGTGAACCACGATGCATCGCTACTCGCCACGGCGTACTTCGTTGCCGGGAATGTCGCAGCGACACAAGCCTCACCGCCGGCACTGTCATGGAGCGCACGCACACGCCGCTCTCGGTCTGGTTTTGGGCGGCCTACCTGGTGGTCAGCCAGACACCGGGAATGTCGGCCATCCAGTTCCAGCGGCAACTCGGACTGTCTCGCTACGAGACCGCCTTCCAAATACTTCACAAGCTGCGGGCCGGCATGGTTCAGCCGGATCAGGATCGGATTGGTGGCAAACCCGCAGAGCACGTCGAGGCCGATGAACCTATTTTCCTCAGTTGACCCCCATAAAATGGGTTGAAACTGAAGCCTGATGCGGGCTACAGTCCATTTTGGAGGATCACCCAATGGGTGAAGAAAAATTTACACAAACCGCACTCGTCAAAGCCGTCCAAGGAGCCGTTGCGGTAGCGTCGCAACCAAGCGGCGATCTGCGCGTTGTTACGCCAGGTGGTGTATTTCAAGTCCGCTGGGACGAGAACGCGAGTGCCAGCGCTTTGGGTCAACTGGCATTTTTTGGCGAGTTTTTGGAAGTACCCCAACTGTTTGAGCGCTGGGTCGAGAGTTGCCCGCTGGAATACACCAGCCCGAATGCGCCCGAGGTGCGTAATGTGCTGGGCACTTGGCTACTCTCAATTCTTGACGGTCAACGCCGCTACGCCCACATCAATGGGTTGCGTGGTGACGCGGTGGCACCTCAAATACTTGGCATGAGCCGCATCATCAGCGACGAGAGCCTGCGTCGAGCCTTGAAAGCCTTGGCGCCGAGCATCGGTAAAAACTGCACAGAAGACGAACGCCTCAAACGTCAAACCCAACTGGACAAGAGCACCGCCTGGATGGACACTGCGCTGCGCGAAAGCACCTTTGAGGCCCTGAGCACCGATTGGATACTGGACTGCGATGTCACAGTCAAACTGCTCTATGGCCATCAAGACGGTGCAGAAATTGGCTACAACCCCACCAAGCCGGGTCGCCCCAGTCACAACATCCACACCTACTGGATCGCCAATTTGCGTCTGGTGCTCGATGCTGAAGTCAAAGGTGGCAAAACCCAGCCAGCCAAATACAGCCTGCCCGGCCTGATGCGCCTGCTCAAGGCGCTACCACCTGAAAAGCGGCCCAAACTGGTACGTGGCGACAGCGCCTTTGGCAACGATCCGGTGCTGACAGAACTGGAATCAATTGGCCAGATGTACCTGACCAAACTGCGCCAAACCGCCGGTGTCAAGCGCTTGATCGAGCGCAACTGGTCACGCCAGGACTGGCAGGACGTGGGCCAGGGCAGTCAAGCGGTTGAGGCTCAACTCAAGCTCGCAGGTTGGTCACATGCCCGTCGGGTTGTGGTGGTGCGCAGTCCACCCAAGGCCAAGCCCACCCCTGTTGAAAGCGTCAAAGGCAAAAAGGCAAAACGCCAACAAAACCTGCACTTTGACGACACCGACCCGCTCAAACGCTGGGACTATGCCGTCTTGGTGAGCAACTCCAACTACGAGCTCAAAGCCATTGGCCAGCTCTACCGCGACAGGGCCGATTGCGAGAACGGCTTTGATGAGCTGAAGAACCAATGGGGCTGGGGTGGTTACACCACGCAAGACCTGGAGCGTTGCAATCTCTGTGCCCGAGCTGTGGCCTTGATTTACAACTGGTGGAGCTGGTACGTGCGACTGGCACATCCGCCCACACGACTCGAAGCCATCACCTCACGCCCTTTGTTGCTGGCAGGGGTGGCGCGATTGACTGAGCATGCCGGTCAATCCAGACTTCTACTGACCTTGACCCATGCAGCAGGCGATCTCATCAAGTCCATGGTGGCTAATGTCCGCAAGGGCTTGGACACTATTCTTGAAACCGCACCACAGTTGACCAAGCGTCAAAGGTGGACGGCTCTTGTGCGCTACATCGTCGACAAAATCATCGCCACCAAACACAAAAATTACGTTCAACCAGCACTGATGCCGTCAAACTTCGTGCAACCGCTCATCCCGGCTATGGGGTAACTGAGGAATTTAGGATGAAACCTACGTCGGCGGCCGTACCCGTGGCAAGGGCCGAGGTTCACGACCAACCCGGCGTTGGCGCCGAGGTCGTAGACGCCATAGGGGATCGCCTTGCCCAGTTCGTCATCCTTGAAGTCGTGCACCCGCACGGCGGGCGGCTGGCCCGCGGGATGCCACTCCTGCCCGGCATTCTTGAAGTCCCCCACCAACTCCTTCTTCTTGGTGTCCACCGAGATCACGGGCTGACCGCGTTGTTGGAACTCCTTGGCGCGCCGCGCAATGTGCTCGAACTGCGCGTTGCGGTCTGGATGCCCTGCCCCTTTCGTGTCTTGCGATTGACCTGCAGGCTGTAGCCCGAGTGCTGCAGTACCTCGCTCACGGTCTGATGACTCACCGGGTGGTCTTGCCGCGTCAACTCGGCCGCCAATGCCCGTACGCTTTTGCAGGTCCAGCGCAACGGCGACATCGGGTGCCCCCGGGTCGCCGGCTCCACCAGTTCCTCCAGCGCCGGGCGCAGCCCCACGTCGCTGTACGTCGACCGAGGTCGGCCCGCACCCGCGCGGCGAACGCGATTCTTCAGTGCGAGCGGAGCGAGTCCTCTGGCGTCATCCAGCTCCTTCATTCCCGCTGTGATCGTTGGACGTGTCAGGCCGACGGCCCGCGCGACGACACTGACCCCGCCGTATCCAAGCGCACGAGCCTCTGACGCCGCCCATAATCGGCGCATCTGCTCGTCCATCACGCCGCGCAGCGACTCATACTTCTCGGCAATCTTGAGTTCGTCATCATCCATCCTGCGATGCTATCGGGTTCGAGGAAAGTTGTTCAGATTTCCGGCGCCACCTCTCTCAGCGAGTCCGAGAGCGTTTTTTGCAATAGGTCGGCGTAGGGTGTCAACATGCCATCGCTGTTTCCGTTGTAGTTCCTAATTGCGAAGCTCGCAAGGTTCGCAACGTCACTGGTAGGAATTCCCACCGCGCTCAAGTCTACCGGCCAGCCCAAGTCTCTGAAAGCGTCATCAGCCGCCGCCGCAACCCGATGCTTCAACCGCTCATCACCGATACTGGCCCGCACGCCTAGCGCCGAGCCTAATGCGATGACAACGTCTGGGCACAAATCGCCAAAATTTCGAATGCCCGATCCCGTTAGGGCTGCATAGCAGTGCGATTGCGTGACCCCCCGATATTGATTAAAAACGGCTACAGACAACGCGTAGGAAGCGCGGGCTATCAGGTGCGTCTTGAGTGGTTGGCCACCATCATCCTCATCGCGGTTTTGTAGATACGCTGCAGCGCACAGATCGAGTCTGGCTGCGCTATCCTGCGGATCTACAATTCGCGGGAGAGCATTACGCGCTAGCTCCCACGCTTGGAGACGACTCGGCAGAACAATCGGGTTACATTGTTTCACGACACCCATACCCATTAATGCAAGGTAGTACACCTCTAGCCCTGACTTTCTTATGAGAGAAATAGGTGCTGTTGCAAGTGCACTGGCATCCCAAAAAATGGCACTAGGACGAGTCTTGGGATCGAAAAATTCGAGCTGATGAACCGCACCGTGGTGTCGCAGCGCCGAGCCAGCACGGTTTTGGGCTGTTGTAGGTGCCGTCAGTACATTGATAATGGGTCGCTTCGGTGATAGCAATCTGGGACTGAATGGGAGTTGCCCTTCCACATGACGGGTGGCCATCTGCTCCAAAGTCTGATTTTCGGCCATTAACATGGCAACAACACGGACGCCCTTCAGCACGCTACCGGCACCCAACCCAATAAGTCCATCAGCCTGCAGTTCGCGCGCGACATTTGCAGCTTTCTCAATGCATTCGCTTGGGGCTCCCTCTGAAATGTCAGGGAATATTCCGACAAGCCTACCGCCTGCTAACTCGGCAATCCTTTGCGTGAGCGCCGTCTTCTCGTGCACGCTGCGGCCGCAGAGCAACAAGGCGCGCTGGACACCCAGCCGTTTCATCTCATCCGGCAGCGACCGCAGGGCATCTTGACCGGAATAAATCCTTACAGGGTAGGACCGTGCCTGAAATTCGTTGGGGTCACACGGATTGGTATATGGATTCACTTGTTTTGTCCTTTGGAGGGAAATTTTGTCCTTTGGATGGCATCAAGCGGTCGCTCATCGTTAGCTGCCTTGCGTTAGCTGCCTTGAAATATTGGCTTTCGCTTATCGGCAAAAGCTTGCCGGCCTTCAAGCCGGTCATCGCTGTCACGCAGAATTCCAAACGCCTGCTGTTCCAGCTCGAGCGCGGCCGCCAGCGGCAGTTCGCGCCCCATGGTGGCCAGGCGCTTGACCGCCACCACGGCCAGGGGCGCGTTCGCAGCAATCTTCAGCGCCAAGTTGCGAGCCGTTTCTGCCAGCGTCTCGGGTGCCACGACTCGGCTGACCAAACCGATGCGTAGCGCCTCTGCGGCATCGATGCGTTCACCGCTCAAGAGCATCAGCATCGCGTCCGATGCGCCTACGTTGCGCACCAGTCTTTGCGTACCGCCAGCACCCGGAATGCTGCCGATGCAGACTTCAGGTAGTCCGAACGTGGCGTTGGACGCAGCGATGCGGATGTCGCACAGCAGCGCCAGCTCCAAGCCGCCACCCAGCGCATAGCCGTTGATCGCGGCGATCACCGGTTTGTGCGTCGAAAGACGCAACATGGCCGAACCTGCCGTGGGTGACCTAAAGTGCAGTTGCGCAAAGCTCTCCTTGGGTGGCATCGTTTTCTTCAGGTCGGCGCCGGTGCAAAAAGCACGTTCGCCCGCAGCCGTGAGGATTGCGACCCGCACGGCGTCGTTGGTCGATACCTCTGCCCACGCCGCCTGCAGTTGTTCGTTCGACTCGGGATCGATCGAGTTCATCGCCTCAGGACGGTTGAGCGTGATGGTTGCAACGTGGTCTTGAATGTCCAGCGAGACGGGCATGGTTTCTCCTGTTGGGGGGTTACGTGGGGCGCGATGGGTTCAGACGTCGGCCTGTTCAACTTGCACTGCCAGCTCAGACAGCACTTCCTGGGTGTGTTGGCCCAGAGTTGGCGGCGGCCGGCGTGCCGCGGGCTTTTCACCCACCGAAGCGAGCGGGCTGCGCGGCATGGTGAGCTCACCAGCCGTCGGGTGCATGATTTTTTCAGCCATGTCGGCAAACACGCACTGCTCTGATTCGACCACCTCGCGGTAGTCGTTGATGGGGCCGCAAATGATGTCTGCCGCTTGAAACCGTTGAAGCCAGTCGCCCTTGGGTCGCTTGGTCATCTGTGCCTCCAAGGTCTCGACCAGCTGCTGCCGGTTGGCGACACGGGATTTCAGATCCAAAAATCGGTGATCTGTGGTCAGTTCGGGGAGACCCAACAACTCGCATAAGGCCTTCCACCGTGCCGGGTGATAAGCCGCCACCATGATCCAGCCATCCGCGCAGCGCAACGCTTCATTGGGCGAGGCGTAGGGTGCGGCACTGCCTTGCCGCTGGGGCACCACGCCATCGGCAAAGTAGCTGGTGAATCCGGCATGCTGGAGCGCCACTGCGCTGGCAAACAGGCTGATGTTCAGATGCTGACCGACGTCGTCACGGTGGCGCTCCGTCAGTGCCGCCAGCACCGAAACCGTGGCAAGGTAGCCAGTCACCGCGTCCACGATGGGAACCTGTACCTTGCACGGAGGCATACCGGGCATGCCGGTCACGCTCATCAAGCCCGACACCGCCTGCACCACACCGTCCACACCGGGCAAGTCTTTCCACGGCCCATCCTGACCGTAGGCCGAGATAGAGCAATACACCACGCGCGGGTTCACCGCCGAGACGGCTGCATAGCCGAGCGACAAGCGGTCCATGACGCCGGGGCGAAAACACTCCACCACCACGTCAGCAGTGGCCACAAGTTGCTGGACTGCGGCCAAGTGCTCGGGGTTCTTCAAATCCAGCGCGACGCTGCGCTTGTTGCGGTTCGCTGCCAAGAAGGATGCGCTCTCGCCACCCAAAAAAGGCGGGAAGGCGCGGCCCAACTCTCCGTTGGGCGGCTCGATCTTGATGACGTCGGCGCCCAAATCGGCCAGCATCAAGGTGCAGGTCGGCCCGGCGAGCAACTGGGTAAAGTCGATCACCCGCAAGCCGCTCAGTGATGTGCTCAGCATGTTGTTCTCTCTTCAGACTGATGGGCTGCTCAGGCTTCGACCGCCGCACACGTACAGCACTTGGCCCGTGACGTAGCTCGATTCGGGCGACGCGAAAAAGCGCACCGCGTTGGCGATGTCCTGCGGCTGACCGATGCGCTGCATCGGCACGCTTTTGTTCAGGCTTTGTTTGACTTCGTCTTTGAGCGTGTCAAACAAGGGCGTTTCGACGATGCCGGGAGCAACGGCATTGGCGGTGATACCGTTGCGCGCAAACTCCAGTGCCAACGTGCGGGTCAAGCTGACGACGCCGCCCTTGGAGGCGGCATAACTGGCCTGTCCACGGTTGCCCAGCCAGGCGCGCGAGCCGATGTTGATGATGCGGCCGAACTTCTGCGCGATCATCGTCGGCACCACCGCTTTGCAGCAGATGAACTGCGAGGTGAGGTTGACGTCGATCACCTTCTTCCAGAAGTCGAGTTCCATCTTGGTGACGAGCTTTTCGCCACTGATGCCGGCGTTGTTGACCAGGATGTCGATGCGGCCATTGCTTTCCAGCAGATCGAGCACCGCCTTGTCGACCTCCTCGGTCGACGTGACGTTGACCCGGAACGCGCGCGCATCGGCGCCCATCGCCGCCAGCTCGGTGATCGCGTCGCGTAGCGCCGCCTCGTCGATATCCCACAGTGCCAGCCGGCAACCGTGTTTCGCCAGTTCGCGGGCGATGCCCAGGCCGATGCCTTTCGCGCCGCCGGTGACGATGGCCGTCATTCGCGCCAGCGTGCCGGTGCTCATTTGTGATTCGGTATTCATGTCAGTCTGCCCAGTCTCAGAGGGAAAGAATGTGGATCGAGCATGCGGCGTGATCCACGCCCGAGATCCCGCCGCCCGTGACCTGGGTCAGGCCCAGCCGTGCCCCGTGCACCTGGCGCTTGTCCGCGCGGCCCTGCAACTGTTCGCAGATTTCGACGATTTGCGCAACGCCGGTGGCTCCGGGCGGATGGCCCTTGGCCAGCAGGCCACCGCTGGGGTTGACCGGGACGCGGCCGCCCAGCGTCGTGGCGCCGCTGGCCAGCAGATCGGCGGCGCCACCGCGCTCGCACAGCCCCAGGGCTTCGTAGTAAAGCAGTTCGGAGATCGTGAACGCGTCGTGCACCTCGAGCAGGCTCAGGTCGTTGGGCCCGACGCCGGCTTCTTCGTAGGCTTGGCGCGCGGTGCGCTTCGTGATCTCGGCCTCGGTCATGTCGTCGTCCGATCCGGTCTCGAAGAGGCCCGACTGCACCACCGACGCGCGAACGCGAACCGGTGCGGCGCGGCCCTTGATCCGCTTGGTGCTCAGCACGACGGCCGCCGCGCCGTCGACGACCGCCGGGCAGCATTGCAGCAAGGTCAGCGGCTCGGCGACCGGGCGCGATGCGAGCACCTCTTCGCGCGTCGCGAGCTTGCAGAATTTCGCGATCGGATTGAGCGCGCCGTGCTTGCGGTTCTTCACCGATATGTCGGCCAGCGTGGCTGGCGACACGCCGTGGTCGTGCATGTAGCGCTGGGCGCGCATCGCATACAGCGCGGGCATGATCATGCCGCGCTTGTTGTTCCAGTCGCGCTGGCTCAGGGCGAGCGGACCGCCACCCAGGCTGCTGAGCTGGTCCATGCCGAACACGACGACCGTCTCGTAGCGCTGCGCCTTGAGTGCCTGCAGTGCAAGGTGCAGCGCGGTGGCGCCGCTCGAACAGGCGTTGTCGATGTTGAACACCGCTTCGCCACCGGTGTGCAGCTCACGCAAGGTGCGCTGGCCCGGAAGGCTGGCGCCGAAGGCGTTGCCGCAGAACCAGGCCTGCACGTCGCGCACGCCGATGCCGGCATCGTCGAGTGCGTCGAGGATGGCGGACTGCGCGAGGGCCTCTTCTGTCAGGTCGGGAAATCGGCCGAAGTCGGTGATACCGACTCCGCGAATAAGGGGTTCACTCATGACCGGTCTCCTTGAACGGGTTCAAATGCATAGTCCGTGCTGCCATCGGGCAGTGTGAATGGAACGACGCGCATGTCGCAGCCGAAGTCGGGGGCGATGCCTGAGTCGAGCACCAAGCGGCCGAACACCCGCACACCGGGCTCAAAATCGACCATCGCCAGGCCGTAGGGCGGCTTATCCTTGCCGACATGCACGACGGTGTAGGTGTACAGCTTGCCGATCGGGCCGATCAGGATTTCTTCCGGCACCGCGTCGCCGTGGATGAATTCAAGGGGGGGGAACTGCGGTTCCTTGCGATCAGCGCTGCGGGTGGCCACGAGGCATAGCCCATCGGCTGTGTCGCGAAGGTAGGAATCGGTGCGTTGGGTTAGTTTCATCGAAAGGTCACTTCTGCTGTTTCATGAAGTTGGGGACGATTGCGGCCCGGGTCACATGCGGTTCGGCAGCCACAGCGAGAGCTGCGGGAACGCGACCAGCAAGACCAGCAGTGCAATCTCGGCAACGAAGTACGGCCAGATGCCTTTGAAAACATGCCGCGTCGGGACGCCGGTGACACCGGCAACTACGAAACAGTTCATGCCCATCGGCGGCGTGATAAAGCCGATCTCGCAGGTCTTGACGTACAGCACGCCGAGCCAGATCGGATCGAAGCCCAGGCCGGTGAGCAGCGGGAAGATCAGCGGTAGCGTCAGCACCAGAATCGCGATCTGATCGAGGAAGAAACCGAGCACGAGCAGTAGCACCATCACCGCAAACAGCACCACGTAGGGCGGGATGTGCGCGGCCTGCACTGCGCCGATCAGCGTCTGCGTAACGCCAGTTAGCGTCAGGAACACACCAAACACCGCCGACGTGGCGATGATCGTCAGGATCATCGACGAGGTGCGCGTCGCATCGGCCAGCGCGTCGCGAAATGCCCGCCAGCCCATGCGACCCATCACCAGGGCCAGCATTAGCGCAAACAGCGCGCCGACGGCGCCCACTTCGGTCGGCGTGATCATCCCCGAATAGATGCTGCCGATTATCGCCACCATCAGCAACAACAACGGCCAGGTGCCGCGCAGCGAGGCCACACGTTCGCGTATCGGGAGCCGCTTGCCGGCGTCTGGCGCAAGTTCGGGGTTGCGGCGCAGCACAATGCGGATCGTGATCGCGTAACCGACTGCCGTCAGCAGTCCGGGCACGACGCCGGCGATCAGCAGTTTACCGACCGAGGTCTCGGTGAAGACACCGAACAGCACAAGCCCCAGGCTGGGCGGGATCATGATCGCCAGTGTGCCGACGACAGCCAAGGTGCCGGTGGAAAAACTGTCGGCATAGCCATAACGCTTCATCTCGGGGTAGGCCGCCTTCCCCAGCATCGCCGCGGCTGCTGGGCTTGAGCCCGATATAGCCGCCAGCAGAACGCCGCCGACCACCGCCGCGTAGGCCAGGCCGCCGCGGATATGTCCGAGCCAGCGATGCCCGGCTTCGAACAGGTCACGCGTGAAGTTGCTCACGGTCAGGAACGAGCCGATGAGCACAAACATGGGCAGCGTCGACAGCGTGTAGCTCGCCACCGCTTCGTAAGGACCCGATTTCAGCACGCCGATCAACGGAAAAATGCCGCCCGTGAAGTACAGACCTACCATGCTGGACACCAGCATCGCAAATGCCACGGGCATGCCACTGAAGAGCAACAGGAATAGCAGGAAAGCCCCGCCCAAGGCGACTGTCGTCATAGTTGCACCTTATGGGTCAGCGCGGGCGGATAGATGATTTCGAGCGCCAGGCGCAGCGTCAGCAAGCCGCAGCCCACAGGCACCCAGACGTAACTCAGATACAGCGGCATTTGCACGGCCCCCATCGCGGTTTCGCGCAGCACGATCTTCTCGATCGCGTCAATACCGGTGTGCCAGGCCAGGAAACTAAACGCTGCAGCTGCCAGCGCGGCATTGATGCGTTCAGTCAACCGAAGCGGCACGCGATCCAGAAGGTGCCTTAGCGCGTCGATCCGGATATGGCCACCGATCGCATGCATCGCGGGCATCCCGAGGAAGGTCAGGATCACCATGTAGTACAAGCTGGTGACCTCGTAGCTGCCCTGCAACGGCTTGCCGAACAGGAAGCGGCCCAGCGCATCGATACTGATTGTCACCATCATCGCGAACATCATGAACTGCGAGACGCCGAGGCAGATCTTCTCGGCCGCGCCTAACGCGGCCGTTAGCCAATTACGCATTGTGTTTTCCTAGAATGAAATTTGGGTTGACTGTCCGGCGGCGATCAAACGATGCCTTCCGGACAGCGTCATTTCCCCAGAGTCACTTGGCCTGCAAATGCGCCTTGAAGGCGGCCAGGGTTTCCTTCGCCGGCAGGCCTCGTGCGCTGACCTGCTTGACCCAGTCGGCCTGAACGGCTGCCAGCCGGTCATTGAACTGCGCCTGAACCTTCGGCGACAGCTCGTAAACCTTGACCCCAGCGGCACGCAGTTTCTGGTCCGCCCGCCCATACTCTTTCTTGAACTCGACAGCCGTGGCGGGTCCCACCTCGTTCGACACCTGCGTGATCAGGTCGCGCACTTCTTGCGGCAGACCCTTCCATACGGACTCGTTGATCATCAGGGCGAACGCCAGCGAGCTCAGACTCGCGTTGGTGGTCGCCGACGCCAGCAAATTTTCCAGCTTGAAGCCTATCGATCCGGCCGACGAGTAGATCATGCCGTCGATCGTGCCGCGCTCGACTGCAAGATATGTGTCTGAAGACGACACACGCACAGGTATTGCACCAATGGATTGCGCGATCAGCTCGGCGGTGGATCCCGCAGCGCGCAGCTTCATGCCTTGGATGTCAGAGATGTCATTGATTGGCCCCTTCTTTGCCAGTATCAACTGATAAGGCGGCGTCACGATCGCAAACAGCGGACGTACTCCGTTCCTGAGGTACTCCTGCTCCAGCAGTTCACCTTTGATCAGCGCATCCAGTGCCCGGCTGGCTTCGACAGAATCGGAATACAGGCCCGGCAGTTCCGACACCGATGTCAGCGGTGTCTTCGCAGTTACGTAGGTCATGCCAACGAAGCCGATATCTGTGACACGATTCTTCACCGCATCGAGCATCCCGGCAGCCTTGGCCAATTGTTCGGCCGGGAACTGCTCGATCTTCACGCGACCTTTGCTGCGCTCCTCGATCAGCTTGATGAAGGGTTCTACTGACAACTTGACGGCGTAGTGCAATGGCGGGAACTGGTGGGCAAAGCGCAACGTAATTTTTTCCTGCGCGTGTGCGGCGGTAGCGGCAAAGCAGGCTACGGCCGTTGTGACCAGGATTTTCAGGATATTCATGTCTCTTCCTTTTCGGTGGATGGGGTTTCGATTCCTCAGGTTGACCCAAGTGTTGTCATGTGTGCAGAGCATATGACATAAAAATTGTTTATGTCATACGAAAAATATTTAGAATCGTTTAGAAGTGCTAAACTAAATCATGCACAAACTTCGCCCTCTGCTGGCGCCACTCAGGGTGTTTGATGCGGTCAATCGTGCTGGTGGCGTCACGCGTGCCGCCAAAGCACTCCACATCACACCGGGTGCGGTGAGTCAGCAACTCAAGCAATTGGAATCAGCACTCCATGTCGCTTTATTTCAAAAAGAGGGACGCGACATCAAACTCACAGGTGTTGGATGCCAATTGGCTAGGCGCATAGCTGACTCATTTGATCGCGTTGAGAATGCACTGAGCGAAGCCATGGAGTCGACTGACAACAAGCGTTTGCGCCTTCGCGTTATGCCCACGTTTGCCATCAAGTGGCTTGTTCCAAGACTGACCGGTTTTTACGCTCGGCATGGTGATATGGCAATCGATATCGGAACCATCAATCGGGAGGAAGACACTAACCTAGATCAGGCAGACTTCGTCGTTCGCAATGGTGAAGGTGAGTGGGTCGATGTTTGCTTCGATCACCTGTTTGACGACGAATTTGTCCCTGTTTGCTCGCCTAAAACGGCTGAAAACATCACCAACAAAAACGACTTGCTGAAGATGACTTTGCTGAACTCCATGTTGCGTAAGGACTCTTGGGCAATATGGTTGCGTTCTGCGGGCCTGTCCGAAGCCAAAACAGAACGTAATGTCATGCTGGCCAATTCAGCACTTTGCTACGAGGCAGCGGCTGAAGGACTGGGGGTTGCCATGGCACAGAAGGCTTATGTCGCAGATGATCTGAAGCGTGATCGGTTGGTGATACCAGTCGACCATGTAGCAACTACTGGCCTAGCCTATTACCTTGTCAGTGACCTGCACAAAGCTGAAACAACGAATTTGAAAGTCTTCAGGGACTGGATTCGCTCCGCATGAACTTCAAGGTGCACGGTATTTCAAGCACTTTACCTTGCCCGCGGCCGGGTGTTCCGCCTGAATCCGTGACCAGCCAGCGCTTGGATTGGGGCAAGTTGTTGATGTGATTGGGGAACTGGTTCGGGTTGATCCTGACGGCGGATCACCCTGCGGGTGAGTTGAGCGAGGGTATCGTTTTCGGTATGCCGCAGCCCTTGCACGCCCTGCGCCAATTGATCGTCAAGCAACTCGACTACGACCTCACGCCGGTGGCTGGCCTGGCCCTGGTGGGCCACTATCTGCAGGCTTTGCAGCCGGTGCTGGGGCGACTCGATGCGGCGCACCCGATCAAGGGTGGCGTTGCCAACGGCGATGTGCTGCGCAGCTACCCTGTTGACACAGGGCAAGAGCGACTTCGACGCCATCGAGAACTATCGCGGCGACACCTTCTTCAAGACCGCGCTGGGGATCGGGCTGCTGCCGTCGAGCCCGACGCTGCGCCAGCGCATGGATGCCAAGGCGGCTGCGCTGTTCGACTTCGTGCCGCCGATGATCGGAGAGCCTGCTGGCACGCGAGCGGCCTGACTACGGCGTGCTGCCTTGCGGCTGGTTGCCGCTGGATGTGGACACCTTCGCCATGGACAACGGCCAGACGGTCAAGGAAGGCGTGGGTCGAACCTACGCGGGGGTCGATGGCTACTGCCCGCTGGCGGCCTACCTCGGGCGTTACGGCTTTTGCCTGGAGTTGGCGCTGCGCCCGGGCGTGCAGCACTCGGCCAAGGAGACCGTCTTCAATCTGCAGCGCGTCATCCCGATCGCACAGCGCCTGTCGGCCAGCGGCCCCAAGGCGCCGTTGCTCGCGCGCCTGGACTCGGGCTTCGACGCGGCCGCACTGATGGCTGGCATCGAGTCCTGCAATCAAAACCGCACCACTGGCCTGCCGCAGGTGGACTGGCTGATCGAACGCACCATCGATGCCAAGGGGCAGGTCCTGATCGCCCCGGACTACACGCTCGAAGGCTGGACGACGACACTGCCCAAGGAGCAGTTCGACGCCCAGGCCATCATCGACCTGTACGCCGACCACGGCACGCACGAGCAGTTCCACTCCGAGTTCAAGACCGACCTCGAACGGCTGCCCTCGGGCAAGTTCGACACCAACTACCTGGTGTGCCAACTCGCTGCGCTGGCGATGAACATCCTGCGCCTGATGGGCCAGCGCGGGCTGCTGGGCGAGGATGCGCCGCTGCGCCACGCCGACCGCGTGGTGCTGATGAATGCCGGCAAGATCGAGCAGGTGGGCTCGCCGCAGGAGGTCTGGGACCATCCGGCCAGTCCGTTTGTTTACGGTTTCCTTGGCGATGTGAACCTGTTTCATGGTCGCGCCCATGAAGGCGAAGTGCACTTTGAAGGCCTGCATATCGATTCGCCCGAACATGCCGATGCGCAGAACGCCAAGGCCTTTGCCTATGTGCGGCCGCACGACCTGGACGTGCAGCGCTATGCACCGGGTGCGCAGGGCATCGTGGAGCAGCTTGAGCGGGCGCGGGTCATCGGGCCGATTGCCCGGCTGGAACTTATTCCCGTGGAAGACCACAAACAGACGGACAATCTGTCTGCCGATTCCCTGATTGAGGTGCAAATGACTGCGCAGCAGTTCAGGGAGTTGGGGCTGAAGGAGGGTGAAACGCTGGTGCTGACCCCGCGCAAAGCCCGCGTTTTTGTTGAGAGCTGAATGTTGAGTCTTGCGCGGGCATTCTGACCGGATGCCCGCGCTTGAATTTTTTAAAAGGATGGTGATGTTGCTGACTTATTTCGATACGATGCCACGCCGCGTGTTGGCGCTGGTATCCCTGGGCTGTGCGGCCATGCTGGTTTTTGGCTTGTATTTGCAACACGTTGTGGGGCTGGAGCCTTGCCCCATGTGTATCGTGCAGCGCTATGCGATGGTGCTGATTGCCATTGTTGCGGGCATCACGGCCACCACGAATAAAAAAGGGCTCTTGATGACGGGTTCCGGCCTGGCGGTGCTGCTGTCTGGTTTCGGCGCGTTTGTGGCGGCCCGTCAAAGCTGGCTGCAGTGGTATCCGCCGGAATTTGCCTCCTGTGGCCGGGACTTTTACGGAATGATAGAAACCTTTCCGCTGCAACGCGTCATCCCCATGCTTTTCAAGGGCAGCGGTGACTGCTCCAGGGTGGACTGGACGTTTCTGGGCGGCTCGCTTGCCAATTGGGCCTTCCTGTGCTTTATCGCGGTCGGCCTGATCGTTCTGATTCTGATGGCGCGGCAGGCGCGCAGGCGCTGAGGCGCAGCGTCGCCGACCAAGGCATCAGGGCTGGCAAGCCTGGTGCCTTTTTTTATTTTTACGATCAGGCCGCAGGGGTATTTCGCAGGGTTTCAAATCAGGCCATATACTGTATATTTATCCAGTTATTTGACCTGATTTGAGCTTTCCCATGCTTTCCCCGACTTCCACGCGCCCTGCCTTGCCGGATTTCGCCCACGTATGGCGCGCCGGTGAGCTGGGCAGCTCGAACCTGCCTGGCGTGGACACCGGTTACGCCGCACTCAACCAGGTGTTGCCCGGTGGCGGTTGGCCCCAGGGCGCGCTGGTTGAACTGCTGCAGCCGCAGGCGGGCCTGCACGAATGGGGCTTGCTCGCGCCTGCGCTGGCCGCCATGCAGCGGGCTGCGCCGGGCCAGCCCTCAAGCCAGCTCGTGGTGCTGGTGGGCGCGCCGTATTGGCCTTTCGGCCCGGCGCTGGGGGTGCGCCAGCTCAATCTGCAGCGTCTGCTGTGTGTGCAGGCGCAAGGGCCAGCGCTGCTCTGGGCCACGCGCGAGGCACTGCAGTGCGCCGACGTTGCCAGCGTGCTGGCCTGGCTGCCCGAGGCCCGCAGCGCCCATTTGCGCCGGCTGCAGATCGCCGCCCACGCGCATAACAAGCTGCTGTTTGTGTTTCGCCCCTTGCGGGCGCAGCACGAGTCGTCACCTGCGCCGCTGCGCCTGCTGCTCGAAGGCGCGCTGAGTGAGCAGGGCAATCTATGGGTGCATGTGCTCAAACGCCGTGGCCCGCCGCTGGCCGCGCCGGTGCTGCTGGCGACGTGGCCCGCCCGCCTGGCGCTCCTGCTGGCAGCCAGCCGGGAGCGGGCGCGCCGCCGCTGGGAGGAACTCGCGCCCGCCGTTTCCGCGCCGCATCTTTCACTGCGGAGTTCCCATGCGCTGGATCGCACTGCAAGCCTGCTTCAAGCGTGACGCTGCGCCCGCGCTGATCGACGAGGCGGCGGTGCAGCGGGCACTGGGCTGCCTGGCGCTGGACTTTACCCCGCGCGTCGCGCTGGTCGATGAAGCCGTGCTGATGGAAGTCTCAGGCAGCCTGCGCCTGTTTGGCGGCTTGAGCCGGCTGGCGCAGTGCCTGGCGCGGCAGGCGGATCAATTTTTTGAACAAAACAAGGTGCCAGCCCATATGGAACGGGCACAAGGCGCTACATCTTTAATAGCACTTGGACGTTTGCGCTACTGGCGCGGCCAACCCGGGGCCGCTGGCAAACGGGTGGCCGACTTGCCCATGCACACGCTCACAGCCGCCCGGCCGCACCTGGCCGTGCTGGAGCGGGTGGGCTGCCGCAGCTGGGACGACTTGCTGCGCCTGCCGCGCGGTGGCGTGGCCCGGCGCTTTGGCGCGCCGCTGCTGCAGGCGCTGGACCGCGCCCGGGGCCACGCGCCTGACGCCTACGAATGGCTGGCGCTGCCCGAGTCCTTTGATGAAAAACTCGAACTCGATGCGCTGGTGACCCATGCGCCAGCGCTGATGGCAGGCGCCCTGCGCTTGCTGCTGCATTTGCAGGCCTGGCTGCTCGGCCGCCAGAGCGGGCTGTGCGCCCTCAAACTGGTCTGGCACCTCGACCCGCGCCGCGACGTTCCGACCACGGGCGAACTGGTGATCCGCACGGCTCAGCCCGCGCAGGACTTGCGCCATGTCGCGCGCCTCATTGCCGAGCACCTGGCGCAGCAGCGTTTGCCAGCGCCTGTCACTGCTTTAAGCCTGCAGTCGCTGGAGACTGCAAAGCTGACCGATTCGGCAGCCGCCAGCGGCAGCCTGCTGATGCAGGCGCGCCAGCAAGGCGACAGCGCGCTGGAGCTGATCGAGCGCTTGAGCGCCAGGCTGGGCCCGGCCCAGGTGCAGGCCTGGCAGCCGCGCGCAGACCATAGGCCCGAGCAGATGCAGCGCTGGGTCAGCGCTCAAGGTGCTCATGAATTAGTAGCTGCTCACGCCCGTCCTGAAAGGGCTAGAGGCCTGAATGACGTAAAAAATCAGATCAGGGCAGAAGCCCTGTACCCGACCTGGTTGCTGCCCGAGCCGCTCAAGCTGGCGTGCGTGGGCAACAGCCCGGTTTACCAGGGCCGACTGGTGCGGCTGGCCGGACCGCAGCGGCTGGAAGCCACCGGCTGGCTGATGGCGGGTGATGGGGCGGGCGAGGGTGAACGCGGCAAGCCCCCGGCCATCCGCGACTATTTCATTTACCGCAGCCTGCAGGCCGGCCTGCTGTGGATTTACAGCGAGCGTTTGCCGGTGGCTGCGCCGCAAGCGGTATTCGGGCAGCCGCGCGCCTGGTATCTGCACGGGTTTTTTGCCTGAAGGCCCCGACCATGCCACGCCAGCTTTCCGACTATGCCGAGCTGCATGCGCTGAGCAACTTCAGTTTTCAGCGCGGCGCGTCGCATGCCGAAGAGCTGGTCGAGCGCGCGCATGCGCTGGGGTACCAGGCGCTGGCCATTACTGATGAATGTTCGGTTGCCGGCGTGGTGCGGGCGCATGAGGCGGCCAAAAAGCATGGGCTCAAACTGCTGCCGGGGGCCGAATTTCTGGTACAGGCCGCAGTACCGTTTCGCCTGGTGGTGCTGCCGCATGACGCAGCGGGCTGGGGCAACCTGTGCGAGTTCATCACGGCTGCCCGCCAGGCCGGCGACACACAAGAAAAAGGCAGTTACCGGGTGGCGCTGGATGACACCGATTTTTCCTTGTTGCTTGACTGCGAAGTGCTGCTTTGCCCACTGAATGACGCCTTCGATGCTATTGATAGTGAAGCGCTCTGCGTCCATGCTGATTGGGCCAGAGGCTTATTTGATTCTCATTGCTGGCTGGCCGTGGAGTTGCTGCAGGGTCTGGATGACGCGCTGCGCCTGCAGCAGTTGCAAGAGGTCGCCCAGCGCAGCGGCATCCGGCTGGTGGCTGCGGGCCATGTGTTGATGCATGTGCGCTCGCGCAAGCCGCTGCACGACGTGATGACTGCCATCCGGCTGGGCCGGGCCGTGCAGGAATGCGGCTTTGCCTTGCGGCTCAATGCCGAGGCGCACCTGCGGCCCCGCATGCGGCTGGCCGATATTTACCCCGCCAGTCTGCTCAAGGCCACGCTGGAAGTGGCGGCGCGCTGCCGTTTCAGCCTGGACGAGATTCGCGATTTGTACCGCTATCCGCAGCAGGACATCCTTCCTGCCGCCGAAACCCCCGCGCAATGCCTGCGCCGCTTGACCGCGCAAGGCGCGCGGCAACGTTACCCGGGCGCTGTGCCTGAAAAAGTCCAGGCCCAGCTTGCGCACGAACTTGCGCTGATTGAAGAGCTGCACTACGAGAGGTACTTCATTACGGTGCATGACATCGTGCGCTTTGCCAATGAACAAGGCATCCTGTGCCAGGGCCGCGGCTCGGCGGCCAATTCAGCAGTCTGTTACTGCCTGGCGATCACGGCCGTCAACCCGGCTGAAAGCAGTCTCCTGTTTGAACGCTTCATGAGCCGCGAACGCCGTGAGCCGCCCGACATTGATGTCGATTTTGAGCACCAGCGGCGCGAGGAAGTCATCCAGTACATCTATGCAAAATACGGCATTGAGCGCGCCGCCATTGCCGCCACCGTCACCTGCTACCGGCCGCGAAGCGCCTTACGCGACGTGGGCAAGGCGCTGGCCATTGCGCCCGCGCTGATCGAGCAGTTGGCCAGGGAGCATTTCTGGTTTGACGGCAGTCACGCGTTTGAGCAGAAACTGGAAGAAGCCGGTTTGCAGAGTCAAGCCGGCCCGGTGCTGCAATGGCTGGACCTGACGCTGCAACTGATCGGTTTTCCGCGCCATCTGGGCCAGCATGTGGGCGGTTTTGTGCTGACGCAGGGCAAACTGACGCGGCTGGTGCCGATCCAGCCAGCCACCATGGCGCACCGCCGCATCATCCAGTGGGACAAGGACGATCTGGATGCCATGGGCTTGCTCAAGGTCGATGTGCTGGCGCTGGGCATGCTGTCAGCCATACGGCGCTGCCTGCAACTGGTCGATGCAACGCGGGGGGAGCGGCTGCAGATGCACCAGATTGAATCGGGCGATGTGCAAATCTACGACATGATTTGTCAGGCCGACACCGTGGGCGTTTTCCAGATCGAAAGCCGGGCGCAGATGTCGATGCTGCCGCGCCTGAAACCGCGCTGCTTTTACGACCTGGTGGTGCAGGTCGCCATTGTGCGGCCGGGTCCGATTCAGGGTGGCATGGTGCATCCGTATTTGCGACGGCGTGCGCATCCTGAAGAAGAGCTTTACCCGAACGAAGAGCTGCGCGAAGCCTTGGGGCGCACGCTGGGCGTGCCGATTTTTCAGGAGCAGGTGATGCAGATTGCCATGCTTGCCGCCCGGTTTTCGGCCGACGAAGCCGATGACCTGCGCCGCTCCATGGCGGCCTGGAAGCGCAAGGGCGGGGTGGCGCGTTTTCATGACCGGCTGGTGGGTACCATGGTGGCAAGAGGCTATGACACCGAATTTTCCGAAAATATTTTCAAACAGATTCAGGGCTTCGGTGAATACGGCTTTCCGGAAAGCCACGCCGCCAGTTTTGCCAAGCTGGTCTACATCAGCTGTTGGCTTAAATGCCACGAACCCGCCTGTTTCCTGGCGGCCATGCTCAATTCCCAGCCGATGGGGTTTTATGCGCCTTCGCAACTGGTGCAGGACGCGCGCCGGCATGGCGTGCAAGTGCGGGCGGTGGACGTGACGCACAGCGCGTGGGACTGCACGCTGGAAGAACCAGCCGTTCGCCATGAGCTGCCTGTCCTGAGCACCGTCGAAGGGCAATACCCTGGCATCAGGCCCGCGCAGCCCGCAGTCCGGCTGGGCCTGCGCCTGGTGGCTGGCTTGTCGGAAAAGGGTGCCCAGCGCCTGGTGGCGGCGCGAGCCGAGGCGCCGTTCACCAGTACCGAAGACATGGCCTTGCGCGCGCAACTCGGCACGCTGGACATCAATGCCCTGGCCGCTGCCGATGCCCTGCTGGCGCTGGCCGGTCACCGGCGTCAGCAGGTCTGGCAGGCGGCGGCCATCAAACCGGCGCCGTTGCTGCTCAAAGCCGTTCCCACGCTGGAGGCCGCGCTGGCCCTGCCCGAAACGCCCGAGGGCGAAAACATCCTGTTTGATTACCGCACCACCGGCCTCACCCTGCGCCGCCATCCGCTGGCCTTGCTCAGGCCGCGTCTGGCCAAAAAAGGACTGCTCAGCGCCAGCCAGTTGAACGCACTGCCCGATGGCCGTCAGGTGGCCGCCTGCGGCATCGTCACGGTGCGCCAGCAGCCGCAAACCGCCAAAGGCACGGTCTTTCTCACCCTTGAAGATGAAACCGGCCCGGTCAATGTGATTGTGTGGAAATCACTGCGCCAGGCGCAGCGCGCTGAAGTGTTGCAGGCCCGGCTATTGGCAGTTTTTGGGGTCTGGCAGCGCAGCGAAGACGTTGACAAAAAAGGCTTTGGCGCGGTGCGCAACCTGGTGGCGCAGCGGCTGCAAGACCTCACGCCGCTGCTCGGGCGGCTGGGCCCGGCAAGCCGCGATTTTCATTAGTTGCGGCAGCGCCAGACAGGAGGTGTGCGGGTCGTGCCGGGTCAAGGGTTTTGCGTTGTGACCCGGTCTTCACTGTCCAGTCAACGCGTGCTCGCGGCGGGCTTCGTCCAGCAGCGTGCGAACTTCATCGTCGCTGGCCTGCGGAAATTTTTCGTACCACAGACCGACGGCGCGAAACGGCTGCGGCGTTGCGGCGCAGACCACTTCATCGGCCTCTTCCCGCAGGGCCCGGCAGGTGTCCGCGGCGCCCACCGGCACCGCCACCACCAGATGCGCCGGGGGTGCTGCTGGCGAATCGCCAGGACCGCCGCGCGCATGCTGGCACCCGTCGCCAGCCCGTCATCGACCACGATCACGGTGCGGCCCGCCAGGCTGATCGGCGGACGCTGGCTGCGGTAAAGCTGCTCGCGCCGCACCAGTTCGGCCTGCTCGCGCGCGATCACTTGCGCCACCGCCTCGGGCGCGACTGTCAAGCCGGGAAGCGGTGTCATTACGCGCACGCCGCCGCTGGCGATTGCGCCCATGGCGTATTCCTCGTGACCGGGAAAGCCGAGCTTGCGCACCACGAAAACGTCCAGTGGGGCGTGCAGCGCTCGCGCCACCTCAAAGCCCACCGCCACGCCGCCGCGCGGCAGGGCGAGCACGATCAGCTTGGGCCGGCCGCGGTAGCGCGCCAGTTTTTCAGCCAGCACGCGCCCGGCATGGTGGCGGTCTTCATAGGGCAACGGCGCATCCGTCATGATGAATGTTCCACGCGTTTTCCGTTTTCCCGGTGCGTCAGGTGGGTGGTGAACCAGGCCGCGGCCAGTTCGGCCACCTGTTCCAGCGTGCCATGTTCCTCGAACAGGTGCGTGGCGCCAGGGACGATGGCGAGTTCCTTGTCGCACTGCAGATGTGCAAAGGCCTGCTCGTTAAGCGTGATCACCTCGTAGTCGGCGCCGCCCACGATGAGTAGCGTGGGCGCCGTGACGGCCGCCAGCGCCACGGGCCCGGCCAAGTCCGGGCGACCCCCGCGCGACACCACCGCGGCAACGCGTTTGCCGAGCCGGGCCGCGGCGAGGAGCGCGGCCGCGCTGCCGGTGCTGGCGCCAAAGTATCCGATGGGCGCCTGCTGCAGGCCCGGTTGCGACATGGCCCACGCGGTGGCGTCCTGCATGCGGCGGGTCAGCAGGGCAATGTCGAAGCGGTGTTCGCGGGTCTGCAAATCGACCTGTTCTTCCTGCGCCGTGAGCAAATCGAACAGCAGCGTGGCAATGCCGGCCTGCTGCAGCCTTTGCGCGACCTGCCGGTTGCGCGCGCTGTGCCGGCCGCTGCCACTGCCGTGCGCAAATAACACCAGGCCGCGGAAAGCCGCCGGCAAGGTCAAATCGCCATAGAGCCAAACGTCGTCGCAGGCAATGCGGACTTCACGGGTCACGGGGGCTTGCGTTGAGGGGTTCATGGGATTTTCTCCAGCCAGTCCAGTGAAGCTTACTCAAAGCCGGCTCGCTACGCCATTGAAATCTTCCGGTTTCTTCGCAGGACTGTAACAAGCAGGCTGGATTGCGGGTTTTTCTTAAGGAAAATCAGTTGCCAGCCCTTACAAGACGGGAACATGTTGCTATAAAAACAAGAGCATTTCGAGCCACCGGGTCCGATCAAGGCATTGCCGCCAGGCCGGTCGGGCAGCGCCTCACCCCAGCCTTTTCACCAGCACCAGGCTTTTTCGGTCCCAGTTGTACTTGCGCTTGCGCGCTTCCGGCAGCCAGTCGGGATCGACCTGCTCAAAGCCACGCTTGATGAACCAGTGCATGGTGCGTGTGGTCAGAACAAAAATGCTTTGCAGGCCGGCGGCGCGGGCGCGCTGCTCGATGCGTTTGAGGATTTTTTCGCCATCACCCTGGCCCTGGCTTTGCGGCGACACCGTGAGCGCCGCCATTTCGCCGGTTTTGGCTTCGGGGTAGGGGTAGAGCGCGGCGCAGGCAAAGATTACGCCATCGTGCTCGACGATGCTGTAGTGGTCGGCGTCGCGTTCGATTTCGGTGCGGCTGCGCTTGACCAGCGTGCCGTCGTTCTCAAAGGGCTCGATCAGTTGCAGGATGCCGCCCACATCATCGGCCGTGGCTTCGCGCAGGCTTTCGAGTTTTTCGTCCACCACCATGGTGCCTATGCCGTCATGCACGTAAATTTCGAGCAGCAATGAGCCATCGGTCGCAAACGGAATGATGTGGCTGCGCTCAACACCCGCCTTGCAGGCCTTGACGCAGTGCTGCAGGTAAAACGCAGTGTCGCTGGGGCGCTCGCCGGGGCTCAAGGTGGCCAGCAGCTTTTCCGCGGCAGCCAGCGGCAGCTCGGTGTCGATCGGGTTGTCGTCGCCACTGGCTTCGAGCGGCTTGACGCGGATGCCCGGGATTTCAGTGATGAAGATCAGCTTGTCGGCCTGCAGCGCAATCGCCACGCTGGTCGCCACTTCTTCCATGGTCAGGTTGAAGGCCTCGCCGGTCGGTGAAAAGCCAAACGGCGACAGCAGCACCATGGCGCCAAAGTCGAGCACGCGGCCGATGGCGCCGCTATCGACCTTGCGCACCATGCCGGAGTGTATGAAGTCCACGCCGTCGAGAATGCCGACCGGGCGCGCGGTGATGAAATTGCCGGAAATGACGCGCACGGTGGCTCCGGCCATGGGCGTGTTGGGCAGGCCCTGGCTGAAGGCTGCCTCGATTTCATAGCGCAACTGGCCGGCGGCTTCCTGCGCGCAATCGAGCGCCACTTCGTCGGTGATGCGCATGCCGTGCGAGTATCTGGCCGCATGGCCCTTGGCCTGGAGCTGCTCGGTGACCTGTGGCCGAAAGCCGTGCACCAGCACGATCTTTACGCCCATGCTCTGGATCAGCGCCAGGTCTTGCGCAATGTGCTGCAGCTTGCCCGCGGCAATGGCCTCGCCGCACACGCCCACCACAAAAGTCTGGTTGCGGAACTTGTGAATGTAGGGTGCTACCGAGCGAAACCAGGGGACAAAGGTGAAATTGAAGACGGCAGACATGGGCGCGCTTTCGGGTTCAAGAGGGGGTCGGGTAAAGCTGCTGAGTAAAAAAACCGGGCCCGTCACGGGCCGGGGCCTGTGCCTGTGGCGAAACGCAGTGAGTGTAAGGGAGGAATGCACTTGGCACCGGGCAGCCCCGTCTTCCTGTTTGCCCGGATTGCGTTATTTCGGCAGGACAGGTATTGTCCACGCCCATGGAGCAATTTGTCATCGGGTTTTGGGGCTGCTATTTCGGAGCGACCGCTTTGATGCTGGTTGGTTCGGCGTTTGCCTTCATCCGCTCGCTGCGCCGGGTGGCTTTCAACGCCGCCTTGACGTCTCTTGCGGCGGCCTTTTTTGTGCTGGCTTTTCTGGGTGCGTTGCCGATTGAAAACGATGCCACGCTGGACCGCTTTCTGGCCGCGGTAGCCAGTCTGGTTTCTGCATTGCTGATCTATTTCTTTTTCGTTACCCTCGGACTGCTGCGCCAGTCCAAAACCCGGCGGCGCCTGATTTGGGTGCTCCTTGCGCTGGCTGCCGCAGTGGTTTTGTCCGGCTGGCTGATGCCGCCACGGCAGGCCTTGGCGACAGGCATCACCATGGCGAGCCTGCTGGGGACGCTGGCGCTGGTGTTCAGTATGCGCAGCGCCTGGCGGGGCGAAAGGCTGGGCTGGGTCATGGTGTCGGGGTTGTCCTTCATGTTGGTGGCGATTGTCGGGCTGGGTTGGATCGCGCTGGACCGGGCCCACGTGCCCTGGCAAGTCCATGCCGTGAGCGCCCTGGCGGCGACGGCTTACCTGGCAAGCATCAGTGTCGTCCTGTGGACACGGTATTCCTATGTCATTGAACTGCACGAGGTCATGGCCCAGGGGCCAGACTATGACCCGGTCACACGGATGCGCTCGCACAGCGAGACCGAGCGGATGGTGGATGCGGCGTTCATGCAGCATCAGGAACGGCCCATGCCGCTGGGCGTCATTGCGGTATCCATCGGCAACCTGTACGCACTCGAAAAGCTCCATGGCCGGGCAGCGGTGAACCACGCGCTGTTTGTGTGCGCCGGGCGCTTGCGGCGCGTGGTGCCGGCGCATGTCGAAATGGGGCGGCTCGGTGACGACGGGTTCTTGCTGCTCAAGGGCAGCAGCATTGACAGTGGCCGGCTGATCCGGCTGGCGCGTTTGGTGCAATCCTCACTGTCCAAATCGGTGGTCCTGAATACCCGCCAGGACGCCGGCGCACGGGGCTACCAGCAAACCCGGTGGGCGGCCGAGGTGGGCGTCGGGGTGCTGCGGCTATCGCAGGCCGACGAGCATGCCGCAGTGGCCATGGCAATGGCGCAAGGCATGTCGCGCACGGCCTGGAGCTACCCCCGCCGGCTCGCCTGGTTCGACGAAAAGAGCCGGGAAATAGTCGAGCTGCCGGTTGTTGCGTCCTGACCGGATTTATTGGGGTCAGAGCCCAAAAAATCCTATCCACGCAGACACCGATGCAGGCAGGAACACCCGATAGATAATTGGCTGCTTTGACTGCCGATTCTTTCTTGCCCTCTTCCCTGCTTCCTCTGTCCATCAGCTTTCCCGAGTCGCTGCCGGTTTCCGGCAAACGCGATGAGATTTCCGCTGCGCTGGCAGCGCACCAGGTCATCATCGTTTGCGGCGAAACCGGCTCTGGCAAAACCACGCAACTGCCCAAGATTGCGCTGGCCATGGGGCGCGGCAAGCTCAACTATCCGCCCGGACAGGGAAAGCTGATCGGCCACACTCAGCCGCGCCGCATTGCCGCCTCCAGCGTCGCCAAGCGGATCGCCGAAGAGCTGAAAACACCGCTGGGCGAGGTGGTGGGCTTCAAGGTGCGCTTTCAGGACCGCCTCAGCCGCGATGCGTCTGTCAAGCTGATGACCGACGGTATCTTGCTGGCCGAAACGCAGACTGACCCGCTGCTCAGAGCCTACGACACGATCATCATCGACGAGGCGCATGAGCGCAGCCTGAACATCGACTTTTTGCTGGGCTATCTGCGCCAGTTGTTGCCGCGCCGGCCCGACCTGAAGGTCGTCATCACCTCGGCCACCATTGACGCGCAGCGCTTTGCCGATTATTTTGCGACGGCCGCGTCGGCGCCGGGCCGCCCCAAGCCGGACGCAGCCCCCCCGGGGGGCAGCGACGACGCGAAGCGCGGAGCGTGGGGGCCAGTGATTCCAGCACCGGTCATCATGGTTTCGGGCCGCATGTTTCCGGTGGAGCAGCGCTGGCGTCCTTTTGAAGAGACGCGCGACTACGATTTGAACGATGCCATTGCCGACGCGGTGGACGAGCTCTGGCTCAAGCCCCACAGCGCGGGCGACATTCTGGTTTTTCTGCCGGGCGAGCGCGAAATTCGCGAGGCCGCAGACCATTTGCACAAGCACCTGTCGCACCAGCCCTTGAACCGCAATGCCGAAGTGTTGCCGCTGTTTGCCCGGCTGAGCCAGGCCGAGCAGGATCGGATTTTTGACAGCCACAGCGGCCGGCGCATTGTGCTGGCCACCAACGTGGCCGAAACCTCGCTTACCGTGCCCGGCATCCGCTATGTGATCGATGCCGGCACCGCGCGCGTGAAGCGCTACAGTTTCAGGAGCAAGGTCGAGCAGTTGATGGTCGAGCCGGTGTCTCAGGCGGCGGCCAACCAGCGCGCCGGCCGCTGCGGCCGCGTGGCCGACGGCATTTGCATACGCCTGTATGACGAGCAGGACTTTGCGGGCCGGCCCCGTTTTACCGACCCCGAAATTTTGCGCAGCTCGCTGGCGTCGGTGATTTTGCGCATGAAGGCGCTGCGCCTGGGAACCATCGAAGAGTTTGCCTTTATCGAGCCGCCACAGCGCCGCGCCATTGCCGACGGCTACCAGTTGCTGGCCGAGCTCGGCGCGGTGGACGACGACAACGAACTGACGCCGGTCGGCCGCAATCTGGCCAGGTTGCCGCTGGACCCGCGCGTGGGCCGCATGATTCTGGAGGCCAAAACCAGGGGCGCACTTGACGAAGTGCTGGTGATTGCCAGCGCGCTCAGCGTACAGGACGTGCGCGACCGGCCGATGGACAAGCAGGCGCAGGCCGACCAGGCGCATGCCAAATTTGATGATGAAAAGAGCGAGTTTGTCGGCTATTTGAAGCTATGGAAGTGGCTGGATGAATCGCGCGGCGGCAAGCCCTCGCACGGGGACATTCAATCAGTGGAGGTCAGAGCCCGATCTACCGAACCGTCCGCTGGCGCGGCCTCTTCCGGTAATCGGGGTCTGACCCACCATAAGTTGTCGAATCGTCAATACGAAAACCTGCTGCGCGACAACTTTGTCAATATCCGCCGCGTGCGTGAGTGGCGCGACATTCATTCGCAACTGCACACCGTGGTGGGCGAGCAGGGTTGGCATCTGAATGACCGGCCTGCCAGCTACGAGCAGCTGCACCTGTCAATGCTGTGCGGCCTGCTGGGCAATATTGGCTGCAAAATTGATGAAGAAGAGGCGTACCTGGGTGCGCGCGGCATCCGGTTTTACCGCCACCCCGGCGCCAGGCTAAGCAAGAAGCCGGGTCGCTGGATTGTGGTGGCCGAGCTGGTGGAAACCACGCGCCTGTTTGGCCGCGGCATTGCCAACATCGAGCCGCCATGGATAGAGCAGGTGGCGGGTCACCTGTTGAACAAGCAGCTGCTCGACCCGCATTGGGAAAAAAAGGCCGCGCAGGTGACGGCGCTGGAGCGCGCCACGCTGTACGGCCTGGTGGTGTACAACGGCCGGCGCGTCAACTTCGGCCGGGTGGACCCGGTCGCTGCGCGTGAAATTTTCATTCGCGAAGCGCTGGTGGCCGGCAACTGGGACACCAGGCTGCCGTTTCTTGCCGCCAATCAGAAGCTGATCGGGCAGGTTGAAGACCTGGAACACAAGGCGCGCCGGCAGGACGTGCTCGTCGATGAGGAGCTGATTTACGCCTTTTACGATCAGCAGCTTCCGGCCGAAATCTGCAGCGGCGCGGGCTGCGAGCACTGGTACAAGGATGAGGTCAAAAAGCAGCCCGGGCTGCTGCTGCTCACGCGCGATGAACTGATGCGCCACGAGGCCGCAGGCATCACCACGCTGGCCTTTCCCAGAACGCTCCGGCTGGGCGGCGTGGACTGCCTGGCGACTTACCTGCACGAGCCCGGCGATGCCAGGGATGGCGTGACCGTCGAGCTGCCGCTGTTTGCGCTGAATCAGGTGAACGAGGAGCGCTGCGAGTGGCTGGTGCCCGGCATGCTGAAAGACAAAATTCAGGCCTTGATCAAAACCCTGCACCAGCGCCCGCGCTCGCGGCTGGTGCCCTTGCCCGACACCGCCTCCCGCATGGCTGAGCAGCTCAATCAGCCGCAACTGTTTGGCAGCGGTTCGCTGACGGACGCGGTCCTGAAGTGGGTGCGCGATGCCACGTCGCTGGACATCAAGCGCGCCGACATGAAGCTGGACATGCTTCCCGCCCATCTTTTCATGAACTTTCGCGTGGTCGATGAGCACGGACGGCAATTGGGCATGGGCCGCAACCTGGGCGCGCTCAAGGGCGAACTGGGCGCACAGGCACGGGGCGCATTTCAGGCGCTGGCCGGGCTTAAAAACCTCGGCAAGCGGCCTGATGGCAACTCGGCAACAAATGCCGATTCCACTCAAAATGCAGAACAAAAAATGCCTCCAGCCCACGCAGAACGGGCGCAATCAGCTCCTGAAACAATAGCAATCAAAACACCCGAACGCTACACCGACTGGAGTTTTGGCGAATTGCCGGAGCTGATGGAAATCCGCAAGGGCCAGCAAACCCTGATTGGTTTTCCGGCGTTGATTGACCTGGGCGATGCCGTGACCATTGAAGTGTTTGACGAGCCCGACGTGGCCGCCGCCAAACATCGCGCTGGCTTGCGCCGATTGTTTTCGCTGCAGATCAGGGACGCGCTGAAATACCTGGAAAAAAACCTGCCGGATCTGCAAAAGACGGCCACCGCTTATCTGCTGGTGGGCCGCGCTGCCGATCACTCGGGCGGCGGAACGCTGGAGGAGTTGCGCCAGCAAATCATTGAAGTCGCGCTGGACCGGGCTTTTTTGCTGGAGCCCTTGCCCACCCATGAAGCCGACTTCAAGAAACGCATCGACGACGGGCGCGGGCGCTTGAGCCTGATTGCCAGCGAAGTCGCGCGGCTGGCCGCCGCCATACTGACCGAGTTCGCCGTGGCCCAGCGCAAGATCAAGGACAGCAAAAATGCCACTGAGGCAACGCTTGACGCCGCGCAGCAGTTGCAGCGGCTGGTGCCAAAGCGATTCCTGACTGCGACGCCCTACGCGCAACTGCAGCACTTTGCGCGCTACCTCAAGGCCATCACCCTGCGGCTGGAAAAGTGGCGCGCCGACCCGGCCCGCGATGCCGCCAGGATGGCTCAATTGCGTCCGCAGGAGCAGCGCTATTGGCGCCTGGTGGCCGAACGCAAGGGCGTGCTTGACGCCCGGATGCAGGAGTATCGCTGGCTGCTGGAGGAACTTCGGGTGAGCTTTTTTGCCCAGGAACTGCGCACGCCGCAGCCGGTGAGCATCAAGCGGCTTGACAAGCTTTGGACCCAGTTAAACAGCTGAGGCCAAGCTGCGACCAAAAAAAAGACCTCACCAATGCGAGGTCCGTCTTTTTGGGGTGAGGCGCTCAATGAAAAGTTGAACCCAGGTTAAATGCGTCCCATCAGGAGCAGCACAATCAAAATGATGATCACCAGGCCCAGGCCACCGCTGGGTCCGTAACCCCAGCTACGGCTGTGGCCCCAGGTTGGCAGGGCGCCGACGAGGATAAGAATAAGAACGATGAGCAGGATAAGCGAGAGGGACATGAAAACACTCCTTGGTAGATGCACCGATTCTTGCCCCGGGCGGGGGAAAAGCAGGCAGGAACAAGGCGCATTCAGTCGTCAGGAGCGTCCTACAGTTTCGCCAGCCGTTCCAGCGCAGCGTGCAGGGTGTCGTCCTTTTTGGCAAAGCAGAACCGCACCACGTGCTGGTCAAAGCCGCTGCCGTAAAACGCTGACAGCGGGATCGCCGCCACGCCGATCTCGGTGGCCAGCCATTTGCAAAAATCTGCTTCGCTCAGGTCGCTCACTTGCGAGATGTCCACGCTCTGGAAGTAACTGCCTTCGCAGGGCAGCAGTTTGAAGCGGGTGCCCGCCAGTCCGCCGCGAAACAGGTCGCGTTTGCGCTGGTAAAAGGCTGGCAGGTCGAGGTAGGGCCGCTCGTCAAGCATGTAGCTGGCCAGGCCATGCTGCATTGGCGTGTTGACGGTAAACACATTGAACTGATGCACCTTGCGGAACTCGGCGCTCAAGGCGGCCGGCGCCGCGACATGGCCGACCTTCCAGCCCGTGACATGGTAGGTTTTGCCAAAGCTGCTGACGATGAAGGAGCGCGCCGCCAGAGCCGGCAAGCGCGCCGCGCTGGCATGCAACTGGCCGTCAAACACCATGTGTTCATAGACCTCGTCGCTGACCAGCAGCACCTCGGTGGGCGCCAGAATGTCCTGCAGCCTGAGCATGTCCGCCTCAGTCCAGACCGTGCCGCTCGGGTTGTGCGGCGAATTAATGATGATGGCGCGGGTTTTGGGCGTGATGGCCCTGGCTATCTTGTCAAAGTCGGGGCGGAAAGTGCCGGGTGTCAAGGGCACGCGCACTGGGGTGCCACCGGCCAGCTCGATATTGGGCACATAGCTGTCGTAGCAGGGCTCGAGCACGATCACCTCATCGCCGGGGTGAACCACGGCCAAAATAATGGTGATGATGGCTTGCGTGGCGCCCGCCGTGATGGTGATCTCGGTGTTGGCGTTGTAACTGTGTCCATACAGCCTGGCCACCTTGGCCGCCACGGCCTCGCGCAACACCGGCACACCGGTCATGGGCGGGTACTGGTTCAGTCCGCGCTTCATCGCATCCGTTACGGCATTAACCAGCCTGGGGTCGCAGTCGAAATCAGGAAAGCCCTGGCCCAGATTGACAGCGCCTTTTTCCGCTGCCAGTGTGGACATGACGGTAAAGATGGTGGTGCCGACGCCCGGCAGTTTGCTCTTGAGCCGGGGCGTGCGTGCTTCGCTTGCGGGGATGGTTTGTTGCGTCGGCATGATCAGGATTCGTAGTCGTTGTGATGGCCTGCCATGGCCTTGACAATCAGGTCGCGGCTGAGCTTGTCGCTGAGCAGCTCGGCAAACTTATAGACAAAATTGCGCAGGTAGGCACCGCGCTTGAAAGCCACGCGGGTCACGTTCACGCCAAACAGAGCGCCCGCCGGGCGCGCCAGCAAGTCGCTGTTGGTGCCGTCGTCCTTGAGCGCCATCTCGGCCACAATGCCAACGCCCAGCCCAAGGCGCACATAGGTCTTGATCACGTCGGAATCGATGGCTTCGAGGGCGATGCGCGGCTGCAAGTCCCTGGCTGCAAACGCATGGTCCACCTTGGTGCGCCCGGTAAAGGATGGGTGGTAGGTGATCAGCGGTTCCAGGGCCAGTTCCTCCAGCGTGATGTGTTCGTTTTTGGCCAGCGGGTGATCCAGCGGCATGACCAGCATGTGTTGCCATTCGTAGCAGGGCAGGGTCACCAGGTCGTGGTACTGGGTCAGTGATTCCGTGGCCATGCCGATCTCGGCGACTTCGTCCAGCACCATGCGGGCGACCTGGTCGGGTGAGCCCTGGTGCAGGCTGACATTGACTTTTGGAAAGGCTTCGCGCAGCTTGGCCACCGACGGCGGCAAGATATAGCGGGCCTGGGTGTGGGTCGCGGCAATCGAGAGCGTGCCGCTGTCCTGCGCCGAAAACTGCTCGCCAATACGCCGCAAATTGCCCACTTCGCGCATGATGAGGTCTATGCTTTTGAGCACATGCTCGCCGGGCTCGGTGACGCGTTTGAGGCGCTTTCCATGCCGCGCAAAAATCTCCAGGCCCAGCTCTTCTTCAAGTTCGATGATGGCTTTGGAAACGCCCGGCTGCGAGGTGTGCAGGGCGCGGGCGGTTTCAGTCAGGTTCAGGTTGCGCCGTACGGCCTCCTGAATAAAGCGGAATTGGTGAAGATTCATATCAAATCAAAGCTAATTATTGAATTTATTATGCCTTTATCACGCTAAGGAGGCGTGATGTGTCTCAGGACAGTGCGATGTCGGCCATCAGCAGTGTCAGCTGCTCGTATTCGCCAGCACTGGGCAAGAGTTCAATCACCACCCCGGGGTGCTCGGTCCTGATGCGGCTGATCAGTCGTGGCAGGTCTTCCCGTGCGTGTTTGCCAACGCCAAAAAAAATCGGGAATATCCTTATTTGACGGGCTCCAGCAGCTATCAGACGGACCGTTGCTTCGGCGAGTGAAGGAGGGCAAATCTCCAGGTAGGCGCAACAAACAGGGGTGCCGGGTTGGCGGGCGCGGATGCGCTCGGCAACCGCTTCAACCGGTGCTCGCCATTGCGGGTCGCGCGAGCCGTGGGCGAGCAGCACAATGCCGCGCGGTGTCAAGGCGGAAACGGTCATGTTGTGCTGGCCATGGTGGCTACATTGTCAGGTCAGTTCGGGCGCTGCCGTCAGTGCCTGAGAACCAGCCAGCCAAACGCGCCGAGTGAAGCCGCCATGTAAATCAGCCCC
The DNA here is from genome assembly GCA_964371235.1 of uncultured Polaromonas sp. Taxonomy (GTDB): domain Bacteria; phylum Pseudomonadota; class Gammaproteobacteria; order Burkholderiales; family Burkholderiaceae_C; genus Polaromonas. Next base: position 121,623 of record CAYJMW010000002.1, read on the forward strand.
GGTGCAGCGGCTGCCAGCCAGGGCTGCCAGCTGCGCAGGTTGCCGATGTAGCCAAAGACGTTGTTGAGCAGGAAGAAACTGATACCGATCATGACACCGGCAAACACGTAACCGGCGATGCCGCCAGAGCGGAAATGCAGGTAGGCAAATGGCAGGGCCAGTATCACCATCACCAGACAGCTGAGCGGGTAGAAAACCTTTTTCCAGAATTCTATTTCGTAGCGCTGGGTGGTTTGGCCGTTGGCGCTCAGATGACGGATGTAGTTGAAGAGGTCAATGGTGCCCATGCGCTCGGGATTGAGCAGCGCCACCGAGACCATCTCCGCGCTGAGTCCGGTCGGCCAGCGAAATCTCTCCACGATGCTTCGGGTGACTTTGGCGCTTTCCTGGGCTTTACCAGGGTCGGCCGGGTCTGCCCGAATATCGAATTCCACCCGGCTGGCGTGCTGGAGCTGCCAGGCATCATCGGCGGTAAATGCCGCCATGGGCGCCTGGGTGGTCGAGACGATCAAGCCCTTGTTGTTGAACTCGAAAATCTGCACGCCGTGCATCGCGTTGTCAGGCGACAGTTCCTTGACGTTGACCACATAGGTGTTGTAAGTCTGTTTCTCTTTAAGCCAGGCGCCGGTCTGGCCCACGGTGATCTTGCCCCGGTAGCGTGCCTTGAGCAGTTGCGCGGCCTGCTCGCTGGCGGGTGCCACATAGTCCCCCATCAGGAAACTGAGCACCACAAAAAAGGAGCCCAGCGTCAGCAGCAGTTTGAGCGCGCGCCAGGGACCGAGCCCGCTGGTGCGCAAAATGGTGTACTCGGAACTCTGGGCCAGGCGGGTCATGACAAAAATGGTGCCTATCAGTACCGAGATTGGCAGCAGTTCGTAAAGACGATTGGGGATCAGCAGGGCCACATACAGCAGTGCATGCCGGAGCTGATAAATGTTGGCGTCGCCAGCCAGGCCGTTGTTTTTTCCAAGATACTGCAGTTCATCGACCAGGTCAAAAAAGAAGAACAGCGCCAGAAAGCCCAGAGCCACCAGCGAAATGGCGACCAGTACTTCGCCGTAAATCAGGCGCCGTATGGTTCTCATGGCATGCTGCTCTCAGTGTCGCGAACGGCAGGCGGCGGGCGGCGCAGGCGCGAGCTTGGCCTGACAACCCAGTTGAAATGCCGCTTGGCAAGCCAGGCCAGACCCAGCAGCAGGACGCCGCCATGCAGCGCCGCCAGCAGACTGCCGAAGCTGATGAGGCCGGCAAAAATCCAGCTCTGCCCCAGATTGATGAAATTGTTGTAAACCACGAATGTCAGCAGAATAAAAATCATGTTGCCACTGCGCCCGCCGCGCGGGTTGACGCTGGCCAGGGCGACGGCCAGGACCACGAGGTTGATCGACGCCAGCGCCAGCCCGAGACGCCATGCCAGTTCTCCAAGGTTGGAGCGGGTCGGGTCCTTGACCAGCGTGCGCAGCGACAAAAGTTTGGCCTGCGGCGCGTTTTCAGTGAGTGAGGCGGAGCGGCCCGTTTTGGCGCCGTACTCTTGAAAGTCGCTGATCTTGAGGGCTGATTGCCCGATTACGTTTTCAAGCCGTTGTCCGTTTTCGAGCATCAGGAATTGCGCATCGCCGCGGGCTTGAAGACGGCCCGAGTGAGCGGTGGTGACCGCACTTTTTCCCTTTTCGGTGGTGGCGATAAACACATTGTTGCTGGCCTGATTGTTGGTCAGGTCGCGGTCAATGAAGAACACCCGGTTGCCGCTGGATGATTCCTGAAACTGGCCGGGCGCAATCCGGTCCAGATCGCTGCGCTGTTCATAACGGCTTTGCATGTCGTCGGTTTGCTGATTGGTCCACGGCCAGACAAAAAGCGCCATCAGGGCAATCACAATCAGAACCGGCCAGGCAAAACGAAACAACGGCGCAAGAAAGCTTGACAGTCCCTGGCCGCTGGTGAACCAGACCACCATTTCACTGTCGCGGTACATGCGCGACAAGGCGCTGACCATGGCGATGAAGAGTGCCAGAGTCAGGATGGTCGGCAGGCGGCCCAGCGCTGAATAGGCCATGAAGAGCATGACATCCTGCGGATCGATGGAGCCGCGCGAGGCCCGGCCCAGCGTGCGGATCAGCACGATGGTCATGACGATGGTGACAAGAATCACCAGCGTTGCCCCGAAACTGCGCGCCAGCTCCTTGCGAATTGAAGATTGGAATAACATTGACTGCGTAGCTGCTTTTATCGAGCCTGATTTTTGCTTTATCTGAACAACCCTGAATTATGGACTTTGAACTCAAAAAACTGACCCTTAGCCGAATTTGCAGCGAAAAATGCGATGCCCTGATTGTCCTGATACCGCAGGACCCGGGTTTGGGCGACGATCCCTTGTCGGTGCTGGCTGCGCATAGCCTCAAGGCGGGTGACTTCGAAGTCAAGCCGGGCAAACTGCTCAACGCCTACCGCACGCCAGGTATTGCGGCGACGCGCTTGTTGCTGGTGGGTGCCGGTGATGGCAGTCCAAAAAATGTTCGCACTGCCGTCAATGCCGCTCTGGGCGCCTTCAAGAGCGGCAATGCGCGCCGCGCAATCCTTTGTCTGAGCGTGCTGAACAACCCGAAGCCCGATGTTGTGCGGGCAGCCGTGGTGGCCTGCGCTGATGCCAGCTATGCCTACACCCACACAAAATCCAGGGCCAGCCCGGAAAAACTGCAGCATGTTGTGGTTGCGGTCAACGATGCCGCAAGCGCCAAAGCGGGGTTCGACAAAGGCACCGCGCTGGTCAAGGGCATTGAATTCGCCAAGGAATGGGGCAATCGGCCGGCCAACCACGCCACCCCCACCTTGCTGGCCGGAGCAGCCAGGGCGCTGGGAAAATTGCGCAACATCAAGGTTGACGTGCTGGGGCCGAAAGAAGTGGCCAGGCTGGGCATGGGCGCGTTCATGGCCGTGGCCCAGGGCACTGCGGAGCCTTTGCGTTTTATCGTGCTCCGTTATGCGGGCGCAGCCAGGGCGGTGGCCCCGGTGGTGCTGGTTGGCAAGGGCATTACCTTTGACAGCGGCGGCATTTCGATCAAGCCGGCCGCCGAGATGGACGAGATGAAGTTCGACATGTGCGGCGCCGCGAGCGTGCTGGGTACCTTTCGGGCGCTGGCCGAGTTGCAGCCTGCGCTGAACGTGGTGGGATTGATTCCATCATGCGAAAACATGCTCGGTGGCCGGGCCGTCAAGCCTGGCGATGTGGTGACCAGCATGAGCGGGCAAACCATTGAAATCCTGAACACCGATGCCGAAGGGCGGCTGGTGCTGTGTGACGCCCTGACCTATGCCGCGCGCTTCAAGCCCAGGGCTGTGGTTGATATCGCCACGCTGACGGGTGCCTGTGTGATTGCCTTGGGCGGGGTTCGCAGCGCGTTGTTTTCAACTGACGAGCCGCTGGCGCGCTCGCTCGCCGAGGCGGGTGAATCGTCGCTGGACCTGTGCTGGCGCATGCCGCTGGACGAAGAATACGCCGAAGGGCTCAAAACCAATTTTGCCGACGTGGCGAACATTGCTGGCAGGGTCGCGGGTGTTGTCACCGCAGCCAAGTTTCTGCAGCGTTTTGCGACCCCTTTCCCGTGGGCGCATCTGGACATCGCCGGCACAGCCTGGAAGGGGGGCCTCGCCAAAGGCGCAACCGGTCGCCCGGTGGCGCTGCTGCTGGATTTCTTGCTGGGCCAGGTGCCCAAGGCGCCGCCCGGCAAAGCGCTGCGCAGCGCCGCGCCCGGCAAAAAAGCCAAGTCTGCAGGCGCGACCCGGACATGACCGAGATTGAATTTCACACCAATGTGCCGGACAAGCTGAAATACAGCTGTCGCCTGCTGCGCAAGGCTTACCTCAGTGGCGCCAGGGTTGTGGTAACGGCGGAACCGGCCACGCTCGACCAGCTTGATCACCTGCTCTGGAGTTTTTCTCCGGTGGAATTTGTGCCGCATTGCCGTGCCAATGCACCGGAAGTGAGCCTGGCCGCGACGCCGCTGCTGCTTGCCGAGTCGCTCACGGCGTGTCCACACCACGCGGTGCTGGTCAATCTGGGGCAAGGCATTCCAGTCGGGTTTGAACCTTTTGAGAGGTTTATCGAAGTGGTTGCGCAAGCCGAGGATGACCTCCTTGCCGGGCGCAGGCGCTGGAAACATTACGCAACGAGGGGCTACGCCCTGAAAAAAAGCGACCTTGCGGCGACCGGGGTGGCGGCATGAGGCGTTCGACCCTCCCGCCCCGTTTTGTTCCCACGCTGACCGAGGTGGTCCAGCCATTGGCCGTGCCTGGTCAAACAACGGTCGCGGACCATGCGGACGACGCCGTGGCGCTTGCTGCCGGTCTGCAAGAGCAAATGGTGCTGCGTGTTTTGCAGCGGGTTGACCTGTTGATCGAGCGACGCCTGCGCGAGGCCGTTGGGCAACTGATTCTGGAACACGCCGACACCCTGGCGCCCCGACTGCGCGAGGAAATCGAGCAGGTTGTACGCCAATCCGTGAGCCAGGCCTTTGATCAGGAAGTGGTGCAATCCAGGAACCGGTCTTGAGCCGGCTTCCCATTAGGCGATCTGCTGCCCGGGTAAACCCCCTTATCGGCAGGAACCTAGGGACGTTGCTATGGTGCGGGCCCGAAAATTGCGTTATGTTCGGGCCCGTTGAGTAAAAAAATCGTTCTCAACCTTTAACGGTAATTTCCAAATTGGAGTGTTTTATGCAAATGAAGTTAAAACTGACAGCGGTAGCTGCTCTCGCGATGGTTGCCGGCTTTGCCTCCGCGCAAGATGTGGTGGTCAAAATCGGTCACGTTGCACCCATGTCGGGCCCACAGGCCCACTACGGCAAAGACAACGAAAACGGCGCACGCATGGCCATTGAAGACCTCAATGCAAAAGGCGTTGTCATCGGCGGCAAAAAAGTCAAGCTTGAACTGGCTGCCGAAGACGATGCCGCCGATCCAAAACAGGGCACGGCTGTCGCCCAGAAATTGTGCGACATGAAGGTCGCCGGTGTGGTCGGCCACCTCAATTCCGGCACCACCATTCCGGCCTCCAAGGTGTACAACGACTGCGGTATTCCCATGGTCACGGGCGCTGCAACCAATCCTGGCCTGACCAAACCCGGTTACAAAAACATCTATCGCATCATCGCCAACGACAACGCGCTGGGCGCCGGTTTGGCTTTCTATGCGGCTGACACCCTGAAACTGAAATCGGTTGCCATCATCGATGACCGCACCGCTTACGGTCAGGGCGTGGCAGAAGTGTTCAAGAAGACGGCGTTGGCAAAAGGCATGAAAGTCGTTGATGAACAGTTCACGACCGACAAGGCAACGGACTTCATGGCCATCCTGACGGCGATCAAGTCCAAGAACCCCGATGCGGTCTTTTTCGGCGGCATGGACACGCAAGGCGGCCCGATGCTGCGTCAACTCGAGCAGCTTGGCATGGGCAAGGTCAAATACTTTGGCGGTGACGGCATCTGCACGTCAAAGATCATTGAACTGGCAGCCGGCGCCAAAACGCTAGGCAACGTGGTTTGCGCCGAGGGCGGTGCGTCGCTGGCCAAAATGCCTGGCGGCGAAGCCTGGAAAAAGCGTTACGACGCAAAGTATCCTGGCCAGTTCCAGGTTTACAGCCCGTACACCTATGATGCGACTTTCCTCCTGGTTGACGCCATGACGCGTGCCAAATCGACCGACCCCAAGGTCTATAACGCTGAGTTGATGAAATCCAACTTCAAGGGCATCACCACCACCATCGGTTTCGAGCCGAATGGCGAGTTGAAAAACCCGGCCATCACTTTGTATGTGTACAAAGACGGCAAGAAGACAGCCCTGAACTAAGCCGTTCAGCTGAAACAAAAAAAGCCACCGCAAGGTGGCTTTTTTATGGTGCGTCCGCAGAAGGGCGCACCTACTTTGAGGTAAAAGTCCTGCACGGACCCGGCAAGGGTGTCGCGGCCGACTGCGAACCTGGAGCAAGCCGAAGGCAAGGCGCTGGCCTGACGAAAGGAAGTGGATACGAGGCGACGTTGTGCGGGTGAGCAATCCATTATCTGCAAAGCCCAATATCTGCACGGAACACAACGGTGCAACTTCGACAAGCATCAGCGCGAAGGCAAATCGCCGCTTGGTGCACCTTATTTTCCGGTTTCTGAATGACCCCCTGCCACGGCGACTGCAAGCCGCGCCGCATCAAACCCGATCCGGCGTTCATAATACTGTGCCAAGCGAACCAGCTTATGCTTTGCCCATGAGTCCAATACTTCCTCTGACTGCTTCCTGCCGTGCTGCCGCAGATTGAGGTTATCAGCGCGCCTCTGGGCGGCGTGGTGGCAGCCTCGGCTGGGGCGATACGGTCGGTGTGACCCTCGGCGTTTCGGCCCAGATGCACTTTTAACGTGACGCCCACCACGCGCTCCTTCTGGCGCCAAACCTCGATTTCCGCAGCACTGATCCTGGTCTGGCTGGCCGCTACCGCCTGGCTGCGGCCGCTGGCGCTGCCCGACGAGGGGCGCTACGTGGGTGTCGCGTGGGAAATGATGCGCTCGGGTGACTGGCTCACTCCCACCCTGAATAGCCTGCCGTATTTTCACAAACCGCCCCTGTTCTACTGGATCACGGCGGCATCCATGTCGCTGTTCGGGTTGAATGAGTGGGCCGCACGTGCGGCCCCTTTGCTGGGTGCCTGGATGGGCGCGCTCGCGCTATACCTGTTTGTACAGCGCTGGTGGGGGGAGAGCGCCGGTCGCATGACCCTGTTGGCGTTGCTGGTGCAGCCCTTGTTCTACCTCGGTGGTCAATTTGCAAATCTCGACATGCTGGTGGCGGGTTGTATTACCGCCACGATCGTGCTGCTGGCACACGCGGTGCTGAGCATCGAACAGCAGTTGCCGTATCGCCGCACGCTCGTGGCAGCCTATGCCATGGCGGCACTGGGTGTGCTTTCCAAAGGACTGATCGGCGCCGTGCTGCCGGCCCTAGTGATACTGGCCTGGCTTGCCATGCTGCGTCGCTGGCGGGTGATATTCTTACTTCTATCGTTTTCCGGGATTGCCGCTTTTTTTCTCATCGCCGCACCCTGGTTTATCGCCATGCAGTGGCGCTTCGACAACTTTCTTGACTACTTTTTTGTCGTCCAGCAATTCAATCGTTTCGCGGTCGGCGGCTTCAATAACGTTCAGCCGTTATGGTTTTATCCCATTGTGCTGATCCTGTTCAGCCTTCCGTGGCTGCCCTGGCTGTACCGGCCGTTGACCCGTGACTACCTTGCGGACACGCAGCGCGGCCCGATCCGGCTGTTGATGTGGCTTTGGGTGCTGGTGCTGATGCTGTTTTTTTCCGCTCCGAAATCGAAGCTGCTCGGCTATATTCTTCCGGCTGTGCCAGCCCTGGCCTGTCTCTTGGCCGACGGCATGCCGAGCTTGGGGGCGACTTCCATGCGCCTGAAGCGCCTGTGGTGGCTTAGCGCGGCGCTTAGTACGGCTCTCAGCATTGGTGCAGTTCTGTGGTATTCGGTGTACCCACACGGCTCGTTGCGTAACCTGGCAACACTGCTGGCCACGCAACGCCAACTGAATGAGCCCGTGTTCATGCTGCACCGCTACTACTACGATATCCCGCTGTATGCCAGGCTCACGCAACCAGTTGGGATCGTTGACGACTGGACCAGTCCAGATGTCTTCAAGTCGGACAGCGGTCGCAAGGAACTGGCCGACGCCGGGCTGTTCGCACCCGGTCGCTCCTCCTTGACGTTGCTGGTCCCAAATGCGTTCACCACGGCGGTTTGTCGCTCACCCGTGAGTTGGGTCATAGGCGGAAAAGCGATGCCTAACCGCTACCCGTTTCTCCAGAAGGCACGCGTGGTTTCGACTCAGAACGACGATACGGTGCTGTGGAGGGTGGACCACCCGGTGTGCGTCAAGGGCAAGCCCGCGGATTGAAGATGTGCCGCAACGCTTCGGCGTCGAGAATGCGCACATGGCGACGGACAACCGCCCCATTTCGAATTCTGGCGCGGGTGCCGGTTCAATCTGGCCGATCTGGCGTGTGAGGAGGCCTTGTAGGACAGCGTCAGTTTGCGTCGCTTTGTCGGCATTGACTTGGGGCGCGAGCCTGTGTTTCCAAGGCTCTAACCCTTGATACAAATCAGTGGAGCCAGTCGGACAACTTTGCACGCCAGTCCGGCCGCCTGGGCGGCATCCACCACCGCCGTCACATCCTTGTAGGCGCCGGGCGCTTCTTCGGCAACGCCGCGCGGGGAGGGGCTGCGGATCAGAATGCCGCGCCCAGCCAGTTCGTCCATGACCTGTCGGCCCTGCCAGGTCTTTGTCGCCGCGTGCCGGCTCATGGCCCGGCCTGCCCCATGGCAGGCTGAAGCGAATGCCAGCGACTCAGACCTGGCCGTACCCGCCAACACATACGAGCCGGTCCCCATTGAGCCGCCAATCAGCACCGGCTGCCCGGCCGGTCGCAGCGCATCGGGCAACTCGGGATGCCCCGGACCAAAGGCCCGGGTCGCGCCTTTGCGATGCACGTAGAGCTGCCGCAACTGGCCTCCGACGCGGTGCTCTTCCAGCTTGCAGGTGTTGTGCGATACGTCGTACAGCAAAGGCAGTTGCGCCGCAGGCAGCAGTTGGGCGAACACCTGGCGCACCAGGTGCGTCAGGATTTGCCGGTTGGCCAGCGCGCAGTTGATGGCGGCGCGCATGGCCCCCAGGTATTCCTGGCCGAGTTCCGAGTGGATAGGTGCACAGGCCAACTCGCGGTCGGGCAGCGTCAGCCCATAGCCCGGCGCTGCCACGACCATCCGGCTCAGGAATTCGGTACCGATCTGGTGCCCCAGGCCACGCGAGCCGCAATGGATCATCACCACCACATCGCCCAGTTGCAGGCCGTAGGTTTGGGCGATGGCGCTGTCGAACACCTGAGCTACCTCCTGCACCTCCAGGTAGTGGTTGCCACTGCCCAAAGTGCCCATCTCGTCGCGCTGGCGCCTTTTGGCTTGCTCGGACACCAAACCGGGCTTGGCATGCAGCATCTGCCCATGCTCCTCGATGCGCGTCAAGTCGTCCTCCGCCCCCCAGCCGCGACCAACCGCCCATTTTGCACCGCCCGACAGCATCGCATCCATTTGCGTGGCACTGAGCCGGATGGCACCGGTGCTGCCCAGACCGGCCGGAATCTGCGTGTACAGCGCGTCCGCCAGCGCCTGCTGCACCGCCAGGATCTGCTCGCGCCGCAATCCTGTAAGCAGGCAACGCACGCCGCAAGAGACATCAAAGCCCACGCCCCCGGCGGACACCACGCCGCCCGCATCGGCGTCGAACGCCGCTACGCCGCCTATCGGGAAGCCGTAACCCCAGTGCGCGTCCGGCATGACGTACGACGCGCCCACAATGCCAGGCAGTGTCGCCACGTTGACGGCTTGCTCCAGCGCCTTGTCGTCCATCCCCCGCAGCAAGCTGTCGCTTGCGTAGATCACCACCGGCACCCGCATGGTGCCGGTAGCCGGCAATTCCCAGTGACAGGGGCCGCATTCAGAGAAGTTGTTTCGGTCCATCACACATCCACTACGGTTTGAGCCATCCAGAGTCCGTTTTCCAGCTGCATCACACGAAGGGCCGTGAAGGTCGCGCCTTTCACTTCGACTGCAGGTTGGTGTCGCGGGATAGAGATCGGCTCGCCCGCCGCCGTGGCATCCAGGCGCGTCCCCTCAATCGCTACTCGAAATCCCGCAAAGAGCATGTGGCGTACGGCCATCTCGTAAATAAGCGCATTGAGCCAAGCCACCAGCAGCAATTCGTCATCGGCAGCCTCACAGGCTATCGTCACGGTTTCGCGTGCTGCCACACGGCCGGGCTCGGTGACGACCGCCATCAGCGCCAGGGCGGCCTGCTCAAATGCGCTCGCCTTGCTCGTGCCCAGGCCACGCACGCCGATATCGGCGTCATGTTCAAAATGTTCCCAGTAGTTCTTCATCGTTTGAGCTCACGGCTTGATCAAACAATGACCGATAGTCAGGACGGGTTTGTCAATTATCTTTTAGGGCGGCAAGAAGCCGTGAGCCATTACTTTCGCATCACGCGTTCACGTTTGCCTTCGCTGTCAATAGCGGCCACCAGCAAGCTCAGCTCCTGCGCAAGAATGTCAAGTACATCGTCAAGTGCCACTAAACCAATCAGCTCGTCCTGCTTGCCGACGACCGGAATGCGTCTGACGCCCTTGCGGCGCATGGTGCGCATCAGGTCAATCAATGAATCTTCCTCGCGCGCGGTGACCAAGTCAGTAGTCATCACATCTTCCACGAGCAAGGCACTCGGGGGAAGGTCAGCGGCGACCACTGCGGTCACGATATCGCGGTCAGTTAGTACACCGACCACGATTCGCTTGCCGACCACTTCATCTACCACGACGAGACAACCGACATGGTTCTCTCTCATCAACCGCGCCGCTTCACTCAAAGGCGTCATCCTGAAGGCAATGGTCACGCTACGCGTGCATATTTCGCCCGTGGTTAATCGTTCACCCATATTGGTCTCCCTGTTCTTTTGCGCATGGCATGCGGTCTAACGCAAGGCTGTTCGCTCAACCCATCCCATGCTTGCCCAGGCTCACGCGCGTGGCGTGCAAGCGATTGCCATCGACCTCAGGTATGAACTGGACACTGCTGCCGGTTTGCAGGTGTTCAAACGGCGTTCCGGCAAGGTTGTCGCGGCTGAAGTAGTACTCATCGCCAGTAGGCGTGCGGATGAAACCGAAGCCTCCTTTATCGTCCAGGCGCACGACCTCACCATGCAGTGGTACCGGATGCTGCTTCTCCTGCCCCCTGCGCCTGCGCACGATGTCTTCAAGCTGGCGTTTCATGTTGTCAAAAGCATCGCGCAGAGCCACATACACATCTTCGTTATGGATCCGGTTAACCACGAGTTCGTGGCCCGGTAGCGTAAGGTCGATGCGCACGCTGTAGGGCCGCCCTTGATTCTGGTGCTTTTGCTCCAGATCAATGCCAACTCGGCAAGTCATGATGTCGGGGGCAAATGATTCAAGCTTGTGCGCGTGCTCACGCGTGCTGAGCTCAAGAGCATCGGACGGCTCCATGCCGTGAAATTGAATGTGAACCGGAAGTTTCATCTCCGTCCCCTTTGCTGAAACAGGTATTCATTCTGAGGACATTATGGTGACCTGTCAAACATTCTGGAGAAGGCTCGCCATCGCGAAACCTCGCCACCAGTGCTATCGTTATCCGTTGATGATTCAGACTGACTGATCGGTCGGGTAGTGTGGTTTCCGTTCAATGGGATCATGTTCAAGATATGAGTCAATATTCATTAAACATCAATGGCGTGGCGCGTCAGGTCGAGGCGGCCCCGGAAACCCCCTTTGCTCTGGGTGTTGCGCGACAGTCTTGATTTGCCGGGCACCAAGTTCGGTTGTGGCGTGGGCAGCTGCGGCGCCTGCATGGTGCACCTCAATGGCGTCCCGACGCGCGCTTGCATGACAGCTGTATCCACCGTGGGACGCAAACAGGTCGTCACCATCGAGGGTCTGGATCCCCGGGGTGCTCACCCCCTGCAAACCGCGTGGCAAGAACTCGATGTACCGCAGTGCGGTTACTGCCAGGCCGGGCAGATCATGACCGCTGCCGCGCTGCTCAAGGAGAACGCCGACCCAACGGATGCTGAAATTGATGACGCCATGGCGGGCAACCTGTGCCGCTGCGCCACTTACTTACGCATCTGCGCCGGCATTCATCGGGCGGCAGAAATCGCGGGCAAGAAGAAGGGGATCACATGAAACACCTTCCTGACCTGGCCGCGCCGCTGGAAGGCCTGGACCGGCGCACATTCTTGCGCCAATCGGCCATTGGCAGTGGCAGCCTGTTGCTGGGCTTTTACCTGCAGCCCGTGGGTGCTTCTGACCTTGTCGGAATGCCCGCCAACCTGTCCAGCGCCGCCGGATTCAAGCCGAATGCATTCATCGGCATTTCTGACCAGGGCGTCATCACCCTCATCTCCAAGCAACCCGAAATCGGCCAAGGCATCAAGACCTCGCTGCCGATGGTCATCGCCGAGGAACTGGAGGTCGACTGGAAGGACGTACGCATCGTCCAGGGCGACCTGAATCCAGCCTACGGGAATCAGACTGCCGGCGGTTCCACCTCGACACCAAACAATTACAGCAATTTTCTGCTGCTGGGGGCTACGGCGCGCACCATGCTCGTGCAGGCCGCCGCGCAGACCTGGAACGTACCCGTGAACGAATGTGTGGCTGCCAACACGGCCGTGCACCATGCGCCGACAAAGAGAACCTTGACCTACGGGAAGTTGGCGGCCAAAGCGGCGACGCTGCCGGTGCCCGCAGCCGAATCCGTCAAGCTCAAGGATCCCAAGGATTACAGACTTCTGGGCACGCGCGTGGGGGGCATTGACAACCTGGCAGTCGTCACTGGAAAGCCTTTGTTTGGTATCGATGTGCGACTGCCCGGCATGCTGTATGCCGTGTTCGAAAAGTGTCCGGCCTTTGGCGGCAAAGTCGTCAGCGCTAACCTGGACGCCATCAAGGCCCTGCCCGGCGTGCGAGATGCCTTCGTGGTCCAGGGAACCACGAATCTCAACGGACTGATGCCGGGTGTCGCGATTGTTGCCGAATCGACCTGGGCGGCATTCAGTGCCCGCAGACAACTCAAAGTGACTTGGGACGAAGGCCGGGTGGCTAACGAAAGCTGGGACGGCTTTGTTGCTCAAGCGCAGACGCTCTCCAAAAAGCCAGGCAGCGTGCAATTGCGCAGGGACGGCGACCCAGCTGCCGCATTCGCTGCGTCCGCCAAGACGGTGGAAGCCTCCTACAGCTACCCCTTCATTTCGCACGCCAGCATTGAGCCGCAAAACTGTACGGCCTGGTTTCGGGACGGGGCCCTCGAGATCTGGGCGCCCACCCAGAATCCGGCGGCAGGGCAAAATCTGGTGTCAAACACACTTGGCGTTGCCAGGGACAAGATCACGCTCCATATCACCCGTAGCGGCGGCGGCTTTGGCCGGCGCCTGAGCGCCGACTACATCGTGGAGGCCGCCGCGATCGCGCAGCGGGTCAGCGCGCCGGTCAAGCTCACCTGGTCGCGTGAAGATGACCTGCGGCATGACCACTTTCGTGCCGGCGGTTTTCATTTCCTGCGCGGCGCTCTGGATGCGAAGGGAAATCTTGCTGCCTGGCACAACCACTTTGTCACGTTTGCCAACCGCGTTGTGCGCGATGGCCAGTCCATTTTGCAGCCGGGTAGCGGCGCCAGCCTTTCCGGTGACGAGTTTCCGGGCCGCTGGGTGGCCAGTTGCCTGCTCGAGCAAACGCCGATGGAATGCGGCATTCCGATGGGGCCTTGGCGGGCGCCCGGGAGCAATGTCTTTGCCTGGGTTTTCCAAAGCTTTATTGATGAGCTAGCTCACGCGGGCGCGCGCGACCCACTCGAGTTCCGGCTGGAACTGCTGGGTCAGCAAAACATTGTGGCGGGTAGCGGCAATCGGGGAGTGCCCTACAACGTAGGGCGAATGCGTCGCGTGCTGACAGAGGTAGCAAGAAAGGCCGACTGGGGTCGCAATAAACTTCCGCGTGGCCGGGGCCAAGGCATCGCTTTTCACTTCAGCCACCGCGGCTACATCGCCGAGGTAGCGGAAGTCACGGTGTCCAAGACGGGTGCGGTGAAGGTGGACCGCGTGGTGGTGGTGTCGGACATCGGCTCGCAAATCGTCAACCTCAGTGGCGCAGAAAGCCAGGTACAGGGCTCGGTGATAGACGGTCTGGGCACCTTGATGTTTGCCGAACTCGATATCCAGCGCGGGCGCATCGTGCAGAAAAATTTCACGGACTACCCACTGATTGGTATCGCCGATGCACCGCCGCGGATAGAGGTGCATTTCCTGAAAACCGACCAACCCGTCACGGGTTTGGGAGAGCCTGCGCTTCCTCCGTTGGCGCCAGCGGTTTGTAATGCGATCTTTGCTGCCATTCGCAAGCGTGTGCGTCAATTGCCGCTCAGCCGGGTCGACTTGACCTGGAGCTGATCCATAGGCTGCAAGCACAAGAGGCAGTTGAATTCCTCCGAGGCCATCGGCGTGATCCGCGACTGATGAAACTGACTCAGACACTGAGCGCCGAACTGCTGCTGATCGGTGGATTCGCATTTGTGTTGCCGCCGAGCGAAAGCAGACCATCCAAAGACGATTGTGCCGAAGCCACTCGAATAGCACGGATCAAAAATAGACCGGCGCCGGTAACAGTTCAGAAAAGCAACCGCCGCCTTGGCCTTGAGGCTGGTGCGTTCACTGCCGCACAGGCAGCTCAGAAATAGGGCGGTGGTGCTGGCGGGCGGGCGCGCACGTTCTACTCAGCGGATACGGTGCTCGCTGCTTCCATGACTGTCTTGGGTTGATTATTTGGTTTCATAGCTACCCTCGTTGTTAACCAATTACTCCGGGGTAGGTGTAGCAGGTCATATTGGCACGGGGGGCAACGTGGCCAGCGGCGCTGATGCTGCTGCGCTTACGTCCGTTCTCCGTCAACTCGAATCCGCAAAAGGAACAGCAGCATGAGCATCAGCGGGGCGCCCTGTCAGTCTCCTGATTAAAAACAAGCGTTGTCTCTGAGTCGTCAAAGCCGCAGACGTAGAGCTTTTCGCCTGTGTAGCCCCCATAACTGTTCTTGCCATTTACCCCGAGGTGGTAGGCCACGCCAGTGCCGCGCTGTCCGGCAACCCACTGGAACACCGGGCCGATGCGCCCAATACGTCGAATCCTTGCCGCGTCGGGGTCCTTCATCGCTGCGCGGGTGGCCTTTTCGCAAGTGGACATGTTCGCTGCGATACGGTCGTTCGAGGGCGGAATGTCTGGAGGCAAACGCAATTCTTGCTTGGGCGCCACCAGTTGCTTAGAGTCAGGTCCGCAGGGTTGCTGGCTGAAGGTGTTTCCACAGCGGTAGATACCCTGGGCCTGCACTGCAGCGGGCAGCGCCAGCAGTGCGACTAAAAGAAGCTTGTTCATTGCAGTTCCTTTGAACGCAAAGCATACATGGCAATCAGCCGGGCACTGACAGGGGGGTAGTGAGGGGGGTATAAATGAAAAACGGGCCGCTAGGCCCCGTATTCATTGACTCACTGGCGGAAGGGGCGGGATTCGAACCCGCGGTGGGTATAACCCCACGCACGCTTTC
>CAYJMW010000003.1:0-40271 GCA_964371235.1 uncultured Polaromonas sp.
ATCAGCCCGCCGCCGCCCACAATGGAATCGACAAAACCGGCAGCCAGCGAGGCCAACGAAACAATCAGCAATTCCATGGCCGCCATTGTCGCATTGCGTCGAATTCGCAAGTTGCTACTATAATGATAGCTGTTAATGTCCGTTAATCAAGGGCTACGGGCCGATTTCATTAAGAAGAAACAAAGAAAACGGCCATAAAAAAAGCGCTGGGGTTACCAGCGCCTGGGTCAAAAAAATCTTTTGGAATGCTTGTTGGCTTGTCTATTTCGAATGACTCTCTCGTGTCTCCTCGGCTCCCCGCTTTGCGAGCAGCAGGGCTCGTTAGCAAGAAATTAAATATACCCTGCGCATCGGGGCAGTGCATTGGGGGTTTCCCGCCCCCGGAAATTGCCCGGTGGTCTGGCAGATATACAGAGAGGGTTGTCCTGTAACACCGAATGATATTCAGCGCGTCAGGCCCATAAACAGCCTTGTCAGCCGCTCGGGCAGTTGTTCCACCCGGTCCACCACGGTGGCATGTCGGCCAAAAATATCGTGCACGTAGGCATCGGCCTGCGGGTCCAGGCTGATGCAGTGGCTGTGGATGCCCTGCTGCGCCAGCTCCTGCACCGCCCGGCGGGTGTCGGCCACCAGCGCCTGGTCGTCGGGCACGTCCACGTCGGACGGGCGGCCATCGGTCAGGATCAGCATGAGCTTCTTGTCGGCCTGCTGGGCTTCCAGGTAGTGGGCGGCATGGCGCATGGCGGCCCCCATGCGGGTGGAGTAGCCCGCCTGCATGGCCGCAAGCCGTCCCCTGACTTCGTCATTCCAGTGTTCGCCGTAGCCTTTGATGTGCAGGTAGCGCACGTCGTGGCGCGTGTTGGAGTGAAAGCCGGCGATGGCCAACGGGTCGCCCAGTTGTTCAATCGACCAGGCCAGCAGTGACACCGCTTCCTGGCTGAGTTCCAGAAGGGTCTGGCCTGATCCGGCTGCTTTTTCATTGAGTGATTCCGAGAGGTCCAGCAGCAGCATGACGGCGATGTTGCGTCCAGCGGTCCGGTGGCTCATGTTGATGCGCGGATCGGGCGTGGCGCCGCTTTTGAAATCAATCAGCGAGCAGATGGCCACGTCCAGATCGAGCTCGCTGCCTTCTTCCTGGTAGCGCACGCGCACCTTGTCCTGTGGCTTGAGCAGGTCCAGCAGGCGTTTGAGGCGCTTGGCCAGCGCGCTGTGTTTGGTCAGCAGTTTGTCGATGTCTGCGGGATTGCCTGACGGGTGCAGTCGCTCATACAGACTGACCCAATCCGGGCGGTAGGTGTGGCTGCTGTAATCCCATTCCGGGTAGTGGCGGGGTGGCAGTTCCTTGAGATCTTCGCCCGCGGGCGATGGGCGATGCTCTTCGAACATTTCCTCATCATCGCTCAGCTCATGAAACTTCCACAGGTGGCGGTTGTCGTCGCGGTAGTCAACTTCGGTGTCCTTAAAGTACGTCTTTGGAAGCTGGTCGCCCTGGCGACGGGTTTTGGCCACGTAGGACAGGGCCAGGCTGGCAATCTCTTCAGTGCTGGAATCGCCGTGCGCCATGATTTCATGAAAGCGCTGCACGAAAGCGTTCAGATCCCCATCCTCATAGCCGTGGGATGGCTCAAGCAGGGCGCGTGACAGCATGGCGAGGCGGTGCCGCAGGCAGGAATGGGTCTCTGGATCGCAAGCGCCTTCCACTGGTGCCGGGTGAAGCGCAGAGAAGATGCGTCGCAGTCCCGGATACTCGCGCATGGCAAGCAGCTCTACCCGCGCGTCCTCGAAAAACTCGATTGCCATGCGTTGAAACGGACTGTAGTTGTCGGCAATGATGGCGCTGCTCCAGCGTCGGTGCGCGGCCATGTGGGCCAGTGCTGCGCGGTAGCGGTCCAGCGCGCTGACACTGTTACGGTCATCGTAAACATCAGGCAGGCGGATGCCCAGCGCGTCATAGTAGGGCACAGGCTTGCGCAACTCGTCAAACGCGGTGGAGTAGGGTACGAGGTGGTTCGCGTCCTGCCACAGTCCGCGCAGGTACAGATCGAGTTGGCGGGTGTTGTCGACCAGCAGCGTGCCGTGCCGTTCGCGCTGCAGCACGGCGCGGCTGTCAGCCGACTGCAGGCAAAAATAGTCGCGCTGGCGTTCCGGGTGATGACTGTAGTTGCGTATGCCGTAGTCAACCCAGTTGCTCAAGCCCTCCATCGACAGCAGGCTCAGCAGATGCGGAGACTGTCGAAAGAAATCGGGCAGGCTGGGGCTGGCATAAGTTTTGTGGATGCCGTGAATGGAGCCGCTGGTGCGGTCCATGATGCGCAGGCTCAGATTCAGATAACGCTGCATCTGCTCCTGTGACGGCAGCCGCCGTGCAATGGCCGCGAGGGATTGCAGAAAAGGCGCGATGGCACGCCCATTGGGCGACTTCGTCATCACGCGAATGGCGTCCATGATGGTCGGCAGGGCAGTCTCTCCCAGAACTTGGGCGACCTGCGGCCACTCCTGCAAGAAGATCAGCACCGGCTCCACCCCGCGCCCCATCTGGCTCAAGAAGCGGCCTTGTTCCAGGTAAGCCTGGATGCCTTCGGATGTGAGCAGCGCCTGTGCCTCGGCCATGCAGTCCTCAAACACCGCGGCGACCTGGGGAAAGCCGCAATCGAGCTGCTCTCGCCAGGCCGCTAGCTGTTCGGGCGAGGGGCCGGTGCGCACGGGGTCAGCCTTCAGGCAAAGACCGCATCAATGGTGTGCTCCAGCGTCGCGCGGATGTCTGCGTCGTCCGTGATCGGCCGCACCAGCGCCATGCGGCAGGCGTCCACCGGATTCACGCCGCCCTTGATCAGGGTGGCGGCATAGACGAGCAGCCGGGTCGAGATGCCCTCCATCAGGCCATGGCCCTTGAGCTGGCGTGCCACGCTGCCAATCTTCACCAGTTTGACGACAGTGGCATGGTCCATGCCGACCTCGGCCGCGACGATGGAGGCCTCCAGTTCGGCGCTCGGGTAATCAAAATCAAAACCGACGAAACGTTGCTTGGTGGACTGTTTCAAATCCTTCATCAGGCTCTGGTAGCCCGGGTTGTAGGAGATGACGAGCTGGAAATCGGGGTGCGCGGCGATCAGCTCGCCGCATTTGTCCAGCGGGAGCTGGCGACGGTGGTCGGTCAGCGGGTGAATCACAACCGTGGTGTCCTGCCGGGCTTCCACAATTTCATCGAGGTAGCAGATGGCGCCAATACGTGCCGCCGTGGTCAGCGGACCATCGAGCCAGCGCGTGCCATTGGCTTCGAGCAGGTAGCGGCCCAGCAGGTCGGACGCCGTCATGTCCTCGTTGCAGGCCACCGTGATGAGCGGCTTGCCAAGCCGCCAAGCCATGTATTCGATGAAGCGCGACTTGCCGCAGCCCGTCGGCCCCTTCACCATGACAGGTAAACGCGCCTTGTAGGCGGCATCAAACAAAGCTACTTCATTGGCCTGTGGCTGGTAGAAGGGCTCGTTGATGACCCGGTACTGGTCTTTGTTGGTCATCTGTGAACGCCAAGCTTCTCGCGCCAGCCGGGATATAGCTTGTCGGCATCGCCCGGGAAGGACGCGAACGCACGCGCAAACTCCTGGTGCTCCTTGGCAAACTGGATCGGATCAGCACCCGACTTCCAGCACTCGTAGGACTGGCGCAGGGAAATGGCGCCGGCCGCCGGGCTGTCGATGTGGCCGTACGCGCCGCCCCCCGAGGTGTTGATCACGTTGCCGTGGCCCAGGTTCTCGAAAAAGCCCGGCAGACGCAGCGCGTTCATGCCGCCAGAGATGATGGGTGTGGTGGGCTTCATGCCGTACCATTTTTGAAAATAGACAGGACCCTGGCACTCGTCGCGCTCAATCATGTAGGCGATGATCTTGTCGGAGGTTTCGCCTTCCATCTTGCCGTAGCCCATGGTGCCGACGTGGATGCCCGAGGCTCCCTGCAGGCGTGCCATCTTGGCCAGCACAAAAGCGGTATAACCGCGCTTGGCCGATGGCGACGTGACCATGCCGTGACCGGCGCGATGGTAGTGCAGGTACTGGTTGGGGTACTGGCGGCGCGCCGTGGTGACCATGCCGGGGCCGCCCACAAAACCGTCCACCAGGAACGCCACCTTGTCAGCGTCGGGGCCGAAGGTTTCGAGAATGAAATCGGCACGGGCGAGCATTTCGTAATGATCGTCGGCGGTAATGTTGGCCGAGAACAGCTTGGCGTGTCCCGTTTCGTCTTGCGCGCGCTTCATGGCATCGGCGACCAGGGGAATTACTTTTTTGGCTGGGCAGAACACCTGATTGCCCTGCGGCTCGTCGTTCTTGATGAAGTCGCCACCCAGCCAGAACTGGTAGGCCGCATTGGCAAACGGCTCGGGTCTCAGACCCAGCTTGGGCTTGATGATGGTGCCGGCAATGTAGCCGCCGTCCTTGACGGGCCGGCCCAGAATGCGCCACAGGTCGGAGATGTCTTTGGACGGGCCATCGAACAGCTGAATGGCGCGTTCCGGGACGTAGAAGTCGTGAATCTTGGCGTGCCCAATGTCGCCCATGCCCTGGTTGTTGCCGACCACCAGCGTCAGGAAGGACACCATCATCATGCGGCCGTCGATGATGTTCCGGTCGAACAAATCAAGCGGATAGGCAATGCGCATGTCTTGCGTGGCTTCATCGATGTAATACACGAGCGCATCCACGCCGCGGGTGAAATCATCGGTGGTGCCCACCTCGACGTTGGTTCCGGTGGAAGACTCGGCAGCAAAATGGGCGGCGGCTTCCAGATAGCCGTGGCCGGCTTTGGGCGCCATTTTGTAGGCCACCAGAATATGACGGCCACCTTTGATCAGGTCGGATTCCTTGAGGCTCAGGTCAGCGTAGCGGTTCGATTGGTCCATGAGAAATCTCCGGTAGTGTGGGGCGATGCAGCAGACTATAGGGAGACTTATTCATAATTAAAATTCAAATAAATTGCTGGTTAAATCAGGTTTTTGTGATGATTCGAGAAAAGACACAATCAGGCATTCAACCCGGGTTTAACCCCGAAGTACAAGGAATGCCCTCATGCCACGCGTCGTTTTCAACCGGGTGGACAAGTCCACCATTACTGCAATCTGGTCGCCATCCGTGCCGGTTCGCGATGCCCGCCGCCCAGGCAAAACAGTGCGCCGCAAGCTCAATATTTTTGCGCGGTAAAACTGTTCATAAACTCCCACGCAATCTCTGCCCCCTCCACATCCCTGCAGGTTCGTCCCACCAGCATCTTGTAGATCGGTCCTCCTTCCGAAGATGTTTCGGATTGGGTGGGCATGGTGTGTCCACCGCCTTCAGCGAGGTAGAACAACACGGGCGCGCCATCTGCAAGCGCTGGATAGCGGGTGCCCTGAATACGGCAGCCATCAGTTGGATCAACATCAGGGAGCGCCACGGTTTGCGCTTTCGACGCGTCCGCGCGATTGGCCTGAACCCACCAGGCCACGTTCTCCGGCACCGAACGTACCTGGCCTCGTCCGCCGGGGATCTCGCCGCCGTTGTATTTCATCAGGCGATCATCGGTACCGCTCCAGATCATGAGGGGGACAGGCCGAGCCGGCGGACGCAGCAGCTTGGCCGCAACCGGGAGATTTGCAATAAACGCGGCTGCCGCGGCGAACCGCTCAGGCATCTCGATCAGGAGCCGGTAAGTCATCAAGCCGCCGTTTGAATTGCCGGTGACATAGACACGGCTGGTGTCGGTTGCATGGTCGGCCTCGATGCGATCAAGCAGTGCACGCACAAAACCCACATCATCGGCCTGAGACTGGCTTTCGGCGGGATTGCTGCGCAAATCGTTCCAGGTCTGTCGGTTGCCGTGTGCATCGCCGGTGTTGCCATGGGTGCCGTTCGGCACCACAAGAAGAAATTTTTCCCGCTCGGCAAGCCGAACCCATCCATGTGTGGCACCCCGATCAATGGTGTGCATGCCGCCGCCGCCGCCATGCAGCGACAGCAGCAAGGGCGCGTGTCGCGGCAAGGCATCGGGGACATACACCCGGTACCAGCGCTCAACTCCGCTGACGGTGATGGAAGACTCCTGCCAGCCCTGTGCCTGTGCCATGGGGGAGAACACCGCCACCACCAGCGCAGTGCAGACCCAAAAGGCAAGGCGAACAAACGACGAGTAGCTATACATTCCGCGTGTAAGGGTGCTTAACGCCTCTTGCCCCCCCATGCCTGCGGGAGGATATTGCGCCAAAGCGGCGATACACTCTTCCCGAATCCGCCATACGTCCTCGAAGCTCCGCCCTCCAACCATCTCCGCATGGTTGTTGACCCAGTGCTGCATGTATTGGCGGTGAACTGCGAATTTGTGGTCCCCAATCTGCTCGGGGATGATCGTTTCCTCTGTCAAAAACTGGGTAATCGGTTCTGTGGGCTCCGCACCGGACCGCGTGACATCGATGCGCCGTCCCTCATGCGTCAGGTAGCAATGTGCTTCCGGGAGAGACGTCAAGCCATACCGTGTCAGGACCGCTCCCACCCCGGGGGTATTACGCTCGTGCATTTCGTAGATGCCCAGGGTGAGGACGACCGGGACGCCTTGCTCATGCGCGAGGGCCGCGAGGAGGGCATGTTTGGTGCTACACGTCCCTTTGCCTTCACGGAGGACAGCACGGAAATCTGCCCGATCCACCGTTCGACCATAAGGCAGCGCCTGCAGATAGCGCCCTGCCACCCGGAAATCGGTGATGCCACGCGCAATGATCTCAGCGCTCAACGGGCCAGCAGGTTTTAAGAAAACATGAGGCAACACATCCCAAGAGTACATGTTCACCTTCCTGCGTCAGGCACTTAACGAATGGAGTAACAGGCGTTGCGCGGCCTTATCGGGCTGCGCCCGGTTGACTGCCGGATTCTCCCTCACTTGGCCGATACCCCCAGAAGTACAACACCGATGGTCACGGCAACCGCGGCTGCAACACGCCTGACGGCAAAGCCTTCGCCAAGAAAGATGGAACCGATGATTGCAGCGAACACGACGCTGGTTTCCCGCAGCGCGACAACCGGCGCCATGGCGACCATGGACATGGCCCAGAGCGCAATTGCGTACCCCGTTACCGAGAGCAACCCTGCGACGAGCCCCGAGCGCCAGCGTGTGCGGGCGAACGCTGCAACAACGCTTCTGCTCCGAAAGTAAGCGACCGAGACCATGCCAACACCGGTAGCGATCTCCAGCCACGCGATGTAGCCAAAAATGGATTCCGACTTTCGGACACCCAGGCCGCTTAGAAAGCTATAACCTGCAATTGCAACGCCGGTGCCGACAGCGAAGACGATAGCCAGCCGGTTGATGACTCGTCCGCTCATCGCCAGGACGAATGAATCAGGCCTTCGCGACACCTGCGATCACGGTCAGCAACGTTTCGCCGGTAGCTACCAGCGTTTCCCGATCACCAGCCAGAGCGAAAAGGTCACATGCAGTGAAAACCTGCGACTTTCCTGGCTTCACTACCCGGGCGCGAGCAATGAAACGTTCACCAACAGCGGGACGAAGGCAGTTGACCGAGTAGTGAGACGCCAATAAATTCTGCCCTGCCATGGTTGCTGCTGCGTAACCACAGGCGGTGTCGATGAGCGCCCCAACAACCCCCGCATGCACGAAGCCGGCATACTGCCCCACTTCTGGCCGCCACGGCATCTCGATGACGACTCGTCCTGCCTCGGCTTCGACAACTTTGATCCCGCACCATCGGTTGAACGCGGCTTGTTGGTTTAGCTGAATCAGCGTCTGCAGGGGGTCCAGGTTGGAAGACATTTTGGTGGCCGAAGAGGTTTGTTTCCGTGAATCGTAGGAGGACAAGTGGGTTCGGCTTGTCTCGCCTGAGACAGCCTGGACGTAGCAGTAAAACAGGCAACAAAGGCCTCATACGCGGCAGACAAACCGTGTTGGACTGAACCACCAACCGGAACACGGGTGCTGGCGCCGGCATGGGGGTTTGCAAGCTTTCCCCAAGCGCTTTCGCAAGCGCGGCCGTGGCCGCCGGGCTTCTCAGCTCCACGTGTCCATCAGCGCGCCGCCCTGTTCGATTAAAAATTCCTTGAAGGCCCGGGCCGCGGGCGAGAGCTTTTTCTGGCTCAGATGGGTGATGTACCAGTTGCCCAGCAGCGGCATGCCTTCAATGTCCAACAGCGCGATGTGGCCGCTGGCCAGTTCGTGGCGCAAGGTGCGCAGCGACAGAAAGCTCAGCCCCATGCCGGCCATCACGGCCTGCTTGATGATTTCGTTGCTGGGCATTTCCATCACCACCTTCAGCGCCGTTTGATGCTCGGCAAACAGCCGCTCCATGGCGGCGCGGGTGCCTGAACCCTGTTCCCGCACCACAAAGCCGTGTTCGCCCAGCGCTGAAAACGCCAGCCGCTTGCGCCGCACCAGGGCGTGGTCGGGCGCGGCCACAATGGCGAGCGGGTTGCTGGCAAACGGCGTGGCCTGGCAGTCCATGTTGGCGGGGGCGCGGCCCATCACCACCAGGTCGGCTTCGTTGCGTGCCATCATGCCCAGAATGTTTTCGCGGTTGTCAATGCTCAGGTGAATGTCGATGCCCGGAAGCAGCTTGCCAAAGCGCACCAGCAGCATCGGCACGAAGTATTTGGCGGTGCTCACCACGGCCAGGTCGATATGGCCTTTTTTTGTGCCCACATGCTCGGCCATCAGGGCTTCCAGGTCTTTGAGCTGACCCATGGCGGCGATGGCATGGGTCAAAAAGGCCTCACCCGCATAGGTCAGCTGAATGTTGCGGCCCAGCGGCTCGATCAGCGGCAGGCCAAAGGCGTCTTCGAGCTGGCGGATCTGCATTGACACGGCGGGCTGGGTCACAAACAGGCGCTCCGCGGCCTTGGACACCGAGCGCTGGCGCGCCACTTCAATGAAGGTTTGTAGCTGCTTGAGGGTGTAGGGTCGCATGGGCCAAGCTCCTCTTGATTAGTTGGGGACAGATCTGGCGAACATCCTCACGATCACTTGGGGACAGAGCTTGTTCACTTCGTGTAACTGCGGTCTGTCCCGCAATGTATTTAGGTCCGTCACCGCAGTCTGTCCCGCAAATGTTTATAAGGTTAATCTGATGATAGTTTGATAAAACGTGATTGGAGTTTATGAGTCAAAGCCACTAAAGTAAATCCACTATGCCCTGATTCGGGCCTCCTGTTGTGAAAGAAAGCCATGTCCGCAAGCACCCTTCAAGCGCTGATTTTCGATGTCGATGGCACGCTGGCCGACACCGAAAGCGCGCACCGTGCGGCCTTCAATCAGGCCTTTGCCGAGGTCGGGTACGACTGGTTCTGGGACGAGGCGCTGTACACCCGCTTGCTTGAAATATCCGGCGGCAAGGAGCGTATCCTGCACTATTGGCGCGAGCGGCAGCCGGATGTCAAGGACATCGACGGCGCAGGCGTGCAGGGCACGGTAGAGCGCCTGCACGCGATCAAGACGGCCGCATATGAGCGCGCAGTGCAGGACGGCGCGGTGGCGCTTCGGCCCGGCGTGCTGGAGTTGATCGCGTCGGCGCACCAGCAGGGGCTGCGGCTGGCGATTGCCACGACGACATCCCCCGTCAACATTGCGGCGCTGCTGCGCAAGGCCATCGGCCCCGACTGGATGGAGTATTTCATGGTGATTGAGGACGCCTCGACCGCGCCGCGCAAAAAGCCCCATCCGCAGGTGTACCTGCAAACCCTCAAGCGCCTGCAACTGCCAGCCACCGCGTGCCTGGCTTTCGAAGACTCGGTCAACGGCCTGAAAGCGGCCATCGGGGCCGGTCTGGCAACCCTCATCACGCCCAACAGTTTCACGGCGCATCACGATTTCACCGGTGCCTTGCGGGTTGTGCCCAATCTGCAAGGCATCACGCTGGCGCAGTTGCGCGACTGGCATCAAGCCCCCGCATTATTCCCCGTCTGACTGAACTCCATGACACAAACCCTGCGCCTTGCCCCCTCCATCCTGTCGGCCGACTTTTCGCGCTTGGGCGAAGAAGTCCGCGCCATTGAGAAAGCCGGGGCCGACCTGGTGCACTTTGACGTGATGGACAACCATTACGTTCCCAACCTGACCATCGGCCCGCTGGTGTGCGAAGCGATTCGCCCACATGTCACGATCCCAATTGACGTGCACCTGATGGTCGAACCGGTCGATGCCCTGATTCCGCTCTTCGCCAAGGCCGGCGCCAACATCATCACCTTTCACCCTGAAGCCAGCCGCCATGTGGACCGCACGCTGCAACTGATTCATGATCACGGCTGCAAGGCGGGTATCGTGCTCAATCCGGCCACGTCGCTGGACTGGATGGACCATGTGATGGATCGGCTCGACCTGCTGCTGCTCATGAGCGTGAACCCGGGCTTTGGCGGTCAGTCCTTTATTGCGTCCACATTGCCGAAATTGCACGCGGCGCGGAAAAAAATTGACGCCCATGCCGCCCTCGGCGGCCAGCCGATCTGGCTGGAGGTCGATGGCGGCGTAAAAATTGACAACATCGGCCGCATCGTCGCCGCCGGTGCCGACACCTGCGTGGCCGGCAGCGCCGTGTTCAGCGCGCCCGATGCGGATGGCGGCTACCACGCTGTGATGCAGGCGCTGCGCCGCGCCGCCGTGCCGAAAGCTTGAAATAAATTCAACCAAATGGAGACTTCACCATGCCCTTGTCCAAACGCTTCACGCTGACGCAGTACCTGATCGAGGAGCGGCGACGCTTTCCCGGCGCCACGGGCGACTTCAACGCGCTGATTCTGGGCGTGGCGCTGGCCTGCAAGGCGATTGCGCGCGCCGTCGCTTTTGGTGAACTCGCCGGTGTGCTGGGCAACCATGACGCCGATTTGGGCGGCGCCATCAACGTGCAGGGCGAGACACAAAAGAAACTCGACGTTTTGAGCAATGAGTACTTTGTGCGACTGAACCAGTGGGGCGGGCATCTGGCGGGCATGGCTTCCGAAGAAATGGACTTGCCATGCCAGATTCCAGCGCAGCAGCCGCGCGGCAACTACCTGCTGGTGTTTGACCCGCTGGACGGCTCCAGCAACATCGATGTGAATGTGTCGGTGGGCAGCATCTTCAGCATCGTGCGGGCACCGCAGGAAGTGGTGGACAGCGGCCGCGATGTGATCGAGGCTGACTTCTTGCAGCCCGGCGCGGCCCAGGTGGCTGCCGGCTATGCGCTGTACGGCCCCACCACCATGCTGGTGCTCAGCGTGGGCAACGGCGTGGCCGGTTTCACGCTCGATCCCATGCTGGGCGAGTTCATGCTCACGCATCCGAACCTGCAGGTGCCCGCCGACACGCAGGAATTTGCCATCAACGCGTCCAACAGCCGCTTTTGGGAGCCCCCCGTCAAGCGCTACGTGGACGAGTGTCTGGCCGGCAAAACCGGGCCGCGCGGCAAGGACTTCAACATGCGCTGGATTGCCAGCATGGTGGCCGAGGTGCACCGGATCCTGATGCGCGGCGGCGTCTTTCTGTACCCGCGCGACAGCAAGGACCCGTCAAAGCCCGGCCGTCTGCGCCTGTTGTACGAGGCCAACCCGGTCGGTTTCATCATGGAGCAGGCCGGGGGGCGCGCGAGCACCGGCTACGAGCCCATGCTGGGGGTGCAGCCGACCTCGCTGCACCAGCGCATTGGCTTGATTTTTGGTTCCAAAAATGAAGTCGAGCGCATCGAGCGCTACCACGCCGAGCCCGTCAGCATCGAGCAGACCGCCCCGCTGTTTGCCACGCGAAGTTTGTTCAGAAACTGAGAAACCAATATTTTTGCGGGACAGACCGCAGTTACCGACCTAAATACCTTGTGGGACAGACCGCAGTTACACGAAGTGAACAAGCTCTGTCCTCAACTGGTCGTCGGATGTTCGCAAGCTCTGTCCCCAACTGATGATGCTACCGATTTAATAGCTGCTTACACAATACCTATAAGGGCTACAGCCCTGATTGACACAGATTTTTAACTTAAGGAGACGCCCATGTCTGAACGCCACCCCATCATCTCGATTACCGGTTCGTCCGGCGCGGGCACCACGTCGGTGACACGAACCTTTGCCAATATTTTTCGCCGCGAGGGCGTCAACGCCGCCACCATCGAAGGCGACAGCTTTCACCGCTTTGACCGCAAAGCCATGAAGATCAAGGCCGCCGAAGCGGAACAGGCCGGCAACAACAACTTCAGTCACTTCGGGCCCGAGAACAACCTGTTTGCCGAGCTGGAAACCCTGTTTCGTGACTATGCCGCCACCGGCACCGGCCAGCGCCGCAAGTACCTGCACGACCCGGAAGAAGCGGCGCCCTACAAGCAGGAACCGGGCACCTTCACGCCCTGGGAAAAGGTGCCCGAAGGCACCGACCTGCTGTTTTATGAAGGCCTGCATGGCGCGGTGGTCACGCCCGAGGTCAACATTGCCCGGCACCCCGACTTGCTGATTGGCGTGGTGCCCGTCATCAACCTGGAGTGGATTCAGAAGCTCTGGCGCGACAAGTCGCAGCGCGGCTACAGCGCCGAGGCGGTGACCGACACCATCCTGCGCCGAATGCCTGACTATGTGAACTACATCTGCCCGCAGTTCGGCCATACTCATGTGAATTTCCAGCGCGTGCCGATGGTCGATACCTCCAACCCCTTCATCGCCCGGGAGATTCCGGCGCCCGACGAAAGCATGGTGGTGATCCGCTTTGCCCAGCCCAAGGGCATCGATTTTCAGTACCTGCGCAGCATGATCAATGACAGCTTCATGTCGCGCGCCAACACCATCGTGGTGCCCGGCGGCAAGATGGAGCTTGCCATGCAGCTGATCTTCACGCCCTTTGTGTGGCGAATGATGGAAAGGAAAAAGAACGCAGGTCAATGATGCACCCCTGTGTCGGCTGCGCCGCCTCCCCCTCAAGGGGGCAACGCCAGTGGCCCGGCGGAGCCGGTTCCGCGGCGTTCTGGCTTTCCACATCACATCCAAGTGCTCTGTTTTTTTGAGGCATTCAATGAATAACCCAACTCCCGAATTTGCCAAACAAATGGCCAACGCCCTTCGCATGCTCGCCGTCGATGCCGTCGAAAAAGCCAAGTCTGGCCACCCCGGCGCGCCCATGGGCATGGCCGATATTGCCGAAGTGCTGTGGAACCGGCATCTGACGCACAACCCGGCCAACCCGAACTGGCCTGACCGCGACCGCTTTGTGCTCTCCAACGGCCACGGCTCCATGCTGCTGTATGCGCTGCTGCACCTGACCGGCTACGACCTGCCCATGGCCGAGCTCAAAAACTTTCGCCAGTTGCACAGCAAGACACCCGGCCACCCCGAAGCGGGCGTGACGCCCGGCGTGGAAACCACCACCGGCCCGCTCGGCCAAGGCCTGGCCAATGCGGTCGGCATGGCGCTGGCCGAGAAGCTGCTCGCTGACGAGTTCAACCGCGATGAAGAAGAAGCAAGTCACAACATCGTGGACCACTTCACCTATGTCTTCATGGGCGACGGCTGCCTGATGGAAGGCATCAGCCACGAGGCCTGTTCGCTGGCCGGCACGCTGCGCCTGTCCAGGCTGGTCGGGTTTTATGACGACAACGGCATCTCCATTGACGGCCATGTGGAAGGCTGGTTCACCGACGACACGCCCAAACGCTTTGAGGCCTATGGCTGGAACGTCATCCCCGCCGTCAACGGGCATGACCCGGCGGCGCTGGATGCGGCGGTGCACGCCGCCAAGGCCCAGGCCGTTTTGCCCCATGGCAAACCGACGCTGATTTGCTGCAAAACCGTGATCGGCATGGGCTCGCCCAACAAGGCGGGAACGCATGACGTGCACGGCGCCGCCCTCGGTGCGTTGGAGGTGGCCGCCACCCGCGAAGCGCTGGGCTGGACCGCCGCGCCCTTTGAAGTGCCGGTGGACATCGCCAACGCCTGGAACGCCGTCGAGCGCGGCCAGGCGGCCGAGCGCGCCTGGCGCCTGCGCTTTGAGGCCTATCGCACACAGTACCCGCTGGAAGCGGCCGAGTTCGAGCGCCGTGTGGCGGGCGATCTGCTGCCCGCCTTCGCTGAAAAATTGCCCGAGTTGCTGGCCGCTATCGCAGCCAAACCCGACGCTGTGGCGACCCGCAAGGCGAGCCAGAACGCGCTCGACGAACTGGCGCCACTGGTGCCCGAATTCTTTGGCGGCAGCGCCGATCTGACCGGCTCCAATCTCACCAACTTCAAGGGCTGCGTCAAGGCCGGACGCGACCACTGGGGCAACCACCTGAGCTACGGCGTGCGCGAATTCGGCATGGCGGCCATCATGAACGGCATGGCCCTGCACGGTGGCTACATCCCATACGGCGGCACTTTCCTGACCTTCAGCGACTACAGCCGCAACGCCATCCGCATGGCCGCGCTGATGAAGCTGCGCGTGATCCATGTCTTTACGCACGACAGCATTGGCCTGGGCGAAGACGGGCCGACGCACCAGAGCGTGGAGCATGTGCCCAGCCTGCGCCTCATCCCGGGGCTGGATCTGTGGCGGCCGGCGGACGGCCTCGAAACGGCGGTCGCCTGGGCCTGCGCGGTGCAGCGCAAGGACGGCCCCAGCGCCCTGTGCCTGTCGCGCCAGAATCTGCCGCGCCTGACCGATGCGGGCAGGATCGATGCCATCCGCCGCGGCGGCTATGTGCTGTCAGACATGGCGGGCGCGCAGGCGGTGATCGTGTCCACCGGCTCGGAACTGGAATTGGCCATGCAGGCCCAGGCCACGCTGGCCGCCGAGGGCATTGCCAGCCGCGTCGTCTCCATGCCCTGCACCACTGTTTTTGACCGGCAGTCCGGGGCTTACCAGGAATCGGTGCTGCCGCTGGCCCTGCCCACGGTGGCGATTGAGGCCGCGCAGCCCGATTTCTGGCGCAAATACGTCGGCCGCACCGGTGTGGTCATTGGCATCACGACGTTTGGCGAGTCGGCTCCGGCCAGGGCTCTGTACCCGTTCTTCGGCATCACCACGCAGCGTGTGGTGGATGCGGTACGCAGCCTGGTCCAGCGCGCCGCGCACCACCGTGAGGTGGCGCTGCCTGAGCCGGTCGCCGCCTCCATCGCATGATGCGGTGTCCGTAATGAAGACTCGCTTTGACCTGATCCTGTTTGACCTGGACGGCACGCTGATTGAAACCGCCCCGGAAATTGCCGACGCCGTGAACGATACGCTGCGCCGTTTTGATCTGCCCGGGGTAAGCCAGCAGCAGGTGGACGACTGGATTGGCCTGGGCACGCGCGAGTTGCTGCTTCAGGCGCTGGCTTTCAGCGGAAAAACCGATGATGCGGCGGTTCGGGAGAGCGACAGTTTTGCGCTGATTGCCGCCGAGTTTGACAAACACTACCAGAGCCGCTGCGGCAGCCGCAGCCAGCTTTACCCCCGGGTGCGTGAAACGCTGGTCGCCCTGCGCGAGCGTGGCGTCAGGCTGGCGGTTGTCACCAACAAGGAGGGCCGCTATACCGCCACGGTGCTGAACGTCCACCACCTGACGCACTTGTTTGATCGGGTCGTCAGCGGCGACACCCTGCCCAGCAAAAAACCCGACCCGGCGGGCATCCAGAGCTGCCTGGCGGCGTTTCATGTGCCGCGCCACCGGGCCTTGTTTGTCGGGGATTCGAGCATTGACGTGGCGACGGCGCGCAACGCGGGGGTGGCGGTCTGGGCGCTGCCCTATGGCTACAACATGGGTCAGCCGATCGAAGCCTGTGTGCCCGACCGGATCATTGCCGATTGCTCCGCGCTACTCGATTGATAGCTGCTTGGATTTATTGGGGTCAGACACCAATTTTTCTGCGACGCCATGCGTCGCACCCGAAGGGTCAGCCTTTGGCTGAGAAAATTTGGGCTCTGACCCCAAAAAATCCACCATTTTTTTGTTCATAACCCGAGGAGATTTTCATGGCCTTCGTTTCCCTTCGTCAAGTGCTCGATCATGCAGCCGAACACGGCTATGGCGTGCCCGCCTTCAACGTCAACAACCTGGAGCAGATTCAGGCCATCATGGAAGCGGCGCAAGCCACCGACAGCCCGGTCATCCTGCAGGCCTCGGCGGGCGCCCGCAAATACGCAGGCGAGGCTTACCTGCGCCACATGATGCTCGCGGCAGTCGAAAGCCACCCCGACATTCCCGTGGTGCTGCACCAGGACCACGGCACCACGCCGGCGGTGTGCATTCAATCCATCCGCTCGGGCTTTACCAGCGTGATGATGGACGGCTCGCTGATGGGCGATGGCAAGACGCCCGCCAGCTACGACTACAACATCGATGTGACGCGCCGCGTCGGCGAAATGGCGCACGCCGTGGGCGTGTCGGTTGAAGGTGAACTCGGTTGCCTGGGCAGCCTGGAAACCGGCGAGGCCGGTGAAGAAGACGGCATTGGGGCGGAGGGCAAACTGACGCACGCCATGATGCTGACCGACCCGGAGCAGGCCAAAGACTTTGTGGCCAAGACCGGTGTTGATGCGCTGGCCATTGCGATTGGCACCAGCCACGGCGCCTACAAATTCACGCGCAAGCCCACCGGCGATATTCTGGCCATCGACCGCATTGCGGCGATTCATGCGCAGATTCCCAACACCCATCTGGTCATGCATGGGTCTAGCAGCGTGCCGCAGGAGTGGCTGGCCATCATTCGCCAGTTTGGCGGCGACATCAAGGAAACCTATGGCGTGCCGGTGGAGGAAATCCAGCGCGGCATCAAAAGCGGCGTGCGCAAGATCAATATCGACACCGACATCCGCCTGGCCATGACCGGCGCCATGCGCCAGCTGCTGGCCCAGCAACCGAGTGAGTTCGATCCGCGCAAGGCCTTGCTGGCCGCCAAGAATGCGGCGCGCGGCATCGTCAAAGCGCGCTGCGAGGCCTTTGGCTGCGCCGGGCAGGGCGGCAAGATCAGGCCGGTTGCGCTGGAGGCCATGGCAACGCGTTATGCCTGAATGTTCGGTCTGAACCGGCGCGGTAACGAGACCAGGGCGTCGGACTCGCGCCACCACTTCAATAGGGTCCGGCACCCGTCAACAGGTTTACCAGACTGTCGGGGCTGCCAACAGACGCGCTACCGGAGTGCCGCCTTCGAGATGGCTGGTGAAAATCTCGTCAACATCGGCTGGCGTCACACCACGATACAGCACACCCTCGGGGTAAACCAGCACATTGGCTCCTTGCTCGCACGGGCCCAGGCAGCCGGAATAAGTGATCGCCACTTTCTCAAACGCTTGGCGCTTCTGCAGCTCGCCCCACAAGGCCTGCAACACGGCGCTTGAGCCCTTGGCAGCGCAGGAGCCGCGCGGGTGCTCGGCCGGCCGGTTCTGAGTACAGACGAAAACGTGGCGTTGTGGTTTGCTCATGGTGCCCTTTCTTTAACCGAACTTGAACAGGATGCCGTGACCACCGCGCGGATATTCCCAATCCACGTTCGCGAGCTCCGAGCAGATGATGCGGCAACTGCCGCATTCCAGGCAGCCGTCGGTGATCAGTGTCACGCTGCCGTTGCCTTCGGTCTTGTAGCAGGACGCCGGGCAGACGAAGGTACAGCTCTTGACGACGCAGACATTGGTGCAGACGTCGGCATCCTTGATCTTGATATGCGGCCGCCCCGCATCGACGCGGTAACGGTTCTGGAACAGTTTTTCTTCGACATTGACGGTGATGGCATTCATCGGATCGCCTTCCAGAGTTTGTAGGCATCGCCCATCAGTCCAGTGAACTTTCGGGTTTTGCGAAAGTGAGTGAAGATTTCGCGTTCCTTGGTCTTCTTGTCCACGCCGTCCACGGTAATCATGGTGCGTGCCGCCTGCGCCACCATGTCAGGGTAGCTGGTGAAGAACTGCGGGTTCTTGTGCAACACCGCTGGCATGTCACGGTACTTGTGCAGATCCTTCATCACGAAGCTCTTGTCCAGAGCAGTCTTGTAGGCGTACAGCGAGTCCGCACGGCAACCGCTGTTGGCGGCCTTGGCCGCAATGACCGTCTCCGCCGCCAGCCGTCCGGTGGTCATCGCCAGGTTCGAGCCCTCGCGGTGCACGGCGTTGACGAAGCCGCCCGAATCGCCGACGATCATCCAGCCGTTGCCGTAAACCTTGGGAATCGCATGGAAACCGCCCTCCGGAATCAGGTGGGCGCAGTATTCCTTCATTTCACCGCCCTCAATCAACGGTGCGATGGCAGGGTGGCGCTTCATCTGCTCCAGCAGCACGTAGGGGCTGGTGCGATTCGGGTTGTTCTTGAAATCACCCAGCATGCAGCCCACGCCGATGGTGAGGGACTCCTTGTTGGTATAGAGAAAACCGGTGCCCATCATGCCGTCGGTGATACGGCCCACCATCTCGATCACGACACCGGATTCCTCGCCGATATTGAAGCGCTGGCGGATGGTCTCTTCCGGCATGAAGAGAATCTCCTTGACGGCCAGGGCCACATTGCCAGCGGGAATCTCGCCATGGAATCCGGCCTTGCGCGCCAACGTGGAATTCACGCCGTCGGCCAATATCACCACGTCGGCATAGACATCGCCCTGTTCGCGGTCGCACTGCACGCCCACCACTTGGTCGCCATCCATGATCAGGTGATTCACCGTGGTCTCGCAGATCAGCAAGGCGCCGGCTTCGCGCACCTTGGCGCTGAACCACTTGTCGAACTGCGCGCGAATGATGGTGTAGCGGTTGTAGGGCGGCTTGTTGTAGTCTTCGCTGCGAATGTGCGTGCCAACGTAGGAGGTATCGTCGAGCAGCCACATACGCTGCTCGATGATGTGGCGCTCCAGCGGCGCATCTTCGCGGAAGTCTGGAATGATTTCCTCCAGCGCCTTGGCGTAGAGGATGGCGCCCTGCACGTTTTTGCTGCCCGGGTATTCGCCGCGTTCAATCTGCAGCACCTTGAGTCCGGCCTTGGCCATGGTGTAAGCACAGGCGTTGCCCGCAGGGCCGGCACCGACGACGATGGCATCAAATTGGGATGGTTTTTTCATGTCAGGTCTCCCGCCGGGCCGCCCCAAGGGAGGCCTGCGCCCCCTCGGGGGCAGCGAATACACAAAGTGATGAGCGTGGGGGTTTCATTTATGGTCTCCTTCAGGCCACTTGCCGGCTGCGCAGCGCCAGATGCGCGGCGAAGGCTTGCGTCAGCGCGGGTAGCACCTGCATCGCATTGCCGACGATGCCGTAGTGCGCGAAGTCGAAGATCGGCGCGTTTGGGTCGGTGTTGATCGCCACGATCACGTCTGAAGCCTCACAGCCCACACGGTGCTGGATCGCGCCGGAGATACCGGCGGCGATATACAGCTTGGGCCGTACGGTCTTGCCGGTCTGCCCCACCTGGCGATCCGCTTCCACCCAGCCGGCCTGCACGCAGGGGCGCGTGGCACCGACCTCGCCGCCGAGCACGCGCGCCAGCTCGAACACCAGCTTGAAGTTGTCGGGGTTCTTCAGGCCCTTGCCGCCGCTGACGATCACATCGGCATAAGGCAGGTTGATCTTGTTGCTGTGGGCGTCGGCGATGAAGTCCAGCAGCTTGGTGACGATCTGCGTCTCCACCATGCCGAGCGTGTCGTGCACGATCTCACCGCTGCGGCTGGCATCCGCCCGCGGCATCAGCATGACGCGCGGCCGCACGGTGGCCATCTGCGGGCGGTAGGCCAGCGTCATGATGGTGCAATACAGCGAGCCGCCAAAAGTCGGACGCGTCGCAGCCAGCGCGCGCGAGGTTGGGTCAATATTGAGCTCGGTGCAGTCGGCGGTCAGGCCGGTGAGCAGCGTGGTCGCGACCGAGCCGGCCAGGTCACGGCCCATCGAGGTGGCACCCAGCAGCAGAATCTCGGGCTGGTACTTGTTGACCAGGTCGGTGAGGCCCTTGGTGAAGGGCTCGTTGCGGTAGCCCTTGAGCACCGGGTCCTGCATGAGGTAGGCTTTGTCGGCGCCAAAGGTGAAGGCCTCGGCGGCGAACTTTTCCAGCGGCTCATCAAAGCCGCCGAGCAGGACCGCGCTGACCGCGCAACCCAGCTTGTCGGCCAGTTTGCGCGCTTCGCCCACCAATTCCCACGACACGCTGTGCACATGGCCGCGATCGTGTTCGATGAAGACCCAGACACCTTTGTAGGCCTTCAGTTCTTCGGATAATTCCACATTCCGGCGGCCGGCGGGACGCTTGGCCGGCGTTGCGGCGTTGTTGGGGGCTTCACTCATGTCATTTCCTTCATCAGCAAATCAGACTCCAGCGTCGGGTGGCGCGTGAAGATTTTTTGCAGCAGGTTGAGAGACACGTCGCGCAGGGTGGATATCTCCAGCTCCAGCATCTCGGCTTTCTGGCTGCGCGGCGTCGGGCCGAAAACCTTGCTCACCACGGTGGGTGAACCTTTCAGGCCGATCTTGTCCAGGTCCTCGATACCGGCCTGCTCCTTGCTCCATTTGCGCACCGGGTAGGCCGCGGCATGGATCATCGCGGGCAGCGCGGCAAAGCGCATTTCGTTGCTGTTCTCCAGCATCGTGATCAGGCAGGGCAAAGACGTTTTGAGCACCTGCACGCCGCCTTCGGCGCGCCGCTCCACCGTGATGGTGCGGTTTTCCAGATCGGTCTCGATAATGCGCGAAACGTAGGTCAGCAGTTGCATCCCCATGCGCTTGGCGATGCCGGGGCCGACCTGCGCGGTGTCACCGTCGATGGTCTGTTTGCCGGTGAAGATGATGTCCACCGCCTGCTCTTTGGCGATCTGGCGGACACCGGCGGCCAGCGCATAGGAGGTCGCCAGCGTGTCGGCACCGGCGAAGGCGCGGTCTGTCACCAGCACGGCGTCGTCAGCGCCGAAGCTGATGCATTTGCGCAGTGCTTCCTCGGCCTGCGGCGGACCCATGCACAGCATGGTGACCTTGCCGCCGAACTTGTCTTTGAGCCGCAAGGCTTCTTCCAGCGAGAACAGGTCATAGGGGTTGACGATGGCCGGGACGCCCTGGCGCATGATGGTGTTCGTGACCGGATGGACCCGAATCTGCGCCGAATCCGGCACCTGTTTGATACAAACGACGATGTGCATGGCAGTGCTCCAATTAAGCGACAACGCGCCGTGGCAGCGACGCCTTGAGGCTGTCGAGCGTCACATGCTGTTTGCCATGGGTGTCCTGGAACACCTTGAACACTTTTTCCTGAGCCGGCGTCGAGGTAACGAAATCCGCGTAGGCCTTGACCAGTTGTTCGCGGTACAGGGTGTAGAGCGCCAGTTCATCGGTCTGTGCGTTCACGTTTTCCTGTCGCAAGTACTGGAAAAATCGCTTGAGGATGTGCAGCCGGCTGACGTTGACCACTTGCTGGTCGAACGCCACGCCAAAGTACCGCAGGAAATCTTCGGCCGAGGACAAGGCCTTGAGTTGTTGAAGGAATTTTTCCATCGGGGCTTACTCCGTGGTAGATGGTTGAAGGAAGGATTGTTTGAATCCCGGTTCGGTGCAGCGGTCGTCGCAGGCACCACAGGGCGCGTCGGGTGTTGCGAAACGCATGGTTTGCGACTGCGCCAACTCCAGCTCCAACTGCGCCACCCGGTCCAGCAGGCAGGCGATGGCCTTGCCGACCGGATCGGGAATCAGGTGG
Source organism: uncultured Polaromonas sp. (assembly GCA_964371235.1). Lineage (GTDB taxonomy): Bacteria > Pseudomonadota > Gammaproteobacteria > Burkholderiales > Burkholderiaceae_C > Polaromonas. The sequence continues at coordinate 21,578 of CAYJMW010000003.1, forward strand.
TGGTCGAGGTCAAAGCCGTGTGTGGTGCGCCGGCTTGGTGCGACCACGCGGCCCGGAATGCCGACTACCGTGGCGTCAGCCGGCACGGCATCAATGACCACGGAGTTGGCCGCAACCCGGGCCCGGTCGCCGATCACGATCGGCCCCAGAATCTTGGCTCCCGCGCCTACGACGACCTGGTCGCCCAGGGTCGGATGGCGCTTGCCGCCGCTCCAGCTCGTGCCGCCCAAAGTCACACCGTGATAGAGCGTCACATCAGTGCCGATCTCCGCCGTCTCGCCGATCACGACGCCAGTGCCGTGGTCGATGAAGAAGCGCGCACCGATGCGGGCCCCGGGGTGAATATCCACCTGGGTCAGAGCGCGCGCGATGAAGGAAAGGCAGCGCGGCAGGTAGCGCCAACCGCGCCGCCACAAGGCATGCGCCATGCGGTGCAGCGCAATGGCTTGCACGCCCGGGTAGATAGTCCAGACCTCAAGCAGGTTGCGCGCGGCCGGATCACGTTCGAGCACGCAGCGCGCGTCTTGGCGCACCAGCGACCACCAGGAGCGCGGGGAAGCGCCCGGCTCTTGAGCTGACTGAGCGGCGCTAGCATATCCGGATGGTTTCATGACAAGCCCAAGGCCGCCGGGTGGACCGGTCGCGATGCAAAAGGGAGCCGCGAATCGCGCAGAAAGCCTCGCAGTTCGTCAGGGGTCGCTTCCTGCTTGACGCGCATCGCGTGGTCGCGGATGCGCGCCAGCACGCGGCCGGTGAGCGCATCGTCGTCCAGCACCACGCCCATCGCGCCGTAAGCCTGACGGACCGACTGCGAACCCGAATGCTTGCCCAGCACCGTGCGCCGCTCGCGGCCCAGCTCCGAGGGGTCAAAACTCTCGTAGGTGGAGGCATTCTTCAGCAGGCCATCGATGTGGATGCCAGACTCGTGGGTAAACACGGCCTCGCCGACGATACTTTTGTTGAATGCAACCTGGCGGCCCGAGGCACGCGCCACCAGGCGCGAGATGGGCACCAGCGCCTGCGTGTTTACGCCGGTGTCCGCATGGTGCAGATGCCGCACACCCATCACCACCTCTTCCAGCGCCGCATTGCCGGCGCGTTCGCCCAGGCCGTTCACCGTGGTGTTGGCGTGCGTGGCGCCAGCGCGCAGCGCCGCCAGTGTGTTGGCAGTGGCCATGCCAAGATCGTTGTGGGCGTGGATTTCAATCTCGATGTCCACTGCTTCGCGCAGATGCGCAATCGCCTCATAAGTGGTAAAGGGGTCCAACACCCCCAAAGTGTCGGCAAAGCGCACGCGGCTGGCGCCGCAGTCCTGGGCGCACCGGGCCACCAGGGCCAGAAAGTCGGCATCGGCGCGCGATGCATCTTCTGCGCCGAGCGTAATCTTGCGGCCGCTGGCGACCGCTTTGCCGATCACCCGTGTGACCTGTGTCAACACCCATTCGCGCGACTGGCGCAGCTTGTGGCGCAGGTGAATGTCAGATACCGGAATCGAGAGGTGAATGATGTCGGCCTGGCAGCGCAGTGCACTGGCGAGATCGCCATCGGTCAGCCGGCCCCAGACCATCAAGGCAGCGGGTAGCTCAAGCGCCGCGATGGTGTTGATGCAGGCGATCTCTTCCTCGCCCATGGCCGGGATGCCGATTTCCATCTCCGGCACGCCCGCTGCGGCCAGCGCGCAGACAATGGCACATTTCTCATCGACCGTGAAGGCCACCCCGGCAGTTTGCTCGCCGTCGCGTAGCGTGGTGTCGTTGATGATGAGATTGAGGGGCATGGTGCGGCGTCCTTTGCGTAGCTTCATCGCAAAGTTCATGCCACCGGTTTTTTTGGGCTGCAGGCGTCTGTAGGGACGCGTTGCGGGGCGGGTTTGTCGGGTCCGGGGCTGGCGGCGCGGCTTGGCTGGCAACAACGCTTGTCGGGAATGTGTTGTTTCGGACAGAGCGTGATTAGTACTGGACTGCGGAGGTATCGAAACGTCGTTAGCCGGGTTTCGCCCCGGCGGGCGTCTTACTTGTTCTTTGCTACGCCGTCGAGGCGTAAGCAAAAGAAGGGCGAGCCGAATTCGTCGCCCGCCGTGGCGAGGAGGCGAGTAGCGCAGGGCTGGGCGGATCGGGGGTTGCGTTGGGGTGGAAATGTCGCACTGCAAGACTTGCCCCAGCTGCCTTTTAGGGCGGAGAGCCGGGTGGCTTGTTAGCACCAGATTGCTGCAAGGCGACAACATTAGCCTTGATTTGCTCGCTACCCAAGACTGATTGCCGCTGGTGGTCAAGTAGTTCCTTGAGCATGGCGATCTTGTACCCTGCCGATGCCTCGTCGGCCTCCCGAGCCAGCGACTCAATAACTCCTGCAATTCGATCACAGAACGCAGCTTGGCTCTTGGCTTCTTCGAGCGACACCTGTTGTGCGATTACTTCAGGTCGAGCTTGAATTAAGTTGATGGCTACGTTGTTGATATCGTTTTGCCAAGACATCATCTTGTCTTTGATCTCGTTGAGCGTTGAGTCCGCCTTTTGCGCTTGTTTGCTCGCAAGCCACCAAAAGACCACAGCCAAAACAAGACTTGCTATCGAGGCAATGATTCCAAGCATGTTCAAATCAATAGTCATGATTAGCCCTAACTCAATATCGAGCGACAGGCTCTTGTCGCCCTAAAACGGCTTTTCTCGCCAGAATATCGGCACCAGAATCATCTACCAAGCCGCATGCAGCTTGGGCTTTACGATATGCAGAAAGCAAGTAAGCCACGATGACAACTCCAGAAAAACCAGCAAACGGGACAAATGATTGTGCCACTATAGCCCAGCCATCCATCCCATTTGTCAGTGGTAGCGTGCTGCGCAGCGGTAGCTGCCATGAAGCGCTCAGGAGATGTAATTGCTATTATTGTTATAGCTAATAGCGTACTGTCCATGAGGGCTAGAGGTCGTTTTTATGTAAATAATGATGAAAGAGCGAGGAGCGCGGTGCTGGGAGGATGATGGTCTGCGTTGGGGTAAAAATGTTGCGTTGCAAGACCTGACCCTGTCGTCAGTGCCACGGTGCCCGCCGAAGTTGCAAGGCAAAGTTGTTAAACACAAACTTTCGGCTCATTCCACTCGAATAAGCACAGCAAAGTTCGATCGCCGCTTCGTACATGCGCCATAAATCGGTTGGGAGCGGTGCCGGAAGTTCCGCATAACGCCATTTGATTACTCGCCTCTCAGAAGGGAAAGCTGCGAGAGTCTTCTTCCCCCCTTGCCAATTGAGCGTTCGTTCAGCGAGCTTGTGAAGTGCGCGGAGATCATGTGTTTCTGGGTATCCGCCGCTGGTCTGCGAAAGATAGGCTTTCATCGTCTTTTCGCATGCCATTTGTAGCTCCCAAGGCGCCAATGCGTTCGAACTTAGATCTGCTGAAGCCGAGTCAATCGCAGCCTTGTCGAGATGCCGCACTACTGTGCTTGCCATTCGCTGTACCGCTTTTGAAGCATGCGTCGCTGTGTTTAAGTCATTGTTGATTGCGCGCAGGCGATTCGCGACATGCACTACCGTCTGACAGAACGTTTCACGCCGCTTTGGTTTCATTGTGCTAACTGGTGGAGGGGAGTCAATCCACTCGAGCGGCTGCTCCGTTGGAAGTACTTCCTTGGGAAACCGAACCCACCGGGTGCCGTCATCTCCGCTCTCCGTGAGTACGAGAGGTATTTGCATCGTATACAGCGTGCCAAGATAAGAAACCATGGCGCGGGCATGAGGATGCTTTGGATGCGTTATCGCAGCTCCGTATCTCTGCTCGTACCACTTGATGATCGGAAGATAAATTCCAGCAAACCACGGCTTTGTTAAATAGTCGTCCTTCGAATCTCCCTCAATGGACACAAGCATATGTTCGACGATGAAATGCGCTGCTGAAGAGGCACGCTCGTGTACAGGTTTGTTGCGCTTGACAAAGCCATCATCCAATTGTGGCAAAACCTCGGACAAGAGGGCTTCGTACGAATTCGGGAGGTGTCGCGCCATGGACGGAGTTGCGATGCCTCAATATAGGGAGACAGATTTCTGTCCCCCCAACATGGCTGTTGTCGCCCGAACATCAACACCAGAATCCTCCGCCAAACCGCATGCAGTTCGGGTTTCACGATATTCAGAAGGCAAGTCAGTCACCATAGCAACTCCAGAAAAACCAGCACGCTGGATAAATGACATCGCGCCACTATAGCCGAGCCATGGCTACCGATGTCTCAGTGGCAAGCGGTGCAGCAATGGAAGCTTTGCAGCGTTCGGGAGAGGTTATTGCTACTGTTTTAATAGCTGCTTGCGCACTATTAATGCGGGCTAGAGGCCATTTCTTCACATAAATATGATGAAGACCTGTTTGAGCTGTAACGTGATGGGCGCTGCAGGCTGTGGCGATCCGTGGCACCTGGATTGCCGCGCTGCGCTCGCAATGACGGGCCAATAACGGATTTATGGAGCGGAGACCCGGCCCGAGCCTTCAGTGCTCCCGCGCATGGTTGCGCGTGTGGCGCGGGAATTCAACCGTGATGTCGGTATCGCGCAGCTTGACGCAGCAAGCCAGCCGCGACTGCGCTTCCAGTCCCCACGCGTGGTCCAGTTGATCGCCTTCCTCATCGTCCGGCTCTGCCAGCGAGGCGCCGCCCTCGCGCACGTACACATGGCAGGTGGCACACGCCGCGACCATCTCACAGGCATGCTCGATGGCCACGCCGGCTGCGAGCAGACCTTCGCAGAGCGAAGCGCCGCGCTTGACTTCGAGGTCGCGGCCTTCCGGGCAAAGGTCAGGATGAGGCAGCAGGTGGATAAGCGGCATATGACTTTGCGTGTGTTACCGATGAACAGATTTGACTCAGGCCAGGCTGTCCATGGTCTGCCCGGCAAGCGCCTTGCTGATGGAGGCGTTCATGCGCCGTGCGGCGAATTCGTCGGTGACCGACCCGAGTGCGGCCGTTGAGGCGCGCAGTTCGTCCACCGGCGCCTCGGTTTCCAGCATGTCGCCAACCTTGAACATGGCCTGCCGGATCGCCGTGATCTCTGCCGCCGACAGCAGCGCGGCGTCCGTGTTCAGTGCGGTTTCAGTCGCGTCGAGCATGCGCCGCGCGTCCACCTGCGCCTCGCGCAGCGAGCGCAGCAGCATGTCTTCTTTAGACGAGCCAATGGCATCCTGCAACATGGCCGATATTTGGGTGTCGGCCAGACCATACGAAGGTTTGACCTCGATGTGGGCCTCGATACCGCTGGTTTGCTCGCGTGCCGTGACTGACAGCAATCCATCGGCGTCGATCTGGAAACTGACCCGGATGTGCACCGACCCCGCGACGGCTGGGGGAATGCCCCGCAGCTCAAAGCGCGCCAGCGAACGGCAGTTGGCCACCGTTTCGCGTTCGCCCTGCACCACATGCAGCGACATCGCGGTTTGCCCGTCCTTGAAAGTGGTGAATTCCTGGGCGCGAGCCATCGGCAGTGTGGAGTTGCGCGGAATGATCTTCTCGACCAGGCCACCCATGGTCTCCAGCCCCAGTGAGAGTGGGCAGACATCGAGCAGCAGCCATTCGTCGCCGCTGCTGTTGCCCGCCAGCACATTGGCCTGCAGGGCCGCGCCGAGCGCAACCACCTGGTCCGGGTCGATATCAACGAGTGGCTCACGGCCAAAGAATTCACGCACCGCGTCGCGTGCGATCGGCATGCGGGTTGAGCCGCCCACCAGCACCACGCCGGTGATGTCGGCAATCGTCAGCTTGGCATCGCGCAGCGCCCGCTTCGTGGACGTCATGGTGCGGGCGATCAGCGCGGCGCCGAGTCCGGCAAACTGGGCGCGCGACAGGATGGCTTGTTGTGTGCTGCCATCGGCGTGAGTGAGGGAAAGGACCGAAGTCTCGGCCTGCGTGAGTGCCTCCTTGGCGGTGCGGGACGCCGCCAGCAAGCTGCGCTGGGCGGTCGGCGGCAGGGCGGCCAGGCCGTCGATGCCGTGCTGCGTGCAGAACCACTCCGCAATGGCGTGGTCGAAGTCGTCACCGCCCAATGCCGAGTCGCCCCCGGTGGCCAATACTTCAAACACACCCTTGGTGAGGCTGAGGATGGAGAGGTCGAAAGTGCCGCCGCCCAGGTCATAGATGGCAAACGTGCCTTCGGCCGCTTTGTCCAGTCCGTAGGCAATGGCCGCCGCGGTAGGCTCATTGAGCAGGCGCAGGACGGTCAGGCCGGCCAGGCGCGCGGCGTCCTTGGTGGCCTGGCGCTGCGCATCGTCGAAGTACGCGGGCACCGTGATCACGACGCCAGCGAGCGGGCCGCCCAGCGAGACTTCGGCACGTTCGCGCAACGCGGTCAGAATTTCAGCCGACACCTGCACCGGCGAGCGTTCACCGGAGATGGTCGTGATGCCGACCATGCCGGGTGTATCCGTAAAGCGATAGGGCAAACCCGCCGCGCCCTTCAGGTCCGACAGGCTGCGGCCCATGAAGCGTTTGACCGAGACGATGGTGTTTTGTGGGTCTTCGGCTTGGCTCTCTTGTGCCTCGCGGCCCACCACAATGCCATTGCCTGGCAGATAGCGCACGACCGAGGGCAGCAGCAGTGCGCCCTCCTCGTCCGGCAGCGCACGCGCCACGGCGCTCTGCACGGTGGCGATCAGCGAGTTGGTGGTGCCCAGGTCGATGCCAGCGGCCAGCCGGTGCTGGTGCGGCGCGGCGCTCTGACCGGGTTCGGCGATTTGCAGTAGTGCCATGTGATTAGACTGCGAAGCTCTCGCCGCAGCCGCAGTTGGCTTTGGCGTTCGGGTTGTTGAACTTGAAGCCTTCATTCAAGCCTTCACGCACAAAGTCGAGTTCGGTGCCGGCCAGCATGGCCAGGCTGCGCGAATCGACAATGACCTTCATGCCGTGCGTCTCAAAACACTGGTCGTCGGGGTTGACCGCATCGACGAATTCAAGCGCGTAGGCAAAGCCCGAACAGCCACTGGTCTTGACCGCCAGGCGCAGCCCGATGCCGCTGCCCCGCTTGGCCAGGGATTTCTCGACATGGCGAGCGGCTGCAGGAGTCAGGGTCACAGTCATGGCATCACCTTTCAAACGGAGAAAGAGCTGCCGCAGCCACAGGTAGTCTGCGCATTGGGGTTGTGAATCACGAAGCGCGAACCTTCGAGGCCCTCCTCGTAGTCAACGCGCGCGCCCAGCACGTACTGCTGGCTCATGGCGTCCACCACCAGCGCGACACCTTCGGTGACGATCAGCGTGTCGTCCTCGGCTACCTGGTCGTCGAAGGCAAACCCGTACTGAAAACCGGAGCAGCCGCCCCCGGTAACGTACAGGCGCAGCTTGAGCTTGGGGTTGCCCTCCTCCACAATCAGTTCGGCCACCTTGGCGGCCGCCTGGGGGGTGAATTCCAGCATGCCGGGCATGACGCCGGGCTCGTTGGGACTGACAGGGGTCAGAGCGGCTTCCATTTTGAATTCCTTCTTTGGAGATGCTGTGGGGAGGTGGGTGGGGGTGACTTAATGGGCGCCGGAGCCGCAGACGGGCTGCTCGGACAGCAGGGTGGCAGCGCCGACGGGGTGGCGCGCGCGAAAGTCGGCCACGGCCGCCTTGATTGCGTCCTCGGCCAGAATCGAGCAATGGATTTTGACCGGCGGCAGGGCGAGCTCTTCGGCAATGTCCGCGTTCTTGATGGCCAGGGCCTCGTCCAGCGTGCGCCCGCGCACCCATTCGGTCACCAGTGAACTCGACGCAATGGCCGAGCCGCAGCCATAGGTCTTGAACTTGGCGTCCTCGATCACGCCCTGCGCATTGACGCGGATCTGCAGCCGCATCACATCGCCACAGGCGGGAGCGCCCACCATGCCGGTGCCAACGTTGTCGTCTCCGGCATCGAAGGCGCCGACATTGCGTGGATTCTCGTAGTGGTCAACGACCTTGTCGCTATATGCCATGTGGGTTCTCCTAATTACAGATCGAATAAAGCAAGCCGACGTTGAGGGCGGCGAGCAAAGCGGAGCCCCTTCCAGGAACACCGCGGAACCGGCTTTGCCGGGCCGCTGGTGTTGCCCCCTTGAAGGGGGAGGCGGCTACGCGCAGCGAGCAAGCAACGGGGGTCATGTCAATGTTCAGACCACTGGATCGAGTTGAGATCGACGCCGGCCTGCACCATGTCCCAGAGCGGGCTCATGGCGCGCAGGCGAGACACGACCTGGGTCACCTGCGCTATCGTGAAGTCAATCTCCTCGACCGTGGTGAAGCGGCCGAGGGAGAAACGTACCGAGCTGTGGGCGAGCTCGTCGCTGCGGCCCATGGCGCGCAGCACATAGCTGGGCTCCAGGCTGGCCGAGGTGCAGGCCGAGCCTGAGGACACCGCCACGCCTTTGATCCCCATCAGGAGCGACTCACCCTCGACGTAGTTGAAGCTCGCGTTGAGATAGTGCGCTGCCCGGTGCTCGGCATCACCGTTGAGCACGACGGCATCCATCTTCAGGAAGCCGGCCCAGAGCCGGTCGCGCAGGGTGCTGATGCGCGCGTTGTCGGCCGCCATGTGCTCGCGCGCCAGCCAGAAGGCTTCGCCCATGCCGACGATCTGGTGCGTGGGCAGCGTGCCCGAGCGCATGCCGCGCTCGTGGCCGCCACCGTGCATTTGGGCGTCAATGCGCACGCGCGGCTTGCGCCGAACGTAAAGCGCGCCAATTCCCTTGGGCCCGTAAATTTTGTGCGCCGACAGCGACATCAGGTCGATCGGCAGTTGCTCCAGGTCGATCACCACCTTGCCGGCGGCCTGCGCGGCATCCACATGGAACAGCACGCCCCTGGCACGGCACAGCGCGCCGAGTGCGGCCACGTCCTGCACCACACCGGTTTCATTGTTGACGAACATCACCGAGGCCAGCACGGTGTCGGGGCGCAAGGCCGCCTCAAACACCGCCAGGTCAAGCAGACCGCTTGGCAGCACCGGCAGCACGGTTATCTCGCAGCCCTCGCGCTCAAGCTCGCGCATGCTGTCCAGCACCGCCTTGTGCTCGGTGGCCACTGTCACCAGGTGCTTGCCTCTGGCGCGGTGAAAGTGGGCGGCGCCTTTGATGGCGAGGTTATTTGATTCGGAGGCACCCGAGGTCCAGACGATCTCGCGCGGGTCGGCATTGATCAGTGCGCAGACCTGTTCGCGGGCCAGTTCCACCGCCTCGTCGGCGGCCCAGCCGTAAGCATGGGAGCGGCTGGCGGGGTTGCCGTAGAGCTCCGTCAGATAGGGAATCATTTTGCTCGCCACGCGTCGATCCACGGGTGTGGTGGCCGCGTAATCGAGGTAAACGGGCGGGGCGGCGCGGAAGTTGGCTTTGTCGCGACTGGGTTCCGTCATGGCAGGCTCCTGAGAAATGAGGGTGGGCACTCCCTGCGTTGCAATTTCAGTGCCATGCACCTTGCTGCGTGAATCGGAATCTTTAGCGCGCCGATTGTTGCTTTTGTGCGCGAACGGCGTCGCGTGAAGCGGCAGCCTTGTCTTGTTTGTCGGAAATAGGTGTGTTGCGCGGGATCAAGCAGCAGTGCATACAGCTCCCTTGGTACGTTTCTTGCGTAGCACGTTTGAGAGGCCGTTGCATTGGCACCGTGTCCCGTTGTTGGTGCGAACCAGGGTCCGGTGCGCTGCGTGGTCCGATACAGCAGGCGCGATATCGCACGAAACTGGAGATCAACATGGTGAACACGCAAGCGATTGAATCTCGGCGCGAGCTCAATGCGATTTATGAGGTCAGCAAGACGCTGGCAACTTCACTGGACATCGCCAAGACCTTTCGTGAGGCCTTGAACTATCTTCTGCACGCCTTTGACTGGCGGCGCGCCTTCGTGGTGATCGGTGAGCCCGGCGGGCGCTTGCGCGGCCTGTGCGCCGTCGGCCTCACGCGCGAGGAACAGCAGCGCCTGCAGTTCCAGGCGGGTGAGGGCATCGTGGGCCGCGTCTTTGCCAATGGCATTCAGGTCATCGTGCCCGACGTGCGCGCCGAACCACTGTTCCTTAATCGCACCGGTGGCGCCGACCAGAGCCCGGGTGTTCCCGTTGCCATGCTCGTCACACCCATACGCGCCGACCGCCGCACCGTCGGTGTGTTGGCCATCGACTGCCTCAACCCCGACGAGCGCCGCGGCTTCTCTAGCGACTTGCAGCTTCTCAAGATGGTCGCCACGCTGATGGGGCAAGCGCTGCTGTTGCACCGCAGCGTCAGCGCCGCGCACGAAAGCCTGCAGGACGAGGCGCGCCGCATGGACAAGATGCTCAAACCCAGCCAGCAGATCCAGCAGATGGTGGGCGTTTCGGCGCCGATGCAGGAAGTTTTCGATCAGGTGCACCAGGTCGCGCCAGCCCGCACCACCGTGCTACTGCGTGGTGAGAGCGGCACCGGCAAGGAGATGATTGCGCGCGCCATCCACAATCTCTCGCCGCGCAAGCGCGAGGCCTTTGTCTGCGTCAACTGCGCGGCGCTCACGGAGTCGCTGCTGGAGAGCGAACTGTTCGGTCATGAGAAGGGCGCCTTCACCGGTGCGCAGGCCCAGCGCAAGGGCCGCTTCGAGATGTCGCATGGCGGCACGCTGTTCCTCGACGAGATCGGAGACATCTCGGCTTCGTTCCAGGCCAAGCTGCTGCGCGTGTTGCAGGAGCGCGAATTTGAGCGTGTCGGCGGCAGCGTGCCGGTGAAGGTCGATGTGCGCCTGATTCTGGCCACCAATCGCAATCTCGAACGCATGGTGCAGGCCGGAGAGTTCCGCGCCGATCTCTACTACCGCATCAACGTGGTCAGCATCCAGTTGCCACCGTTGCGCGAACGGCGCGAAGACATCCCGGCCATGGCGCAGCATTTTCTGGATCGCTTCAATCGCGACAACGTTCGCACCACGCACTTCAGCGCCTCCGCCATGCGCGTGCTGAGCAGTTGCTACTGGCCCGGCAACGTGCGGGAACTGGAGAACTGCGTGGAGCGCACGGCCACCATGACGCACGACGACGTCATTACCGACTTCGCCTTTCCGTGCCGGGAAAACCGCTGCCTGACCCAGGTGCTACACCACATCGAACGGGAAGATGCCGTGCGTCCGGCCCGCCTGGCCGACATTCCCATCGTGGAAGTCCCGATGGTGCCGCTGCCAACCGACCCCACTTCAGTGTCTGCCGCCTTCAATGCCGAACCCGACGATACCGTTGTTGCACCCGCCAGCGACGATGCCGCGCTGCCGGGCGACGGCAAACCCGAAGGCGAGCGCGAACGCCTGATCTGGGCCATGGAGCGCTGCGGCTGGGTTCAGGCCAAGGCGGCGCGGCTGCTGAAAATATCGCCGCGGCAGATGGGCTACGCGCTGCAGAAGAACGGGATTGAGGTCAGGAAGTTCTGATACCCCCGTCAACGTCCACTCACCAAACATTGCGGCGGTGCATCAGCGGCACCCTCTTTGTTGCATTGGTGGGTGGCAGGAGCTGGACTGGGGCGGCGGCCTCATGCTGTCAAAGGCCCAGAAAACGCAGTTTCAGTGCAGACTCACTTGCTTGCAAGTTATGTCGTAACTAAATCGGCCACCACCCCAATCCAGCTCCTGCTGGCGGGCATGAGTGGAACTTGAGCAAAAGACAAGGTGCAGATCATCGCGATTGCGATCACTCAGGTCCGTGTTTGCTGGTCTATAGTTCGGACCAGATGCATCGTCGAGAATGTGAACTCGACGTTTGCCGTATTTGGCCGCGATGGGCGACACGGTTTGAGGGGACTCGCATGACTTCGGTTTCTTGGGGAAATAGCTGCGAACCAAGTCGGCATGCGCCTTGCCGCTTGATGGTGCATCTGTGTCCGAAGGCGGAATTCGGGTATATCCCGTCGGATATCCTGGGCGCCCAGAATATCCGACGATCTACATCACGTTAGAAGCTCAAGTTGTTTGGAAATTTGATGCCGATTAAGGTATAGTTTCTATACTATGAATTCCTTCGAATTTGACGCCGCAAAGAGTGAATCCAATCGTGCAAAACACGGCATCGATTTTGTGGAGGCACAGGATCTCTGGAATGACCCGATGCTGCTGGAGATACCAGCAAAAACTGATGATGAGCCGCGGTACCTGGTAATTGGGCTTATTGATGGGAAACATTGGTCAGCCGTCATTACATACCGGGGGGCAAATATCCGTTTGATATCCGTTCGTCGCGCACGCACAGAAGAGGTGGTACTTTATGAAAGCTAAAAAGTTCGAGCAACAGTTTGACGAGGGTGTCGACATTACGGCGTCTTTGGACTTGTCCAAAGCTAAGCGCGTGCTGCAAGAGCAAAAACGGGTGAATGTCGATTTTCCAACGTGGATGATTGATTCGCTAGATCGCGAAGCTAGCAAACTGGGGGTTACAAGGCAGTCTGTTATTAAAGTCTGGCTAGCAGAGCGTCTTGAGGCGACCGCTTCTAACTTGCCGTTCCAACGGACGCGCGCAGGTGCCGCGCACCGCTGAACTCTACGTTGAACGGCTCCCATCGAGAAGCCCGAGTGGCTGGAGGCATTCTCTGACGGTCCTGAAAATTCGTGGATTGGTACAGATCAGCGTAAACAGTCCAACCCTACTGCAGCTCAGGCCCCCGCCCAACTGACCGACCCCTTGTGTCATCTTTGTCGCATCACGGACAGTCGCCCGTGAAAAGGCCGGACATGCCAGCCAGTCCTGTGTGCCACATCCTACAAAGCCCGGGCTGAAACAGCGGTTTTCACATGGCATGGATTTAGCTATAGAACTCTTATGCGGCCATGGTCGGTCGCGAAAAGGGTTCCCATGCAAGCAAGCGTACCGTCCAGTTCCATGCCCGCTACGACCTATGTCAGCATCGGTCAGATCAAATCACTAGGAGCCGCACTGGAGTTGCCAGAAGCCAGTGGCGGTTGCGGTACACACGGCGGCGAAGGCAAGGCCAGTTGCGGCACGTCAGCCGGTCCGGACGACATGCCGCAGGAAATCTGGGACAAGGTGAAGAACCACCCCTGCTACTCCGAGGAAGCCCACCACCATTACGCCCGCATGCACGTTGCCGTCGCGCCGGCCTGCAACATCCAGTGCAATTACTGCAATCGCAAGTACGACTGCAGCAACGAGTCGCGCCCGGGCGTGGTCTCGCAGAAACTCACACCCGAGCAGGCCGTCAAGAAAGTGGTGGCAGTGGCCAGCGAGATCCCGCAAATGACGGTGCTGGGCATTGCCGGTCCCGGTGACGCACTGGCCAATCCGGCCAAGACATTCGATACCTTCCGCATGCTGCAGAGCCAAGCGCCGGACATCAAGCTATGCCTCTCGACCAACGGCCTGGCGCTGCCGGACTATGTGGACGACATCGCCAGGTACAACGTGGACCACGTCACCATCACCATCAACATGGTGGACCCGGCAGTGGGCGAGAAGATCTACCCGTGGATTTTCTGGAACCACAAGCGCGTCACCGGCTATGAGGCCGCCAGGATATTGCACGAACGCCAGATGCTTGGCCTGGAGATGCTCACTGCGCGCGGCGTGCTCACCAAAATCAACTCGGTGCTGATTCCCGGCATCAACGACGAGCACCTGATCGAGGTGAACCGCGAGGTGAAAAAGCGCGGGGCTTTCCTGCACAACATCATGCCGCTGATCTCGGAAGCCGAACACGGCACGGTGTTCGGCCTGACCGGCCAGCGTGGCCCGACCGCCGCCGAACTCAAGACGGTGCAAGACGCCTGCATGGGCGGCGCCAACCTCATGCGCCACTGCCGTCAGTGCCGTGCCGATGCGGTCGGCCTGCTGGGCGAGGACCGCAGCGAGGAATTCACGCTCGACAAGCTCGAACAAATGGAAGTGATCTACGACCTCGACAAACGCAAGACCTACCAGGACAAGGTCGAGGTCGAGCGCCAGGCCCAGCACGCCGCCAAACAGGAAGCCCTGGCTGCCGCCACCAGCATCAAGGTGGCGCAAGACCTGCAGGTGCTGGTGGCAGTAGCGACCAAGGGCGGCGGCCGTGTCAATGAACACTTCGGCCATGTCACCGAGTTTCAGGTGTTCCAGGTCTCGGCTACCGAAGCGCTGTTTGTGGGCCATCGCCGGGTGGATCAGTATTGCCAGGGCGGCGCGGGCGACGACGAACAACTGCCCTCGGTCGTGCGCGCCATCAACGACTGTCATGCGGTGCTGGTGGCCAAGATCGGCGCCTGCCCGAAGGACGAGCTCACCGCAGCCGGCATTGAACCCGTTGACCAGTATGTGGGTGAGTTCATTGAAAAAGCCGCGCTCGACTGGTTCAACGACTACCGGGCCCGCATCGCCAGCGGCGCGATTGAGCACCAGCACCGCGGCGACGCACAAATCCGCCAGGGCGCCTATACCAACCTTGCTGGCAACGTTGCCCAGGCGGCCTGAATTTCCTACTACCCCCAACCCTATCGGAGAGCCACCATGCCCATGAAGATCATCGCATCCACTTGCACCGCCTGCTCCGCCTGCGAGCCGGAATGTCCCAACGTCGCGATCCGCGAGAAAAATGGCACCTACGTCATTGACGTCAAAAAATGCACCGACTGCGAGGGCCACTTCGACGAACCCCAGTGCGTCGCCGTCTGTCCCGTGGACGGCTGCATTGTCAAGGTCTGAACCTTTCTTTTGAGGATTGTCACCATCATGTTGCCCAACGTCACCATCACCCCCGCCGCCGCGAAGTTCATCAACCGCATCGTGCGCTTCTCCGGCCTGGCCGCAGGCGCCGGCTTGCGTCTGGCCGTGAGCCCGGGCGGCTGCTCGGGTTACACGTCAGAGTTCAGCGCCGAGGCCACGCCCCAGGCGGGCGAGCAGACGCTGGAGGTCAACGGCGTGCGCCTGTTCCTGGCAGCAGAGAGCTGCTTGATGCTCGAAGGCATAACGATTGACTTCACTGAGACGCCGACCCAGTCGGGCCTGACCTTCATCAACCCGAATCAGGCTGCTTGTGCTTGCGGCAGTGCAGAGACCGCGCCGAAACCCGGCGTGACCAGGATCGATATCAGTTCGATTGGGCGCGGCCGTCCGGCGGCGCCCATCCTGGCGTCCTGAGCGGAACAGACCGCACCATGGACGCGGACAGCCCACGCTTTGACGACGACCTGGCGGCGTTTGCCGACGGAGCCATCGGCGGCGGACTGAACCCGCAGGTGGAGGCGCTGATCACACAGGCCGGGCAGTTGCGCCATCTGCCGCAGCAGGCGCTGCCCTTGCTGGAGCAGGCCCGCGCTGCCGCGCCAAGCCACCCGGCACCCTTGATCGCACTGTATCGCTTTTATTTTTATGGTCATCAATTGGCCCAGGCACGCGCGGCCGCGGAAGATGCGCTGGCGATTGCCCGCACGGCACTGGGACCCAACTTTGGCGATGAGCCGCCCAGCGATGAGGCCGCACGGCACGACGCTGCCGTACGTTTCTATCTCTTCACGCTCAAAGGCATGGCTTATCTGAGCCTGCGTCTGAACGATCTGGACGAGGCGCGCCTGATGCTTGGCGAGTTGCGTCGTCTTGACCCACAAGACCGCGTGGGGGGCGCTTTGCTGTCGCACGTCCTGGTCCGCCGCGAAAAGGGCGATGACACCGAAACAGGGACGGCTTACCCGGTACGCGGCTGGAGCGGCACCGGGCCGCGCGCGTGATGAACGCCGCCGTCATGACCACACCCCCCGTCGTGGCGCATCTGCGCGCCCCGGCCGGCGATATCCCGTCGCAGCACTGGCAGGGCGGGCCGATCAACTGCGGCGTATGCTGCTATGCCGGTCTGCGCGCCCTGCCCGGCGAGCAAGGCTGCGAGCCCGGCCACGCCTGCATGCAGGATGTTTATGCGCGCCGCATTGACCGCTTCTTCAGCTGGCATCCGGCGCTGGGTGATGAGCAGCTCACGCATGCCTATTTCGAGGTGCGTGCCATTGCCGCGCGCCATGCCAGCGTGTTCCGCCTGCCAACCTTGATCGACGACCCGGATGAGACGGTGCGTCTGCAGATCGCGCTGCGTCTGCCGCTGGCGCAACTGGTCAGGCTGGCCAACGATCCGCACCGTGAGGTGCGCATCCGCGTTGCCCAGCGGCTGTCCCCGACCATACTGGCGACCATGCGCAGCGACCCGGACTATGGCGTGCGTGAACTGGTCGCGCTGCGCCTGCCGCTGGCTATTTTGCCGACCATGGCGGCTGATCCTGACCGCGCCGTGCGCATGCGCGTGGCGCAGCGGCTGGAGATGCCGGCATTGTTGCGCATGACGGATGACAGCGCGCCGGAAGTACGTCGCATTGTGGCGGAGCGCTTGCCGGCACCCCTGTTGTCACGCCTGGCCAGTGATGCCGACTGGCGCGTACGGTGGGAGGTTGCCCAACGCGCCGATGCGGCCACACTGGACACACTGCATGACGACGATGACCCTGAAGTGCGCCAAACCGTGCGCGAGCGGCAAGCGCGTGACGTAGCACGGATTGGAGTTGCCCATGGCTGATATCAACCGTGATGGCGACGAGATCGAACTGGCCTTCCCGCCGCGCTTCAGCTATGGCGAGCGGGTGGTGGCGCGCTCGGTGGTCCGCAACGACGGCACCTACAACGGCCGCGACATTGGCGAGGTGCTGGTGAACAAGGGTGAGATCGGCTACGTCATCAACATCAACACCTTCCTGCAGCAGTTCTACATCTATGCGGTGGACTTCGTCGAATCCGGCCACCGCGTGGGCATGCGTGCCAAGGAGCTCTGCACACTGGACAACCTGCCCGACGAGGTGCTGGAGCAACTGGGCGATAAGGCCACTGTGATGCAGACGCTCGGGTCTGCCACGCCATCTTCGGAGAACCTGCCATGACCGGTATCGAACCCCGCGAACCCGCCTATGCCTGGGGTCAGCGCGTCATTGCGCTGGACGACCTGGTCAACGACGGCAGCTACCCCGAACGCCCGGTGGATGCCATGCTGGCCGCACGCGGCTCCGTCGGCGAGATCGTCAACGTGGGCCATGCGCAAGAGTTGAACGAGCCGGTGTACCTGGTGCAGTTCGAGGGTTGCGTGGTCGGCTGTCTTGAAATTGAACTGGTTCCCGCGCCGCACGGACTGCTGCCGGAGACCGGGGAACTGATGTGAACATGGCCGCGGCTGCTGTGACTGCGCCGGCCAGTGGCCAGGTGCGGGACTTCATGCAGCACCGCCTGGAGCGGGCACTGCGTCAGCGCGTGCGCTACCGCTATGTGCAGCCCCAGGTGCTGCGTGAAGGCGAAGGCTTCCGCATCCAGAGCCCGTGTTGCTCGCGCAACGTCGACCCCAGCGGTGGCATGATTGATATTGCATTGCTGATCCCGCATGAGGGCGGTAGCTGGTGTCTGTGCGCGCGTGACCATGCCAACAATACCTGGGTCTCGCGGTTTCAGGACGAGCCCCTGGATGTCTTGCTGGACGCGCTGTGCGTCGACACCGAGCGCGAGTTCTGGCCCTGAGCCAAATCGCGGCCGCCACCATGATTTACCTCGACCACAACGCCACCACGCCGCCCGCGCCGGCGGTGCTCGCCGCCATGTTGCCGGTGCTCTCCAGCCTGTGGGCCAACACCTCGTCGCAGCACGGCCCGGGGCAGGAAGCCAAACGTGCCCTGGGTGCTGCGCGTACGACGGTGGCACAGGTCCTGGGCTGCAAGCCAATCGAGGTCATCTTCACCAGCGGTGCCACCGAGGCCAACCATATGGCGGTGCGCGGGCTGCTTGCCGCCGCCGGCCCCGGGCGCAGGCGTGTCGTGTTCAGCAGCGTCGAGCACGCGGGCCACCTGCGGCTGGCGCGCGCCCTGGCGAATGCGGGTGTTCAAGTGGACTTGATCCCCGTGCTGAGTGATGGCACGCTCGATCTGCCGGCAGCCACGGCGCTGATCGGCCCGGACGTGGCGCTGGTCTCGCTCATGGCGGCCAACAATGAAACCGGTGTGTTGATGCCGGTGGCTGAGGTCGCGGCGCTCACGCACGCGGCCGGCGCACCGCTGCATGTGGACGCCACCCAGTTCATCGGCAAGCAGCCGTTTGCTTTTTCCACCTGGGGTGCGGACGCGGTGTCGCTGTCGGCCCACAAGCTGCAAGGACCCAAAGGCGTCGGCGCGCTGCTGCTACGCCAAGGCCTGCCATTTGCGCCGCAGACGCTGGGCAGCCAGGAACGCGGTCGGCGTGGCGGTACCGAGAACCTGGCCGGCATTGTGGGCCTGGCGGCTGCGCTGGCGCTGTTGGGCGATGTCGCCATGGAGGCCGAGCGCGTGGCCAAGCTGCGCGACGCGCTGGAGATCGGACTGACCCGTGCACTGCCTGACACACACGTCTGGTGCCAAAACGTGGCGCGCTTGCCCGGCACCAGCTATCTGCGCTTTGGCCAACTGTCGGTAGATGTGGTGCTGCAACGGCTGGAGCGCCTGGGCGTGGCCGCATCGAGCGGCGCGGCTTGCTCCTCGGGCGGTAGCGAACCCTCGCATGTGCTGACGGCCATGGGCGTGCCGGCCATGGAAGCGTTGGCCGCCATCCGCCTCTCCCTGGGCCGAACCAGCACCCTGGAGGACGTGACCTATTTATTGAATGCGCTGCCGCCGTTGTTGGCACCGCTCTTGCATGAAGAAATGTTGACTACATGAAGAAAACTGAAAACCTACGGGCTTGCCGGCTGGGGGAGGCGGGGGGCGGCCGGCGCGAGGCGGGGGTGTGTGGGGGGGCGGGG
>CAYJMW010000003.1:40281-127534 GCA_964371235.1 uncultured Polaromonas sp.
CTTCTACACATTCGTCATTGCGAGCGCAGCGCGGCAATCCATGCCCACTGGATCGCCGCGCTGCGCTCGCGATGACGGCCACAGGCTGCTGCCCCGACCTATGTTTACCCCTACCAGGAGCCGATGATGAAACTAATGATCCGCAAAGACAGCAAGGGCACCTTAACCGGTTACGTGCCCAAAAAAGATCTGGAGGAACCCATTGTTTCCATGGCTAACCCCGGCATGTGGGGCGGGCTGGTGACACTGGCCAACGGCTGGCAGTTCGATCTGCCCGCCATGCCGGCCGATACGCCGCTGCCCATCACGGTCGAAGCACGGCGCCTCGCGTTGGCTGAGGATTCAGGAGACTGACCATGGCAATGACCGCTGACTATCTGCGTCATGCTGGCGAAGTGATCGGCGCGGCCTCGTCGCTACACGACGCGGCGGCGATCTGGCGCGCGCGCGATCCTGACGTGCGTGTCGTGCTGGTCGATGCGATGGACATGGCCGACGAGACCCCGGCACTGATGCTGGGCAGTCGGCGCGTCTATCTGGCCACCTCCAACGGCCATTGCTGGTCCATCACCCAACAACCGGAAGAAGCGACGGCGCTGATTCTGACGCAGGACTAGCCATGGAAATCGATGTCATCTCCCTGTTTGAGCCCGAGTGCGGTGACCGCGAAATCCAACTCGTGTGCGCCGTGCTGCAGTCGGCGCATTGGGGCGATGGCCCGATGCTCGAATCCTTTGAGCAGGCCTTTGCGGGCTGGGTCGGACGCAAGCACGCGGTGGCCGTGGGCAGTGGCACGCTGGGCACCTGGATTGCACTGCGCGCTTTGGGCATCGGCCCCGGCGACGAGGTGATCTGCAGCTCGCACGCCTGGCACCAGGTGGCGCAGGCCATCACCTTGACCGGCGCCACGCCGGTGTTCGCCGACATCAACTACTGGACCGGCAGCCTGAGCCCCGAAAAGGCGGCGCTCAAGATCACGCCCCACACACGCGCCATCCTGGCCGGTAACACCAACGGGCACCCGGCTGACTGGGAGCCACTGCGCGCGCTGGCCCGTGCGCACGAACTGACGCTGATCGAGGACAGCAGCGAAGCCCTCGGTTCGCGCTACAAGGGCCAATCCGTGGGCACCTTCGGCGATGTGGCGGTATTCGATTTCTCGGCGCCCTCGGTCTTGTGCACCGGCGAAGGCGGCATGCTGGTCACCGATGACGATACGCTGGTGCACGAACTGCGCTACCTGCGCCAGCGCCGCGTCGCGGACCGCACTTCAGTCTCGGTTGGCTCCCGGGTGCCACTGCAGGCCGGCATGAGTGAGCTCACGGCGGCGCTGGGCCTGGCGCAGTTGGCGGGCCTGGACGAGCGGCTGGCTGAACGCAAGCAGGTGGTGGCCTGGTACCACGAGCACATGCAGAGTTTCGAAGGCGTCAAGCCGCCCTACATCAGCGAGGACGTGGACGAAGTGCACTGGATGCTCTATGTGGTGCACCTGGGCAAGCGCTTCTCGGGCAGTGCCCGCGCGCAGATGATCGACGACCTGCTGTCTTGCGGTGTCGAAACCGTCGCTTACAGCCATCCGCTGCACCAGCAGTTTTTCTACATGAACAGCGGCGACGCCATTGGCCGCCAGCGCGGCGGCCTGCTGCGCGACACCGACCGCATCAGCGACCGCGCACTGGCGCTGCCACTGCACACCCAACTTGATGAAACCCAGGTCACGTACATCGTCAAGACGCTCAAGGACACCGCGACCAACGTCGGTGCCGGGGCGGCCATTTACCTCTGAGGACTACACCATGACCAACTTGATACACCAGATTGCCCGCAGCCTTGACACCGGGGCCATCATTCCCTATCTCGGTCCCGACATGCTGTCGCTGTGCAGTGCGCTCCAAGTGCCGTCCACGCCCCAGGCGCTGGCCGAGAGCATGACCGGCAAAGTCAGCGTGCCGCACAAGATCCGCAAACGGTTGACCCAGGCCGCGCAGTTCATCGAGAACTTCAAACACCGCAAGTCGGTGGTGCACCTCATGAACGAAGCGTTTGCCAACACGCCTGCGCCCTCGCCGCTGCATCTGGCGCTGGCCGGCAGCGGCGCCGGGCTGTGGGTGGACACCTGGTATGACGACACCTTGGCCGCCGCCCTCGCGCAGGTAGGACCCCAAGGAAGCTGGACGCAGGTGCAGGGTTTGTCGCAGTCCGAACATTTCGGCGATTGGACCGGCGTCTACGCCGACGATGGCGCCTTGCTGCCAGAAATGCCCAAAGATGTCGCACGACTTCTCTACAAGCCCATCGGTAGCCATGGCCCGGTCGGCAACTACCTGGTGTCGGACAGCGACTTTGTTGAGGTGCTGACCGAGATTGACATCCAGACGCCGATCCCTACGGCGGTGCAGGCCTGGCGCGGCGGGCGCAACTTCCTGTTCCTGGGCTGCCGCTTCGACGACCAGCTCACGCGCTGCTTTGCGCGCCAGATCATGAAGCGATCCAGCGACCGCCACTGGGCCGTTCTGCCTGACGAACCCACGCGCATGGAAGCGCGCTTTCTGCAGGAGCAGGGCATCACGCGCATTGACATGCCGCTGGCGCAGTTTGCCGATGCCCTGATGGAAGCGATGCAGCCCGCTGTGACCGCCTGAAAACTTTTCTCCGTTCTCCGTTTTTTTAACCACGCACTTGGCCTTGAGCCACGCAACACCATGACCACACTCACCGTCCTCCCGTCTGGCAAATCCTACGAAGTCGCCTCCGGCCTGTCCTTGCTGAAAGCCCTGCAGTCCGTCGGCGAGCCGATCCAAAGCAGATGCGATGGCGATGCCAAGTGCGAAGCCTGCCACGTCTTCGTGCCGGTAGGCCGCAAGAGCCTGTCCAAAATCCAGCGCCTGGAGAACGAAAAGCTCGACGGCATCGTCGGTATCGGCTCCAACTCGCGCCTGGCCTGCCAGGCAGTGCTGGGTGAAGAAGCCGTCACTGTGGAAATACTGACGTAAGACCCACGCCATGGCCGCGCCCGTGCCCCTCCCCGTGAGTAGTCGGGTGTTCGATGTCGCCATCGTCGGCGCTGGCCTGTGCGGGCTGGCGCTGGCGCGCCTGCTGACGGCGCGTGGCCTGGATGTCCAGGTGATCGAGGCGCGCGAGCGTCTGGGCGGGCGCGTCCGCACCGGACACTGCGCATTCATCGGCCAGGCGCTGGATCTCGGCGCCGCCTGGTATTGGCTTGATACCGAGCCGCGTATTACCGCGCTGCTGACCGAGCTGGGCCTCGCCAGTCGACCCCAGCATGACCCGGGCGACGCGCTTTGGCTCACCGACCCGAATCGCGAACCCGAACGCCGCGTTGAGCCCGGCGGCGTGCATGCCGGTGCGCGCCGTATCGAGGGCGGTGCGGCCCGATTGGTGGATGCGCTGGCGGCAGCGTTGCCGGACGGCTGCGTGCGCCTTGGCGTGGGTTTAAGTTCGCTGCGCGAACGGGGCGCGTTCATCGATCTGCTGCTGACCGCCGGACCCCCCTTGCGGGCGCGCCAGGTGGTACTGGCCCTACCACCGCGCCTGGTGCACGAGCGCCTGCAGTTTGATCCGCCGCTGCCCGCCGCCGTGTGGGAGGCGCTGGCGGCCACGCCGACCTGGATGGCTGCGCAGGCCAAGGCGCTGACCACCTTTGCGCAGCCGTTTTGGCGCACGGCGGGCCATTCCGGCAATGCCTTCGTGCGCCATTCTCAAGCTGTACTTGGCGAGGTGTTTGATGCGAGCGAAGGCAAAGCCGGCGCACTTGGCGGCTTTGTCGCATTGAACGCGGCGCAGCGTGAAAACTTCAAACGTGGCATGCCCATGCTGATCGACAGTCAGTTGGCCCAGCTCTACGGCCCCGAGGCGCAGGACGGCCGCCTGTTCTTGCTGGACTGGGCCGAAGAACCCTGGACCTGCAGCGCCCTTGATCGCGCCAGCCCGCCCGAGCCACCGCAGGCCGATCCACTGTTGCGCCAGCCGCTGTGGGCTGGCCGCGTGTTCCTGGGTGGCACCGAGACTGCAGGCCACGGCGCCGGCCATATGGAAGGCGCGCTCGAATCAGCCGACCGCATCGCCCATGCCTTGTGTCGGCCCAAAGTTAAAGTCAGCAACGTATCGGCGCCATCGGCTTTGCATCTGGCACGGGCGGCAGACGGCACGCGCGCTGAGGGCGTCAAAGCTTTCGCTGCCAGTGTGCTGGCGCTGCGTGGCATGGCGCCCGAACGTTATCGCCTGCATCTCACCCGGCTGTTGTCAAGCCAGCAGTCCCAGTTGCTCACGCAACGCGCCCTGCTGGCCACGGCCGATCAGGTTTACAGCGAGACCCTGGCACGCCTGGATCATCTGCTGCCTGCGCTGGACGCGGCCAGCGCCGAAGTGGCCAATGGCCGCCATGCGCTGACGGCGACTTTGCTGGCGCCTTTTGAGGGCTGGAACAAAAGCCTGCTGAACTCGGCGCTCAGCTTTAACGGCGCCTCCTGCGCGCTGTCGAACTTCCCGATGGAACACCAGCCCGATGCCGAGACACTGCGCGCCATCACCCTGGATCTGGCGGCCGCCTGGCGCGAGTTTGCGCTTGAGCTCAATACACGGCTGCTGGTGGCCACCGGTGCTGCAGAGATCGTTTAAAGATTAATGACTCAAATCATCACCTGTGCCCTGCTGGGCATCATCGAACAGGCCGGCACGGCCATCGCGACACTGGTCGAGGGGCTGGAGCGGGACGAACTGCTGCGCTCACGCCTCACACGCACCGAAGTGCTGCGCCAGTTGAAGACGCTGGCCAACAGCGTTGGTCAGTTTGATCCCGCTGCGCGCAGCGAGATGCCTGAATTGGACTGGACCGGCTGGGATGCCATGCGCCCGCGATTTTCGGCTCCAGCCGGCGAGTCGCTGGACGAGGCGCTGTGGTTTGCCTGCGAATCGCTGGTGCCCGCCACGCTGCTGTGGCTGCGCGTCTATCAGCAAAGCCAGCCGGTGCTGTTTCGCATGACGGCGTGAGCCTCGCGCGGCTGCGGTGAGTTGATTGCTACAAATAGCGTAGCTGGTTGAGCATGATTGACGTGGGCTAGAGGCATTTTTTGCATATGAAAGTGGGTTATCCGCAGGCCCCGGTCTGGCACCGGATTACGTCGATAGAATGCACCGATCCACCTGTCGGCTTACCGCTAACCCGCCACAACATCACACACCATGATCCGTATTCGAGAAATCGATCATCTCGTACTGCGCGTCGTCAACCTTGATCGCATGCTGCGCTTTTACTGCGGCGCGCTTGGCTGCACCGTGGAGCGACGCCAGGACGACATTGGTTTGGTGCAGTTGCGCGCCGGCCGGTCTATCGTTGATCTTGTACCCGTCGATGGCAAACTCGGCCGAGCTGGCGGCGTAGCGCCTGGAAAGGAAGCCCGCAACCTGGATCACTTTTGCCTGCGGGTTGAGCCATTCGACGAACCAGGCATTCGCAGCCATCTGGAGGCACAGGGTATCGAGGTCGGCCCAGTGGCCACACGCTACGGCGCAGAGGGGGAAGGCCCATCAATTTACCTCACAGACCCGGAAGGTAACGTTGTGGAACTCAAAGGCCCACCGGCTGGCGGTTCACCAACAAACGGGCTGCGATGAACCTCTTTGCTTAAACAGTGTGGCGATCGACCTGGAATTGGCAGGCGTCAGCGGCAAGAATTACAACACCACCTCAAAGCCCTCAAACTGCGGCGGCCCCAGATAGAGTCCGCGCTGCTGGCCGGCGCTGGCATGCGCGGCACGGAAGGACTCGGAACGGGTCCAGGCTTCAAACGCGGCGGCGCTGTCCCAGGTGGAATGCGAGACGAACACCGTCGCCTCCGCCGTTCCCGGTCTTTGCAGCAGGTTGAAAGTCTTGAAGCCCGGCACCTCGGCCAGACGGCTGTCGCGCTGGCGCCAGACCTCGATGAATTCGGCCTCGCGGCCCGGTGCAATGCGAAAGCGGTTCATGGCGATAAACATAGGAGCTTGCCTTTCTGCGGTTGGGGTCAATGAGGTCACAGCGATGCAGGGACCGTGCCAAGGGCGATGCCAACCTCCGTGAACAAGCCCAGGATAGCCGCATGCAGCAGGCCCTCGCCAGCGATGTAGCTGTCAACCACGCGCGCCGTCAAACCCGGCAGCATGGACATTTGGGCGTCCCACAGGAAGTCCGGGCGACGGGTGACGATCCGTTGTCGCGATGTGAACGGCTTCCACTGCTCGCCAGGCGCGGGCAAGCCTTCGAGCTCGCGCGAGTCATAGCACGGCGGGGACGGCGACTGAGCCTTCTCGTCGATTCGGCCCGCTTCGAGCTTGCTGGCCAGCGTCCGCGTGGTGTCGGTCCACCGTTTGGACCCATAGGCAGAGAGGCCGACAGCAACGACCACCAGCAAGCATAAAACCAGTCCGAGCCATAGCAGCCCTGTCATTCAAGTTCCTTTGCGCCTAGCCATGTATCTGACTTTTGGTCCTTTTCAGTGCGCGGTCTGTTCGCTCGCGAACGGAGGCTATTCCAGGTCATCGGTGCCAGCGGGCCGTACATCATGGAGCGCGACGTACTTCGGTTGTGCGGCAAAACCTGCCGATGGTTAACGCGCGCTGTCTAGCACCCCAATTAGACAATTGCCGACAGCCGTTGGAAACCAAGCTGGCAAAACATCACAAATGGACTATTTCAACATCTGACCATTTATTGCGAAGATATTCGGCAACAAGTCGCCGATGGCAATGGTGAGGTTTATCCTCGCTGCAGAGCAGGCAGCCGCCATCAAGTTGCTCCCGATCAATATCCTCGATGTGACGTTTGGCCATCAGATCAAGAAATTTGTTCTCGTAGACGTCCCATGCGCCACCATTCTTCTTGTACTCATCCAAGATATCCTGAGTCGGTGCCAATTTGGGCACATGCTCATAGCCCAGACCGCAGATCTGCTTCGTGAAATATCGCAAATCATCTCTTTTCGCAAAACCAGCGAGTTGAGAAATGTTGTTGAGGCGAACATCAACCAGCTTCTTGGCCCCCGACTTGGTCAATCGCGTGAAGAAGCCCTCCGCGGAGGTTTTAGTGAACCCAATGGTATAAATTTTCACTGTTCGTCCTCTTCGTCGTACACAATTTCGGCGCCTTTCACTGGGGCTCCGCGACTTGCTTTTCGATCGTATGCAATCCGCTCACCCTGCTTTTCATAGGCTTCATCGACGGTGAGCTCTTCTGAACGAAACATGTCGGCCTCACCCAGACCCATTTTGCCAATCAATCTCGAGATCGCAGCCCGATGCAACTCGGTTGAACCATCTTGAAGAATGTGCGTGACATTTGCACCGCGATTTACCAGTTCTCGGGCAACGAGAATTGTCCGATGGCAATCCAGTGGATCTTTCTCAGCGCACATTAGTGCAATTTTGTGAGTCTCCGCGCCCTCGATGACGCGGTTGATGCCAGACTGAAAAAGAGGCGTTTTTGCTAGCAGCTTATATTGAACCTTTCCGTTAATGTAGCAACACTCATCGTCGCTCCGCGCGCCCAATTCCTTGCCAAGAAATACGTATCGAATTCCGTGCGCGTTCAACGCGCTGCGGAGGTCTTCCCGATTGAACTGCGGATTGAACCGACTATACGGAGCAGACCGTACGTCAGCAATAGCCGTCACACCCTGCTTCTGAAGCAAGCCGAGGAACTTCTCAAATGGTTGGGTCGAATGTCCCACCGTGTATATCTCAATGGCCATTTATTTGCGTACACCTTTGTGGGGTAACAAGGGAAGCAACTACGCGAAACGCAAAGCCGTTCCAGACCTCGACCAAGCTGACGCAAAGTGCGGCTTCCCCGACAAGGTACTTTCCATCACCCCTGATCAAATACGTTTCTTCAATTTCAGGATCCGTTATCGACATAAGGTAAGGAGTGTGATTCAAGGTGAACCGACCTCGCACACGTCGGCGTCCGGGTGTTCCTTGATAACCGTCCTCAACATGAACCACAACCTCCAAATCGGAAACCAGAATCAACTTCAGTGAACTGCCTGTCCTAATTACATTAGCCTCGGCAACCTTATCATTTTGTCCGTGATAGGTGCTTTGCGAATTCCCCCAAAAGGTTGGATCAAATGCGTCCACGCAGGAAACAATCTGAATCCAGTTGGCAATCCCGGTCTTCGTCCAATAAAACTTGCTATCCAAAACGTAGTTTTCAATCTGATGGTCAAACGGAGCCGCCTGAATCAAAGGCACGGACACAATATCCAGGAGCTGTGCTTTGAGACCGTTTTCATAGCGCCGCTCTTCTTCAGAAACCTCATGGCCAGGTCTCGCGCTGACTGGCCGAAGCCACTTGCCCACCTTGTTGCCCTCAAACTCTTTGCCAGCAATGCATCTGCCGGAAGGTGGCTTGCGCGAATTTGCGAGGCAAATAATGGTCTTGACGTACATATTGGCTCCCTGAGTTGAATATTTTTGTCCAATGCCGGTCATAGATATCACTAGGCTTTACGCGCCAGCATTCGTGTCCATCATGGTATCCCATGCCTTGAGTTAAAAACGCCCAGGATAGCTTTGGCTGAACTTGATAAAACTGGTCATGTGAAAGCGTATATCGGCGCGGTTGATATCCAATTATTTAAGCGAGTTGTCGCGAAAAATTGCAGAAAAAGCCCGAACAATAAGCCTCGTTGTGGACTTTTGTTTCAACAGCTTTCATTGACTTTGCACAACACCCGTCGTGTGGATCTGACCATCAAATCGGAGCACTCAATGTCGGCTATCTGGCTGGTAGAACAGAAATGTGAGCACCCGTAATCAGTCTTCAAGAGACATTCAGAAAACAGGTATTGTTGCTAGCGGTCAGCGCTGAAAGCTGCGCTTAAAAAATTTCAGACGAATTGCAAGAATTCTCAGTTCCTCATTCTCAGAAGCTATTCCGGAAACCATTGATTTTTCATGGTTCCAATTCGCTTGAATTCTGAGAACCTAAACCCTTCGCAGGTGATCACGGCCTTAGCCTCTCCCACCGCCTCCGCCGACGATGAGATTGAACACCTCCCGCAACAAGAGCAGCTCGCTCATCGCGCTGCCGCGTAATTCACTGATGGCTTTGAAGACACCGCCGAGCGCCTCAATGGCGGCTTTTGGCGCATCGGGGGTGGTGAGGCGCAGCAGATGGATGCGCACAGGGCCGGATTCTGTTTGCGCCCAATGGTTGAACTCGTCAACATGCACCAGTTCATCCGGGCTCAGGCCGCAGCGCTTGACCACGGCCAGTTTGACGGCATCGCCTGAATATTCCGGGCCGATATCGGTCGGCGCTGGCATCGGGGATGCGGATTCGGGCAGGGCTTGGGGCCAGAGCAGCGTTTTGTCCCAGCGGGGGAACACCAGCGCCACGCTGTAACTGTCGAAATGCGTGAGGATCACGCGGTTGTGGGCCACGATGTCTTGCGTGTTCATCGGTAGCCTTCCTCGCGCAGCACCTGCACCACCACGGGCCGCGCGCGTACCAACTGGTAATGCGCGGCACAGCGCGGCGGCAGCGCCAGGCCGGTTTTGTCGGCCCAGAACTCAACGTAGAACAGCGCCGCGTCGGCAATCGAGAAATCAGCGCCGAGGGCATAACCCGTCGCGGGCAAGCGCGTCTCAATGACGGCAAAGGCATCGGCAACGATTTCGCGTCCGCGCGCCTGAATGCCTTGCTGCCACGCCGTGTGGTCCGTGCCAGCCAGCCCCGCCGGCAGATAGCGGTCGGTGGTAAAGATGCGCGTGTAGCCCTGGCCATGCACCGTGCCCACCACGTAGTCCATCAGCTCAATCGTCAGCGCGGCCTGCAGCGGGTCCTCGGGCAAGAGGCGTTTGCGCGGATAGGTGCGCGCCAGCCAATAGGCAATCGCCTGAAACTCGGTCAGCGCGCGGCCCTCGTCCAGCACCAGAGTCGGGATCGTGCCTTTGGGGTTGAGCGCCAGGTAGTCGGGCCGGCGATGGTCGCCGGCCGGCATGTTCACGATGGTGACCTCGAACGGCAATTCCAGCTCTTCGAGCAGGATATGGATGCCGGTCGAGCAGGAGCCGGGGGTCATGTAGAACTTGAGGGTCATAGTCTTTTTAAAAGCAAGATAGGTGGCAACTGTGAAGCCTGGATGCGCTATCCAATCAAGGCGACGGCCTTGATCTGGACCCAGACCGGCTTGCCCAGTGCAAGGCCGAGCGCAACGGCCGAGCGTCGGGTCAGGCGCGCCATCAAGGGTGAGGCTCCACTAGTGAGCCGGAGCAGGGACAGCGCTGGATGGTCGTCGTCGGCCAGTTGATCAACCGTGGCGGGCAGGCAGTTGAGGATGCTGGTGCCGGTGACCTTCTCGAGCGCGATGCTGACATCGCGCGCCAGAATGCGCACGCGCACCAGATGGCCAATGCAATGGCCGCCGTCACGCACCCAGAGGCTGCCGCCGGGGAACTCCACCCGGGCCAGATGCCAGGTCTCATCGCGCTCTGCGACCACCGCGTCCAGCACCACGCCGGCATCTTCGCCCAGATGAATCGGCAGCTCGATGTTGGCCAGGGTTTCTTTCAAGGGTCCG
Organism: uncultured Polaromonas sp.; assembly: GCA_964371235.1. Lineage (GTDB taxonomy): Bacteria > Pseudomonadota > Gammaproteobacteria > Burkholderiales > Burkholderiaceae_C > Polaromonas. Next base: position 50,862 of record CAYJMW010000003.1, read on the forward strand.
CTGGCAATAGCGCGACCGCCGTCCATGACCACAATGTGGTCGGCCAGCCGCGCCACTTCGTCCGGCGCGTGGCTGACGTAGATCACCGGAATATCCAGTTCGTCGTGAAGCCGTTCCAGGTAAGGCAGAAATTCATTCTTGCGGGCGAGATCCAGCGCCGCCAGCGGTTCATCCATGAGCAACAGGCGCGGGCTGGTGAGCAGTGAGCGGGCAATGGCGACACGCTGGCGTTCGCCGCCTGAAAGGCCGTGCGGCATGCGCTCGAGCAGATGGCCAATGCCCAGCAGATGGATCACACGATCAAACCCGACATGGCGGTCAGCGTCCGGCACGCGCGATTGACCATATTGAAGGTTTCGCCTGACGCTGAGATGCCGGAACAGGTTGGCCTCTTGAAACACGTAGCCCACGGGCCTCTGATGCGTGGGCACGAACAGGGTGCCGTTCTGCCAGGTTTCCCCGTTGACGATGAGTTGACCCCGGCTGGCACGGGTCAGGCCCGCCATGCAGCGCAGCACCGTCGTCTTGCCGCAGCCGGAGGGACCAAAAAGAGCGGTGACGCCTTGCCCCGGCAAGTCCAGGTCCACGTCCAGGGTGAAGCCCGGGTAGGAAAATTCGAATTGCGCCTTGATGCTCATGGCTGCCGATTCCAGCCGCGGCTGTAGAGCACCAGCAGCACGAGAAAAGAGAAGCCGAGCATGCCGCCTGCCAGCCAGTGGGCGTTGGCATATTCCAGCGCTTCAACGTGGTTGTAGATGGCCATGGAGAGCACCTGGGTCTTGCCCGGAATGTTGCCGCCAATCATCAGCACGACACCAAACTCACCCACCGTGTGGGCAAAGCCGAGGACGCTCGCCGTGATGAACCCGGGCCGCGCCAGCGGCAGAGCTACAGTCAAAAAAGCATCCAGCGGCGATGCCCGCAGCGTGGCGGCCGCTTCCAGCGGCTGCTCGCCCATAGCGACAAAGGCCTGTTGCAACGGTTGCACGACGAACGGCATGGAATAGATGGCCGAGGCCACAACCAGGCCCGCGAAGGTAAAGGGCAGCAGGCCCAGCCCCAAGGCCTGGGTCAATTTGCCCAACGGCCCTTCAGGCCCGAGCAATACCAGCAAATAAAAACCGAGAACCGCCGGGGGCAGCACCAGAGGCAAGGTAACGACGGCCCCTACCACGTTCTTCAGGCGGGACCGGCTGCGTGCCAGCCACCAGGCAACGGGCGTGCCGACAGCCAGCAGCAGCACCGTGGTCAGACCAGCGAGTTTGGCCGTCAGCAAGACAGCTGTTGCGTCGGGCGATAGTGGCATGGTTTCTCTTATTCTTCTGGCGAAAAACACTTGTTGAAATCAGCGCATTCGCCGCACGTTGGCGCCGGGCAGACGTAAATGCCTTCCCTGCTGCAGTAGTGGCGGTAGATGAACTTCTTCCACTTCATGTCGCCAGAGTTCAACGCCGCCAGGCCGGGGAAGGCCACCGTCATCAGCGTGGTGAGTTCGCCCCGGTTGGCCAGGCCCAGATCCTGCCAAAGGTGGTTGCGTCCGCAGCAACTGTAGGCCACGATCTGTGCCAGCCAGACTTCTGACTCCTGCAGACCCGCGCGGTAATCCAGCAGCAGATAGAGAAGGTCTTCCTGCTCTGCAGTATCCTCGCCGGCACCATTTTGAAAATGGAGGTGGGTGCCGGGAAAGTAGTCGCTCCAGAGCGCCTGAAAAGCCTGCTCAGGCAGCCCCAGCGTGGAGGACAACACGCCTTGATTGAGCGAGCGACCCGCCAGCAAACTGGCCAGCACAGGACGCAGCGGATCTGTTGTGGCCTGCGTGCTGGCGGGCCTGCCCAGCAGTTCGGCCAGCAACAGGGCGCGGCATTCGTGGGATGGGTTCATGCGGGTCGCCCGAAGTTGACTTGAACATCCTTGGGCGGGGCCGTGTAGGGTGACGAGGTGACTACAAAGTCAGCCCCCGCCTTGGCGGCCTTGGCCGACAGCGCCTTGGTGCCGGGGACGTTCTTGCGTGTGCGGGCGACCGCGACGCCGTTGCCGAACAGGTCGCGCTGCTTGTCAGCATGACCCGAGACTTGGCTCCAGTTGTTCTGGGTTGCAACAGCAATTTTCATGAGAACTCCTTGAACGGGTAGAAAAATTAGTCAACAGATGCCAAAAACACGCTGGAAGCCTTGAAAACCGCAGTCAGGGGCTGACCCACCACCAGCCCGAGGCGTTTGGCGCTTTCGTCGGTAATCACGGCGGTGATGACGTGTCGCCCGCCGGGCATCGTCAGGGTCACCTCTGCATTCACCGGCCCCTGGTGAACGTGGGTCACCGTCCCGGTGAAGCGGTTGCGGGCGGAAATTCGGCCGTCCTCGCCAGTCAGCAGCAGAATCGACGACGCTTTGACAAAGGCCAGCACATCACGACCTTTGGTGAGCCCCAGGTTTTCGGCAGACTCGCGGGTCACGATGGCGGTTAGCTCAAGTTCAGGGGCCAGACGGATGGTGACCTCGCTATCGACAACCCCTTCCTTGATCGAGACAACGGGTCCGGCAAACTGGTTGCGGGCACTGGTTTTCATGGACATTCTCCTTAACACTTGCCGAAAGTCGTCCACATCACAGACACCGCTTCGCTCCAGATTGCCGGTCAGCTTTTCCAGTGCCAGCTGTGACTCTTTCTCCAGCGCGCGGTAAAAAGCAATCAGGCGCCGGGCAAACGCGGTGAGTTCAGTGCCGCCGCCGTGGCGCCCGCCTGCCGACCGATGCACCAGCGGTTCAGGCGCGACGTTGTTCATGTCATCCACCGCGTCCCACGCCGCCTTGTAGGAAATGGGAACCGCCTTGGCGGCCTGGGAGATGGAGCCGGATTTGTCAATGGCTTCGAGCAGGCGGATGCGCTTGTCGCCCAAAAAACTGCCCATCGCCGTGTCAATCAGCAGCTTGCCCGTCAACCGAGGGGATGTCACCGTCATACCGATACCACCACGGTTTCCTGACCACGGCGAATCGGGCAATTGGCATTGCCGCCGTTAGATGTTTGTGTATATAGCGCTGCGCGCATTCAAACCCCTTCAAATGGTCAACCGTGTTTCGTTGGCTACAAACCGTGTCTGAGAAACGACGTCGCTTTGTTTCCTTCGCTACACGAAAGTTCGGTAGCGGCACTGCTGCATCGACAGGGCAGATAAATGCCAATGTCGCTGGGTACCTAGGCAAATAGCGTGCCTGCTTGGCGCTGGCTGAGCGGGTATTGGGTGGTGCAGATGCAGCGTTTATGCGGCCTGCGCAGTGTCGAGCACAGCCTTCAGGTTCAAGCTCATGTTGGTCTTGGTCGCATCCGCGTAGGGGCAGATGCCTTTGGCGCGCTCCATCAGGCTGTCGGCAGTCACTTGGTCCAGCGGGCCGGCCATCAAGGCGGTGAGACTCAGTGCCATGCGGTAGGCCCCTTCGAAGTTCACATACATCGACAGCGTGGCTTCGATGTAGCAGCCACGCAGCGGCAATTTGTCGGCTTTGGCGATGTGGCGGATGGAATGTTCGAAACAGGCGGCAAAGGCACCCGCGAACAATTGCTCGGGGTTCGGGCCCTCGCCGGTGCCGCCCATCTCCTTGGGCACGGCGAGCTTGAGTTTGAAGCTGCCGTCTTCGGTTTGTATCTGGCCGCCGCGACCGCCCTGGGTCAGCATGGTAGTTTTATAGACGAGGTCCATATCAGATGTTCTTCTTTCCCCGGAGCAGCTTGGCCTTGTCGGACGGGCTGTAGTGATCGAGGTGGCCCTGGGCGGCGGCGACGCGGCGATGTGCCATGCGGATGGCTTCAATCTTGCCCGCCGGGGCGATGCGCGAGAGGCACTTTTCCAGTGTCGCGCTGCCGCAATGGGGGCAAGCGGGGGTGCTGCCGGAGCGCACCAGGGCTTCAAATGGGTGGCCGCAGGCTTGACAGTTGTAGTCGTAAATGGGCATGGTGATCTCCTGGGGATTCAAGCGGGCGCGGCACAACGCTCGGTAGGGGACGCGCAGCCTTCCAGCGTGGAGTCAGACGCAGGGTTCGTGCCAAGTCCGACCCAGACATCGACCGCGGCGGTCTCAAAGCCGACATGACGGGTGTCGTTGTCTGTGCGTTGCATCAGCGGACGACGGATCAGCAGCGGCTCTTTGAGCAGCAGTGCCAATGCCGTGTCGGCGTCCAGCGCATCGGGCTGGACTTCACCGCTTTTGACGCGGGGTGCGGCGCGGTTGAACCAGTCGGGCACCGGCAGTGGTGCCAGGAAGGCCAGCAGACTCTCAGGTGTCCAGTGGACTGTGAGCAGGTTGCGCCGCTCCAGCATGTGACCGGCAGCTTGCAGCGCAGTACGTTGACGGGCGTTACCGCCGCAGCCGGGCTTCTCATAAAAGACGATGTGGGTCATGGCCGGTTTCTTCGCGATCAGGCAACAGGTGGGCATAGGGTGGTTCGGTGACGATGCGCGCATCGCTCACCGGCACACCCACGGTGAAGTGGTAAACCGACTGCAGCGGCGCATCGGCGGCAGACCCGGGCAGTCCGATCAACTGGTGCAGCGCGTCGTCAAAGAAGCAGCCAATGCCGGTGCCGCGCAGGTCAATGGCTTCGGCCTCCAGGTACAGCACCTGGCCGATCAGGCCGGCTTCCTGCAGCCGCTGGCGGTAGGCGGCGGCGTCGGGCAGGGGGTTGAACTCAGCCAGTAGTGCGAAGCCCAGGATGGCGTCCGCGCCCAAAGCCTGGTGGCAATTCAGGGTGCGCAAGACACCCGCCAGCGCCGGATTCTCGGCCAGGCGCAGCAGCGGCGCGTCTGCCGGGGCGTCTGGCATGGGGCTCAGGAACTGCGTGGCTGGCAAGCTGTGGCGCAGCAGCGCGCGCCCGGCCTCGCTGCGGGGTAGCAGGTAGGCGCCCGGCGCCAGACCGTCCACCCGGTGCGGGAACAGCAGCACATGCACGCGCGGCTCGTCTGGCCCGGCGTCGAAGGGCAGGCCGGCCGGGTGCAGGGCGCGCAGCAGCGGCCAGAGCTGGGCCAGCGGCATACGGGCGCGGGCGTCGAAGCGCTGGGCACTGCGGCGCTGGCGGATGAGCGTCGCTGCGGGCTGGGTGCTGCGCGGCGGGGAGTCGGCTTCGAGCTGAGCTTGGGACCCTTCGACAAGCTCAGGGCGAACGGAAACTGGGACTTCATGGGGCCGGTTCTCCATCACCCTTGTTGCGTAAACACGGGTGGCCACGGCGACCGCATCGATTACCGGCCAACGGTACATCGGGTGGCGGTCAAGCCGGTTCGGTCGGCCCTGCCATTGGGTGGGCAAGGGCCAGTCCCAAGGACCGTCGCCGCCGACTGTTGCGTCATGGGCCAGCAACTCAAACAGCGCGTCCGGTTCTTCGCGCTCGGCGCTGCCAAAGTCAGCGTCGCGGTCCAGCCCGAGCAGCTTGGCGAGTTGTGCCGTGCTGCGGGGTACCGGCTGCAGCCGCCAGCCCAGCAGGGCAGCGGCATAGCGCAGTGCGCCGATCGCATGGCCAACGTCAAGCTGGCAGTAGCGAAAGGCCCGTTCGCCGTATTTCCAGGCTTCGCGCCATTGAATGCTGGTGAGGGCAACAAGGGCGCGCGCCGACGCCGTTGCAACACCCGCCTCCGGCGCGAACTCGGCTCGTTGCTCCAGCGCATGCTCTCGCGCAGCGTAATGATGTACCCCATCGGCGATGGCGTCGGCGCCCTGGCAGACCAGCCAGGCTTCAGTGGGGTGCAGGTTGCCGCTGGAGGGGTTCACACGCACCGCCCAGCGGTCCGGGCCGCACTGTTTCCAGGCGGACAGTGCGAAGCTCAGCTCGAATAGCAAGCCGATGGCGGCGCGGTTCAGCGCACGCGGCGCGATGCGGCCGGGCTCGAACAGGTCGGCCCACGGGGTCGCAAGCTCATCGGCCTTCAAGGGCAACGAGGTCAGTGGTGCGCCAACGTAGCGGCGAAACGGGTCGGGCTGGGCGTCCCAGTCCAGCGTGTCGGGGCCGGCCGCGTAGCCGTTGAGGCGGTGTTTGGTGCGCTCGTGATAGCTCTGCGCCACAGCCGCTGCCAGGGCGTCCTCGTGAGCGGTGGACTCAGACATGGGCTGCCTCCTTCAGGTTCTGCGCCAGCGCCAGCAGTCCGCTGGTCTGATCCGTGATGGCCTGCACGATGGCGGGCTGCAGCCGGTGCAACCAGCGCTGCGGCAGCTTTGAGGCGCCGCAGCGCGCGCCTGCCAGCATGCCGACCAGGGCGCCGGTGGTATCCGCATCATCGCCCTGATTGACGGTGGCGACCAGTGCTTCCTCAAAATCTTCGTGCCGCGTGAGGTAGTGCAACACGGTCTGCACCGTGTCCACCACATAGGCCGTGGCACGGCCACGGTAGGGCGCAAAGGCAAAGCTTGGGTTGTCGGCGCTCCACTGCGCGGCCCAGCGTTGGCAGTCACGCTGCGCCATGCCACCCAGCCACAGGCGCAGCAACTGGCCGATGCCCAACGTGGCTGCGTCCGACAGCGGGTGGTGGTGGGTCAGACGGGCCTGGGCGGTCGACAGGTGCTCGAACAAGGGATCGTCGCCCAGTGTGGCCAGCACGACAGGCAGATTGCGCATCAGCGCGCCGTTGCCGGCGTCGCCCGGGTTATACGGGCCGGCCAATGTGCCTTCGTGTAAAAAGCGCAGGATGCCGCGGCGGCAGGTGTTGCCGCAGTCCACCGGCTTGCCGCGCCACCATTGCACGTAGGCGGAGGCTATGCTGCGCACCAGGGTGTCGTCGCCACTGGCATGGCTGCGTAGTGCGTGCGTGCCGCCCCGCAGCAGCGCGCTGCCGAGCGCCAGGCTCATGGTCGTGTCGTCGGTGACCTGGCCGCGCGCCAGCTTCAGCCAGCCGCCGCCGATGATCTCGCGGTGGACACCGTACTGCGCCGCGATCTCACGCGGGCGCATGAACTCGACCGTCGCGCCCAGCGCATCCCCGATGGCCAGACCCAGGTAGGCACCGAGGGCCTTGTCGAACTGTTCACGCATAGCGCGCCACCACGTCATAGTCGCCACCGAGCGCGAGCACTTCCTGCTCGCCCTGAAGCACCTGGCCGGGCAACAGGCCGGGGTATACGAGCACTTTGCAGGCGGGCACCTTCACCTCAAAGACCCAGTCGCCAAAGCAGGCGGCATCTTCGTAGGACAGACTGAACGAGACAATGTTGTTCAAGCGTACCGTGCAGCGCCGGTCCTGCAGTCGGCCCGCGATCAGTTGCTCCTCGCAACGCGTGCTGCCACGCCAGAGTCGCAGGTGCCGCAGCGGCGTCGCACTGCCCGGTGCGGGGAAACGCCGCAAGGCCCATTGACAGAATTCATAGAGCAAGTCGAGTTGCTGGTGGATGTTGTTGTTGTGATAGCGGCTGGCCGTTTTTTCCTCCAGATAGGCGACCCAGACCGGCGACGGAAAGCGCGCCAGCGGGGCCTTGTGGTAGCCCGGGACCAGGCCAAAGCGGCTTTCGACCCAGCCTTTGAGCACCGCGCCGGCCGGGCCATTGGCGTCCATGCCCCAGCCCTGCAGCAGCTTGCGCCAACTGCTGCGCCAGCGTCGTTGTTCGGCCACGCCCAGGCTGGGCAGCTCATGCGGCGCGGGCTTGCGCAGGCCGAAGGCGATGAGCAGGTAATGCACGAACATCTCGCGCGCCTCGTTCAGATCCCGGCTGCGCTCAATCAGGGCGAACAGACCAGAGTGGGCTGCGTGCGTGCCAGCGATCGCCAGTGGTGCCGGATTGGCATTGAACGCGGTGCTGGCCAGCACCAGCGCTGGCACACCCACCAGATTGGTGCCGTACCAGCGGTGGGGCTGGTCGAATTCATCGTCGTTCACCACGGCCAGCCGCGGGCAAAGCTTCAGACCGGCCGGTTTTCGTTGGGGTTGCGCACCGGTCCCATCAGTGCCAGACCTTCGCTGTAGGTGATGGTGTCGAAGGTGATGTCGTACTTGAGCGCTGCGTCAGCCACCGCATCGAGCTTGCCGGCGGTGTCTTTCTTTTTGAGGTCGTTTTTCTCAAGATAAAAAAGATTCAGCAGTTCGTTATAGACCGTGGACTCGTCGATCGGCAGTACATAGAACATCGCACCCTGGTAGGGCACCTGGTACTTTTTTGACAGGTCAATGTTGTTGCAGAACAGAAAGTATTTGCCGCCAGCGCTGAGCGTGTCGCCCAGCACCTCGGCCACGTCCTTCAGGTGCTCGAAGCTCAACAGGTAACCGGCAAAAAACGGCAGATGCCTGTCACCCACGGTGGCGATAGCCATGGCCTGCCCGCAGAGCAGCTCCGGGGGGCGGGCCTCATCAGCCACCTTGGGCGCAAAGCGCAGCGCCAGTTCGCCGCGGAATCCGACGCGCCCAAACTTGTTGGTGGGTGCCTTGAGCAGGGCGTTGAGCAATCGGCCCTCAATTTCAAGTCGCGCAAATGCGGTGTCGTCGAGTTCTTTACGGTCTAGTGTGGCATTCATGAAGATTCCTTCGTAGTGGTAGAAATGGTGGGGGTCGGTGGGTGGTGGGGGTCGGTGTTGCGCATCCAGTCGGCGGTCTTGAAAAAAGCATTCATCAGTGCGCTCTGCAGCGCAGGCGGTGCCCCCACGTCTTCGAGCGCGGCGCGCATGCAGGCCAGCCAGGCATCGCGCTCCGCCACGCCGATGGAGAAGCCGCCATGGCGCATGCGCAGGCGCGGGTGGCCGCGCTGCGCCGAATAGTCTTTCGGCCCGCCCAGCCATTCGCACAGGTAGAGCACCAGCACCGACTTGATCGATGCGAGGTCTGGCGCGTGCATGGCGCGGATGTCCCGTGTATCAGACCGCATATCCATGTGCCGATAGAAGGCATTCACCAGCCGCACGACACCCGCCTCGCCACCGAGCACTTCGAAGTGCGGCGGGGGCGGCAGGATTTGTAGGGTATTGGCGGCGACGGGGTTCATGCCCCTTCTATCTGCAATGACCGTACCAGGTGCGAACCGGGCATGCCATCCTGCAAACCCGACACAAACCGGCCCTGAGGCTTGTCGGCCCGGGCTTTTTCACGACACTGCGCTCAGTTTTGTCGGGAAATGTACAAAACGGGGAAACCTTCAGCGCCGCCCCCGGAAAACCTGGTTTTCACTCGGAGCGGCAGGCGCTTGGTGGCACTGATCCGACGGCTGCCGCGGCATGGCACGGAAGCTGCTGTAGTGAAGCTGCGCGGACACAAGTCCGGCCGATACGTGACCATAAGAAGACCTACAGGCACGTCAGGCTGACATGGTCGCGGCTACGCAACCTTAGGTCTTTCAACCCTTCCTGAATGGAGTACTGTAATGGCTAAACTTCGGCAAATCGCCTTCTACGGCAAAGGTGGCATCGGTAAATCGACCACCTCTCAAAATACCCTGGCCGCTCTGTCCGATCTCGGCCAGAAAATCCTGATCGTCGGCTGCGACCCCAAGGCTGATTCAACGCGTCTGATTTTGCACGCCAAGGCGCAGGATACCATCCTGTCACTTGCGGCTGAATCAGGCTCGGTGGAGGACCTGGAGCTCGACGACGTGATGAAAGTGGGCTACAAGAACATCCGCTGCGTCGAGTCCGGCGGCCCGGAGCCGGGAGTCGGCTGTGCTGGCCGCGGTGTCATCACCTCGATCAATTTTCTCGAGGAAAACGGCGCCTATGACGGCATGGACTATGTGTCCTACGACGTGCTGGGCGACGTGGTGTGTGGCGGTTTCGCCATGCCGATTCGCGAGAACAAGGCGCAGGAAATCTACATTGTGATGTCCGGCGAAATGATGGCCATGTACGCGGCCAACAACATCTCCAAGGGTGTCCTGAAATACGCGAACTCCGGTGGCGTGCGCCTGGGTGGCCTGGTGTGCAACGAGCGCCAGACCGACAAGGAGCTGGAACTGGCCGATGCACTGGCCAAGATGCTCGGTACCAAGTTGATTCACTTCATTCCTCGCGACAACGTCGTGCAGCACGCAGAGTTGCGCCGCATGACGGTGATCGAGTATGCCCCCGACTCCAAGCAGGCCGGCGAATACCGCACGCTCGCCAGCAAGATCCACGACAACGCGGGCAACGGCACCATTCCGACCCCGATCACGATGGATCAGCTCGAAGACATGCTGATGGAGTTCGGGATCATGGACACGATCGACGAAACGCTGGTCGGCAAGTCGGCAGCAGAACTGGCCGCTGCCCAGTTGGCCGCCGCGTAAGAGGCCGAGTCCTGTCCGGTTCGCCGCAACACGAACCGGACCGGGTCTCGTGCCAGATGAAAACTATTAACTAACGGAGTTCCCCCATGACTGCCACCGTTGAAGAGCGCAAGGCCGCGAACAAGGCCCTGATTGATGAAGTGCTGAAGGCTTATCCCGAAAAGATGGCCAAGCGGCGCGCCAAGCACCTGGGCACGTTCGAAGAAGGCAAGCCCGATTGCGGCGTCAAGTCCAATATCAAGTCGTTGCCTGGCGTAATGACAATTCGCGGTTGCGCCTACGCCGGCTCCAAAGGCGTGGTGTGGGGCCCGATCAAGGACATGGTCCACATCAGCCACGGCCCGGTCGGCTGCGGACAATACTCGTGGGCCGCGCGCCGTAACTATTACATCGGCACCACCGGCATCGACACCTTTGTCACGATGCAGTTCACCTCCGATTTCCAGGAGAAGGACATCGTCTTCGGTGGCGACAAGAAGCTCGACAAGATCATCGACGAGATCCAGGAACTGTTCCCCCTGAACAAGGGCATCTCGATCCAGTCCGAATGCCCGATCGGCCTGATCGGTGACGACATCGAAGCGGTGTCGAAAAAGAAAAGCAAGGAATACGAAGGCAAGACCATCGTGCCGGTGCGCTGCGAAGGTTTCCGCGGCGTGAGCCAGTCACTCGGTCACCACCTGGCCAATGACGCCATCCGCGATTGGGTGTTCGACAAGGTCGAGGCCGACAAGCACCCCACATTTGTCTCGACCCCCTACGACGTGGCCATCATCGGTGACTACAACATCGGTGGCGACGCCTGGTCCAGCCGCATCTTGCTCGAAGAGATGGGTTTGCGCGTCATTTCCCAGTGGTCCGGTGACGGCACTATCGCCGAGATCGAGAACACGCCCAAGGCCAAACTCAATGTGCTGCACTGCTACCGTTCGATGAACTACATCAGCCGGCACATGGAAGAAAAATATGGTATTCCATGGGTGGAATACAACTTCTTCGGCCCGACCATGATCGAGAAGAGCCTGCGCGAGATCGCCGGCCACTTCGATGACGCCATCAAGGCCAAAGCGGAAGTGGTGATTGCCAAGTACAAGCCGCTGATGCAGGCCGTGGTTGACAAGTTCAAGCCGCGTCTGCAGGGCAAAACCGTCATGCTGTACATCGGTGGCCTGCGTCCCCGTCACGTGATCGGCGCCTACGAAGACCTCGGCATGGAAGTGATCGGCACGGGCTACGAGTTCGGCCATAACGACGACTACCAGCGCACCACCCACTACATCAAGGACGCCACGCTGATCTATGACGACGTGACGGGCTTCGAGTTCGAGCACTTCGTCGACAAGATCAAGCCGGATCTGGTTGGTTCCGGCATCAAGGAAAAGTACGTGTTCCAGAAGATGGGCGTACCTTTCCGCCAGATGCACAGCTGGGACTACTCCGGTCCGTACCACGGTTACGACGGTTTTGCCATCTTCGCCCGTGACATGGACATGGCCATTTCCAGCCCGATCTGGGGCCTGACCAAGGCACCCTGGAAGACCTGACCTGCCACACATCAAACGGAGAAAGATCATGCCTCAAATAGCTGAAAAAATCATCGACCACGAACTCCTGTTCCGTGAACCCGAGTACCAGGAACTTCTCAGTAAAAAGAAAGAGTTCGAGTTCAACCATTCCGACGACACGATCAAATCGATCGTCGAATGGACCAAGACCGAAGACTACAAGCAGAAGAACTTCGCCCGTGACTCATTGACCGTGAATCCGGCCAAGGCTTGCCAGCCACTGGGCGCCGTCTTTGTCGCCAATGGCTTCGCCAGGACGCTGAGCTTCGTGCACGGCAGCCAGGGCTGCGTCGCCTACTACCGTTCACATTTCTCGCGCCATTTCAAGGAGCCGACCTCTTGCGTCAGCTCCTCCATGACAGAAGATGCGGCCGTGTTCGGTGGCCTGAACAACATGGTGGACGGCCTGGCCAATGCCTACAGCCTGTACAAGCCCGACATGATCGCGGTGTCGACCACCTGCATGGCGGAAGTCATCGGTGACGACGTGGACGCCTTCATCAAGACCAGCAAGCAAAAGGGCAGCATTCCTGAAGAATTCGACGTGCCGTTCGCCCATACACCGGCGTTTGTTGGCAGCCACATTACCGGCTACGACAATGCGCTGATGGGTGTGCTGCGTCACTTCTGGGACGGCAAGGCCAAGACCACCGAACCCCTGGTGCGCGTCGCTGACGACAGCATCAACTTCATCGGCGGCTTTGATGGCTTTGTGGTGGGCAACATGAAGGAAATCCGCCGGATTTTCGATCTGTTCGGCGTCAAGGTGAACATCATTTGCGACCCCTCCGGCAACTGGAACACACCGACTGACGGCGAGTTCCGCATGTACGCAGGCGGCACCACCAAGGAAGAAGTGATTGCGGCACTGCATGCCAAAGCCACCATCGTGTTCCAGGAGTATTGCTGCGAGAAAACCACCAAGTTCATCCGTGAACATGGCCAGGAAGTCGTCGTGCTCAATGCGCCCGTGGGCGTGGCCGGCACCGACCAGTTCCTGATGGAAATCTCGCGCCTGACCGGCAAGCCGATTCCCGCGCAACTGGAAAAAGAGCGCGGCGAATTGGTCGATGCCATGGCCGACAGCCAAGCCCACTTGCATGGCAAGCGCTACGCGCTGTATGGCGATCCGGACCAGATGCTGGGCTATGCCGCATTCTTGCTGGAGCTGGGGGCCGAACCAGCACACGTCCTGGCCACCAATGGCGGCAAGGAGTGGGAGATCAAGGTGCAAGCACTGTTTGACTCGTCACCCTACGGCGCCGGCTGCAAGGTGTATCCGAAACGTGACCTGTGGCACTTGCGCTCGCTGCTGTTCACGGAGCCCGTGGACTTCATGATCGGCAACACTTATGGCAAGTTCCTGGAGCGCGACACCAAGACGCCGCTGGTGCGCATGGTGTTCCCGATCTTTGACCGCCACCACTACCATCGTTACCCCACCTGGGGCTATGACGGTGCCATGCGCGTTCTGGTGATGTTGCTTGATGAGTTCTTCGAAGCGCTGGACGCCAACACCATGGGTATCGCGAAGACTGATTACAGCTACGACATCATTCGTTAACCTGCCGGCAGGGTCGGGGCTTCACAACCCCGGCCCTGTTTGTCGTTATCCACTCTTCACCTTGCTGGAGTAGCTCATGGTCGATGAAACTTCTGGCGCTACGCACACGAAGAACGATGGGGCCCCGGTCACCACCTACATCAAGACCACCCTTGACGGTCGCAAGGTTGAGGTGATTGATGGCTGGGTGTGCCTAAGCGGCGTGCGCGAGGCGGATAGCCTGATACCGATGGAAGAGCATCCGAACCGGCAGGCCATCACCACGGCAGTCCCGGGCGCTACCCATGCTGCAGGCCGCTTGCCGTTCACTCTGGCGGAAGCCGCCATGGCGCAAAACGCATTGTCGGCTGCGCAACGGATTTTTGACGCGAGTCCGGCCGGAATCACGCAGCGCCTGCGCCATGCGGTGTGGGCGAAGGCCACTGCCGAAGGCGTGGAATAAATCTGAAACCCGCAACTGGGAGCTTGCCGTGATCTATGTTGTTGAACTCCCCTGTCAAGGCCATCCGCGCGCCTGGTTTGCCTATGACAAGGAAGATTTTGTCCGCAAGATGGAAACGCTGGCCACCCCCCAAGGTGAACGCTGTGTCTATTGGGATGAGACTGAAGCAGTTGCGGCCTTCGAAGGCGGCGACCCGCGCATCGCGGGCAAGGCGCTCTGGCGTGCGCGGCGCGCGATCTACGAGCAACTGGTGGCGCTGGAGGTGCTGGCGGACGACAACTGAAGACAAAAGGAACCCATGGGAACCGTTGAAGAATTTTTGGCCCACACCATTCAGCTCGAGAGCGAGTCCGCACGGCGTTTCGGCCAGCTCGCCGATGCCATGAGCACGGCCGGCAACCGCGAGGCGGGTCGTCTATTTCGTCGTCTGGCCGACTATTCACTGCTGCATCTGAACGACGCGCGCGAACGCGCGGGCTTTCGCACCTTGCCTGAAATGACGGTGAACGACTACCACTGGCCCGACATCGAGAGCCCGGAAGCGGCGGCGATCTGGGCTGCCGACCCCTTCATCGGGCGTGAACAGGCGCTGCAGGTGGCGCTGGATGCCGAGACTGCCGGTCTCGACTATTACACGCAGATCATGCAGACCACCAGTGATCCGGAAATCCGGGTATTGGCCAAGGAATTCGTAGCGGAAGAAGCCCAGCACGTTGCCGAGCTGCAGCGCTGGATGCAGTTGCACTTGAGCGGCGCCAGGCTGCCAACGGATGTTTGATCTGTATCGCTTGACACCTGAAAAATGAAAATTGCTGTCGCCACAAAGGATAACTGGACCGCAAGTTTGCGGACACGCCGGCCAGACCAGGGACTGGCTGGTATTCGACTGCCAGCCGGGAGCGCCGCTACCCGATCCCCAGCGTGTCCTGCTCACCAGAGAACAATTGCCGCACCATTTTCAGGAGGGCGGCCCCCATCCACTTCATGGCGTCGAGATCATGATCGCCGCCAGCGCTGGCGACGGCTATATCCGCCACATGGAGAAATGGGGCGCGCAGGTACTGCTGACCGGCGAGGCCGATCCGTTCATGGCACTGAAGAAAGTCATGGCCGGTGAAGCACTGGCCGATACCCGCTTCGACATCACCACCACCCTGTGCAAGCTGCGCGATCTGTTCTCCCGCCATTGACCTGCCAAGCCGCCTGGGCTCTCGGGTGGCGATGAGCCGCATCCGGCCACTGCGTCCGCAGCTCCAGGCATCGTTACAAGACTTTTAGGTCTCCAGCCCACGTCGAATATGCGTATTATGCTATTAAATTTATAGCAATAAAATGCTGACGAGGGGCGCTTGCTGGGCGGCATGGCGCCCTTGACAAAGGGTCAATGCAGGCTCCAATGGGGCACCCGAAGGCCCTGCATAAACCGTTCTGTCGCAAACCGCTTGTCGCGATTCCTCCAAACCTGCCAGAGCGTAGCGTCTGGCGCTGCAAAGCCCGGTCAAAACACCTTTACAAGGCTGTTTTTACCCTGGCACCAAAAATGCAACAAGAGGACTACCCACCATGTCAGGAGTCTTCCATGTCAGTCTCGCTCAAGGCCAAGATCGCCGAAGTGTTCGAAGAACCTGGCTGTGACAAAAACCAGGGCAAGAGTGAAAAGGAGCGCAAGAAGGGCTGCACCAAGCAGCTCAACCCCGGCGCCGCAGCCGGCGGCTGCGCCTTCGACGGTGCCAAGATCGCGCTGCAGCCGGTGGTGGACGTGGCGCACCTGGTGCATGGGCCGATCGCCTGCGAGGGCAATTCGTGGGACAACCGGCACAGCGCCTCGTCCGGCCCGCAAATCTACCGTACCGGCTTCACCACCGACATCAACGAGCTCGACGTCATCTACGGCGGTGAGAAGCGCCTGTTTAAATCGATCCGCGAGATCGTCGAAAAATACGACCCGCCCGCGGTCTTCGTGTACCAGACCTGCGTCACCGCATTGGTCGGTGACGACATCGAAGCGGTGTGCCAGCGCGCCAGCGAGAAGTTTGGCAAACCGATCATCCCGGTCAACGCGCCCGGTTTTGCAGGTCCCAAGAATCTGGGCAACAAACTCGGCGCCGAGGCCCTGCTGGACTATGTGATTGGTACGGTGGAGCCGGAGTTCACCACGCCTTACGACATCAACATCATCGGCGAGTACAACCTGGTCGGCGAGCTGTGGCAGGTCAAGCCGCTGCTCGATGCCCTGGGCATCCGCATCCTGTCATGCATCTCGGGCGACGGCCGCTACAACGAAATCGCCGGCGCGCACCGGGCCAGGGTGAACATGATGGTCTGTTCCAAGTCGATGATCAACATCGCGACCAAGATGGAGCAGCGCTGGGGCATTCCGTACTTCGAAGGCTCGTTCTACGGCATTGGTGACATGAGCGACACCTTGCGCCAGATCGCCAGGCTGCTGGTGCAGCAAGGCGCGCCCGACGATCTGCTGGAGCGCACCGAGCGCCTGATCGAGGTCGAGGAAGCACGCGCCTGGAAACGCATCGCGCACTACAAGCAACGTCTGACAGGCAAGCGCGCGCTGCTGATCACCGGCGGCGTCAAGTCGTGGTCGGTGGTCGCCGCGCTGCAGGAGGCGGGCCTGGAGATTGCCGGTACCAGCGTCAAGAAGTCTACCCGCGAAGACAAGGAAAAGATCAAGCAGATCATGGGCGACGACGCCCACATGATCGACGATATGACACCGCGCGAGATGTACAACATGCTGCGCGACGCCCGCGCCGACATCATGCTGTCCGGTGGCCGCTCGCAGTTTGTGGCGCTCAAAGCCCGCATGCCCTGGCTCGACATCAACCAGGAGCGCTACCACCCCTACGGCGGCTACGAAGGCATGGTCGAGCTGGTGCGCGAAATTGACCGTGCCATCTACAACCCGGTCTGGCAGCAGGTGCGCATTCCGGCGCCCTGGGGTGACGATGGCGAAACCCTGGGGGCGGTGACGCCTAGCGGAGCGGCCATGGGTTTTCTGGCGGACATCGCGGCCAAGGCCATGGGCCTGGAGCCCGAAGAAGTTCCGGCCTGAACGCAACAAGCACCGAGAGCAATCCAACATGGCCAGCGTCGTCGAATCCAAAAAAGCCTGTACGGTCAATCCGCTCAAGATGAGCCAGCCGCTGGGCGCGAGTTTCGCGTTTCTGGGGTTGGACGCCTGCATGCCGGTGATGCACGGCTCGCAGGGCTGCACCTCGTTCGGACTGGTGCTGCTGGTGCGCCACTTCAAGGAAGCGATTCCGCTGCAGACCACGGCCATGAACGAGGTCACGTCCATCCTCGGCGGTTACGACAACATCGAAGCCGCGCTGCTCAATATCCGCAAGCGCGCCGCGCCCAAGATCATCGCCATCTGCTCCACCGGTCTGACCGAAACCAAGGGCGACGATGTGGACGGCTACCTGGTCACGGCGCGCAAGCGCAAGCCGGAACTGGCTGACACCGAGATCGTCTACGTCTCGACACCCGACTATGTGGGCGCCTTCGAAGATGGCTACAAACATGCCATCACCACCATCGTGCGGGCGCTGGTGAAACCGCTGCCGGTGAAGGCCGATCAGATTACCTTGCTGCCCGGCAGCCATCTGTCGCCGAGCGACATCGACGAACTGCGCGAGATCATCGAAGCCTTCGGCCTTTCGGTCATTGTGCTGCCCGATATCTCCGGCTCGCTGGACGGTCACATTCCGCCCGACTGGCGCGGCACCACGCTGGGCGGCACCACCCTGGCGCAGATTCGCGCTGCGGGCGCCTCGGCCTTCACGATTGGCGTGGGCGAGCAGACGCGCGAGGGCGCCGAGGCGCTGCAGACGATTGCCGGCACGCCGCTGGAGGTGTTCGAGCGCCTGACCGGGCTGGAGGTGAATGACCGCCTGCTGCAGCGTCTGGCGCAGCTCTCCGGCCGACCGGTGCCGGCCAAATACCGGCGCCAGCGCAGCCAGTTGCTCGATGCCATGCTGGACGGCCACTTCTACACCGGCGGCGTCAAGGTCGCCATTGGTGCCGAGCCCGACTTGCTGCTGGCGGTGGGCAGTCTGTTGCATGAGATGGGGGCCGAGTTGCGCTGCTGCATCAGCACCACCAAATCCCCAGCGCACGCCCTGCTGCCGGCCGAACAGGTGGTGCTGGGCGACCTGGAAGACCTGGAGCACGGTGCTGCCGACTGCGACCTGCTGATCACGCATTCGCATGGTCGCCAGGCGGCGCAGCGTCTGAAAAAACCGTTGCTGCGGATCGGCTTTCCGGTATTCGACCGCATCGGCAACGCGCACCGCCGCATGGTGGGCTACCGCGGCACCATGGACCTGATCTTCGAGATCGCCAACCTCATGCTCGACCAGATTGAGCATCACCATCCAGGCGACTGGCCGCTGACGCCAGAAGCGCTGCACGCGGCGACCGGCGAGCCAATTGCCGATTCAACCATCACCCCCACGAACCTGGCCACGGCCAGTGCCTGACTCAACTTCAACCCAGGAGTGCCTTATGAAAATTGCCTTCGCCACCCAGGACAAAGAGCGCGTTGACGCGCACTTCGGCTGGGCCAAGAGCATCGTTGTTTATGACGTGTCGCCCGAGGGGCACCGCTTTATCGAGAGCTTCGATTTCGGCGACAAGCTGGAAGAAGACGGCGACGAGGACAAGCTGGCCCCCAAGCTGGAAGCGATCAAGGACGTCGCCATCCTCTACGTCGCGGCCATCGGCGGCTCCGGCGCGGCGCGCGTGGTGGCCATGAAGATCCATCCCATCAAGGTGCCGCAACCCGAGTCGATTGCGGAGATCCTGGACAAACTACAAGTTGTGCTGCAGGGCACGCCACCACCCTGGCTGCGCAAGGCGCTGGCCAAGGACGGTGAACGTTCTTTCAACTTTGAAGATGATGAGGTAACCCCATGACTGAAGAAACAAGCGTTGTTGAAGCACCCGCCAGCGACGAAACCTT
Source organism: uncultured Polaromonas sp. (assembly GCA_964371235.1). GTDB lineage: Bacteria > Pseudomonadota > Gammaproteobacteria > Burkholderiales > Burkholderiaceae_C > Polaromonas. The sequence continues at coordinate 69,637 of CAYJMW010000003.1, forward strand.
GATGGCCTTGCCTTTTGTGCAGCAATTGGTTAAACAACTGCGTGCGCAGGACATCCATGGCACTTGGGAAGGTAAAACCGACCTGGAATTGTTGAAACCCTATATCCACACGGCCGAGGAGCGGCGTGCCTTGCCGATTCTGGGCGATCCGGACCCCGAGACCCTGTGGCATCTGGAGATTTTCTACAACGCGATTGCCGTCGCCATCGAGCGCGAGACCGGTCAGATGGTGTCGCCGATGATGAAGATGAGCCACGAAGGTTTCGGCCGCATGGTCTTGATCGCGGGCCGGCTGGTCGTGGTCAACAAGCAGCTCCGCGACGTGCACCGCTTTGGTTTCTCTTCGCTGGCCAAGCTGGCCGAAGCGGGGGGCAGGTTCTTTGACGAAGCGGTTGGCATGATTCGAACCTATCCGGCGGTTGCGCAATACGGAGCTTGACCATGAGTACCGATGCCGACGAACTGAAAACGCGTCTGAAGAAGCTTAATGCGCGGGCCACGCAGGCCAAGATGGACCTGCATGACCTGTCGGAGGAACTGCCGACCAACTGGGAAAAGATTATGGAAATCGCCCAGCGTTGTCACGAAGCCCACGCCATGTTGATGGACGCGCGCAAAGCTGCGGCGGCTGCGGCCTGAGGTTTTGCGGGACAGACCACAGCTACGCGATAGCCGAGCCAGCGCTGTCCTCAACTGATTAGGAAAAGTCATGAGCAACACCTTTAACGTTACCCTGCCCAGCGGCGCCACCTGGACACCGACATTTGTGGCGGCCCTGGACGAGGAGAAATGCATCGGCTGCGGCCGCTGCTTCAAGGTCTGCCCGCGTGGCGTGCTCGAACTCGTTGGCCTGAATGAGGATGGCGAGCGCATTCGCGTGGACGACGATGACGATGACGATGACGATGACGATGACGATGACGATGACGATGACGATGAGGAATACGAAAAGAAAATCATGACGATTGCGCACCAGGAGCTGTGCATCGGCTGCACGGCCTGCGCCAAGATTTGTCCGAAAAAGTGCTACAGCCACGCAGCTGCGCTGGTGTGAGCTCTCATGGATGCGAGCGCTGGACCTTCATCCGGCTGGCATGCGCTGGCCGAGCGCGGCGCGGCGCCGCCTGTGCCCGTATCTGGCCACTCGCTGTTGCACCGCTCGCCAGTGCGCCGCCCAGCGAGCCCGGACTGAATGTGAAAACTTGAAGCGAATTCAGGCTGTAGCCCACGTAAAATAAGCACATGTAGCTATAATATAAATAGCAAATGTGCTTGCGAAATTTATTGCCTGAGCCGTTGGGGCCACCAGATCAGGGCGTCGGACTCGCGTGCACTGGCTCTGGAGGTCTTCCCGCCAGCGGCAGCTCCAACAAGAACTCCGCCCCCCCGTCAGGATGGTTGCGCACGCTCAAAGTGCCACCATGCTGCTCCACAATGCCGTAGCTGATTGACAAGCCCAGGCCGGTGCCCTTGCCCACCGGCTTGGTGGTGAAAAACGGATCGAAGATGTGCGACAGGTGTTCCGGCGCAATCCCGGGTCCGTTGTCACGCAGGCGCAACTGCAGGCGCGTGCTGTTCACGTCAATGTCGATCCACACCACCGGGTGCACCCGACCGATGCCGATGGCCGCGTCCAGCGCGTTTTGCAGCAGGTTCATCAGCACCTGCTGCAACTGGCCTGCGCTGCCCGTCACGGTGCCGGGCGCACCCGGTTGCCAATGCACCTCGAAGCTGGGAGCAGCGCCCTTGCGCACCCAGTGGATGGCGCGTTCAATCACCTCATTCAGGTTGACCGGCGTGCGCGCCTCCGGGTCCATGGCGGAGAAACGCTTGAGGCCATTGACGATGTCCGCCGTGCGTTGCGCGCCTTCGAGCGTGCCTTCGATCAGCAAGGGCAGGTCGCCCAGCAGGTGCTCGATGCGCAACTTGCCGCGCAGCGCATCAAGCTGCCCGGCCGGCTGGCCAGCATGCACGGCCGCCAGATAAAGGCACAGGCGATCACAGTAGCGGCGCAGTGCATGCACATTGCCCAGCACAAAGCTGATGGGGTTATTCAGTTCGTGCGCCACGCCAGCCACCAGGCGGCCCAGCGAGGCCATTTTTTCTGAATGCAGCAGTTGTTGCTGCGCGCGTTTGAGTGCTTCGTGAGCGGCACGCAATTCATGATACGCCCGCTTGATCTCTGCCGTGGGGCGGGCCACGAACACGGTGCCAACCCGACGCCCGCTGGCGGTCACGCGTGGCGTGCAGTTGGCATCCACCGGCACACTCTGTTGCCGGGCATTGAGCAGGTTGAGCTCCAGCCCCTCGCCGCGGCGCGACGGGTCGGTGTTGCCCAGTACAGCGCGCGCACTGTCCGCACTCTGGGCATCGGCCAGCAGGTCATAAATCGAGGTGCCGCGCAGCTCGGCGTCGCTGCGGCCTACCAGTTCGCACAGTGCGGCATTGGTTTCCTCGATCACACCGCGTTCATTGCACACCAGCAGCACATCCGACATGGCCGAGAGCACGCTGAAGATGAATTGCTGCGATTGCTCCAGCTCGGTGTTTTTCTTCTCCAGCTCGATCTCGTCGTGAATCAACTGGGAATACACCTCGTCCATCTTCTGGATCACATCCATCCAGGTGGACTCGTCCACGCCTTCCATGGGTTCGCGCGGCATCAGGCTTCCCAGGCCCTGCAGGCGAGGGGATGGGGTGGCTGGCGGCGAGGATTGAACCATGGTGTGTAAAAGCCTTTTCGTCAATGCACGGTGCAAACCATGCAGGGGTCGAACGAGCGCACGATGTGCTGCACCGCCACCGGAGTGCTTTCCCCGTCCTGTACCGGCGCGCCAACCAGCGCCCGCTCCAGCGCGCCGGGCGTGCCGGCGGCGTCGCGCGGTGAAAAATTCCACGTCGTGGGCGCCACGATCTGGTAATTGACAATGCGGCCCCGACTGGCCACCACCCAGTGGCCCAGGCTGCCGCGCGCCGCCTCGCTCAAGCCCACGCCCACACCTTCGGTGAAAACCGGCGTGGGTACGCAGTAGGCCTCGTTGTGCTGTAGTTGCTGCAGCCAGCGTTCCATCATCGGCACCACGCGCGCGAGCTCCAGCAGGCGCGACAGCACCCGCGTGTAAACGGTGCCGCCATGGCGGCCCACGGCGTCAAGCACCAGTGGATTCGCCGCGGCCAGTTGCCGCGCAATCGCGCCGGTCTCAACCACCTCGCCGGCCAGGCGCGGCGCCTTGTTCCAGGTGTAGGCATTGGCCTTGTTGGCATCAGGCCGCGTGATGCCTTCGATGGGGTGCCGTGGCCCAGCGCTATCGGACAGCCAGGCGTAGGTGGCGTCTTCACGGATGCCTCGCTCGTCCAGTGGCCCCAGCGCGCCGGTGTTCGCGTGCCAGACGCCATCGCCAAATTCGAAGCCACCTTGCGGCTGCGGATAAGCGCCATAGCTGAGGTAGCGGCCCGGTCCCGATCCCAGGCCGGTCAGTGCCGCGTCTTGCACCATGCTTAAAAAAAGGCGGAAATCGCCGCGCCAGGGATCTTGCGCATGCCAGGCCCACAGCGCTTCTTCGCTGTCCAAAGCCGTGATTTGTTCGAGTGGTGCCGCGAACAGATGGCGTTCCAGAAAGTCCCGGAATTCGCGCACTTTGGCCAGCAGGCGGATACGCTCGGCCACCTCAACGGGGCGCGACGAGCCGCCGGGCTCGATGCTCTGGGTATGGGGCCACTTGCCCGCCAGCGTGCCAAGCAGCGTGAGCCAGCGCTGGCGTGCCGCTATTGCCGCGCGCGTGTGCTCACCGGTCTGCGTGGCAAAACGGTGCACCGCCTCGGTATGCCAGGGCTGGTGCGCATACACCGGCCGCGTGAAGTCGGGCATGAAAAACAGGTAGAAATGCGTGAGGTGGTCGGCCAGGTTTTCGGTGGCCAGAATCACGTTGGTGACGTGCTGGCCGTTGGGCGGCATCTCGATGCCGCCCAGGCTGGCCAGTGCCCGCGCGCAAGCCACCGACTGGGACACCGAGCAGATGCCACAGATGCGCGGCACATACACCAACGCATCATGTGGGTTCTTGCCTTGCAGTATCTGCTCGAAACCCCGGTACATCGGTGCATTCACGTGGGCCGAAGTGACCCGCCCCTCTTCGATATCGAGGGTGACTTCGAGGTCGCCCTCGACACGGTTGAACGGGCCGACGAGCAGGCGGGTCATGGCAACTTGCTCATTTCAATCGGGTTTTGCGGGCCACGGGCGCCACCACCAGGTGGTCGGCCACGGCGTTGAGCTTGACGCGCCGGGGCGTGGCGGATTTGGACAGCGAGGCCAGGGCCACAAACCAGGCCTTGGGCATGTCGGTGGGCAGGCCAATCGGAATACCGGCGAACTTGGGTGTTTCATGGAAAGGATGGCCCGGCTCCTGAAAACCCGGCTCGGTGCAGGCGATGCAGGCATAACCGCCGCGCGTGCAGGAGCCCTCGCCGTTCCACAGCCGGATATTGCAGTCGGCGTGCACCTGAGTGCCTTTGCAACCCATGTGCTCCATCAGACAGCCCAGATCAGACGGTTTTTGGGCGCTGGCCTTGTACTCGTAGTACTCATTGCGCGTGCAGCCGTGGTGCACCAGCTGGTCGGCGTAAAAACGCGGGCGACCAAGCGTGTCAAGATCGCCAGCGCCGAAGGTTTCGGCGGCCAATGCCATCAGGCTGTCGATCACCCAGTTGGGGTGCGTGGGGCAACCCGCGATGTTGATCACCGGCAAGCCGCTGGTCGAGCGGAACTCGGCCCCCAGCAGGCCGCCCGGGCGGTCATCCTCATACTGCAGGCCACAGGCATCGGTGGGGTTGGTGCCGCCTGCGGTCACGCCGCCCCAGGCCGCGCAACTGCCTACCGCCACCACATGGTGCGCCTGCGCTGCCAGCCGCGTGACCCAGTGGATCATCGGAAGGCCGGTGCCCGCCAATACATGGAAGCGTCCGCTGCCCTGCGGTCCGCGCAGCAGTGAACCTTCAATACACAGGGCATCGAGCCGCAAGCGCCCAGCCACGATGTCCTCCAGCATGGCGATCAGCTCGTGGCCGCTTTCGAGCGAGAGGGACGGGTGCCACATCAGGTGAATGCCGGCGTCGCGCAATTGGCGATGAAAATCGGTGGTGTCAGCACACAGCAGTGACATGCTGCAGCCGCCACAGCCGCCCGATTGCAGCCACAGCACATTGAAGGCCGGGCCGGCTTGGACCGAATTTGCCATGCCTAGCCCTCCAGTCCGAAGCGGGCCATCTTGCCCCGCAAACCGACCCGCGACAAGCCCAGCTCGGTGGCGGCGCGTGTTTTGTTCCAGCGGTGGCGCAGCAGGGTTTCGCGCAGCACCATGGCTTCGATGGCATCGAGCCGCTCACTCAAGGTGCCACTGCGCGGCAGGGCCGCAGCGTGAGCCCCCGCCTGGCTGGCGGTCGCCAGGCCAGCCTGGCCGTGCAGCACACGCACTGAGAAAGAGGGGGCGGCGACTACATCGCCGTCGCTGAGCGCGATGGCGCGCGCAATCTCATTGCGCAACTCGCGAATATTGCCAGGCCAGGGGTAGCCCATCAGGCAGGCCAGCGCCTCATCGCTGAGTGTGGCCGCTGGCCGACCGAGCTCGGCACCGACTTCATTCACCAGACGCCGCGCAATTGGTGCGATGTCGCCCGCACGTTCTCGCAACGGCGGCACCGTGATCGAGACGCCGGCGATGCGGTAGTACAGGTCCTCACGAAACAGCCCTTCACGCACGCGTTGTTCCAGGTCACGGTGGGTTGCCGCTATCACTCGCACGTCCACCGGCACCGAGTGTGCCGCCCCGACCGGGCGAACTTCCCGTTCCTGCAGCACGCGCAGCAGCCGAACCTGGAACGCAGGCGATGTTTCGCCGATTTCGTCGAGAAACACCGTGCCACCGTTGGCCCGCTGGAACAAGCCGGGGTGGTCTTCATAGGCCCCGGTGAACGCGCCACGCTTGTGGCCGAACAGTTCGGACTCAAGCAGTGTGTCGGGAATGGCGGCGCAGTTTTCCACCACGAAGGCGCCACCCGCGCGCGGGCTGGCGTAATGCACGGCACGCGCCAGCAGTTCTTTGCCGGTGCCGGACTCACCCAGCACCAGCACGCTCAGATCGTAGCGCGCAACGCGCACCGCCACTTCGCAGACGGCGTCCAGCGGACTGCCGGGCGCGCGTTCAATGCGGTCGAAATCAAAGATGCTGCGTGCCCGCGTCAGCTTGTCCGTGGCGCGCTGGCGCAGCACCGGCGTGCTGGTGCGCAACTCGATGTGCAGCCGGTTGGTATCGCGCTGCAGCGATTGCGCCTCAACCGCGTTGCGCACGGTTGCCAGCAGATGGTCGGGTATCCAGGGCTTGAGGATGTATTGGTAAATACCCGCCTCGTTGATGCCGGCAATGATGTCTTCAGAGTCTGTGTAGCCCGAGATCACGATACGCACCGTGTCAGGCCAGCGCTCACGCACTTCCTTCAGGAACAGCACGCCGGTCAGCCCGGGCATGCGCTGATCGCACAGGATCACACTGATGTCGTCACGCTCCAGCCGCTCACGGGCCTCGTCGGCATCGCTGGCGGTGTAAACGGTGAAGTCTTCGTCGAGCGTGCGGCGCATGGCCTCTTGCGAACGCACTTCGTCGTCCACCACCAGCACCGTCGGCAAGGTATCGGTCAGGTTCATGGGCGGTGAACGGCCAGATGCCGTGGGGTCCAGGCATGGGGCAGCTTGTGCACAAAGTGGTAGCGCGCCACGTGGTAGCTGGGATCGAAGCCGTAAAAATTGCGGTACATGCGTGACAATTCTTCCTTGCGGTAGTCAGCCAGCGGCCGGGTGGCCTCATCAGCAGCGCGGACCTGCTGTTTTTGCAATATTCGATCCGGCAAATTGTAGGTGACTGCCAGTGCCAGTGCAGGTTGAATGACCTCGTGTTCAAAGGCGTCGGGGTGGGTGTCCAGGCAGCGGTCCACCAGTCCCAACCGCTGCGCATCAACCGCCGAGAGTGGCATGCGCTGCGTCATGATCTTGCGCGCATGCTCAGACCCGACGCGTTTGGGAAGCAAATAAGTCCAGTATTCTGAACCGTAGAGGTTGCCCATGTTTCGGTAGTGGGGGTTCAGTATCGCGCCCTTGTTCGCCCACATCTCGTCGGCCGCCAACGCCAGAAACGCGCCGCCGGCTCCGGCATTGCCGCGCAGCACCGTCACCGTGATCCGGTCTGTGGTTTCAATGAGTTCCTGGGCAACGTCATTCATCGCATTGATGTTGCGCCAGGACTCGTCGGCTGCACTGTCGTTGGACCGATGTGCTGCGGCCTCGATGCAGTTCAGGTGGATGCCGTTGCTAAAAAAATCGCGCCCGCCAAGCAGCAGCAGTACCCGTGTGTCACGCTGCTTGACCTGGCGCAGGGCGGCCAGCAAACGCACACACTGCCCGGTGGACATGGCGCCGTTGTAAAAGTCAAAAGACAGACAGCCCACCCGTGCGTCCGCAGGCCCCAGCTCCCAATAACGCAACTCGGCCCATTCATCGTCCGCACGTTCGAACGGCACTGACCACACCGGCAGCGTGGCCGCTTCGGCTGCAAATGCCAAAGTGGTCGGCAGTTTGAAGGCCGACTCGTCACCACAGGCCCGGGCCAGGCGGACCTGTCCAATCCAGACGCCGCCATCCACGGTGCGCCGCAGCAGTGCACCATCACGCTGCGCCACCACGGTACCCACAGCGGCTCCCGCCAGCGCCTGCAGGGCCGTCCCGGTTGCAGGGTGTGCGTCAAACAGATGGCAAGGGTGGCCAAACAGCTCGTCCTGGACGCCCGGCTGGCCGTCGGCGCTGCGCAGCCGAGCCAGTATCTCTGAGGTGTCCTGGTGCGCCCAGTCGATGCGGCGTGCGGCCTGCGGCATGGATGGCCGCCAGGTGCTGCAAGGTGGGGCCGGACTGGCCGTATCTGCATCCGTCGGTGGCACAAGCGGGTCTTTGGCGCCAAAGCGCTCCACTGCACGCAGGACCGCCACCACAGCCGCCTGGGTAACTTCCGACCGGTAAAGACTCCCTTTGCTGGCTGCACGCATCGCAAAGTCGGCGTGGGCCCAAACCGGACCCGCGTCGAAATCGGCATTGGCCTGCAACACGGTGACCCCCCATTGCGGCGCCTGCTCCAGCACGGCCCAGTCCAGCGCGGCCGGCCCACGGTCCCCTGGCGGGCCGGGATGCACCACCAGGCACACCACCGAGCGCCAGACCGATTCAGGGATGCGCCGCTTGAGAAACGGAGCGATCAATAACTCCGGCTGGAACAGGGCACAGGCCTCTTCGGTCACCGAGTCCGAAATATCCAGTTCCACCGACAACTGGTGTCCCAGTGCTGTCAGGGTCGCAAACAGCCGTTGCGACAGGCTGTTGAAGCTGTGACAGAGCAAGAGAATGCGCATGGCGTCAGCAGATGCGGGGCAACTGCTCTCCGCTAAGCCAGTCCACCACGCGGCGTCCGCCAAATCGGGTGTTCATTTGCACAAAATGGTGCGGGTCTTCCGTCACCGTCCCTATGCGCACCGCCTGTGCCCCCAGCGGGTGGGCACGCATGGCCAGCAACAAGGCCTCGGCGCTCTCGGGGCGGCAAATTGCAATCAGTTTGCCTTCGTTGGCGATGTACAGAGGGTCCAAGCCCAGCAGTTCGCAAGCCGCATCGACCTGCGGCAGAACCGGAATGGTGGCCTCCTCCAGCACCATGCCGACGCCGGACTGGCCTGCGATTTCGTTGAGGGTGGTGGCCAGGCCACCGCGTGTCGGGTCGCGCAACACACGCACGCCGCCGGGTGCGGCCTGCAGCATGGCCGCCACCAGCGTGTGCAGCGCCGCCGTATCGGACTGGATCGTGGTCTCGAACTCCAGCGACTCGCGTTTGGAGAGAATTGCCACGCCGTGGTCGCCAATCGTGCCCGACAGCAGCACAACATCGCCCGGGCGCGCATTGACGCCGGCGATGTCAACGCCGGCTGCCACCACGCCGACGCCGGTGGTACTGATGAACACGCCATCGCCCTTGCCGCGCTCAACCACCTTGGTGTCGCCCGTGATGACCGGCACGCCGGCTTCCCGCGCGGCCGCCGCCATACTGTCCACGATGCGCTTGAGTTCGGCCAGCGGAAAACCTTCTTCAATGATGAAGCTGGCCGCCAGGTACAGGGGCTGTGCCCCGGACATGGCCACGTCGTTGAGGGTGCCATGCACGCTTAAGGCACCAATATCACCCCCCGGGAAAAACAGGGGCGACACCACGTGGCCATCGGTCGCCATCACCATACGCCCGCCAACAGGTATTGCAAATGAGGCGCTATCGTCGCCCTGGCGCAAATAAGGGTTGTCCAGCGCGGCCACGAACAGCTCTTCAATTAACTGCGCGGCGGCACGTCCGCCCGCGCCGTGGCCCATGTCGATGCGGCCATTTTTGAAATCAAGCGGGCGGACGTAATTTTTCTTTGCCATGTTGCTATGCGGTTTCTGCCACGATGGCAATGTCCCGAAAACGCCCATAGGAATAGTGGGCGGCACAGGCCCCCTCGCTGGAGACCATGCACGAGCCCACCGGATTTTCCGGCGTGCATACCGTGCCAAAAATTTTGCAGTCGGTCGGTTTCTTGACGCCGCGCAAAATGGCGCCGCACTCGCAAGCCTTGTTGTCAGCCACGGGACGGTAGTCGAGACTGAACCGGCGTTCGGCGTCGAACCGGGCAAAGGCGGGGCGGATTTTCAGGGCGCTGTAGGGCACTTCGCCCAGGCCACGCCACTCGAAACTGGTGCGCAATTCGAACACTTCGGAGACCAGTGCCTGGGCGTTCAGGTTGCCATCCCGGGTGACGGCACGGGTAAACTCGTTTTCAACTTCGGCGCGTCCCTCGTTGACCTGGCGCACCAGCATCAGCACCGCCTGCATCACATCCAGCGGCTCAAACCCGGCGATCACCACCGGTTTGCGGTACTCCTCGGCAAAATGCTCGTAGGGCCCGGAGCCGATGATGATGCTCACATGCGCCGGGCCAATGAAGCCGTCAATCGGCACCGTTCCGTATTGCCGAACTTCAGGCGATTCCAGAATGTGCGTGATGGCCGAGGGCGTCAGCACATGGCAGCTCAACACGGTGAAATTTTTCAAGCCCTGGCGCTGCGCATCACGAATCGCCAGAGCGGTTGGGGGCGTGGTGGTCTCGAAGCCGATGGCAAAAAACACCACCTCGCGCTCCGGGTTCTGGCAGGCAATGGTCAAGGCATCGGCGGCGGAATACACCATGCGGATATCGCCACCCCGCGCCTTGGCTTTCACCAGGGAGAGGCCATTGGAGGCCGGTACGCGCATGGTGTCACCATAGGTGCAGACGATGACCTTGCGCTCCAGCGCCAGCCCGATGGCCAGGTCGATTCGGCCAATCGGCAGCACGCAGACCGGGCAACCCGGCCCGTGCACCATGCGCACGTTCTTGGGCAGCAGTTCAGCCACACCGTAGCGCGAAATCGCATGGGTGTGACCGCCGCAGAACTCCATGAAGCTGTAGTTTCTGCCGGGCTGCACTTCGGCGGCCAGACGCTCGGCAATCTTGCGGGCAAGGTCGCCATCGCGGAATTCGCCGATGTATTTCATGATGCAGTCTCCAGTGCCTGGTCTGCGTACTGCGCCATCTCACCAAACAGGGCTAGCGTGCGTTCGGCTTCTTCAGGGTCTATGAGGCCGATGGCGTGGCCGACGTGAACAATCACATAGTCGCCGACCGCGACACCGGGCACCAGGGCAACGGAAATTTCTTTGCGGATACCGCCCAGGTTGACAATGGCCTGGTCGTTGGCCAGGAGCTCAACGAGTTTGGCAGGGATGGCTAGACACATGAAAGGCTTTCGGGTTCAGGGTGAGTAGGGTGACCGGCCGCAACCGTATGCGCCGCGACCCAGGCCTGGCCCAGTGCCAGCCCCGCATCGCCGCACGATTGAGCTTGAGGCAGCAGGACGCGCAGGCCGCGCTGTTGCAGGCTGGACGTAATACGGCTCGTGAGCAGCTTGTTTAAAAAGCAGCCGCCACCCAGACACACAGTGCGGATGGCCGTCTGTTCGGCCGCCAATGCAGCCCAGTCCGCCAGCGCATCGGCCAGCGCCAGATGAAACCAGGCCGCAGCAGCGGGCGCGCCACCCAAACCGGTGGGCGTTTCAAAAAGTCGTGCCAGCAGAAGGCGGATGTCGAGTTGCTCCGTGTTGTGCATGTCCAAGCCATGTACAACCGCTGGTGCGCCGTTTTGCCCCAACCATGCTTGCGCCAGTTGTTCCAGCGCCATCGCGGCTTCTGCCTCATGGGTTTGTCGAACGCTGAGGCCCAAGGCCCCGGCGGCGGCATCAAACCAGCGCCCGGTGCTGCTGGTGACGGGGCAGTTGATGCCGCGCTCCAGCATGCGCTGCACTGTGTGGGCGGCGGCATTCCCTACCACTGGCGAAAATCGTGAACCTACTTCATAGGTGCGGTCCAGCGCGTGTAGCGCTGCGCCAGCCATGCGCCAGGGTTCGCGTGCCGCCACGTCACCGCCCGGTAGCGCCAGCGGCCACAGATGGCCCAGGCGCCGCCAGTCGTTTTGATCTACCCACAGCAATTCGCCGCCCCAGGCGGTACCGTCAGTGCCGAGGCCCACACCATCGAGCGCCAGACCCACAACCGGACCCTGCACGCCGTATTCGGCCATGACTGCGGCAATATGCGCATGGTGGTGCTGTACGCCGATGGCCGGTACGCCCAGTTCATGCGCCAGTTCAATGGCCAGGCGCGAGCTGTAAAAATCAGGATGCAGATCATGGGCAACCGCGGTCACCGGGTGCTGCGCCTGACGCAGCAGTGAACGCGCAGAGGCTTCCAGCGCGCGGCACGCGTCAGGGTGGCTCAAATCGCCGTGCAACTCTGACCACACCGGTTCGCCTGACGTGAGCAAACACGCCGCATTTTTGAGCCACGCACCGCAGGCCAGCACGGTGGGTAAGTCAGCAGGTTTCATGCGGGCGCCATGGCAGACCCAAGCCAGTTCAGCCAGGCGTCCATGCCCTCACCGGTGGTGGCAGACAGCTTCAGTACTTCGATGGTCGGGTTGACGCGGCGCGCGAGTTCAATACAGCGCTGCACATCGAATTGGACATGGGGCAGGAGGTCGATCTTGTTGAGAATCATCAGCTTCGAAGCGGCGAACATGTCGGGGTATTTGAGCGGCTTGTCCTCGCCTTCGGTCACCGACAAAATAGCCACTTTGGCAGCTTCGCCCAGATCCCAGACAGCGGGGCACACCAGATTGCCCACGTTCTCGATGAAGAGCAGACTGCGCGCGTCATCATGCGGGTGATCGTGGTGGTCTGTCGCGTGGTGCTGGTGCAGTTGCGCAAACGCTTGTGCCACCATGGGGGCATCCAGGTGGCAGCCCTTGCCCGTGTTGATTTGCACGGCCGGTGCGCCGGTAGCGCGAATGCGGTCGGCGTCAAAACTGGTTTGCTGGTCTCCTTCGATCACGGCCACGTGCAAGCCCGGTTCACGGGACCTCAGTGCTTCGATGGTGGCGCACAGCAAGGTAGTTTTTCCTGATCCGGGGCTGGACACCAGATTCAAAGCGGTCACACCATGCGCCTCAAAATGGCGACGGTTTTGACTGGCAATGCGGTTGTTGGCACCCAGAATATCAGTCTCGAGTTTGATGGCTCGCGACTGGCTCATGCCGGGCACTGAAACCCGTGCCTCGCCGGCGTCAAAATGCAAGTCACCACGGCGGGTATCGATGTGGACATGGTCGTGGTCGTGTACCTGATCATGTGCGTGGGAATGATCCCCCTCGGGGCCGTGGGTATGGCTGTGAGGGTGGTCATGTGCTCCCACCACAGCGTCTTTCGCGCCGGTGCCAGCGCAACCGCAAACTACACACATGTTGTTGTCTCCTTGTGGGTCAGGTCAGTCGTCTTCCACCAGCATATCAACGACACGCAACTCGGTGCCGCCGGTGGCTTGCAGCTGGTAGTGTCCACAGCGTGGGCAGGCGTCGCCGCGCTGCTGGATCGTGACCGTTTCGCTGCAGGGCAGGCACCAGGCCTGGCCGGGCGGCTCATCAATGTCAAAGCGGGCCTGCTGCAGGCAAGTCCCGGGTGCCAACGCTTCCAGGGCGAAACGTAGCGCACGCGCTTCCACACCGGCGAGTTGTCCCGCCTCTAGCCGCAGGACGGTGACACGGCGAAACCCTTCGCGCTGTGCCGCGTCCTCCACCAGCTTGAGAATACCCCCGGCGAGGCTGGCCTCATGCATGGCAACCCTCCGTCGGGTCAGCGACACGGGCGTGCGCCAAGGCAACTCCCTTTGTGGAGAGCGGTGCGTCCCACACTACGAGTTCATGTCTCACACAGGGATCGTACGCGCTGAAGAGCAGATCGACCTCACGGGAAACCCCTGGCGTGCTTGTGGTCGGCAGGAGTTCAAGGGCCTGCGCGACCGCGCCCTGCGGATGGAAATTCCATTCCGTGGGTGCCAGCACATGGCACGACGCCACCCGCGAGTCGTCCCCGGCCCCGTCAAGCTGAACATGGTGTACCAGCAGGCCACGTGCCATTTCGACCCAGGCCAGGCCCTCGCCCCGGGCCGTTGCCATGCTGCCCATGGCCAGCCATGCCGCGCCAGTGCGACCGGCCTCGTCCGCCAGCGCCAACCGCACCAACTCTGCCAGACGGGAACCCAGGCGCAGCCACGGCGTGTTGATCATTTCAGACGTGACCTGGCGCAGACGCGTCCATGGCCCGGTTTCTGCACACTGGCCACGCCACAGAGGCTGGCGCGTAAAACCGGGCTGGCGAACCAGGCAGTCGGCCAGCACCCTCAAACCGGCCTCGCTGGAATGCACGCGCAAAAACGGGGCCGCAGGCGCTACCCTGTCAGCCTGTGGCCGGGCTTGGCGCAGCAACCCCGCCAGCCAGCCGGGGTCCTCATCGCTCCATGCGTGCAGCCAGGCGGCGGGATTTTGATCCCAGTGGGTCAGCCATTCTTGTGCGGGCAAACCAAGCAGATGTGCCCCCAGCCAATGCTGCAGGCCCGGACAGGGTTCAGCGTGTTGGCCGCCGGACAGGTCCGGCGCAACAGAAGCAAACAGCGGGCACTGCTGCAGGGCGGCATGGGCTTGCTGCCGCGTCTGCTCGGACGCCAACCCAAAAGCCAGCTGGCCAGGCCAGTCCAGGCCGATGCGGCGTACATGCTCGCGCAGGGTTTCCTGCTGCAGGTCTTGCGCGGCATTCAGCCCGGCGGGTGCCGAACGCCCCAGCGCCGCCGTCACGGCCATGTCTGCACAGAGACGATGCGCATGACCACACAGGCTAAAAAGGCTACCCAGCCTGGTTGACAACGAAGCAGCCGGTACGCCGCGCGTGAGCAAAGCCGCCCAGTCGCGACGGCTGCTCACCAGGTTGCGGGGACGTGCCTGACCCGGCGCCACACGCAGCACCCCAGCCAGATCGTCGGAGCCCGGCAGGCTCATACCGGGCCCTGCGCCGAAGGGCGACGACCCAACAGGAAGGCCCGGCGTGCGGCCAGTTCTGGTGGTTTGCCCTGACGTGGAGGCTGCGTTGCAGTACGCGCGGGGGCCACAACTGGCGCCGTAACAACGGGTTGGCGCAGGGTGGTCAACACAGCGCGGGCCGTGGCGCGTGCGGCAGCACGGTCGGCGAATTCGAACATCGGCGAGAAGAGCGAGCAGGCATCGTAGCAACCAAAACCGGGTTCGTAACCGCCGATGAAATCGAAGCACTCCACGCCAACGCGGCGCAAGCGGCTGCGGCCGACCCTGTCGGCTTGATCATTTTGCTCCAGGGGGAACCAAACCAGGTTCATGAACCACGGCGTTATGAGCACCCCTACAGCACCTGGCGCCTCCGACGTCTGGGCCTCTGTATGGGTCGGCGTTTCAGCGGGTATGGGGGCGGCAGTCGCCTCGCACAATTCAAATCCCAAGGCCTCCACACGCAACGCCGGGTTCAAAATCGGCACGCCGGCCATGCGGGTGCGGGCCACACCGTCAAACAGGGTCACCAACGCATCGGTGCGCGAGCGCAGCGAACCGCCAGGCGTGCTTGAAGGGATGGAGTTGGCCATGTGCAAACCCCAATCAGGCGGAGTCCACCAACACCATGAACTGCTCGGCGTCGCCATCGCAGACTGGACAGCGCCAATGGGCCGGCAAGTCGCAAAAGGGGGTGCCGGGTGCGACTTGCCAGACCGCATCACCCAGCGCCGGGTCGTACACCCACCAGCAAATCTTGCACTCCAGTCGCGCGCTCGCAGGCAGCCTGGCACTGTTGCCAAGGTAGCTTCCTTCGAAGCGGGGAGCGCTGGAGGAGATCATCCCTGCTCGACCCACTCAAGCACTTCCTTGAGGCGATCAAAGGAGTCATTCAGGTCTTCCGGCGCGGCCAGTGTCACGTCAGGGATGCCGGTGATCTCAACGGTATTGAGGATCACCTGGTCTTGCGAGTTGTAATACACCACGCGCCAGCAATTGGGCGTGCAGGTGTTGGTGATGCGGCAGTTGCCATAGCCGCGCGAGAGAATCAGGACCCGGCCCGTGCCGAGATGGTGGTCGAGAAATCCGATGTCTTCATTCGACATGGGCAGCAAGGTGAGGTTCAGCACGTGCGCGGGCTGGCCTGGCCGCCAGCTGCGCCACTGGTCCTCAATCTCGGCCAGCAGGGAGGGCGCGTTCTGCACGTTGGGTGGCAGCGGACCTTCCCAGCGTGGCACGGTGGGCCGGACATCTTGCCGGGCGGTGGTCCTGAGCACCTCCGGCACGGCACCGAGCTCCAGCGTGTCCGACACCACGGCGCCATTGACCGACTGAATGACGCGCCAGACGCCGGCAAACACCGACTCCTGGATGTTCAACTCGACCTGCGCGTCCCCCGCGCTTTTGACAATAGCACTGACCTCGCCTTCACCGAGAACCTGATTGATCAGTTTCAAATCGGGCAGCGACAAATGGCCCAGATTCACGCTGCGGTTGGGGCCGCCGTGGCGCACCTCGTCAAGCAGCGCCAATGCTTCGCGCAGGGCGAGGTGCGCACCGACGCGCGCCGCAATTTCTTCTGGCTCAGGCAGCACGGGCGGGCGAAAGGTTTCCATGCCCTGCGGCATGGGCATGTAGTCCAGGACGTCATCCTCAAGTTGGCTGCCCGGGCCAACGCTAACGACAGGAATGGGAAAGTCTTTCATTACACATACCTTTTCAGTGACAGGAAGCGGCAGACGCGCCAGCGCTGACCACGGGAATACCAATCGTTGGTGCGCGGGAAACCGGCATGGCCAGGGCCTTGGCCATCTCTTGCACATAGTCGTCCCAGTTGTGCATGCCGCTGAGTGTGGTGACGTACTGGCCGTCACGCAGAAACAACAGGGTGGGCCAGCGCTGAGATCCATAGCGCAGGGCCACCGATTGCTCGATCTGGCGCGGCACCACCGCAACCTTGAAGCGGCCTGGGAAACAACGCTGCAATTCGGGCAGGACCGCCGCGACATCCAGACCCTCGGGAAACTGAACCGGGTCGCCTGCGAACAGCACCACGCGGTCGCCCCCTTCCGCCGCCCAGGCGTCAATGGTTTTTTCATCGACCCAGGTGGCACCATGAACACTGACCAGGCGTTGCATCAATGGATGGATTTCGGGGACAGCCCGGGGCGGCTGAATCGGTAGTTTGACAAAGGCTTCGCTGCCTGCAGCAGCATTGATGGTTTCAGTGTTCAAGAGATATCTCCATGGGTTTTTGTTCCGGCGCACCGGATAGCGCCAAAAGCTGTTCCAGGCTCATGGCGGATGGCAATGAAAAAGCCGCGTCCCTATCAAGGCTGTCGCCCTGAAGAGCTGCCGCCATCAGGTCCAGCGTGCCGTTGATTTCCTGGGCACGTTCTGAGCTGATGCGCTGCTGCGCACTGTCGATAAAAATCAATAGCCATTCATCGAGCAGCACCGTGCCCACCAGGGCCGTGTTCACCCGGCGTATCTCGCCGCGACCGGCGCAGCGCGCGTGACCCGGCTCGATGGCGATGACTTGCATCGGGATGCCCATACACATGGTGGCGCGGCCTCAGGTTGGAACAGAGGAGGGGAAGAAACGTTCGTCCCCGACGCGGCACGCCAGGACCTCGGCCGGACGTTGGCCTTCATAGCGCGCCAGTTCAAGTTGCGAGAACGTGACCGACTCGCGTTCAGAAAGCGGGCGAGTGCGTGGCACGGGCTGGGCACCCCAGCGGCGCAAGGCATCCACGCCCAGGGCCAGGGCATCCTCCATGGCATGCCTCACCTTGGGCCGCAGGCTGCCGCCATAGTCGTCAAGCTCCTCTGGCTGGCAGCCGATCAGCAGCACATCGCGCGGGAATTGTTCGGTCAGTTGTGCCAGCATGAGCACTTCCTGAAAGCCAGTCTGGTGCAGGCTCATTTTTTTGGCGCCCATGAAGCGGGGGACGTCCTCGCCTTCCACCGTTTTCAGGGTGCCAGGTGTCAGGCCGTAGTCGATGGCATCAAAAATAAGCAGCCGGGATGCCTGCTGCACGTGCTGGATCAGGTACAGGCCTTGTGTGCCGCCATCAATCAGCTGCACCTGGGGTGCAAATTCATAGCGGCTCTGCAGCGCTTCGATGCAACGCACACCAAAACCTTCATCAGCCCACAGCACGTTGCCAATACCCAGTACACAAATGGTCTCCTGGTTGTCACCACCCTGGTGACAGGCGGTTTCAGGCGAATTGGGGCTCATGGTGGGTTCCTCTCTTCAACAGGGGGTTAGCGAATGCCGGGCGCGCAGCCGGGCTGTGAACGCATCAACTGCCACGCATGGAAACTGTCCCACGCGGCTTGCAGGGCCAGCCAGAAGGTGGTGTCCGAGCGAAACACCAGCGCACAGCGGATGGCGGTGTCTGGCGTCATGCTGCGTTGCCCCTGCACCAGTTCGTGCAAGCGGCGGCGCGATACGCCCAGCAGGCGCGCTGCGTCGCTCTGGGACAAACCCAGCGGCGCCAGATAATTGCGACTCAAGAAGCGCCCGGGATGCCAGGGCGCGCGTGGAGGCACGCCGGGTGGCACACCCGTTGCTACCGGCAATTGACGCCACGCGGTCTTCACAAAGATCAGTCCTTGAAAGTACGGTGACCAGAGATCATGGTGCTGACGATGCTCGATCGGCCCATGATGTCTTCGCGGATCGCCGCGTAAATGTGCAGAATGACAAATATGACGAGCCCCCACATGCCCAGATGGTGCCAGGTGTGAACATCCTGCGACTGGCCCATCAGCGGGATCACCCAGCCGAACAGCCGTTCCTGCCACGAACCCATTTGCGAGCCTTCGCCGTAGAGCGCGAAGCCGGTCACAATCATGAACAGCGCGAGCAGCAGGAAGCCAAAGGTCATTGCGAAGCGCGCCAGCGGGTTGTGGCCGACATAGCGCCCCGGTCGCGGCGCAACAAAGGCGTACCACTTCAACATTCTGAACAGTTCGTGCCAATAGGCGCGCTGGAAGATCGGCACCCAGAACAATTCACGCGCATGGTGATTGCCGACCACCGCCCAATAGATACGACCGAGCAGCCCCACCGCCAGCACATAGCCTGCGGCAAAGTGTGCGAACCGGATGTAACCCATCAGGAAGTTGGCGCTGGCCTCGCCGGGCTGAGTCGGCAACGGCGAGCCGATGAAGTAACCGGTGATGGCGAGGACCGTGATCGCCAGCGCGTTAACCCAGTGCCACAGGCGCACCGGGGCTTCGTAGACATAGACCGATTTGATGGATGCGGCCTGGACGACTTCAAGCGCGTCAGCAGCGGCTTCGCCCGTTGCTCTGGGGTTGAGTGGCTTGCCTATTGAGGTGGGAACTGCAGACATGATGGTTCTCCGTTTGAGAGCTTCAATGCCACTGCTTACAGACGCGTCACCAGCATCGCCAGGCCTGACGCACCGATTAGCGCAGCGACGGCGCGGCTGAACCACACTGGCAAACGTTGCAAAATGGTACCTGCGCCAAGACCGGCGCAATGCAGTGCAGCAGACCCGAGCATGAAGCCAGCCGCATAAGCGGCAAATGATTGACCGGTGGTCAATTCGGCACCATGCGCATACCCATGGAACACAGCGGCTAACGCCACCATCGCCAATCCTGCCACAACACCGATACGACGTGCCATCAGCAGCATGGCGCCCAACACGACGACACTGGCAGCAATGCCTGACTCCACCTGAGGCAGCACCACGCCCGTCAGGGCCGCAACAGCCCCCACGAGCAGCATGGCGAGGAATACCGTCGGCCCCGCGAGCCGATAGCTCTTGGGCAGCGCCGCCATCGACCAGATACCCACGGCCACCATGGCGAGCAAGTGATCGAGTCCCAGGAAAGGATGAGCCAGACCGGCTGCGAACCCGTCGGTGCCGTGGCCGGTGTGCGCCTGCGCCGATGTCATGGCCAGCAGCAGCGCCGCGGTGGCCAGTAACTGCAGAAAGTTGCTTTTTTTCATGATGATGTGTCTCCGTGGAAAACAGGATGGGTTGAACCCGATGCGCTCAGCGCACCGTGACGCGGGAGAGCTCCTGGCCATCAGGGCTCATCACATGGGTGGAGCACGCCAGGCAGGGGTCAAAGGAATGCAGTGTGCGCAGAATCTCCAGCGGCTGCTCGGGATTGACCATCGGCGTGTTCATCAGGGCGGCCTCGAAGGCACCGATCTGCCCCTTGGTGTCACGCGGGCTGCCGTTCCAGGTGGTCGGCACGACGCACTGGTAGTTGTCAATCTTGCCGTCCTTGATCTTGATCCAGTGCGCCAGGGCGCCGCGCGGCGCGGCACAGGTGCCAACGCCCTTGGCCTCCTTGGGCCAGGTTGCCGGGTCCCACTTTTCGACGTTGGCGGTCGCAGTATCGCCGGCCTTGATGTTGGCAACCAGTTCGTTCCAGTCGTCCACCATCATCTCGGCGCAGTACTGGCCTTCCAGGCAACGCGCGAGCGTGCGGCCGATGGTGGTGGGCAGAAGCTGCTTCGCGGTGAACTGCGTCTCCGGCAGGCCCAGCGCCTTGGGGATGCCGCTGTTGATCATCATGGCCGAGAAGTCAACCTGCTCCTGCACCCGCTTGGCGTAGGTGTTGCCCTTCTTGGCATGGGCATAGGCCAGGATGTAGCGCGAAAGAGGCCCGACCTCCACCGCGTGGCCGCGCCAGCGCGGCGCCTTGATCCAAGAGTACTTGGCGCTCTCGTCGATCTCCTTGATGTCGGTGCGGGTGCCCTTGGTCTTGTCACCGAGCATGTAATTGGGCTCGGTCACGCCGTCCCAGGGGTGCAGGCCCTTGGTCTCGTCGCCGTACTTGTACCAGCTGTGCGTCACGAACTCCTGGATCTGCTCCGGGTCGCGCGGATCAATCGGCAGGATCTCGTTCCAGTTGCCGTTCAGGATCACGCCGCCGGGCAGTTGGTCAGTCTTCTTGTCGTAGTTGACCTTGGAGAACTCGCCGTAGTCCATCACGTTGGTCGCTGACAGACCGCCGCCGTGCAGCCAGCCGGCGTGCTTGTAGAGCGTGCCGATGGCCAGCACGTCGGGTAGGTACACGTTTTTAACGAACGTGTTCATCTCGTCGATGCGAGCCTTGATGAAGCTCAGCCGCTCCATGTTGATCGGCGCGCCGGCGGCGCCATTGCCGTCGAGGTTGATTGCGCAAGGCATGCCGCCGACCAGGAAGTTCGGGTGCGGGTTTTTGCCGCCGATGATGGTGTGGACCTTGACCCAGTCCTTCTGCAGGTCCAGCGCTTCCAGGTAGTGGGTCACGGCCATCAGGTTGGCCTCGGCCGGCAGCACATAGGCTTTGCTGCCCCAGTAGCCGTTCATGAAGGGCCCGAGCTGGCCGCTCTCGACAAACTTCTTCAGCCGGTTCTGGATGTCGCGGAAGTAACCCGGCGACGACATTGGATGCGAGGCCGAGACCAGTTGCTGCAGCTCGGAGGTCTTCTTCGGGTCGGCCTTGAGCGCCGACACCACGTCCACCCAATCCAGCGCGTGCAGGTGGTAGAAGTGCACCACGTGGTCGTGCACCTGCAGCGTCTTGTCGAACAGCTCGCGCAGCAGGTGCGCGTTCTTCGGGATCTTGATGCCCAGCGCGTCCTCGACGGTGCGCACCGACGTCAGCGCATGGGTGCCTGTGCACACGCCGCAGATGCGCTCGACAAACGCCCAGGCGTCGCGCGGATCGCGTCCCTTCAGGATGACCTCCAGCCCGCGCCACATCGTGCCGGTAGAGACGGCGTTGCGAATCACGTTGTTGCTGTCGAGGTTGACCTCGCAGCGCATGTGGCCCTCGATGCGCGTGACCGGATCGACAACGATGCGCCGACCTGTGTTGTCCATCTTGAAACCTTGCGTTTCGTATGCACCCATGGTGTTTCCTCGTTATCTTGTGTTGTGCTTTAGTGATCAGCAGGCGCTGATTCACCTTGACGGGTGTCTTTTTTCTGATTGGCACGCTTGATGGCGGACACCGCCGCGTGGGCGACCGCTGCCGCGCCCACCACCCCTGCCGCCGTACCACCCACCTTGTCGGCATTGGCCTCGATGCCAAACTGGTTGATGTTGGTCAGGCGGTCGTAGAACGAACCCTTGTCCCAGAAACCATCTTCCGAGCAGCCGATGCAGCCGTGGCCGGACTTGATCGGGAAGCTGGTGCCGGCGTTCCACCCCACTGTAGAGCAGGCGTTGTAGGTGGTCGGGCCCTTGCAGCCCATCTTGTAGAGGCAGTAACCCTTGCGCGCCGATTCGTCGTCCCAGGCTTCGACGAACTGGCCGGCGTCGAAGTGCGGGCGCCGATAACACTTGTCGTGGATACGCTGGCTGTAGAACATTTTCGGCCGGCCCTGGCGGTCGAGCTCGGGGATGCGGTCGAAGGTCAGCATGTAGGTGATCACGCCGGTCATCACCTCGGCGATCGGCGGGCAGCCCGGGACCTTGATGATGGGCTTGTCGAAGATCACCTTGTGGATCGGCACCGCCTGCGTCGGGTTCGGCCTGGCCGCCTGCACGCAGCCCCAACTGGCGCACGAGCCCCAACTGATGATGGCCTTGGCGTCCTTGGCGACGCGCTTGAGCTGTTCGAGGTAGGGCTTGCCGCCGATGATGCAGCTCATGCCATCCTGGTTCAGCGGCGGATTGCCCTCGCAGGCCAGAATGTAGTTGCCCTTGTACTTGACCATGATTTCATCGAGGATGGCTTCGGCCTGGTGGCCAGCGGCAGCCATCAGCGTGTCGTCATAGTCGAGCGAAATCATGGACAGCACCACGTCCTTGGCCAGCGGGTGCGCCGAACGGATGAACGATTCGGAGCAACAGGTGCATTCCAGCCCGTGCAGCCAGAGCACCGGTGTGCGCGGCTTGTTTTCCATCGCGTAGGCGATCTGGGGCACGAAGGCCGGGCCCAGGCCCAGTGATGTAGCCGTCAGAGAGCAGTACTTCAAAAAACTGCGGCGGGATATGCCCTGGCGGCGCATCACCTCGTAAAAAGTTTCCATCGCGGAATGTCTCCAGTTGCTTTTTGATCTTCACCAGCCACCCTGCTGCCCAAGGCACGCGGGGAAGTGGCGACCTGCTTTCATGCACAGGCCCATCATCTGTTGCAATTCATGCGCCAACGCTCACCAAACCACGGGAATACCCTGAAGGCCAGGTTTAAGCGCTTGTTTTGATTGAAGAAATTTGGCCACTAAAAACCAGGCCATGGAACGGCACGCAAACCCATGGAAAGCCAGCTTTCGGTTGAGGATGACTCTTGAAAGATATGTGTCCATCTCAAGGCGACAAGAATGGAGCTGTGGCGTGGCATGGCAAGGCCTGGACATGGCCACAATCCCGGTTACCAGCCCGCCGCACTCGATGACCAAATCGGCACTTAGCCTTATATAGCAAGGAAAGTTCACTATTAAAAACGTAGCATATGCCTTTCAAGCGCCGCAAACGCTGGCACGCTGTGGTTAATGGGCACACCCACCGCGATGCCCTTCCGCTCGGGTAGAAAGGCATATTCGGCACCATGCGCGGCAAGTTCGGCCCGGTTGTGGACGTCCACACGGGTGGGGCTGTCAAGCATTTGGAAACGGGGGGATCATGCTTGCCTGTGCCACATGATGCTGGCGGCGGTGGAACGCCACCCCGACATTCCCGTGGTGCTGCAGCAGGACCACGGCACCAGCCACGGCGCCTACAAGTTCACCCGCAAGCCCACCGGCGACATCAAGGAAACCTATGGCGTGCCGGTGGAGGAAATCCAGCGCGGCATCAAGAGCGGTGTGCGCAAGATCAACATCGACACCGACATCCGTCTGGGGATGACCGGTGTCATGCGCCAGTTGTTGGCCCGGCAACCGAGTGAGTCTGACCCGCGCAAGGCACTGGTGGCGGCCAGGAATGCGGCGCGCGGAATTGTTACGGCGCGGTTTGAGGCGTTTGGCTGCGCTGGCATGGGCGCCAAGATCAAGCCGGTGTCGATGGAAGCGATGGCAGCGCGCTATGCCTGATCTGTCGGCGCAGGCCCTCCTGCTGCGTGGGGGGGTGAGGGGGGTGAGGGCAATGAGGGCACAGGTCTCGGCTCAATTCCGACACGTAGTCCGACACCACGGGCCGCAGGCGCACCGGCCTATGTTTGGTCATCGTGCCGATGTTGATGCAGCACACCGCCTGCTCGTTCTCGCGCAGGCCAAACAGGGCGTGCAAACGCGGTGACGTCATCGCCTGGCCGCTGGTCAGGCCGGTGCCAAAGCCCGCCGCATGGGCCGAGAGCAGGATGTTCTGAATGGCGCAGCCAAAAGACACCAGGCGTTCCACATCACTGACCTCGGCTTCAGTGGACTCGGGGTGCTGGGCGCCACGACCCTTTGCGCTGCCCGCCTGCGCTTCACGGTCTGCCAGCCGGGCAATGGCCAGCATCAAAAAAGGTGCGCGATGCGCCTTCTCGCGCGCGTTTTCGATCTGCTCCGGGGTGGCGTTCGGGTCGCGGTCCACCAGGGCCAGCCCAAACACATCGGCCAGACGCTCGCGTAGGGTCTTGGACACAATGACGAAGCGCCAGGGTACCAACTGACCGTGATCGGGTGCAGCGGCCGCCGTACCCAGAATGTCTTGTAGCTGTTGCGGTGAGGGGCCAGGCTCATCCAGACGCCGGGGCAAGACGTTTTGGCGCGAGTGGATCAGGGCGTCGGCAAATTCCGATAACTCATGGCCGGAAGGCAAGTCCATCAGTCGTTCCTTTGTTGTGAGCAGCAAGCGCACGGCTTGGGTCTCTGCGGGGTAGGCCAAGTTGACCCTATCCTGCGCTGGGTAGCTTGCCCGCCACGACGCCCGCGTGCCACCGCGCGGCATCCTGCACCGCATGCGCCAGCGGCATGTTGGCCTCGACCCGGTCCATGATGAGTCGCTGCAAGATAGCACCCAGCATTGCCACGTTGTCGTCCATGTGGGACTTGAGCTCCGTCAGAAACTGGCAAGTGGGTGGGTCATAGACATAGGTCGCAAGGAAGTCGTCAAAGCTCTTGTCCGTGGCCAGCGCGTAGCACATGTCATAGATGAGGTTGAAGCTGCGTGTTTGCTGCGCCGCGTCTGCGGATCCCACATTGGAACGCACCTCCTCGGCCAGGTCACGCCGAAAGTCCGTCAATCCGTATTCGGCGCGTGCCTTGACCACGTCCTCCGGAGAAAACTCCCATTGCATATCGCATGTCTCCTTAATCAGTTGAGGACAGAGCTTGCTCAGCTATCGCGTAGTTGCGGTCTGTCCCACAGAGTCTCGTCCTTCGCCAAAAATCGCCGAAAAAGCGTCTTCGTCGTCGCGGCAGATCGAGCAGGTCTTCTCGGCTGTCGGCGAGACAAAATGACGGTCACAGCGTGAGCAGCGCTGCTTGGTTCTGCTGATCAGCGTGATCGGCGCCTGCTCCGGACGCGCATCAAATGAGGTGGCTGCGTCCAGCACCCGAGGCTGACAAACTTCCAGGCAGACCTCGCAGGCCACGCAGCGGTCGGTTTGAAAGGTCAGAGCCCAGTCGCCGGGGTTCTCCACGATTTGCAGGGCACCCGTGGGGCAGACCCGAAAACAGGCTTCGCACAGGGTGCAACCCGACCGCAGCGAAAGCTGCATCAGTGGCAGGCTCTCGTGAAGCGTCACGGGAAAGGGGCGGGCGTCCTTTTGTCTGCACACAATTTGCAGCAACTCCCGCTGTTCTGGCAGGATGTAGGCACCGGCGCGAATGGCCTTTTCTGGCACCTTGGCGACCTCGCCCGCCTCGCCTTTTACCACCGGTTTGTCCACCGCGTGGCCAAAGATCCGCCGAAACAGGTGACGTCGGGAGACGGCAACGGCGCTTTTCCCGACATCTTTTTCCCGCGCCCTGGGGTGGCGCGTGTCTTCCGCCAAAACCGGCATCATCCAGTCGGGCGCCGGGCTGTCGTCTGCGCCACCTTGGGTCGCGGCCTCCAGCAGCTTGTCGAGCGCCTCCAGATTGAGCTTGAGTTGTGCTTCCCCGGTTTTGCCATGCGCACATTCGGAGCAATGCCCACTGCCGTGCAGGCTAACCGGAATCCGGCGCTTGGCCATGTAGGCCAACCAGACCGCGTCAATCGCTCCCAGACAGGGGACGACGGCATCGCCGCTGCACCCCGAGGGTTCGCAGGCGAAGCTCCATGCGGGCTTTTTGATCGCTTCACGCAGCAGGTCAATGGGCTTGAAGGCGGGGCTGGTCCACGCGTTGGTGTGGCAGGCGCTGATGCACAAGCCGCAGTTCCTGCATTTATCGGCCACGAGCGCCGCGCCCTCATCCGACAATGCGATAGCTTCATGCGGGCAGGCATCGGCGCAGCGGCGGCATTCGCTGTAACGGTAGCGATAACGGGTACAACTGTTGGTGCGAAAGTCGGGCATGCGTTGGCCGGGGCTACGGTTTGGGTTTACTTTGCAGAATTTGCAGGGGCGTGCCGGTTTCGCAGGTGTTGTGCGGAATCACAAAACTGATGCCAGAGGCCGCACCGGGCACCTTGGAAGACGACACCGCACTCAAGGATTTCAGTACGGATTCCCATGCCGCCACACCGCCTTTGACGGCATAAATGACTTTGCCAGGATGCTGTTTCGTCAGCGCCGCGCCGATGTTCGTGGCTTCCTGGTCGTGGTCTGCAACGACGATGACGGAGGCCGTCGGGATGATGGTCAAGCCAGGGCGGTAGCGCAAGGCATCGGCCAGCGGATGCTTGCGCTGGTTGTCCTCACTGCGGGCATCAACGACGCAGCACGGGGGCTGACTCTTGAGTGTCTCGGTCAGTTCGGCCGCACCGCGCAAGGCGACAGCCGCGTGCGCCGATGCGGCGCAGCACAATGCCACGGACAGGACAACTGCCAACCCGTGAGTGCGAGCAGGGAACTTCATGCAAGTTGTCCCGTGGCGACAGTGGATGCGACAGCGTTGTTGGTGCGCGGCAGCAGCTCGTGGCGTCGATGATAAAGCGCCGCGGGCAAGGCAAGCTGCGTGGCGTGGCCGTAGCTGATCCAGTCGGCGATCGCAGGCACGTGGTCGGTCAACGGTGCTAGCCAGAGCTTGTTGCCCAGCGTCTCTACCGTGCCGGCGCAAAGATTGAGATCGGTATCGTCGCGTATGTTGGCCCGCAATAGCACGGATTGCACGCCACGCCGCAGCATCTCGTCAAGCCACCCATTTGCCAGGGTGCCCGAGGGCTCTCCGCTGGCGCGCAACACCTCCCAGACGGGCTCGCACCGCGACGGCGTGACAACACGAAAGTCAGCGTTGGACACGGTGTCGAAGGACCAACTCACCGCCTGACGCTGCACCGGCACGTGCAGCCCCAGGCGCGCGGCACCAAAGCGTTTGAGCAACCGATCCACTACGCCAGCGTCCCGCAAGGCGGGTTCGCCCACGAACACTTTGCTGATACCGGCCGCCAGCAGTGAGGTCGCGATGGCCTCGGATTCGGCGCCCAGCACCACGCCGGCCCGCGCGAGGCTTATGAAACCGACGGCCAGCGTTGGCACGTAATGCACCAAGGTGGGCACGGACGATTCGATCTCGCCGTGGTTTCGGGCCAGGCAGCAAAACTGGACACTCATGGCGAAGTGCGGCTGTATTCGAATTTCGGGTACACAAAGGGAAACATGGGACAGTCCGCGTCGGGCGCGAGCCCCATCAGCATGGGACGCAAGTCCTGCAGGCTGGCATAGATCGGTTCGATCTTGATGTCCAGATAGGCGGGACGGTATTTTCCCAGCACGAGCAGGGCGTCGTCCAGCATCAGCAGCGCACCTTCCTGGTTCTGGTTCTGGGTGAAAAATAGCGCCAGCGTGGCATACGCCAATGCCTGCAGGAGTTCCGCTTCGGGATCCGCCTGCCCGAGAACGCTATTGCGTATCAGGCGCGACCAGCGCTCATTGAGCCAGTCGTGCAAAGCGCCCAGCTCGTTGTTGTTCCACAGGGCCGCCACCTCGCCCCAGTCCAGTTCGGACAGTACCTGCCGGTCCGGGGGCAGGATGGGGCGCGAATGCAAATCAAGCAACATGGCGTTCATCCTCAAAGCGCAAGGTCCTGCAAAGGCGTAATCGGGATCACGCGTGCTGCTGCCGGCCCCACGCCACGGTCGAGAAGACCCGGTGGGCACTCGCCGCAAACTGGCTCATCGGGGTTGAATTCCATCTTGATCTCTGACTTGGGCACTTCCAGTTGACCCTGGTCCAGATCGTCCAGATGACTCAGACCCATGGCCGCAATTTCCTCATCCGCAAAGCCGCCCAGGAAGCGGGCCATCTCCCGGTAGAACGAGTGAGCTGCGGCGCGTTCGATCAGGCCACTGTAGCCACGCACCCAACGTCCCAGGTGCAAGGCCCAGAAACGCTTGATCTCCTTCTCAAGTCTTTTGTAGGTCAGCATGTCCTCGCGCTCCAGCGCGGCTGCGCCGCGCTCCAGCAGTTCGGCCACGAACATCAGCTCCATGCCAAGCTGATCCGGGAACACCTCAAAACGTCCTCGCACCTGTTCAAACCCCATGCGCTGGTAGATCTGGGCCACCTGAAAATGCGGGTCCTGCTTGAAACGCCCGGTCAGCCGCACCGACTCGATGGGCGGGAAGCCGCCGGAGGAAGCGAACAGCGTGGTGTACTCGCACGCCAGCGTATCGGTCAGCGTTGGAAAATCGCACTCAAGAAAATCTGCATCAAAGACAATGCCGACCTCGCGTAGTGACTGCAACAAGCCGGGCTCGCGCAGCGCCGCCAGAAAGTTCGTCGCAGGTTCCTCCACAAAGACACCGGCCAGGATGCGGTACAGATCGGCTCTGGCGAGGCACTCCTCACGAAGTTGCACCAGATCCTGAACTGCCTCTGCTGCCGCCGGCTCGGCGACAACCGGGTCGTCAAAGGCCAATGCGGCAATCAATGTCCACCTCCAGCTTTGTGTTTGACGCTGTCGGGGCCCGCCCATGCAGCCATCTCCGGGTGCATCTTGCGGTGCAGGTCGCCGGTGTAAGCGTAGCGCATCGTTTCCTTGAAGGCCGCCACGTGTTTTTCCCAGCTTCCTTCAGAGTCGCCATACTTGTCATTGGGCCCGGCCTTGCTGACTTTGACGACGGTGTCGTACCAGCCCTGTGATCCGCCAATTGGGTCGGCCACCACGGGAATGATGTTGTTCGGATGCACACCCTTGTCGTCCCACCAGACGTTGTTCAGGTCCGGATCGTCCTGGCCGTGACTGGCATCACTCTTTTTGTTTTTGAGCTTGAGGGTGGCGAGGCGACCGTACTCCCAGTGACCGAAGCCGGTGGGGATGGAGACCACCTTCGGGTGGATACCCTCGGTGACGTAGGCTTTGGTGACCAGATGGCCGACGGCGCTTTCGATGCGAACCAGATCGCCGGTCTTGACGCCCATTTTCGCCGCCGTCTCCGGGTTCATCCAGGCCGGGTTGCTGTGCGCAATTTCAGCCAGCCATTTCACGGCCGCCGTGCGCGACTGCTTCATCACGTTGAGCTTGAAGGTGGACAGGATCAACTCGTCGTCCTTCATCGTTTCATGCCAGGGAATGCGCTTGAAGGTGGGCATGGGGTTGAAGCCATAGTCCGCCCACTGATCCACCCGCACGTTGATGACCCGGTTGCCGGTGGGAAAGCCCACGTAGTTTTTGCCATCGCGCCTGACCCCGATGGCCTTGCCATTTTTGCTGATGGTGCCCGCCTTGTCCACCGTGGCGCCGCTCATATCGGCGGCCGAAATTTCTTTCTTGTAGAGTCCGTACTCGGCCTGGATCTCGCGTCCGGTCTTGTCTGACACCTTGCCCGTTTTGGGATTGAGTTTGCCGTAGATGGGCCAGACACCATGCTGCTTGAGGAAGTTCAGGCCACCGGCCTCCTTCAGACCGGGCACGTTGTCGAAGTGATGGCGCATGTAGTCCTCGCCATCCTTGAACTCCCAGAACTGCTTCATGCCGCGCTTGCCGTCCGGATCGAGCTTGTGGATGATGTCGCGCAGCATGATCCGGTTTTCCCGCGACTCGCCCAGCGCCTTGTGCACCGGCTGGCGAATGCCCAGCCAGGGCCACAGGGAGTTGGGCATGGACTCGGGTTCCCAGCGCTCCAGGTAGGGGCAGTCCGGCAGGATTAAATCAGCCAGTGCGGTTTCTTCGCCCATGAAGGGACTCATGGACACCAGATAGGGAATCAGCTTCTCGTCTTTGTAAAGCTTGCCCCACACGGCCATGGACCCTGGATTGGTGTAAACCGCATTGTCCTGGTAGGTGAAGTACACGTTGATTTTTTGCTTGCCCTCGGCGATCCAGAATGGCACTAGGTGGCTGACCTTGTGTGCCGCCAGCGGATAGTCTGGCGGATGCGAAAGATAGGAGCCCTTGGCGGGTTTGCCCGGCTCAGGCATGGGTTGGGGCCAGCCCATGCCACGCGGCAGGCAGTAGCCGCCTTTCTTTTCGATATTGCCGGTCATGATGGGCAGCATCATGCAGGCTTTCTCGTTGTAGGAGCCGTACAGATGCTTGGCCGGACCGCGGTAGGTAAACAGGGTGGCGGGCTTGGTGGTGGCGAATTCACGCGCCACGCGCTCGATGGTTTCCACCGGCACACCGGATATCTTGGATGCCCATTCGGGTGTGTACTGTTTGTAGTGGTCCTTGAGTTCAGCGACGGTGACGTTGGTCCAGTTGTTGATGAAATCGGAGTCCTGCATGTCTTCGCGCAGGATCACATGCCCCATCGCCAGTGCGACGGCGCCGTCGGTGCCGGGGAATACCGGAATCCACTCATCCGAGAAGCCCGCCGTGTTGGACAGCCGCACGTCAAACGTGACAATCTTCATCTGGTTGTCGATGCGGCCTTCCGTGATGCGTTGCGACAGCGGGTTGTGAAAGTAGGCCGCCTCCAGCACGTTGGAGCCAAAGTTGAGGACATACTTGGCGTTGGCAAAATCCGGCGTTTCGATGTCAGGCCCCCAAGTCGGCTCCATGCCAATCTTCTTGGACGATTCGCAGACCGAGGTGTGGTTCACCACCGTGGCCGATCCCAGTGTTTGCATGAAACGATCCAGCGTGCCGCCGGTGCGGTTGCGGCCGTACTTCATCATGATGGTGTTGGGGTCTTCCTTGAGTGCCGCGTCGAGCTTTTGCGTCAGCTCGGTCAGGGCTTGGTCCCAGGTGATGCGTTTCCACTTGCCTTCGCCACGGGCACCGACGCGCTTGAGCGGGTACAGGATGCGATCCGGGTCGTAGCTGTACCACATGCCGGAGTTGCCCTTGGCGCACAAGCGGCCGCGGGTGGAAACGTGCTCCGGGTTGCCTTCGAGCTTGACCACGCGGTCATTTTCCAGATAGGCAATCGCGCCATCCTGGATGTTGCACACGTGGCAGTTAGTGGGAACGGCACGCCGTTCGACCACCGTGACGGGGCCAATGTCCTTGCCGCCGAGCTCATTTTCCATAGCGTGGAGCAGACGGGGCGCGGTGGCGGCGGCGGCACCGGTGCCGGCACTGACCTGGAGAAATGTGCGGCGCGATACGGTAGATAGTTTCATGATTTATCTTCTCGCTGACGATTTAAAACAGGGTCTGCAATTGTTGAGGGGCCATCAGGATGGCGTAGCGCAGCGCTGCGCTGCCAACCAGGACGAGCAGTGCGGCCACCATCACGCCGCCTTGCTGGCGTCCCTGTGGGGCCAACAGCAGGGCGAACGGCGCCACGGTGCCCGCCACGATGCCCAAGCCGACGAAAATCAGGCCCATGCTGCCGGTGGTGAGAATGATGAAGGTCAGCTCTTCTGCTGAACCGCCGTAGTTGGTGGTGCCCAGCATCGAGATCAGAATCACGCCCACCGCACCCAGCGACCAAATCAGGTATTGGCGCAGCGTGGCCTGCGCTGCGGAGTTGGCGCCCGCGAGCAGCGCACTCACGGCAGCACCGGAGGCCATTGCCAGGGCCACGAACAAGACCGGCATCACCGGGGTGTTCCACATCGGCCGCGACTGGTGCACCGACAGGTCATAGCCGGTGTAAATGGGAAGGCCCAGTGCCAGCACGGCGACCACCAGCGCCAGCAGTTTGCCGTTTTTCTCGTCACCCTTGCGCAGCATCAGCAGATAAGCCGCGGACGCCGCACCGAACAGCACGATGTTCAGCGAACCCCAGGCCAGGGGCGAGGTGAAGTGCAGGTAGGCCGGATTGAGCACGTTTAAAAAGCGCATCGGCTGCGAGAGGTCGCCGATGAGCAGCACACCACCCACCGCCAGCAGCGCAAACGAGACATAGGCGGCCGGCTTGCGCAGACCCGCCAACTCGGTCCTGTGCCAGGACAAAAACGAGAAAAATGAAAGGCCGGCGCAGATCCCGATGACAAGAAAGTAGATCGCGTAAGCCGAATGCCACGACACATCGTGGAACCAGACGTATTCACCCATGATGTGATGCTCCTCAAATATTGAAGTGGCGTTTGAAGGCGGAGCGCTCCTGCTCCATCACTTCAATCTTTTGATACCCTTCGCGGCCAAACTCAGTCTGGTTGCGATCGGCACCGATGTAGAAGACATGAGGCTTGGTGCCCTGTTCCGGGCGCAGCACTTGGGTCGGGTTCTTTGCAATCAGGTACGACACTTCGCTGTTCGGGTCATTGATATCCCCAAACACCCGTGACCGGCCAATACAGGTCTGCACACAGGCCGGCACCAGGTTTTGCGTGACCCGGTGGAAGCAGAACGTGCACTTGTCCACCACATTGGTAATGGGTGTGTAAGTGCGGTGCGAGGGCAGCATGAAACGCGCGTTGTACGGGCACGCTGCCATGCAGCTGCGGCAGCCGATGCAGCGCTCGTAGCGTTGCAGCACGAAGCCACCGTCCTCCACGACGAACGTGGCCTCGACGGGACAGTTGCGCACGCACGGCGGGTCCTCGCAGTGGTTGCACAGGCGCGGCAGGAATTTGCGCGACACATTCGGATATTTCCCAGTCACCTTGTACGGAACCCAGGTGCGGTT
The DNA here is from genome assembly GCA_964371235.1 of uncultured Polaromonas sp. Classification (GTDB taxonomy): domain Bacteria; phylum Pseudomonadota; class Gammaproteobacteria; order Burkholderiales; family Burkholderiaceae_C; genus Polaromonas. Next base: position 102,216 of record CAYJMW010000003.1, read on the forward strand.
GACGCCCAGCGGGGTGTCGTACTCCGCCTTGCAGGCGACCTGGCAGGCCATGCAGCCGATGCATCGGCGGGTATCGACGACCATGGCATACCGTTTTTTGCCCGGTTTGCCGGCAGTCGCCGAAGACGAGTCCTTGCTTGCTTCACTCATCGATTTGTCTCCTGAGGATGGCTCGGGTTTTTGTTGAACGCTTGAATCGCAATTCAATAATGGCAACATCCGTGCCATTGCGCGCAGAAGTGATTTCATGCGTATTTCCCTTGGGGTCGTCGCACTTTCCGTCCTCCCGAGCAGCGGCGCAAGTTACCAAAACGTAACACAATACGGGTTTCTACGGGGACAAAATGTTACGAATTCGTAATCAAATCGATCCGTGATACATGAACCTTTGGAGCATTGAAATGCGACGCAGAGATTTTGTTCAGTGTGGGGTCGCGCTGGGTTTGACGCGGGTCGGTGCAAGCGCCCGTGCAACTGCGACGCAACTGCGCGTCGGCTTGACGGCGGTGATCCTGGCTGATCAGGCTGCGTTCCTGTCCCGCTGGAGCGAGTACCTGTCCGTGCGCGTGGGCGTTCCGGTGGTTTTTGTGGCGCGGGAGTCGTACCAGGCCATCCTTGATCTGCTGTTTTCCGAGCAGCTCGATGCCGCGTGGATTTGCGGCTATCCCTATGTGCTCCACCAAGCGAAGTTGCAATTATTGGCAACCCCCGTGTATCAGGGCAAACCCTTGTATCAGTCCTACCTGATCCGCACCCATGGGGGGGAGATCGAGATCAATGGCTGGAGTGACCTCAAACACCGTGTTCTGGCGTACTCCGATCCCCTGTCGAACTCGGGCTGGCTGGTGGCTCAGGCGCAACTGCGTGCCGTCGGCTTGAGGGCGCAAGATTTGAGACGCACGTTCTTTGCCCACGGCCATCGCAACGTGGCCGAGGCAGTGGCCACCGGTCTGGCACATGCGGGCTGTATTGATGGCTACGTATGGGAAACCATGCAACTGCAGAATATAGCTTTGGTCGCGAAAACGCATGTGATCTGGAAGTCAGAGCACTACGCCTTCCCGCCCCTTGTGGTCCGGCAGGGCGACCGGAGCGGCGCGTTGTCGGCGCTGGGCGACGCGCTGCTGAGCATGCATGACGATCCGCAGGGAAAGGACCTGCTACGCGCGCTGAACCTGAATGCTTTTACAACCGCCGCCCCAGCGCTTTTCGACTCCATCAAGGCGCTGGCCGCCAGCGTGAACGCAGCGCGCACCTGAGCCATGTTGCCCCGTTTGCCCTACCGCATCCAGATACCGCTGGGCCTGTCGTTGGCGGTCACCCTGTCGGTACTGTTGGTGAGCGTCGTGGCAGCTCACATATCGGCACGTACTGCCCGCCAGGAGATCGTTACCACCGTGCAGCGTGTCATGGATGTGCTGGCGGCCCAAGGGCGGCCACTGCTGGTGGCGGATGACACATGGCTCGCGTATGCGCTCTTGCGAAACACGGCGGCCTTGCTTCCGGATGTGGGCAAAGGCTATAGCCGCGCGGCCATTGTGGACGCCGATGGGCGGTTTCTGGCGGGGTCCGATCCACACCGTTTTTCTACCGGCGAGCAAGCGCTGGGTGTGTCGGTCAGCGGTCGTTTGCTGCCCCTGGCTAAAGATGTGCCGTCAGCCCGATTGATGGCTTCCAGAGACGGTAGCCTGGCCCTGATTCAACCGATTCGCAGCGACGATGAGAAAGTCATTGGCTTCGTCTTGGCCGAAGTGGATGCCGCCGCGTTCGCGCCTGACTGGGCCGCGCTGGCCACGCCGGCATTGATCGGGGCGGCGCTGGCCGTGATTGTGCTGGTGCCGCTGGGCTGGCTGGCGGGCCGCCGCATGGCGCAACCGGTCGCGCAGATAGCGAGCAGCATCGCGCTGATTGGCCGTGTGGATCTGGCGAGCTTGCAGCAGCTGGTGCCGCAGGTGAGCGACCCGGAGCTCAGTCGCATTGCCGGCGCGGTGCGGCGCCTGCTGGCCGAAATGTCGGCACGGCAAGCCAACGAGCAGCGCGCCCTCTCTGCCGAGCGACTGGCGGCAATAGGTCGCATCACGGCGGCGGTAGCGCATGAAATCAACAACCCGCTGGCCGGTTTGCTGACCGCGACGCGCACGCTGCGCCTGCACGGCGATGCCCCGGACACCCGGCTGCGTACCGTGGACCTGATCGAACGCGGCTTGCATCAAATCCGCACCATGACGGCCGCCCTGCTGCCCCAGGCCCGGGTGGAAGATCGCTGCATGAGTCCGAGCGACCTGGACGATGTCATTACCCTGGCGCGAGCCACCGCCACCCTGCATAGCGTCACGGTCACGTCGGTGCTTGAGAATAAGGCAGACTTGTGCGTGCCTTCAACGGTATTTCGACAGGTCATGCTCAACTTGCTGCTCAATGCCATCAAGGCGGCGGGTGACGGTGGTCAGGTCCATGCCGCCCTGAGCTCCGACGCACAGGCCGTGCGATTCACGGTGGCCAATACCGGACATCTCATGGCCAGTGACGAATTGCAGCAACGCCTTCGCGCAGAAGACCGCAACGATCCGCACGGTTTCGGGCTCTGGATTTGTCAGGAATTTGCCGTGCACTATGGCGGCGGCTTCGCGGCCACGGCGCCTGAAGCCATTACCCTACCCTTTTGTACCCGCCTGAGCTTCTGGCTCCCCAACCGAACCCATCATGACGACAAAAAATCTGCTGCTGATTGAAGATGACCTCATCCTGGGCGAGTCGCTGGTGCAACGTTTTGAGATCGAGGGTGTCAGGGTCGTGTGGATTCGCCGCCTGGCGGAGGCGCGCGTCCAGGTTGATCAGCCCTGGGGCGCTGTGGTCAGCGACGTGCGCCTGCCCGATGGTTTGGCGACTGAGTGGTTTACCCAGTTGCCGCCGTCATGCCGCCTGCGACCCTGGTTTTTTCTGACCGGCTATGGCAGCGTGAATGACGCGGTGAGCGCGTTGCACGCCGGTGCCCGCGAATACCTGACCAAACCGTTTGACATTGAAAAACTGGTGTCCCTGGTGCTGGACGCATTGGCGACGAGCACGCGAGCCCCGGCACAGGCGGTGCTCGGCATCTCGCCCGCCATGCGAAGAGTGGAGGAGTTGGTGCGCAAGCTGGCGCGACAAAAGACCTCCGTGCTCGTGACCGGAGAGTCGGGGGTGGGCAAGGAAGTCGTGGCGCAAATGATTCACAGCATGGACCCGCGCAGCAAGAGCGCCGACTTTGTTCCGGTGAACTGTGCAGCGGTACCCGAGTCCATGATGGAAGCGGAGTTTTTTGGCTACGAAAAAGGCGCATTCACGGGCTCGCAGCGCGCCCACAAGGGCTTTGTGGAACGGGCGCACGGCGGCACCTTGTTCCTGGACGAAGTGGGGGATTTGCCCGCCAGCATGCAGGCCAAGCTGTTGCGGGTCTTGCAGGAACGATGCTTTTTCAGGCTCGGCTCCGAGCGCACCACGCACAGCGACTTTCGCATCATCGCCGCCACCAACCGCGACCTCTACGCCGACATGCTGGCGGGCACGTTTCGCGAAGACCTGTTCTATCGCCTCGCCGTGATCCGTATCGAAATACCGCCGCTGCGCGAGCGCCCGGAAGACATCCGTTGGCTCACCGAACTGATCCTGCAGCAGATCACGGCAGAGCAGGGCATTCCGATCACCATGTCGGAGTTGTTCCTGCGGGACCTGATGGCGCGCAATTGGCGCGGCAACGTCCGGGAGCTGCGCGCCTATCTGGAACAGGCGGTGGTCATGAGCGACGAGGGCGTGCTGGCCGTGCCCGTGTCTGCCAGCCCAGGGGCATCGGCAGGGACGGTTTTCCCTGCGGGTGGCTTGCCACTGCTGAACGCCGTTGTCGAGGACGCAGAGCGAGCCCACATCCGCAAAGCCTTGAATCGGTGCGAGGGCAGTATCGGCAAATCCGCCGAACTGCTGGGCATCAGCCGCAAGACGTTGTGGGAGAAAATGAAGCGGCTTGCGATTTCAGCGTGAGGACGAGCCTGCTTGCCCGAAGCCATCCGGCACGCAGGCCGTTGGTATGACGCTACCGCTTGCGTGCCTTCAAACCCCTGCCTGTATCCACTGTGCCGCCTTCTCGGCAATCATCAGCGTGGGTGAGTTGGTATTGCCGCTGGTGATCAATGGCATCACGCCGGCATCGACCACGCGCAGGCCGCGGATGCCGCGCACTCGCAGGTGCGAGTCCACCACGGCCATCGGGTCGTCGCCCGCGCCCATTTTGGTGGTGCCTACCGGGTGGAAGATGGTGGTGGCGATGTCGCCCGCCAGTCGGGCGAGGTCTTCGTCGGTTTGAAACTGCACGCCTGGCTTGAATTCTTCGGGCCGGTATTTGGCCAGTGCGCCCTGGCTGACAATCTTGCGCGTGACGCGCAGCGAATCAGCCGCCACCTGGCGGTCTTCGCGGGTGCTGAGGTAGTTGGGCGCGATGGCGGGGGCGTCTTCAAAACGGCCGCTTTTGATCCGCACGCTGCCGCGGCTGCCCGGGCTGAGGTTGCAGACGCTGGCCGTGAAGGCATTGAAGCTGTGCAGCGGCTCGCCAAAGGCATCGAGCGACAGCGGCTGGACGTGGTACTCGATATTCGGATAGGGCTGATCAGGCGAGCTGCGTGTGAAGGCGCCCAGTTGCGACGGCGCCATGCTCATCGGACCGCTGCGCCTGACGGCGTATTCGAGTCCGATTTTTGCCTTGCCCAGCAGTGAATTGGCCATGGTGTTGAGCGTGTGCACGCCCTGCACCTTGTACACCGAACGGATTTGCAGGTGGTCTTGCAGGTTGGCCCCGACACCAGGCAAGTCGTGCAGCACCGTGATGCCATGCTGCTGCAGCAAGGCCGCCGGGCCAACGCCAGAGAGCTGCAGAATCTGCGGCGAGCCGATACTGCCCGCGCTCAAAATCACCTCGCCCTTCGCGGGCGCTACTTTAACCGTCAGCATCTGGCCATTTCGCACCACCTGAGCGCCGGTGCAGCGCGGCGAGTCGCCCGCTGGCGTGTCGAAAGCCAGGCGAACCACCTGCGTCGAGGTCCATACCTTCAGGTTGGCGCGCTGGTCGCACGCTGGTCGCAAAAACGCCTTGGCGGTATTCCAGCGCCAGCCGCTCTTCTGGTTGACTTCAAAATATCCGACGCCTTCGTTGTTGCCGCGGTTGAAATCGGCGATGGCGGGAATGCCTGCTTGTTGAGCGGCCTCGGCAAATGCATCCAGAATGTCCCAGCGCAGGCGCTGCTTTTCAACGCGCCACTCGCCGCCCGCGCCGTGCAGCGCATCAGCACCCCTGTAGTAGTCTTCATGCTGCTTGAAATAGGGCAGAGCGTTGTCCCAGCGCCAGGCGTCATCGCCCGTCAGTTGCGCCCACTGGTCATAGGTGCGTGCCTGGCCGCGCATGTAAATCATGCCGTTGATGCTGGAGCAGCCGCCCAGCGTTTTGCCGCGCGGGTAGCGCAGCGAGCGGCCATTGAGGCCTGCGTCGGGCTCGGTCTGGTAGAGCCAGTCGGTGCGCGGGTTGCCAATGCAGTACAGGTAGCCCACCGGGATATGAATCCAGTGGTAGTCGTCCTTGCGGCCGGCCTCAAGCAGCAGCACGCGTTTGGTCGCGTCAGCGCTCAGGCGGTTGGCCAGCAGGCAGCCGGCCGTGCCGGCGCCAATGATGATGTAGTCAAAGATGGTGTCGCTCATGGCTTCCTCATTGCTTGTCCGGGGGGATGGCCGGTGGCCTGATTCTCGCTGATGGCTGGCGCAAACGTCCCGACTCCCGGAGAAGCTTGCCAGTAAACCGCCGCGCGATCTGGCAAGCAGTTACCATTCAGTTTTGCGCTTTGCCGCTCCCCGCTTCAACCACACGCATGCAAGACTCCACAGCCCGCATTGAACAGGAGGATACGCCCGATGGCCGCTCGCTGGTCGTGCGCGGGACGTGGACGGCGGCGGGCCTGACGGGCCAGGCAGCGTGGGAGGCGCTGACGGCGCAGCTGCAGAGCCTGGCCAGCGAGCCGTTGCTTGCGCGCTGGAACCTCAACCAGATCGAAAAGCTCGACTACCTGGGCGCGCAGGTGCTGTGGAATCACTGGGGCCACAGCTGGCCAGCACAGCTGCAGATTGAACCCAGCCAGCATGCCGTATTTGAAACCGTCGCCAAATTCACGGTCAGCCCGCCCAAAGCGCCCAAGTGGGATTGGAGCGAGCCCCTCGTCCTGCTTGGCAGCCGCGCGCTTGGCTGGATGGATCATGCCAAAGGGCTGCTGCGGCTGATTGGGCAGTTGCTGCTCGACATCATCCGGCTGATCCGGTATCCGCGGGCAGGGCCATGGCGCGACTTCTCCGGCCACCTGTACCACATTGGCGCCACCGCGCTGCCCATTACCGCACTGGTGGGGTTTCTGATTGGCGTGGTGCTGGCGTACCTGATTTCGCAGCAGTTGCGCAAGTTTGGCGCCGATACCTTCATCGTGAACATCCTGGGCATTTCGCTGATCCGCGAACTCGGGCCGGTGCTGGCTGCCATCTTGATTGCCGGGCGCAGCGGCTCGGCCATCACCGCGCAAATTGGCGTGATGCGGGTCACCGAAGAGATCGATGCCATGCGTGTCATGGGCATCGCGCGCGGCTTTCGGCTGGTTTTGCCGCGAGCGCTGGCGCTGGCGCTGGTGATGCCGCTGATCAGCCTGTGGACCACGCTGGCGGCGTTGCTGGGCGGCATGCTGGCCGCCGACATTTCGATGGGTGTAACACCCTCGTTTTTCATTCACTCGCTGCCCGCTGCGGTGGAGGTGGCCAATCTGACGCTGGCCACCGCCAAGTCGGTTGTGTTCGGCTTGCTGATAGCGCTGGTGGGATGCCACTACGGCTTGCGCGTCAAGCCCAATACCGAGAGCCTGGGCCAAGGCACCACGGCCTCGGTGGTCACGTCGATCACCGTGGTGATCCTGGTTGATGCGCTGTTTGCCGTTCTGTTCAAGAACGTTGGCATCTGAGCATGACCGAATCTGTCGTTGAAATCCGCAAGCTGTGGACCGTTTTCCAGAACGGCGACAAGCAAGCCGTTGTGCACAAGGACCTGGATTTGACGGTGGAGCGCGGCGAGGTGTTGTCGCTGGTGGGCGGCTCGGGCACCGGCAAGACGGTGCTGCTGCGCCAGATACTGGGGCTTGAAACACCAACCCGGGGCGAGATCATCGTGCTGGGCAAACCGGCCGCCGAGTTGGGCAAGCGCGGCGCGGCGCGCCGGGTTGGCATGCTGTTTCAGCATGGCGCCCTGTTTTCTGCCTTTACCGTGCTTGAAAACATCGCCTTTCCGCTGCGCGAGCTCAGGACCCTGCCAGACGGGCTGATCCGCGAGGCGGCCATGGTCAAGCTGCAAATGGTCGGCTTGGGCCCGGAGGTGGCTGACAGGATGCCGAGCGAATTGTCGGGCGGCATGATCAAGCGGGTGGGGCTGGCGCGCGCCCTTATCATGGACCCGCCGCTGCTGCTGCTCGATGAGCCGACCTCCGGGCTGGACCCGGAAAGCGCGGACGGGTTTTGTTCGCTGCTGCGCCTCCTGCACCAGGGCATGGCCCTGACGGTGGTGATGGTCACGCACGATCTGGATACCTTGTACGAGCTGAGCACCCGCATTGCGGTGTTGGCCGACCAGAAGGTCATCATCAACGACGTGCCGGAGAAAGTGGTGGCGTTTTCGCATCCCTTTATCCAGGCATTTTTTCTCGGGGAACGGGGTCAGCGCGCGATGGCGCTGCTGCGTGAACGTCCCTTGATTGTGTAGAAAGGTTTTCAATATGGAAAACAAAGCCCATGCTCTGGCCGCCGGTGCGTTTGTGCTGGTGGTCTCAGCCCTGCTGGCCCTGCTGGCGGTCTGGCTCACGCGCGACCGCACCGAGCGCGACCTGTATGAATTGAGCACCCACCAAACCGTCTCGGGGCTGCAGCCGCAGGCAGCGGTGCGTTATCGCGGCGTGCCGGTCGGCAAGGTCGAGCGCATCGGCTTCGATTCCAGGGTCAAGGGCAATGTGCTGATTCGCATCTCGATAGACCGCGCCGCGCCGGTCACCCAATCGACCTTTGCCACGGTGGCTTATCAGGGCGTGACGGGGCTTGGCTTTATCCAGCTCGATAGCAGCGACGAATCGGCGGCGCGGCTGGTGCCCAATGACGAAGATCCGCCGCGCATCCCGCTCAAGCCGGGTGTTCTGGACAAATTGCTCAAGCAGGGCGAGGTTATTTTTAACCAGGTGGAGCAGGTCAGCACGCGTCTGAACAAGCTGCTTTCTGACGAGAACCAGCAAGCCGCAAGCGTTGCGCTCACGCAGCTAAGTCAGGCCGCGGGCAGCCTTAACCGGGCGGCCAAGGGCCTGGAGCCCACGGTTGCCGGCTTGCCTGCCCTGTCGCGCGAAGCCAGTGTCGCCCTGAAGTCGGTCAAGGCCGCCAGCAACGATGTCGGCACTGCGGCGCGGCACCTGAATGAAAAAGGCGGGACCCTGGACAAGCTCTCGGAAGGCGGCTCGGCGCTGGCCGCCGGCGCGCAAACCTTCAGTGCCGGCACGCTGCCCAAGCTCGGCGAGGTGGCCGATGAAACGGCGCGCACCATGCGCCAGTTACGGCGCACGGTGAATGCGGTGGACGACAACCCGCAGGCGCTGATTTTTGGCAACGGTCCGCCGGAGCCGGGACCGGGTGAGCAAGGTTTTTCCGCAACAGGAGTCAAGAAATGATGCCACGGCTTTTTAGATTCCAGCAAAACGCTATTACTTTAATAGCTGATGGCGCATATTGTTCAAGGGTCAGAAGTGTATTTGTCGTTATAACCGCGCTCTCCGTGCTGACTGGCTGTGCGTTGCCCGACAAGCCGGTGCGCCCCACCCTGTACGACTTTGGGCCGGGCCTGCTGTCCAGCCCGGCCGCTGTCCGGCACGTGCCCCTGACGGTCTTGCCGCCGCTGGCAATTGGCGACATCACGACCTCCGGCGGTGCGCTGGAAAACTCGGCGGTGCTGTACCGGCTGGCATACCTTGACGCGCAGCAGTTGCGCCCCTATTCGCAGGCGCGCTGGAGCATGCCGCCGGCGCAGCTCGTGCAGCAGCGTTTGCGCGAGCACCTGAGCCAGCGCCGGGCCGTGCTCCGGGCCGGGGAAGGCGTGGCCCTGAACCGCAGCCAGAACGCCGCACTGCCGCTGCTTCGGCTGGAGTTGCAGGAGTTCAGTCATCTGTTCAGCGCGCCTGATGCCAGCGTGGGCCTGATACGGCTGCGCGCCACGCTGGTGGAAGTCACGGCTGGCGGTGAAAATCTGCTGGCGCAGCGCAATCTGCTGGTGCAGCGGCCCGCCAGCAGCGCCGATGCGCCCGGCGGCGTGCGCGCGCTGACGGCGGCAACCGATGGCGCCATTGAAGAACTCGACCAGTGGCTTGGATCACTACAAAAATGATAGCTGTTTGCGACCACTCCATAAGGGCAAAGCCAACAAAACGCTGATGTTTTGTAGAGACTGTCCGTAACGCAGGGGGATCAGCCGCGCAGCGCTGGAAACAGCTTGCCCAGGCCGCCGGCCATCACCTCAACGGCCAGCGCCGCCAGAATCAAACCCATCAAACGGGTCATGACATTGATGCCGGTCTTGCCGAGCACCCGGGCAATCGGCTGCGCCAGCGAAAAACACAGCGCGGTCGCAAGTGCGATGACCACGCCGTAAGCCACCAGCGTGCCGAGCTGGAGAAAGGTCTTGGCTTTTTCAGCGTAAATCACCACCGTTGACATGGTGGCCGGGCCGGTGAGCAGGGGAATGGTCAGCGGCACCACGGCAATGCTGGCGCCCCGGGCCGCTTTTTCCGCGCCGTCTTCCAGCTCGTGCGTGTTGGGCTTGGCCTCGGCCGGCTGGGCGTTGAGCATGTTCATGGAACTGATCAGCAGCAGCATGCCGCCGCCAACCTGGAAACTGGCAAGCGAAATATTGAAGAACTCCAGAATATGCAGCCCCATCAGGGCGCTGCTGGCAATCACCACAAAAGCGCTGAACGACGCAACAACAATGGTGCGCCGCCGCTGCGCGCGGGAAAACCCCTGCGTGTAGTGAATGAAAAACGGCACGATGGCCAACGGATTGACGATGGCCAGCAGCGTAACAAGCGGTTTGATGTCCATTAACGACCTCCCGTGACATCGAGCAAAGTGCCGGTGACGTAACTTGCGTTGTCACCGAGCAGCCAGACGATCGCCTCGGCCACCTCCTTGGCGCTGCCGGGGCGCTGCATCGGCACCTGGGTGGCCAGGTCCCAAGCGCGGCCGGGCAGGCCGCCCGAGGCGTGGATTTCTGTTTCGATGAGGCCGGGGCGAACGGCGTTGACACGAATGGCCTCGGCGGCCACTTCCTTGGCCAGGCCGATGGTGAAGGTGTCAATGGCGCCCTTGGCGGCCGCGTAGTCCACGTACTGGCCGGGCGCGCCCAGCCGCGCCGCGGCGCTCGACACATTGACTATTGAACCCCCCGCGCCACCATGGCGCGTGCTCATGCGCCTGACCGCTTCGCGGGCACACAGAAAAGAGCCAAACACATTGATTTCAAACATTCGCTGCAGGCGCTGCAGCGTGATGGCATCGACGCGGATGCTCTGGTCCACCACGCCCGCGTTGTTGACCAGCGCGCTCAAGGGGCCAAGCCAGGCATCGATTTTTTCAAACATTGCCAGCACCTGTGCCTCGATGGCCACATCAGCCTGCACGGCCATGGCCTGGCCGCCGATATCTCGAATCTGGCGCACCACGGCGTCAGCCGCCAGCGCATGGGTACTGTAGTTGATGGCCACCGCATAGCCCTGGCGCGCCGCCAGCAGCGCCGTCGCCGCGCCAATGCCGCGCGAGCCACCCGTGATCAAAACAAGCTTTGACAAATCTGGTCTCCTGCAGAAAATGGAAATCCCGGTTAAAAACGGGAATGCGACGACACACTGTACTGTAATGAATACTCATTCCCGCAAATCATGACGGAGGCTATCGTGCGCACGAAGGTGGACTACTACTTTGCACCCCAAAGCCCCTGGACTTACCTGGGGCACGAGCGTTTTGCGCAGATTGCGCACGCGGCCGGTGCCACAGTGCGGGTGTTGCCGATCGATCTGGGCAAGGTGTTTCCGGTCTCAGGCGGATTGCCTCTGGGCCAGCGCGCGCCGCAGCGCCAGGCCTACCGGCTCACCGAACTGCGGCGCTATTCTGACTTTCTGCACGCGCCGCTTAATCTCCAACCCAAATTTTTCCCGGTGTCCGGCGACGCCGCCGCACGCCTCATCATCGCAGTGGACCTGCACGATGGCGCTGATGCCGCAATGAAAATCAGCGGCGCGATTTTCACGGCCGTTTGGGTGCGCGAGCGCAACATCGCCGACCAGCAGGTGCTGGCCGAACTGCTGGCCGAATGCGGCTTGAGCCCTGAGCGGATCGGACAGTCACTTGATCCGGAGATTCAGCAGCACTATGAGGCCAACACCCGCATGGCGATTGATGCGGGCGTGTTCGGCGCGCCCAGTTACGTCATCGACGGTGAGCTTTTCTGGGGCCAGGACCGGCTCGATTTCGTTGCGCGCAGACTTGGGGCATGAGGCGCGCGATATAGCAACTTTCTTCAACTACCAAGGAGTCGGACCCATGAGTCAACCTAAAGGCCAATTCATCAACCTTACCGCGGCCGATGGCACCCAGGTGCCCGCCTACGTGGCGCAACCGGTCGGCCCGGCTAAAGGCGCCATCGTGGTGGTGCAGGAGATCTTCGGCGTGAATGCGCACATCCGCGCCGTGGCCGACGGCTACGCGGCCGACGGCTACCTGGCCGTGGCGCCGGCCATCTTTCAACGCGTCAAACCCGGTGTGGAATTGGGATACAGCGAAGCCGACATGAACGAGGGCTTTGCCTACATGACGGCCGTCGCAGCGCTGCCCGCCCCGGGCGTGATGCAGGACATCCAGGCGGCCATCGACCATGCGGCGAAGGTCTCGGGCGGCAAGGTCGGAATTGTTGGATTTTGCTGGGGCGGTTTGTTGACCTGGCGCGCGGCCTGCACGCTCAGGGGGCTGGCGGCAGCCGTGACCTATTACGGCGGCGGCATGACCACCGCGGACGAAGTGGCGCGCAAACCCCTTGTGCCCGTGCTCGCGCACTTTGGCGATCAGGATCAGTGGATCGCGCAGGGCACCGTCGAAGCGTTCAAAAAAGCACAGCCCGGTGTGCAGGTGCAGGTCTATCACGCCAACCACGGCTTCAATTGTGACCACCGCAGCGCCTACAACGAAGCGGCCGCCAAACTTGCGCGCGAGCGCACGCTGGCGTTTTTTGCGGCCCGGCTGGCCTAAGACGCTGTGCTTTGCCGCGGTTCATCAATGTTTTGATATTGCGGCCCATATGAAACCCACCTGTGTAGCTATCGAATAAATAGCATTCAGTGCTGCGGCGCCGGGCCTATTTTCGCGTTGCACTCCATCGCGCGATCTCTTCGTGTCCGGCGATATGGCGGAACAGGAAGTCCATGAAGCTGATGACCGCCGGCGACTGGGAGCGCTCTTTGCGCGTGAAGACAAAAAACTTCCGCATGACAACCGGCTCGCTCAGGGCGCGCATCTCCAGCTTGTATAGACGCACAAGGGAAGCGGCGTAGGGGATGCAGGTGGTGACGCCGAGCCCGGTGCTGACCATGCTCAGCGCGGTGGACATGAAGGCTACCTCGTTGGTGGGAGCGAGGGTCAGGCCGCGCACTGCAGCCCGTAGGTCGATGGATAGCCGCTCGGTGAACTGGCCTTGCAGGGAGATGAAGGGAAAGCGCACAAGGTCGGCCCAGCGGATTTCCGGGAGTCGGGCCAGCGCATGACCGGGCGGAAAGACCGCCATGAAAGGCCCTTCGAACAGCGTAGTGGCGGTGATGTCCGAATTGGGGTCACGCTCCGGGCCGATGCCAAAATCAACCTCACCCGAGTAAACCCGCGACATCACGCTTTCGACCACGCAATCGACCAGTTTGATGCGGATTTCCGGGTGTGCGGCTCTATAGGTCGCGATCACTTCGGGCAGCAGGGTCGAGGCCATCAGTTGCGGGGCGGCGATGCGTATCAGGCCTGTTTTCAAGGACTTGAGGTTGCTTACTTCCCCCAGCACCGCGTCAAGGTCGTGAATGATCTTGTCCACCAGGGGGTAGAGGTCGTGGCCCACATCCGACAGATGAATTCTTCGGGTGGTGCGGTCAATCACCTGCAGACCCAAAGACTGCTCGAGTTCCTTGATCAGCCCGCTCAGGGCCGACTGCGTCACAAAGAGGCTCTCGGCCGCCAGCGTGAAACTGCCGCTGCGGGCGACCGCAACGAAAGCGCGCAATTGCCTCAGGGTGACATTCATAAGACAACCTCATAAAACCATCAGAAAATACCGTTTGCATGATAAATCAGTTTGCTTTTTAATGGCTTGAGTTGCAGCCACTGGATTGCAACAGCTGGGGCGTACTGGACTGATCATTGGACTGCCGCAAGGTGGTCCTGGTCTCAATCAACCGGAGACAAACACATGCAAATCAAGAAAATTCACCATGTAGCCTATCGCTGCAAGGATGCCATGGAAACCGTCGAGTGGTACGGCAAATACCTGCCAGCACTGCTTCGCCAGCGCAACCGCAGCGTCGCAGGTTGCCGGATCGGCAGCCGAAGACGCGAGTGGCATCGCGGCGAGCGATGTGCGCAGAACGTATGGCGAAATCCTGATCCAGGCTTGCAGCGGGCTTGGCGCCGAGGGTTGATATGCTCATCGTGCTGCCCATAACAAGCAAGGAGAACCAACCATGAATGGCCAACCCAATACGATGATTCTGTTCGCGGGCCGCACGCTGATGGCGCTGCTGTTCCTGCTCGCCGCCATACGCAAGATCATGTATTACTCGGGAACCGCAGGGTACTTCGCGAATTTGGGGCTCCCTGCTCCTCAAATTCTGCTGCCGCTGGTGATCCTGGTCGAGATCGCCGGCAGCGTGATGCTGATCACCGGCTGGAAAGTGCACTATGCGGCGCTCGCGCTGGCGGCATTCACCGTTTTGACGCTCGTCGGTCACCAGTTCTGGGCCGCCGACGCGGCCAGCTACGGCAACCAGTTCAACCATTTCTGGAAGAACGTCTCGATCATCGGCGGGCTGCTGTACGTGGCATCTTTCGGGCCAGGACCGTTCGTGCTCGGCGGCAGGAAGGCCGCTGGCTAACACAGCATCCCATACGTTCAATTAAATTGGACTTCATTTAAGCTGGGGACATGAGTCAAGGACGACAAGCGCAGGCAGTCAAACTATCCAGGCTAGAGCGTAAGTCGCTGGAGTTGTTGACCCAGGGCGAGGAACGGCGGAGCATCGAAAAGATGTTCGCACGCAGATCGCGCTGATGACCCATAAAAGGCGAGACGACAACGGCGATTGCAGACGCGGTGGGCGTGTCTGTGCAGACCGTGTCGCATTGGCGCACTCGCCTGGCCCGACAAGGCTCTAATTTACCGGAGATAAACACATGCAGATCAAGAAAATTCACCACGTTGCCTATCGCTGCAAGGATGCCAGGGAAACCGTCGAGTGGTACGGCAAGCACCTCAACATGAACTTTGTGCTGGCAATTGCCGAAAACCAGGTTCCGTCCACCAAGGAGCCGGACCCCTACATGCACATCTTTCTGGATGCGGGAGGCGGCAATGTACTGGCCTTTTTCGAGCTGCCGACCAAGCCGCCCATGGGCCGCGACCCCAACACACCGGTCTGGACCCAGCACTTGGCCTTTGAAGTCGATTCCATCGAGTCGCTGCTACAGACCAAGGCCAAACTCGAGGCCGACGGCATCGACGTGGTCGGACCGACGGATCACACCATCTTCAAGTCGATCTACTTCTTTGACCCGAGCGGCCACCGGCTGGAGCTCGCTGCCAACACCGGCACGCCGAAGATGGCCAAGATGCTTGACGACGTGAAGTGGGACATGCTCAACGAGTGGGCGCTAACCAAAAAGGCGCCAAAGCACGCCGCCTGGATGCACGACGGCAGCTATGTCGGCGAGTGAGCGTTGATGACATCCGCTCCCCTGAAAAACGGGTTGCCGTGATGGCGGCACGCAACGACGCTGCCGCCACCCGTTCCAGCAGCCCATGAAAGCCGGCGAACAGCACACCTTGCTCCAGCGCGCCGCGCGCGGGGTCGCGCGCGCACTGGAGACGGTGATCGTGGTCAATCTGGCGGTCATGGCGATTCTGGTTTTCGGCAACGTCGTGTTGCGCTATGCATTCAATTCCGGCATCGCGATTTCGGAAGAGCTGGCGCGGTTGTTGTTCGTATGGCTGATATTTCTGGGTGCAATTCTGGCCTCGGCGCAACACGCGCACATTGGTTTTGATACCCTGGTAAAAAACGCTCCCAGGGCGCTCAAGAAAATCCTGATTGTGATCACGGGCGCGCTGATGCTGGCTGCCTGCGTGATTTTCCTGGTTGGCGGCTGGCACCAGACCGTCATCAATCTGGACAACACCTACCCGGTGCTCGGTATTTCTTACGCCTGGCTGTACGCGGTGGCGATGGTCTTCGGGGCCGGCATGCTGGTGACCGTCAGCTACAACATCTGGAGCACGCTGGCGCAGCCGCATACCGATCTGGAACTGATCCTGACCAAGGACATCGGTGACCGTATTGAAGAAGAAATGGCCGAGGTTTCCGCGGGCAGCGATCAGGAGAAATCCGAATGAGCGCCGCGATTTTTCTTGGCATCCTGCTGCTGCTGATCGCGGTTGGCATGCCGATCGCCTTCGCGCTGCTGTTTGCCGCTATCGGCCTGATGCTGCAGATGGGCCAGTTCGATTCGCAGATCGTGGTGCAAAACGCGATCGGCGGCGCTGACAATTTCGTCCTGATGGCGGTGCCCTTCTTCATCCTGGCCGGCGAATTCATGAATGCCGGCGGTTTGTCCAAGCGAATCGTCGAGCTGGCCAGCGCCTTCGTTGGCCATTTGCGCGGCGGTCTTGGTTACGTCGCCATTTTCGCGGCCTTGCTGCTCGCCAGCCTGTCGGGGTCGGCGGTGGCCGATACCGCGGCGCTGGCGGCAATCCTGGTTCCAATGATGCGCCAGGCCGGCTATGACCCGGCGCGCGCTTGCGGCTTGATGGCGGCCGGCGGCATCATTGCGCCGGTGATCCCGCCGTCGATCGGCTTTTTGCTGTTTGGCGTGGTGGCCAATGTCTCGATTACCCGTCTGTTTCTGGCCGGCATCGTGCCCGGCCTGCTGATGGGCGCGGCGCTGGTTGTCGCCTGGTGGCTGGTGTCGCGCAAGAGCGACACCCAGGTCGCACCGAAGAAAAGCGTTGCCGAGCGCGCTGCCTTGATTGGCAAGGGCTTCTGGGCGCTGATGCTGCCGGTGATCATCATTGGCGGCCTGAAGTTCGGCATCTTCACGCCAACCGAAGCGGCGGTGGTTGCGGCAATTTACGCGCTTTTTGTTGGCGCGGTGATCTATCGCGAGCTGACACTGGCTGCGATTTACCATTGCCTGCTGGTCACGGCCCGCACCAGCGCGGTGGTGCTGCTGCTCGCGGCACTGGCCATGGTGGCGTCGTACATGATCACCATCGCGGACATTCCCGACCAGGTCGGCGGTTGGCTGCAGGCCTTTGCCGGCAGCCAGCTGCTGCTCACCATCGCCATGATGCTGGTGGTCTTCTTCGCCGGCATGGTGCTCGACTTCATTCCCATCGTGCTGATCTTCACGCCGGTATTTCTGCCCATCGCGCAACAGGCGGGGATCGATCCGGTGTATTTTGGCGTCATCTTCATCATGAACTGCTCGATTGGCATGATCACGCCGCCGGTCGGTGTGGTGCTCAACGTGGTCAGTTCGATCGGCAAGATCTCGATGGCCCAGGCGGTGCGCGGGGTGCTGCCGTTTCTGGTTGCGGAAACGGCAATTTTGGTGGCTTTGGTGCTGTTCCCGGCATTGGTGACAGTGCCGGCCGGTTGGTGGAAATAATGAACTTAACTTTCAAAGGAGACATGTCATGAAATCGATGCACAAAGTATTCGCGGTGGTTGTTGCCGCAGTGCTGTCCGGGCCGCTGCTGGCACAGGTCACGGCCAAGTTCGCCGTCACCTTGCCGGAGAAGTCGCACCAGGGACAGGGCGTCGCCAAATTCGTCGAACTGGTTGATGCCAGGAGCCATGGCCAGATCAAGATCAAGCCGTTTTACAGCGGCGCGCTCGGCAACGACGTGCAGGTAACGTCTGCGCTGCAAGGCGGTACCATCGAATTCACGGTGCCGCAGACCACCACCCTGACCGGCATGGTCAAGGAATATGAAATCCTCGATTATCCGTTCCTGTTCAGCGATGAGCAGCAGGCGGACAAGGTGCTGGACGGACCGGTTGGGCAAAAGCTGCTCGACCTGCTGCCCGCCAAGGGTCTGGTCGGCCTGGCGTATTGGGAAAACGGTTTCTTCAACGCCACCAACAGCAAGCACCCGATCACCAGGGTTGAGGACTTCGGGGGCCTGAAGTTCCGCGCCATCCAGGCCCGGATTTCCCAGGAAACACTGAAGGCGCTAGGCGCCAACCCGGTGCCGCTGGCGGTGCCGGAGCTGTACACCGCTCTGGAAACGCGCACCGTTGACGGCCAGGGCACGCCGACCGCGGTGATTGCCGCCCTTAAGTTAAACGAAGTGCAGAAATACCTGTCGCTGACCAAACACGCCTATGGCGCATTCCTGCCGCTGGTTTCGAAAAAATTCTGGGACACGCTGACGGAAGGCGATCGCAAGATATTGAAGGACGCGGCGATGGAAGCACGTGTGTTCCAGCGCCAGGTAGCGCGTGACCAGGCCAGATCGGCGCAGGCCAGCATGGCCGCGAAGGGCTTGATCGTCAATGAGGTGTCCGCCGCCGAGCACGCCCGCATGCGTGAAAAGGTGCAACCGGTGTGGAAGATGTTTGCCAATGACGTTGGCGCTGACCTCTACGCACAAGTGATGAGCCAGGTGAGCGCAAAGTAAACCGCGCCTGCTTCGGTGCGTGCGCAGGCACCTGGCCGCGCACCGGATTCCCACTCCCTGCCAGAAGATCGTCGCAAGCGAAAGAAATTGAGTCCATGAAACTCGCCACCCTGAAAACCGGCGGCCGCGACGGCACGCTGGTGGTCGTCAGCCGTGATCTGACCCTGTGCCAGCCGGTGCCTGGCATTGTCGCCACCCTGCAAGTGGTACTGGACGATTGGGAGCACCTCGCGCCGCAGCTCAACCCTGTCTACGCCGCGCTCAATGCCGCGAGCGCCCGCGACGCCCGCCGCTTCGACCCCCGGCAATGCCATTCGCCATTGCCGCGCGCTTATCAATGGGCCGATGGCTCGGCGTATCTGAACCATGTCGAACTGGTGCGCCGCGCTCGCAACAGCGAAGTGCCCGCATCGTTCTGGAGCGATCCGCTGATGTATCAGGGCGGATCCGATTCCTTCGTCGGGCCGCGCGACCCGATTTGCGTGCTATCGGAGGAGTGGGGCATTGACCTGGAAGCGGAAGTCGCGGTGATTACCGGTGATGTGCCGATGGGTGCCAGCGCCGGCCAGTGCGAGAAGGCGATCCGGCTGCTGATGTTGGTCAACGACGTTTCCCTGCGCCATCTCATCCCGGCCGAACTGGCCAAGGGTTTTGGCTTTTTTCAGTCAAAACCGGCCACTGCCTTTTCGCCGGTGGCGGTCACGCCCGATGAGCTGGGCGATGCCTGGCGCGATGCCATGGTGCATCTGCCACTGCTGGTGGGGCTGAATGGAAAGCCGTTCGGCAAACCCGACGCGGGTGTGGACATGGCATTCAATTTCGCCCAACTGGTGGCGCATGTGGCGAAAACGCGTGAACTGGAAGCGGGCTCCATCATCGGCTCGGGGACGGTGTCCAACAAACAGG
Organism: uncultured Polaromonas sp.; assembly: GCA_964371235.1. Classification (GTDB taxonomy): domain Bacteria; phylum Pseudomonadota; class Gammaproteobacteria; order Burkholderiales; family Burkholderiaceae_C; genus Polaromonas. The sequence continues at coordinate 121,180 of CAYJMW010000003.1, forward strand.
GCAGCCTGCACGGCTCAAGCATCGTCAACGGGGGTGTTGGCTATGCCTGCCTGGCTGAACTGCGGATGTACGAGACCATCGAGACCGGTCAGCCGCAAACCGGTTTTCTCCACTTTGGCGACACGGTGAGCATCGAGATGATGGGCCGCGACGGTGTCAGTGTCTTTGGCGCGATCGAGCAAACCGTAGCCCCTTCCCCTGACTGAATTCCCACTGTCGCCCCGTCTCAGCGCCCCGAGCGTGCCAGATAACGGTTGCGCCAGAACAGCAACACGACCACCACCACCAGCAGCACCATGAGACCGACCGTCCACCAAAAACCAGAGAAAGTGTGGATGATGGGCATGAACTCGAAGTTCATGCCGAAAAAACCGGTGATCAGGTTCAGCGGCAAGAAAACAGCGGTGATCGCAGTCAGTGTGCGCATGATGTCGCTGGTGCGGTGGCTCTGCGCCGAAAAATGCATCTGCACGGCCGCCTCGGCGCTTTGCTCCAGGCGCCGCACATGGTGCACCACGCGCTCAATGTGCTCGAGCACGTCACGCGAGCGGATCTTGAGCAGCTCGCGCTCGCGTTTGGCAGCGGGCGTGTCGCCGTCAGGCCAGGTTTCGATCGAGTCAATCCAGTCCTGCAGCGCCGCGTGCTGGTCTTCGCAAATCTCGTCCAACTGGTGCAGGCCCAGGCGGGCATCGAGCACCGAATTCCAGTTGGTAAAGCGCGTGCCGGGCTTGAGCAGCGCTGACTGCCAGTGGTCGAGCTGGCGCGTCAGTTCGTGGCGCAGCGCCAGGTAACCATCAACCATCTGGTTGACGACGCGCAGCATCAGGTCGGCCGGGCTGGTGGGCAGCCTGACGCCGCTGGCGCGCGCTTCCAGGCTGGTGGCGTTGAGCAGCTTGAGCGCGTAGGCATCGCGCACCCCGCAGTGGTTCGGGTGTACGGTCAGAAGCAGTTGGTCAAACACCAAAAACCCCACCGGGCTGGTGTCGATGCGCTTGAGCACCGGCGGCCCACTGCGTTTCGTGCGCGCAGGCAGCGGCTCGCCGGATGGGGCGCCGCCCATTTCGGCGCGGCCAGTGGTCAGGCGGCGAAACACCAGCATGTCGTACTGCGAGGTGTAGTCGTAATGCGAAGGCAACTGCTGATTCAGCAAGTCAGAGACATGCAGGTCCACCAGCTGGGTGCCGCACAGGCTTTGTAGCGTCCCCTGGATCTGAGTTTGCAGCGTCTCAAACTCAAGCCGTTCGCAGGCAATCCAGACAAAGCCCTGCGGCGGCAGTTGTACTGGCAGGGTATCGGTCTCGGTAATGCCCTGGCTGGCGGGGCTGATGTTGAACACGCGCATGGATGCTTGAGCCCCTGTTTCGAACCTGGATTAAGTACAAAATTCGCCTTTAGCCCTTATGGAATGGTCACTATTAGCTATTATTATTATAGCTAATCGAAATCGACGTTCCGGGCCGGATCAGCCCTTTTGAAGCTTCCTGGCGGCATCGATCGCAAAATACGTCAGCACGCCGTCGGCCCCGGCGCGCTTGAAGGCCAGCAGGCTTTCCAGCATGACGGCGTCGTGATCGAGCCAGCCGTTTTGGGCGGCGGCCTTGAGCATGGCGTATTCGCCGCTGACCTGATAGGCAAAGGTGGGCACGCCGAACTCGTCTTTCACGCGGCGTACCACGTCCAGATACGGCATGCCGGGCTTGACCATCACCATGTCGGCGCCCTCCGCGATGTCCATGGCCACTTCGCGCAACGCTTCGTCGCTGTTGCCGGGGTCCATCTGGTAAACCTTTTTGTCGGCCTTGCCCAGGTTGCCCGCCGAACCCACGGCGTCGCGGAACGGGCCATAAAACGCGCTCGCGTACTTGGCGCTATAGGCCATGATGCGCGTGTGGATGAAGTTCTGGCCTTCCAGCGCCTGGCGGATGGCTCCGATGCGGCCGTCCATCATGTCGCTGGGAGCCACGATATCAACGCCCGCCTCGGCTTGCGTCAGGGCCTGCTGGACCAGCACTTCGACCGTCTCGTCATTCATGATGTAGCCGTTGCTGTCCGGCAGGCCATCCTGGCCGTGGCTGGTAAAGGGGTCCAGCGCCACGTCGGTCATCACGCCGAGCTCGGGGAAATGTTTTTTGAGCTCGCGCACGACCCGCGGCACCAAGCCCTTCGGGTTCAGCGCTTCCTGGCCGTCTGGCGTTTTGAGCGACGCGTCAATCACCGGAAACAGCGCCATCACCGGGATGCCCAGCGTGACGCATTCCTCGGCGACGGGCAGCAACAGGTCCAGGCTGAGCCGCTCAACGCCTGGCATGGAAGTGATGGCCATGCGCTGGTGCTTCCCTTCGGTGACAAATACCGGGTAAATCAGGTCGTGGGCCGTGAGGGCGTGCTCGCGGACCAGGTTGCGAGTGAAGCTGTCCCGGCGCAGGCGGCGTGGGCGTCCCAGCGGGAAGGGAGCGAAGTTGGAGGCGTGGTGTGTCATGGGCAAATTGTGCCAAAGCTTTGGGGGGTTGGGCATGAATTATTTGGCCTGTCCGGTCTGCTCTGCGTGGGTGGTCCAGCTTTACATTGGAATGAGGCGGTTGCGCTGCAAAATCATTGTCAAGGCGCGTCCGGCGTGGTTAGAATTGTTGCGTGCAGTTACCACTTTGGCAATTGCATCCCGCTTTTCCTCCCTGAGCGGGGCCTTTGCGCGTCACAGCAAAAAAGGCTTGCAGCCCGGCTGGCCTTCGCGTCACCCGGGCGTTTTTTTAGCTGTGGCCCCCGCGCTTGTCGCTGCGCGCATGGTAGCGCCGCGCATCAGAAATCCATCACCATTGACACGTTCAAATGCCGGCCCGGCTGGGTGTAGGCATCGATCACCGCCGAGTTGGCGGCCAGCCCCTGCACGTCGGACCAGAGCCAGTACTTGCGGTTGGTCAGGTTGGTGATGCTTGCCGTCAGGCGCAGATCCTTGCGAATGCGCCACTGGCTTGAGAGGTCCAGCGTGGTGGCCGCTGGCACGGTGAACTGCCGGATCCGGGGCGGGTTGACCGGCTTGGGTAAATACGGGCTTTCCAGGTCGCTTTCTGTCTTGGCCGCATGGTGCGTGGCATCAAGCCGCCAGTCCCACCGGGCGGTCTCGTATTTGAGGCCCAGCACCAGCTTGGCCGGGTCGATGGAATTGAGGGGGAGGCCGGTAGCGGCGTCGGTGCCGCGCGTCTGCCCGTAGGCAAAGGGTGTGCTCACCCCGCCGCCGGCAAAACGGCCCCAGTCCACGCTGCCCCTGACTTCGAAGCCCCGAATAGTGGCGTCGGCCACGTTTACGCTTTGAAACAGCAGCGGGTCCCCTGCCGCGCCGGTGCCGCCCAGCGGCTTCTTGTCAACAATCAGCTGATTGAACCGGCCGGTGAAAACGCTCGCCTCCAGACTCAGCCGTGCCAGGCGAGCGCGCACGCCGAACTCCAGGTTCTGGCTGGTCTCGGGCTTGAGATCCGGGTTGGACAACAGACTCACAAAGGTGGTGCCGGTCGGGCCCGGAACGTTTTCCGCAAAGCCGTTGAGCTGCGTCGCGTTGGGTGCGCGAAAGCCGCTGGCATAGTTGCCAAACACGCTCCATTGGGGCGTTGCGCGGTACAGCACTCCGAGTTTGGGTGACGCGTTGGAGCCAGAGAGCGATTTTCCGGGCGTGGTCGAGAGATTGTCGCCCGCTTTCACCGAGAAATAGCCGTCCTGGCTGATCACGTCGAGCGCAAAATGCTCAAGCCGAAGGCCCGGTGTGATGCTCCAGCGCTCGCTGATGAATTCGCTTTGCGCATACAGCGCCGTACTGGTGTCACGGGTGTCGGGAAAATATTTTCTCGGTGTGTACTTGCCGCCAGGATCGGAGCCGCCAAACCAGCTCGTGACGTCGGTACTGGCATGGTCCAGCCCATAAGTGAGCCTTTGCGACCACTGCGCGGAAAGCGGAAAGGTTTTGCCAGCCTGCACGCTGGCTTGCCAGGCACGCTCGTTATAGATGGTGTCGCGAATGCGCGTCCCGCCATCGTGTCGCAAGGTGCGTCCGTCGTCTTGCGCGGCAGTGTCCTGCAGGCTGAGCACGGTTTGCAACCGGTCGGCCCACGCCGAATCCAGCGTGTAGTGGGCATCCCAGGTGAACCGGTCACGCCGCAGCGCCTGCCGCGCGTTTTCGTCCACCACCGATGCCGCTGTCAGCGGCGGTTTGACCCGGCTCGACAGCAACTCGAAGTCCGCATCTTTTTGCACATGTTCGAGCGTCAGCACATGCTTTTGCGCGCCATCGGGCCGGAGCACCAGCTTGCCCAGCAGCGCTCCGCCGCGATCGGTCTGCGGGTTGGGCGTGGTGCGGTCCACGTTGGCCGCATCATTGCTTCCCATGTTGTTCAGGCCGCCGGCGCGATGCATGGTACCGGTGAGCAGCCATTGCACCGCGTCGCTGGCGCGCCCCGCCACGGTGGCGCCCAGCCTGAGGCCGTCGTCGTCGCCGCTCCATGCAGCGGCCACGCGGCCACCAAATGCCCGCGGTTTTCCGTCAGCGGTGATGAGAAAATCGTCTGGCTCATGCGTGATGAAGTTGACCAGACCGGCCAGTCCGTCGGAGCCGTACAACACCGAGCTGGGTCCACGCACCAGTTCAATGCGCTTGAGCAGATCCAGCGACAGGGTGTCGCGGCCGAATGCGTTGTTGCCGTTGATGTAACTGCGCGGCAGGCGAATGCCATCGACCAGCATCAGCACGCGGTTGCCGCCCAGCCCACGGATGTTGAAGCCGGCGTTGCCGTCACGCCCGGTAGGGTTGCCCGCGCCAGTGACGGTGAAGCGCGCCGGTGCGCGAGTGACGGAAACGTTGGGCAGGTCTTTGGCGACGTCCCGGATGTCGCTGATTTGCCTGTTCTCCAGGTCGTCGGCATTGAGCACGTCCATCGAAAAAGGCAAGTCGTCGCGCAACTGCTCGCTGCGCGAGCCACTGACCACTATGGTTTGCAGGGTTTGTGCAGGCGCCTCACCCGATGCGGCGCTGGCAGGAGTTTGCGCCTGGGCGCTGGCCGCGGTGGCGCAGGCCAGCGCCACCAGCAGCGCGAGCTGCCGTGGGCGCAGGTTCCCGGGCAACGGCAGCGAGTGCGCTTCAGTGCGGGGCGCGGACGGTGGAGTGCATGTATTCATGATGGCGAAGAGATAGTGGAATTTCAAGTTGAGGAATCAGGGATGACGAGGCACCGCACCTTGGCAAATGCCGTCCCGTCGCATCACGCACAGCGATCGAGACCAGCCCGGCGGCCAGCAGCGGCGAGAGCATTGCGTGCAGGAAACCAAGCCATACCGGGCGAGGGGCCGCGGCCATCAATGCAAGCCCGAGCGCAATCTGTGCGGCAAGCAGAAGGGTCATGATGCCGACCAGCCGGGTCAATCGCGCCCGTCCGTATCGAGCCCACAAAAGCGCGCCGACAAATATGACGACGAGCACGGCCGAGCCCATGTGAAGGAAGGCAAGCCAGCGAATGCCGCGCACGCTCAGAGCGCTCGCCGCCGCGCCGATGCCAACATGCGCAAGGAACACCAGCAGTGCCGGGAGCAGCAGAGGATCGCGGGCCTGGCGGTTCGCTGGTGCGGCGGCCAGCGCTTCGCGCAGCCACCAGCAGGCCATCAGCAGCAGCGTGCCGCCCACCAGGTTGGCAACCGTGACCGCTGCAAACCGGTAACCGGGCGTGAGCGGACCGATGGCTGCAAGCAGCACGGTGGCGGCCACGATACACGCGGTCGGCATCACGGCCTTGGTCACCAGCGGCCGCCGTATCCAGCACAGCACGGTCGCCCACAGCGCCAGCAGTCCCACGCCCGATGCCGCCAGGCGGTGCAGCAAGCGCACCGCATTTTCGATGGTGACAGGCAAGATGGAAATCGGATCACCGTTTTCGGCGAACACTGTCGTCAGGCGCAGCAAGATGCTCACGCCCAGTATGACCAGCGCCAGTGCCGATCCAGTGGTGCCAATGGCCAGCAACGTCCTGAGAGGCGTGAGCAGGGGCGGCTTTGGGCGGGTGGACTCAATCATGGCTTACCTGGCACGCGGCTGCCGCAACGCGCGCAGCACAATCACGACAAACATGACGCCGCCAACAATGGCGATGAGGCCGCCCATGCCCATCAGGCCCATTCCAAGCGTCTCCTCGGTCGATCGCAACACTTGCTCCGCGCCCGCTACCTTGCGCTGCACGCCGTAACCACCGGACCAGACCAGACCGATGATGTGCATCATCTGGCCCGCGCCATAAATGGCGGGTTGCCACGCCGCCCAGCGCGAACCCGGTGCGGCAAACCCCAGCCGCGGCAGCAGCAGATAGACCACTCCCATCATGGC
>CAYJMW010000004.1:0-104186 GCA_964371235.1 uncultured Polaromonas sp.
TCACCAATGAAAAAATACCGATGCCGTTTCTTGACTTTGTTGGAAGTCCCTGTAGGGGGCTAGAGGCTAATATGACTCTTAAAAAAATCAACCGGGTGTGCATTTACGGCGCCGGCGCCATCGGCGGCTGGATCGGCAGCGCACTGGCGCGGGCGGGCTGCAGCGTCAGCCTGGTCGCGCGCGGTGAGACGCTGGCCGCCTTGCAACTGCATGGCCTGCGCCTGTGTGAGGATGGGCGCGTCACCTCGCAAGCCGTGGCGTCCAGCGCCAGGCCGGCCGAGTTGGGCGTGCAGGATCTGGTGGTGCTGGCCGTCAAGGCCCCTTCGCTGCCCGAAGTCGCCCGGCGAATCGCGCCGCTGATCGGCCCGGACACCATGGTCCTGACCGCCATGAACGGCGTTCCGTGGTGGTTTTTGCAGGACTTTGGCGGCGCGCTGGCTGGCACGCGCCTGACTTCAGTGGACCCGGACGGACTACTGGCCCAATCCATTGCCGCGCGGCACATCGTGGGCTGCGTGGTGCATGCCAGTTGCTCGCTCGATGAGCCTGGGCAGGTGCATCACCATTTTGGCAACAAACTCATTCTGGGCGAGCCTTCGGGCGAAAAAACCGACCGGGTACGACAACTCGCCGGGCTGCTGGAAAAAGCCGGATTCGAAGCCCAGGTGTCCGGACAGATTCAGAAAGACATCTGGTTCAAGCTCTGGGGCAACATGACGGTCAACCCGATCAGCGCGCTGACCGGCGCCACCACCGACCTCATCCTGAGCGACGAGCTGGTGCGCGGTTTTATCTCGAGCGTGATGCTCGAGGCCAAAGAGATAGGCGCGCGCGTTGGCATACCCATTGACCAGCGCCCCGAAGACCGGCATGCCGTCACGTTGAAACTGGGCGCTTTCAAAACCTCGATGCTGCAGGATGTGGAAGCGGGCAAGGCGGTCGAACTCGATGCACTGGTCACCGTTGTGAAGGAACTGGGCGAGTTAACAAAGGTGCCGACGCCATTCACCGATGCGCTGCTGGGTCTGGGTCGCCTACATGCGCAGGTACGAGGCCTGTATTGACCTGAGTACAAATTGGCTGCAAAATGGAACCAAAACCGCTATTGGAGCCAAAATGCCTAACCTTTCAATTAAAGATGTCCCGGAGCAGTGGGCGCAAGCGCTGCGCCAACGCGCGGCGCGAAATCATCGGTCCTTGCAAGGTGAATTGATGAGCCTCATTGAGCGGGCAGTCGGTGAGCCGCCTTCCGGAGCCAGCGGCTCAATGAACCCGACCCAGCAGGGCGCGACAGCATCCGCCGGGCAAGTGGTTGGCCTTGACCGATTGGGGCACCCGATCACCCGGCGCGGCACCAAGACCATTGAGCAAATTTATGCCGAGCACCTGGAGCGCTTTCCGGAACCGTTCACACAAGGGCCGATGTCAGTGGACATCATCCGGCAGGACCGGGACAGCCGATGAGCACCGTGCCGCGCACCCTGTACGTGGCCGAGCCCCCTGCTGCCTACCTGCTGCGTCCGCCCATGGTGGTCGATTGCAGTGCAATCTGCGGCATTTTGTTTGATGAACCTTGGCGCGCGCAAGCCATGGCCTGCATTGCCGGGAAAACCCTGTTCGCGCCCTACCTCCTTGACCACGAGGTAATCAGCGTGACTTTGAAAAAACACCGCCAGCAATGGTCGCGCGAGTCAATCAGGGGTGCGCTTGAAGACTACGTCCAATACCAGATCGAACTGCGCGAAACAGACATCCATGCCCAGCTCGACCTGGCCCTGCGCTACAAGCTCTCCGCCTACGACGCGGCCTACCTGTGGCTGGCAGCCGAGTTGAAGGCGCCGCTGGCCACCTTTGATGCCAAACTCGCCTCCGCCGCGAAAACGCATCTGGCCAGTTTGCCCTGAAACCGATACAAACAATCCAACCCAACATGACTTCAAAGCGCGCCCTGAGCGCAACCGCTTTCGCCACGCTGCTGCTGATCGCGCTGATGATGGGCGCCAACCATGTGGCGGCGCGCATTGCCTTCAACAACGGGGTCGATGTGGCCACGGCCGTGGTGTTTCGCAGCGTTGTGACGGCGCTGGTGATCGTGGCCATTCTTGGTCTGCAGCGGGTGCCGGTGAGCTTTACGGCGCGCCAAAAACGCATGCTGCCACTGATCGGCCTGCTGATCGGCATCCAGAGCCTGTGCCTGTATTCCGCCGTGGCGCGGCTGCCGGTGGCGCTGGCGCTGCTGGCTTTCAACACCTACCCGATCTGGACGGCGCTGTGGGCCTGGCTGATCTACCGCCGGGCGCCGGAGCGCGCGCTGGTGATGGCGATGCCGGTCATCCTGCTGGGCTTGGCGCTGGCGCTTGATGTGCTCGGTGCAGCATCCGGTTTGGGTGCTTCAGGGCAATGGGTGCGCATTGGCGCGGGCGTGGCCTTTGCGCTGGCGGCAGCCGGCACTTTCGGTTTGGCGCTGGTGCTCACGCAGCATGAAGCCGCCGACGTGGATGGCCGGGTGCGCACGGCCACCACCATGACAATGGCCGGCCTGGTGGCGCTGGCCGCAGTCGCCAGCCAAGGCGGCTTTCATTTGCCGCAGGCAACGGCCGGCTGGTGGGGCCTGGCCGTGCTTACTTTTCTCTATGGCACTGCCTTCACCATCATGTTTACCGTGCTGCCCAGGCTGGGCGCGGGCAGCAACGTGGCGATCATGAACGTCGAGCCGGTATTCGCACTGGTGCTGGCGTGGCTGATACTGGGCCAGGCGATTGCCCCGGTGCAGGTGGCGGGAGCGCTACTGGTTGTCAGCGCGGTATTGGCGCTGGGCATGCGCAAGCGCTGAGCGCTCCGGTTCAGCAAACCAGTTCGCGTGGGGCCAGTTCCGCTGATATCTTTACAGTTCGATCTCCGCCGCCAGCGGCGCATGGTCCGACAGGTGTGACCAGGGCTTGCTCGGCAACACAATCGGGCTGTGGCCGAGGGCATTGCGCACGTAGATGCGGTCCAGCCGCAGCAGCGGTTGGCGCGCGGGAAAGGTTCGCGCCGCCTGACCATTGGCCTGCACAAACACCTCGTTCAACCCGGCCCGGCGTTTGAGCAGGGCGTGGGCGCGCCGCCGCCAGTCGTTGAAGTCGCCAGCCACCACCAAAGGCGCGTTGGCGGGAATCTGCTTGCGCGCAAGCTCGCACAGCATCTCCAATTGTTTGGTACGGTGCGCTTCGATCAGGCCCAGGTGCACGCAGATGGCATGCACATTCACCTTGCGGCCCGGAATATGCAGCTCGCAATGCAGCAAACCGCGCCGTTCGGGGCCGCTGATCGAGACATCGTGATTTTCGAAACGAACGATGGGAAATTTTGACAACACTGCATTGCCGTGGTGGCCGTTGCTGTAAACCGCGTTGCGGCCATAGGCGAACTGCGACCAGATCGCGTCGGCCAGGAATTCGTAGTGCGGCTCGTCGGGATAGTTGTCGAATTTCTCGGGGTGCTTGACGCTGCTGCCCGTCACCTCCTGGAGGAACACCACGTCGGCGCCGACTGCACGCACGGCTTCGCGCAATTCGGGCAGGATGAACTTGCGGTTGAAAAAGGTGAAGCCCTTGTGGATGTTGACTGTGAGCACCTTGAAGGAAAACGTCGGGCTGAAGCTGAGCGCCGCCATCGCCGTTTGCGTATCGGCGGCAACCTCGGCCATGTCAACCGGCGCGGCGAGGTCAGGAACCGCCTCGTGAAGGACGACAGGCGACTCGGCAGTCGCGCGACGCCGGGAAGCGCCAGGGAATAAACGTTTCATAAGTCGTGAATAGCAGGCACGGGAAAAGCCTAGTCGCTTATTGTTGATCTTTCGGCGCCGCTCTGCTGTAGGACGGCAACTTATTTGCGGGGTGGCCCGATGGATCTGCGTTAAAAGTGCAAGCCGGGTGCCGATCCACGCGCTGGCGTGGGCGACTGTCGCCGGAACCGGAAATAGTCATGAAAACGGCCATCAGCCCAGTACCTACGGGCGCTTGCAGCTATTAAATCAATAGTTGATTACGATGTGAGGCAGGCAAATGCGGGGCAAAAAAAGCCTGCAACGGCACGCTGACACAGCGCCACCGGTGCAGGCCCGAAGGCATCAAGCCTTCAAGGCCCCTTAGCCTTTGCGGTGCATCCAGCCTTCATGACGTGCGCGACCAGCGCGCTCGCCAAATTTTCGGTGCTCGGCATCAAAGGTCTTTTGCTGCTCAGGGCTCAGGGCGGCGTAGAAGGCCTTGGTGGCCTCGCCGCGCTGGTCCATGGCGGCGTTCATCTCGGCCATGCGCTGGGTGCGCAGGGCGCGCATTTTGTCGATGCGCTCGGGCGTCGTCAGCTTGGCGAATTCGGCTCGCTGTTCGGGCGTTGGGCGAGCGTGGCGAGCCGGTGGCTGCATGGCGGCGGTGAACGCAGTCCAGGCACCTTCCTGGGCCGGCGTGATCTGCAGCCGGGCTTTCAGCGCGGCCTGGCGCTTGGCCATCCAGGCCTGCATTTTGGCTGGATCACGATGGCCCATCATGCGGTCACCAGGCATGCCGGCGCGCATGCCTGCGGTAGTGGGGCCGGCCATGGGTGCGGCGGGCGTGCCCTGGGCCAAGACGCTGGCGCCTGCCGTCGCCAGCAAAGCGGCCAGGACCAGCCCATTCAGGGACGCAACAGGTTTGAGAGTGAATTTCATGGAAACTTCCTTTCGGTGGAGACGATGCCTGCGGCCAGGAATTGGCTTCAGGTTGAAGGCAAGTGTGCAGGTCGCTTGTATAGGCGCCATTGCGCGGCGGTGATACTTTGTAAAGTTGGGCAAAAAGGGCATCGCCGGGCCATGGGCTTTGCCACGCGGCGCCACTGTGCTTACAATGACACGAGCTTGTCGGGGTGCCAAAGATGTTTCCAAAAAGGAGGCTTCCAGGGCTGAGATCGCAAAAGTGCGAGACCCGCTGAACCTGATCGGGGTCATCCCCGCGTAGGGAACAAGGCACTTGGCTCCGGCACCCTGCAGCGGCTCCCCCCACGGACCTCTCGGCGGCATCTCCGGCTCCCCAGGCAGGCACCCCACCTCTTCTGGAGACAGCCATGGCCAAAACCCGTCCTTTCGTCGATACCGACGACCTCACCAGCCGAATCACACGCACGCCCTTTGCCGGCTCCGGCAAGATTTACCTGGACGGCGCTGACCAGGGTTATCGCCCCGACATTCGCGTGCCGTTTCGTGAGGTGACGCTGACCGACACGATGATTCAGGAAGGCAGCGGTGAGCCGCGCCGTGAAGCCAATCCGCCGCTACGTTTGTACGACCCGTCTGGCGTGTACACCGACCCGCTAGCCGCCATCGACATCACGCGCGGTTTGAGCCCGTTGCGCGGCGCCTGGATTGCAGAGCGCCTGGATACCGAAGCGCTGCCCGGCATCAGCAGCGCCTATGGCCGCGAGCGCCTGAATGACCCGGCGCTTGCCGCGCTGCGCATGGCGCATGCCCCCAGGCCGCGCCGCGCCCGGTTTGGCGCCAATGTGTCGCAAATGCACTATGCGCGACTCGGCCTCATTACGCCCGAGATGCAATACATCGCCATCCGCGAGAACCTGGTGCGCGCCCAGCTTGCCGAACGCCTGGCAACCGAACGCATGCCGAAGGCGGGCCACTCGTTTGGCGCGTCGATTCCGAAAGAAATCACCGCCGAATTCGTGCGCGACGAAGTGGCGCGCGGCCGCGCCGTGATTCCGTGCAACATCAACCATCCCGAGAGCGAGCCAATGATTATTGGCCGCAATTTTCTGGTGAAGGTCAACGCCAACATCGGCAACTCGGCGGTCACCTCATCGATCGAGGAAGAGGTCGATAAACTGGTCTGGTCGATTCGCTGGGGCGCTGACACCGTGATGGACTTGTCCACCGGCGACAACATTCACGAAACGCGCGAATGGATACTGCGCAACTCGCCGGTGCCGATTGGCACGGTGCCGATTTACCAGGCGCTTGAGAAAGTGAACGGCAAGGCCGAAGACCTGACGTGGGAGATTTTCCGCGATACGCTGATCGAGCAGGCCGAGCAGGGCGTTGACTACTTCACCATTCACGCCGGAGTGCGGCTGGCGTATGTGCCGCTCACAGCCAACCGGCTCACGGGCATAGTCTCGCGCGGTGGCTCCATCATGGCCAAGTGGTGCCTGTCGCACCACCGCGAAAGCTTCCTGTACGAGCATTTTGAAGACATTTGCAAAATCATGAAGGCCTATGACGTGTGCTTTTCGCTCGGCGACGGCCTGCGCCCCGGCTCGATTGCCGACGCCAATGATGAAGCGCAGTTTGCCGAACTGCACACACTGGGCGAACTGACGCAAATTGCCTGGAAGCACGATGTGCAGGTGATGATCGAAGGCCCGGGCCATGTGCCGCTGCAAATGGTGAAAGAAAACGTCGAGAAAGAACTTGAAGCCTGTTTTGAGGCGCCGTTTTACACCCTCGGCCCGCTGATCACCGACATTTCGCCCGGCTACGACCATATTTCCTCGGCCATGGGCGCGGCCAACATTGGCTGGTACGGCACGGCCATGCTGTGCTACGTCACACCGAAAGAGCACCTCGGTTTGCCCAACCGCGATGACGTGAAACAGGGCCTGATTGCCTACAAGATCGCGGCGCACGCCGCCGACCTGGCCAAGGGTTATCCGGGCGCGCAGATGTGGGACAACGCGGTGAGCAAGGCGCGTTTTGAATTTCGCTGGGAAGACCAGTTCCGCCTCGCCATTGACCCCGACACGGCGATGGCTTACCACGACGAAACCCTGCCCAAGGAAAACGCCAAAGTCGCGCATTTTTGCTCGATGTGCGGGCCGAAGTTTTGCTCGATGAAAATTTCGCAGGAGGTGCGTGAGTTTGCGCGCTTGAACCCCGAAACAACCACGCTGGCCACCAGCCCGGACGTGATTGCAATCAAGCAGATTGACAGCGCTTTTGCGGAGAAGGCCGAGGAGTTCCGCAAGGGCGGCAGCGAGATTTATTCCTGACCTGGACCCACCCCCTGCGAGAAATTCTGCCGGAGGTACCCAATGCCATGACCACCTTTGAAATTTCCCTGAACGGCGAACCCCTGAAAACGCAGGCACCGACGCTGCAGGCGCTGCTGCTGGCGCGCGGTTATGCGCTAGCGGGCGCCATGGCCTGCGCGATCAACCGCAGCTTTGTTCCACGGCCCGAGTGGCCTGCGCGCGCCCTGAAAAGTGGCGACCGCATTGACGTGATCACACCCATCACCGGAGGTTGACCCCATGACTGTTCCTTTGAATCTCACCCCTGGCACCCATTGCGCGACCCAAGACAAGCCCTGGACCGTGGCTGGGACCACGCTGACCAGCCGCTTTCTTCAGGGTACCGCGCGCTACCCTTCAACACAGGTTCTGACCGACGCGGTGCGCGCCAGCGGCACCCAGGTGCTCACGGTAGGGCTGCGCCGCCTGCAGCCTGAAGGCGGCGGCAATGACGGCTTCTGGCAAAGCATCCAGGCGCTCGGCTGCCACATCCTGCCCAATACCGCCGGCTGCTACAACGCCGAGGACGCGATCACGCTGGCGCAGATGGCGCGCGAGATGGTCGGCACCAACTGGATCAAGCTGGAAGTCATTGGCGACGAGAAAACGCTGCAGCCCGACACCGCGGCCACCTTGTACGCGGCCACGGTGCTGGCGCGCGAAGGCTTTGCAGTGTTTGCCTACACCACCGAGGATTTGGTGATGGCGCAGCGACTGCTGGGTGCTGGCTGCGCCGCCGTGATGCCCTGGGCGGCCCCCATCGGAAGCGGGCGCGGGCCCATGAATCCGTACGCGCTGGAAATATTGCGCCGCCGCCTCCCCGATGCGGTGCTCATCATCGATGCCGGTCTGGGCCGGCCGTCACATGCGGCGCAAGTGATGGAGATGGGGTTTGACGCCGTGCTGCTGAACACCGCCGTGGCGCAATCGGGCGACCCGGTGCGCATGGCGCGCGCCTTCGCCGATGCGGTGGCGGCCGGCCGCGCCGCGTACGAATCGACTCCAGCGCCGGTGCGCGCGGAGGCGCAGGCATCAACGCCGAGCGCTGGCATGCCATTTGCGAAGGCCGCCTGATGCCATGACCTCGTCACCCGCGCCTTCGGCCTTTCCGACCCTCACCGGGTCCATTGGCTTTTATCCCGTAGTGCCCGATGCCGCCTGGGTGCAGCGCCTGCTCGGTTGGGGCGTGCGCACGATTCAGCTTCGCATCAAGGCCGCCGACCACACGCCTGAGGAAATCGCCAGCCAGGTGCGCGCCGCCGTTGCGGCCGGGCGGGCCGTGCCGGGCGCGCAAGTGTTTATCAATGACCACTGGCAGTTGGCCATGGCGGCTGGCGCTTACGGCGTGCATCTGGGCCAGCAAGACCTGGACACGGCGGATCTGGTTGCGCTGCGCCGCGCCGGACTTCGGCTGGGTCTGAGCACGCACACACCGGCCGAACTGGCGCGGGCGAAAGCCGTGCAGCCGTCTTATCTGGCGATCGGCCCGATCTACCCGACCACGCTCAAGGTCATGCCCTATGAGCCGGTCGGGCTGGCGCGCCTGAAAGACTGGGCGGCGCAGGCCGCGCCCTGTCCGGCGGTAGCGATCGGCGGCATTTCACTCGCCCTGATGCCGGGCGTGATGGCCTGCGGCATTGACGGTGTGGCGGTGGTGAGCGCGCTGACACTGGCGCCTGACCCGCAACGGGCCGCGCTGGCGGGCTTGGGGCTGGCCGCCCGGCAGTAGCGGCCGGGAAGCATCAAAATGCCATGCGGCCCTTGTAAATCACTACTCAGATAGCGTTTCGTAGTCGGTGTATCCCTCGGCGCCGCCGCCGTAAAAGGTGGCTTTGTCGGGTGTGTTGAGCGGGGCGTTACGGCGCAGGCGCTCCACCAGATCGGGGTTGGCGATAAAGGGCTTGCCAAAGGAAACCAGGTCAGCGCCATTGGCCATGGCCTTCTCAGCCATTGCCTTGTCGTAGCCGTTGTTCACCATCCACGCTCCCTTGCCACCCGCCTTGCGGTAAACGGCTTTAAGGGCCGCGTAATCAAACGGTCGCTCTGGCAAGTCACGCGGGCCGCCGGTTGCGCCTTCAATGAGGTGAATGTAGGCCAGGTGCAGCGTGGCTAGCTGCCGCACCACGTACTCAAACAGCGGCTGCGGGTCGGCGTCAAAGGCGTCGTTGGCGGGTGTGACGGGCGACAGGCGAATGCCGGTGCGGCCGCCACCCACGGCATTCGTGACAGCGCGCACCACTTCGAGCAGCAGGCGGGCACGGTTTTCAATGCTGCCGCCGTAGTCATCAGTACGCTGGTTGGAGCCGCTCTTGAGGAACTGGTCGAGCAGGTAACCGTTGGCGGCGTGGATTTCAACGCCGTCAAAACCGGCGGTTTCCACCGCATTGCGCGCGGCGGCCTGATAGGTGTGCACAATGCCGGGCAGCTCTTCGACCTTGAGGGCGCGCGGCTCGGAAGTATCGACAAAAGTGGGCACGCCGTTCCTGATCAGAACGGTCTTGGTCTTGGCGGTGATGGCCGACGGCGCCACGGGTTGGCCGCCGCCGGGCTGCAGTTCGTTGTGCGAGACCCGGCCCACATGCCAGAGCTGCACCACGATCTTGCCGCCCGCCTCGTGCACCGCCTCGGTAACACGCTTCCAGCCGTCGATCTGCTCGCTTCCGTAGAGCCCGGGCACATCAGAATAGCCCTGGGCCTGCTGGCTGATGGCGGTGGCTTCCGTGACCAGCAGTCCGGCGCTGGCGCGCTGGGCGTAGTACTCGGCCATGAGCGGGGTGGGAATGGCATCCGGGGCGCGGTTGCGCGTGAGCGGCGCCAGAACGATGCGGTTGGCCAAGCGCAATTCCCCGGCTTGGGTGGGATCAAAAAGTGTATGCATAATATTTATTTGGGGATTAATGGCTGAATTAAAAGGCCGCGCCAGGCCCCGGACCAACGAGTTGCCGGGCCGGGCCTTCCCTCAGGCGGGTCCCATCGTCTAGCTCCAGCAGCGGCACGTAGCCCAGCGGGTTGATGCTGTAGTAGTCGGTGCCGTCTTCGAGCTTGTGGGTTTTGGTGGGAGCCAGCACATGGTCGAATTTCAGGCCGGACTCGTGCAGCGTGATATGCGCAGACAGGGAGCAGGCACCGGGGGAATAATAAATTTTCATGGGGTTTGTCCTCGTGAACCTGGTTTGAAAATTCTGCACTGCCTCAACGCTGGCAGCCTGTCGGACGCTGGCCCGGCAAACTCAACGAACCGGCTGAAACCTGAACGGCGCAGTGGTTACAAATTGGTGGCTTACATCGCCATGGTATCTCTGACCACCTGCCAGTGTCAGTTTCATGACCGGGGCGCCCGGCGCGAAATTGATCCTGGAAAGCGGCACCCACAAGATATTCATCGTGGTGGCCGAATCAAAGAAGTACACCTTGTTTGTTTGATCCGCCACGACTCGCCAGAGGGTTGATGAAATATTGGGCTGGTTCGGCGTGGTAATGCCCAGCGGCACGCTGACACTGCGCATGACACCCGCCACGCTGGCCACCGCCTGATTGGCAAATGACTGGTCTGGCACAGCCTTGATGTAACCGGGGTGCGCCTTCTTCGGGATCGCATCGAGCAAAAAGGATGCCCGGGCATAGCGGTCGGCCGACCGGTTGGTTCCTGGCAGGAAAACCAGGCCGCCAATGTCTTCCCAGTATTTATTCAGGGCCAGTTGCTGGTCGTAGGTGGGTGAATTGGTCAACACCTTGTATTGCTTGCCGTGATGAATAACGAGTTTGCCTTCGATGTACTCGAATACGGCCGAATCCCCGCTGCTGTCGGAAATTGACAAATGCAGGTTGGCGGAACCCTTCTCCTGGGTCGGCAGATCGGCCGTTACGACTTGAAAAGGGTTCTTCTGCAAGGCGGTGACGGCTTCATCGACCGTGGCGAAGTTGTCCAGCACATACTGAGCCCACAAGCTGATCGACAAGGCCGGCTTGCCCGCCTCGCGCGCGCCGTAATTGGACTCCGCGAGAAATAGCAGGTTAGCCACCAGACCCTGCTCATTCATGCCATCCGCCGTGGCGAGGTCATAGCCCGTGGCCACAATGCTGCCGTATCTTGAAACCCACCTGGGTGAATTGACTCCGGCTGAGCCGTCGCGCTCAATGCCACGCGGCAAGACCCACAGGTTTGACCCCATGTCCTCCTTCCAGTCCATCGTGCGCCCGGTGATCACCATGCCATCCTCGGCCGAGTACAAGGCTCGTGTGCAGGCCTGGGCAACCGGCAGGCAAACCATGCCGATAAAACCCGCCAGAAGGGGGGCCGCCAGTAATTTTGATAGCTTGCGCTGCATTGAAAAACTCCTGTCTGGTTATTCGTGGAATTGGGTCCGGCTGAAATATTCTTGCACTAGAACTCCCAGGCCACGCCTGCATTGGCGATCGTCTCGCCGTTGGAGCGCCCAACCCCGCCGGAGAGTTTGACACCCTCGCGCAGCGTCCAGCGCAATCCGATCAGCTTGCCGGGCGCCTCGCCCGTGGCGCCGAAAAAATCGCCGGTGAGATTCACCTGCGCGGCAATCGGCAGCTCGCCCCCAATCGACCAGCGGGTGCTGGCCAGCGTGCCGCTATCGGTGCCGCGTTCCCAGCCACGGCCCAGGTTGGCGTGCAGCACGTAGCCCGACTCCCACCGGTAGCTCACCAATCCGGTGACGATGGTGCTGCGCGTCGAGGACGTCGCGCTGGAGTCACTGGCCCGCGCCAGCTCCAGCTTGACGCCGGCGCTGAGCGGCCCCTGGTGCAACGGCACCCACTTGACGGCCAGGCCATTGGCGTGGCCGCGCAGGCTTGGGTCGCTTGAACGGTCGCGCGTTTGCTCGTGCGCGAGGCCAATCTCCAGGTTCTCGACCGGCGCATAGCCCACAGCCAGCACCGCACTGCGAGACGGGCCGGCTTTGGACAAGCCCGCCTCCAGCTTGGCCCCCTTCGCGTCGAGCGTTCCCGCATCATCGGTCAGCATCGGGCTTTCAGCGTGAACCGGGCCAGCGAGCAGCCACAAGATCGCGGCTGCGCCAACAAGACATTTTGAGTTCCGGGTATTCATGAAGATCTCCTGTAAATTTGAATCGTGGAAAAGACGGAAAAGAAGAAAGTGTGCAGTCAAACTCGCTCAAAAATCGCCGCAATTCCCTGCCCACCGCCGATGCACATCGTCACCAGCGCATAACGGCCCTGAATGCGCTCGAGCTCGTACACCGCCTTGACGGTGAGCAGCGCGCCGGTGGCGCCAATCGGGTGGCCCAGGGAAATGCCTGAGCCGTTGGGATTGACCTTGGCGGGGTCAAACCCGAGGTCGCGGCTGACGGCGCAGGCCTGGGCGGCGAAGGCTTCGTTGGCTTCGATCACGTCGAGATCGTTCACTTTCAAACCAGCTTTTTTCAGCACCATCTGCGTGGCGGGAACCGGGCCTATGCCCATGTACTTGGGGTCCACGCCGGCATGTGCATACGCCGCCAGGCGGGCCAGCGGCTTGAGCCCGCGGGCCTTGGCGGTGGCCGCTTCCATCAGCACGACGGCGGCTGCCGCATCGTTGATGCCAGAGGCATTGCCGGCGGTGACGGTACCGTTTTCCTTGACGAACACGGGCTTGAGCTTGGCCAGGTCGGCCAGGGTGCAGTTGGGGCGGAAGTGTTCGTCGGTGTCGTAGGCGGTTTCACCCTTGCGGCTTTTCAGCATGACGGGAACGATCTGGCCCTTGAAGTAACCCGCTTCGATGGCGTGCTGGGCGCGGTTGTGGCTTTGCACCGCCAGCGCGTCCTGTTCCTCACGCGTGATGCCCCACCTGGCGGCGATGTTTTCGGCGGTCACGCCCATGTGGATGGTGTGGAAGGGGTCGTGCAGCGCGCCGACCACCATGTCAACCATTTTGGTGTCATTCATGCGCGCTCCCCAGCGCATGTTCAGGCTGGCGTAGGGGGCGCGGCTCATGCACTCGGCGCCGCCACCGATGGCGATGTCGGCATCGCCCAGCAAGATGCTCTGGCTGGCGCAAACGATGGCCTGCAGGCCCGAGCCGCACAGCCGGTTCACATTGAAGGCTGGGGTGGCCTCGGCACAGCCGCCATTGATGGCCGCCACGCGCGACAAATACATGTCCTTGGGCTCGGTGTTGACGACGTGTCCAAACACCACATGGCCAACATCCTTGCCTTCGACCCCGGCGCGCGCCATTGCTTCACGCACCACCAGTGCGGCCAGCTCGGTGGGCGGGCTGTCTTTGAGGCTGCCGCCAAAGGTGCCAATGGCGGTGCGGGTTCCGCTGACGATAACAACTTCACGGGTCATGACGCTCTCCTGGGGTTAAAGAACAAGCACTTTGAGCTTCGTTCCAAATTGATGGTGAAATATGCTTCCAGCCCAATAGAACAGGGCACGAATAGCTATTAAATACATAGCAATCAGTGATTTGCGCGGGCCGCCTTCACAGCGCGTGCGTCACCAGCTTGAAATCGGGATCTTCGGCAAAGGGCTTGACGGCAAAACCCAGTCCCCGCATCAGCTTGAGCATGGCGGGATTGTTGGCCAGCACCAGGCCCTCGATCTCGGTCAGCCCCTTGTCGCGCGCCACGTCCATGATGCTTTGCATCAGGCGCGAGCCCAGACCCTTGCCGTTGAAGTCGTCGGCCACCACCAGCGCAAACTCGCAGCTCGATGGATCGGGGTTGGTGATGTAGCGCGACACACCGACGATGCGCTCGGCCTCCAGTATTTCCCCGTGCGGCCCGGGCTTTTGTTCCCTGAACACCGCCACCAGCGCCATTTCACGGTCGTAGTCGATCAGCGTGAAACGCGCCAGCATGGAGGGCGGCAACTCGACCAGCGACGACACGAAGCGGAAATAGCGGCTCTCGGGCGAGAGGTGATGCACCAGGTCTTGCAGCATTCGCGCGTCATCCGGGTGGATCGGGCGCACGGTGTACTCGCCGCCGCCAGGCAAGGGCCAGTCCTGTTCGTAGCGCGCCGGGTAGGGCAGAATTGCCAGGTGGTTGTAGTTCTTCGCGTGACCAAGGGCCGATTGCGACGCGTGGTCGATCACAATGCGCGCATCGACCGCTACCGCGCCGGACTCATCAACGATGATGGGGTTGATATCCATCTCGCGCAGTTGGGGCAGCTCGCACACCATTTCAGAGACGCGCAGCAACACCTGCTCCAGCGCGTCCATGTCAACGGCGCTGGCACCGCGCCATTCGCCCAGGGTTTCCGCCACGCGCGAGCGTTCAATCAGGCGACGCGCCAGGAACTGGTTGAGCGGCGGCAACTCCATGGCGCGGTCGTCAATCAGCTCGATCATGGTGCCGCCGGCGCCGAACGCGATCACCGGGCCGAACGGATCGTCGGTGACGAGGCCGATGCAGATCTCGCGGCCGCGGCGATTGCGCGCCATGTTCTGCACCGTCACGCCGTTGATGCGCGCATCGGGCAGCTGGCGCGCCACGCGTTGCACCATGTCGGTATAGGTGTCGCGCGCACCGGTTCCGTTCATGATGTTCAGCGCCACACCCTGCACGTCTGATTTGTGGCTGATGTCGGGCGAGTCGATCTTGAGCGCGACCGGAAAACCCAGTTGCGTGGCAATCATCATCGCCTCATTGGCGCTGCGCGCAAGAATGGTCCTGGTGACGGGAATATGAAATGACGCGAGCAGCGCTTTGGACTCGAGTTCGGTGAGCACCTTGCGGCGCTCGGCCAGCACGCTTTCAATCACCAGGCGCGCCCCCTCAATATCCGGCTTGGCCAGCGTTGACAGGGGTGGCGGGGTTTGCTGAAGCAGTTGCTGGTTCTGGTAGAACGACGCGATGTTGCCAAAGGCGCCGACAGCCGCCTCGGGCGTGCGAAAGCTCGGAATCGCCGCCGCATTGAGAATGGCGCGCGCCGCCACCACCGCGGTGTCTCCCATCCAGCACGCCAGCAGCGGCTTGCTCATGGCACGCTTGGCCTCACCCAGCACGCGCGCCACCGCCGAGGCATCGGCTCCGGCTTTGGGCGAGTAGATGGCCAGCACGCCGTCGATCTGGCTGTCTTTTCCGGCCGCTTCAATGGCGACCCGGTAATGTTCGGGGCCAGCGTCTTCCGACAGGTCAATCAGGTCCGATAGGGATGCGAGCTCAGGCAACTGCGGCTTGAGTTCGCGAACGGACCCGGCCTGGAGCTTGCCCAGATGCAGGTAAATTTCATTGACCCAGTCGGCCGCGAGCACGCCGGGCCCGCCGCCGTTGGTGACGATGGCCAGCCGCTTGCCCACCGGACGGTAGCGCGAAGCCAGGCACTTGGCCGCGGAGAACAATTCCACGAAGGAGCGCACCCGTACCGCGCCCGCGCGGCGCAGGGCGGCATCAAACACGTCGTCGCTGCCGACAATGGCGCCGCTGTGGGTCTGCGCGGCTTCGTTGCCCGCCGGTTTGCGGCCGGCCTTGAGCACCACCACCGGCTTGGCATTGGCGGCCATGCGCAGCGCGCTCATGAAACGGCGCGCGCTGCCGATGCCTTCAAGATAGACCACGATGCTTTGGGTTTGCGCATCGTTGGCCAGAAAATCGAGTACCTGGGCAATGTCCACCGAGGCATTGGGCCCAAGCGAGATGACCGACGAAAAACCCACCGCGTTGTTGCGCGCCCAGTCAAGAATGGAAGCTGTCAGCGCGCCCGACTGCGACACCAGCGCCAGCGAGCCCGCCTTGGCCAGCGGCCCGGCCGCGCTGGCATTGAGTTGCAGTGACGGGCGCTGCAAACCCAGGCCGTTCGGGCCGAGCAGGGCCATTCCTTCGCGGCGCGCAATGCTCTTGAGCTCATCGGCCTGGTCGGCGTTGATGCCGCTGGACAGCACCAGCGCTGCGCGGCAGGCCATGCGGCCCGCAATCTCCAGCGCGGACGCAATGTCCGGCGGCGGCAGTGCAATGATGGCCAGATCAGCCCGTGTTTGCGCCAGGTCCGCCAGCGTGCCGCTGGTGTGAATATCCAGAAACACCATGGTGCCGCTGTAACGCTGGGCGCGCAGGGCCTCATGCAGCGCCCTGGCGTGGGTGGTTTGCGTCGCCGGATCGTCAGCCTGGCCAGCGAAGACAACAATCGATTGTGGCGAGAAAAGCGGGGTGAGGTAGTGTTTGTCCATGCAGGTGCCAATCAACGCTCAAAGCCGGGAGAAATTGCGGAGGCAGGGAGCGCCCGGATGAATCCTACCGCACTGGCCCAGCCAGTGATGCCCGGCCGAAAGGGAAAAGAAGAAAAGCGCAGTTGCCAGCAGCGGCTTGGCGCGTTTGCAGTGTCACTGAGGGACCCGGCGGCGCTTCTGAGTTTGCGGCCATGGTTATTGGCCTGATGGCCAATCTGGCAGGGGATCGTCAGTGTTTGAGCGGCCCGGCCGCCGCGCCCGGTGTGGCTGTTTGCCTGAATTCGCTGGGGCTGAAGCCAGTGTGCTCGCGAAAGGCCCGGCTGAAATGCGACAGGCTGCTAAATCCCCAGGACAGCGCGATGTCGGTGATGGGGCGCGCCTGTGGCCTGATTTGCCGCAGCTCGCGCACGCAGGCTTCCAGGCGCAGGCGCAGGATGTGGCTGGCCAGGGTGTCTTCGTCACTGGCGAAGGCGTTGTGCAGATGGCGCTTGCTGCAATTGAGAGCGTGGGCGATGTGCTCAACCGACAGCGCCGGGTCAGTGAGGTTCAGCGCAATGTAGCCACGAATGCGGTCTCTCAATATTTCACGTTGCGTCAGCGCCGTTTGCCGGCCCGACAACTCGATCAGCGAGAGCCGCACCAGTTGGGCGATCAATTCGCCAGCGGCCCGTGCCGCGTCGGCGCTCATGTGAGGCAGTTCCTGGTAGGTGCTGCGCAGGGTGGCCAGCGCCACCCGGGAGATGCCACTGGCGCCACCCACGCAGCGCGCCATCAGGGGGTCCAGATGCAGGCCGCGCTCCCTGATCAGGGCCTTGGGCAGCATCACGATGAGGTGCTCCACCGGCTCGGGGTTGTCCACCGCGTAACAGCCGGTGGTGTCGTAGATGGTCCAGGCGCCGGGGCCAACCCAGACCTGGCGCGCGAGCTGCTCGACGCCGGCCCGCCCGCGCAGGGGCGCAACGATCTTGAAATAGTCGGCATCGCTGGCGCGCACCATATCCTGGGTCCGGAGCACACGGTGGCGGTTGGCTTCGAGCCTGGTCAGGATCACTTCCCCGGCGTTCGCCGAGGTCATGTGACCCTCGAACTCGGTGTCGCCATAAAGGTCGGATTCCAGGCCGCCGAAGTGCTTCCAGATCCATTCGCGCCAGAGCGGCGCCCGCTCGCGGGGCGCGACATCGTCAGTGGTCACGACAGTGGCGGGGGTAGTCATGGAATTTGCGGTGCATCGCGGTAGCAGGAACCGGGAATTATGGGCTTTGAGCCCGGTCTTGTGGCAGGCTGGGATTGAGGGTTAACCCGTGGCGGTGTGCACTTTCGGTCAAGTGAAAAGTGCGCGCTGAGCATAGCACCGGGTTGTCGTTTGACTTACTATTTGAATTCCAAACCCGCGTGTGGGCATCAACAGGAGACATCATGGTTCAACAATCCAAACGTAGCTTGCTCAAGGGCGCAGTTGCCACGGTCAGCGCCGCCGCCTTTGCACCCCAACTTTTTGCCCAGGCAAAACCGGTGCGAATCGGCTACGCCATTGCCCGTACCGGCCCCTGGACCGGGGGCGCGCAAATCAGTCAGGAGCCCAACTACCTTTTATGGGCCGAGCAGCAGAATGCGGCAGGCGGTCTGGACGTGAAGGGCGTCAAACGCCCGATCGAACTGATCAGCTCCGATGACCGCAGCGACGTCGAGACCTGCGTGCGTTCGTATGAGAAGCTGATGGGCAGCGACAAGGTCGATCTGATCCTGCCGCCGTGGGGCTCCAACGCCAATTTCGCCGTGGCGCCGCTGGCCAACCGCATGGGCTACCCCATGCTGGCGCCCACTGCGCTGTCGCGCAAGCTGGTCGAGATGAAATTGCCGTATTTCTTTTTGCTGCTGCAGCAGCCCGACCGCATGGTCGGCGCGCTGGTGGACATGCTGCTGGCCAATGGCGTGAAAACACTGGCGGTCATCTATGTGGATGACCTGTTCGGCCTGGAAAATTACGCGGCGCTGAAAATTGCGCTCAAGAGCACCCCCATTCAGGTGCTGGAGGAAAAAAGCTACCCCGGCGACATCAAGGACCTGTCGCCGGTGCTGCGCTCCATCAAGGACAAGAAGCCGGATGCCTTCATTGGCCTGAGCTACCCGCCCGATACGATTCTGGCCAGCAAGCAGTCCAAGGAGATCGGCTTCAATCCGAAGTTCTATTATGCTTCGGTGGGCACTGCATTTCAGCTCTATCGCAACGTCATGACGCCGGCCGGAGCCGAAGGTGTGCTCGGCATGGGTTCATGGAACAGCAAGACCAGCCCGGCGGCCAAGGCTTACTTCGATGCGCACAGCAAAAAATTTGGCGGCAAGGAGCCGGACCGCTGGGCCAGCGGCCACTGCTGGGCGGGCCTGGAGATCATGCAGGCGGGCGTCGCCAAGGTCGGGCTGGATCACAAGGCGCTGCGCGACTATGTGGCCGGCACCACGCACAAGACCATCATTGGTGACATCAAATTCACCGGCAGCGAAAATACAGCCACGCCAGGCACCGTGGGCCAGTGGCAGAACGGCGAGTTTGAGGTGGTCTGGCCGGTGAAGGTGGCCACCGCCAAACTCAACCCGAGCAAGCCGGCCTGGAAGTAAGCCCCGCTCGGGCTTGAGTCCCTACCCGTTCGGGCTGAGCCTGGCCAGCCCGAACGGCAACCGTTTTCGCACCATGTCCCTTTCCGCCTGGCTTGAACTGATCGCCTCCGGTCTCATTACCGGCGGCATCTACGCACTGGTTGCGCTCGGACTGAATCTTCAGTACGGCCTGATGCGCATCCTGAACATTGCGCATGGCGAATTCCTGATGGTCGGGGCCTACCTGACCTGGATGGCTCAGACCTCGCTGGGCAATTCGTCGTGGTTCAGCCCCCTGTTGATGATCCCGGTGTCTTTTGGCGTGATGATGGCGCTCGGGGTGGTCATTCACTGGCTTTGTTTTCGCCGGCTGACCGCCACCTCACCCAATCTCGACATCTTCGAGGCGCGCGGCCTGATGGTGGCCTTTGGCCTGATGTTTCTGGTGCAGAACTTCGCTTCCTTCATGTGGGGCGGCGACCTGCGCGGCTACGACTACCTGACCGATCCGGTGAAGTTCGGCGCTGCCCAGTTTGCCGGCAACAAGTTGCTGGTGTTTGGCCTGGCCCTGCTGTTCAGCGGCGCCCTGATCGTGCTGCTGCGCTACACACTGCTGGGCAAGGGCGTGCGCGCGCTGATGCAGTCGCCCATCGGCGCGCAGCTGGTCGGCATTGACACCAAGCGCCTGCACCCGCTGATGTTTGGCATTGGTCTGGGGCTGTCCGGCGTGGCCGGTTGTTTGCTGTCGATGGCCTACACCATCACCCCAAGCATGGGCGAGCCCTACACCGTCACGGCGCTGATCGTCATCACGCTGGGCGGTTTTGGCAGCATGAGCGGCGCGCTCGCCGGTGGCCTATTGCTCGGCGTGATCGAGGCGCTGGGCATGCATTTCACCAACCCGTCACTGAAAGCCTTGCTGTCCTACAGCGTGTTCATTGCCGTGCTGCTGCTGCGACCGCGTGGCCTGTTTGCGAAGTAAAAGAAAAATGAAAGACAAACAGATTCTTGTTCGCGACATGTTGCTCTTGCTGGCGTTTGCCGGCTGGGGGCTGGCGCTGCCGCATTACGGCAGCGAGTTCGTGGTGTCGATGACGCTCACCTGTCTGATGTATGTCGCGCTGTCGTCAAGCTGGGGCCTGTTTTGCGGCAGCACGCGCTACCTGTCACTGGCGACATCGGCCTTCTTCGGTATTGGCGCCTACACCAGCGCCTTGACGCTGACAAGTCTGTCCTGGCTTCAAACCATTGCGCTCGGCGCGGGGCTGGCCACAGTGGTTGCGGTGGTCATGGGGGCGGCGGTGCTGCATCTGCGCGGCACCTACTTTGCGGTTCTGACTTTTGGCATGACCGAGCTGATCCGGCACGCGGTGACCTACTTTGAGAAAAAGGTCACGGGCACCATCGGCCGTGTGCTGACGGTGGTGCCCGACCGCGACACGATTTACCTGACGGTGCTGGCGCTAGCGGTGCTGGCGGTGCTGGTGTCCATCATCGTGCGGCGCAGCCGCTTCGGCCTTGCGCTCCTGGGCATAGGCGCCGATGAGCAGCGTGCGCAAACGCTGGGCGTGAACACCCGCCTGATCAAGATCACGGGCTTTGCCATCACGGCGGCTTTTGCCGGTGCCGTCGGGGCGGCCATGGCGGTGCGCTGGACCTATATCGATCCGCACACGGTATTCAACCCCTTCATCGGTTTTCAGACCGTGCTGATCGCCCTGATTGGTGGCGCGATGACGCTGTGGGGGCCGCTGATTGCCGCGATTGTATTCAGCGTGCTGGCCGAGACACTGCGCCTGCAGGCGCCGCAGATCTACATGATGTCGCTGGGTCTGTTGCTGATCCTGAGCGTGCTGTACGTGCCGGGTGGCCTGGCCTCACTGCGCTGGAGCACGTTTGGAGGCTGGTGGCGGGGTAGCCGGGGCTGGCTGCGCGAGCTGCGCGTCAAGGGGCGCCGACATGTCTGAGCTGCTGGCCGAGGTTTTGCTGGAAGCCCGTGACATCACGGTGCGTTTTGGCGGTCTGACGGCGGTGGATTCGGTCAGTGCGACATTTCGTGCTGGCGAACTGGTGGGCATTATCGGGCCCAATGGCGCGGGTAAAACCACGTTTTTCAATGCCATCTCGGGTGTGATCGCGCCCACCTCGGGGCAGTTGGTCGTCGCCGGACGGAATTTGAGCGGCCAGGGTCCGCACCGCTATGCCGCGGCCGGCATTGCGCGCACGTTTCAAACGCCGCGCGTATTTCCCGACATGGCGGTGGCCGCCAATATCGATTTCGGCCTGCAATTTGCCGGGCGCCAACGCAAGGGTTCCTGGCATCTGCGCGATGCGCAGAGCATTCTGGAACTGATCGGTCTGGCCCCGCTGGCCGACCTGCCGGCCGGGACGATCACGCCTTCGCAGCAGCGCCTGCTGGAAATCGGCATGGCGCTGGCGACGCGCCCGCGCCTGCTGCTGCTCGACGAGGTCGCCGCCGGACTGACCGGGGCCGAAGTGGAGGCCATGGCCCAACTGATCCGCCGCATGCGTGATGAGCTGGACCTGACGGTGGTCTGGATTGAGCACGCCGTCACGACACTGATGCGCCACGTCGAGCGCGTCATCGTGATGCACCAGGGACGCGTGATTGCCGATGGCCCGCCCTTTGAGGTGGTGCGCAATGCCGAGGTGATTGAAGCCTACCTGGGCGACGAGATGGCGGAAGCGGCCGCATGATGTGGTTTGAACCCGACCCCTTTGTGCTGGGCGCGCAGGGCCAGCGCGCCCACCTCAAGGTCAATGGTTTGAGCGCGGGCTATGGCGCTTTCCTGGTGCTGCGTGCCGTCCAGCTCGAACTCAAGCCCGGCCTGACCGTCATTCTGGGCCCCAACGGCGCCGGCAAAACGACGCTGCTCAAGGCGCTGGCGGGCCTGATTCCGCGTGGCGGAGAGGTGCTGCTGGACGACAGGAAGCTGGCCGAAAAGACCAACGAAATTGTCAAATCTGGCATGGTGCTGGTCGCCGAAGGCCGCCAGCTGTTCCCCCAGATGACGGTCACCGAGAACCTGGAGCTCGGTGGCTGGCTGGTGAACAAGACAGAACGCGCTAATCGGCTGGAGCAGGCGCTCACTGACTTTCCAAAATTGCGCGAGCGTGCCCAGCAACAGGCCGGCACCATGAGTGGCGGCGAGCAGCAAATGGTGGCCGTGGCGCGCGCCATGATGAGCGCACCGCGCCTGCTCATGCTGGATGAGCCCTCGCTGGGTCTGGCGCCGAAGATGGTTGACGAGTTGCTGGCGATCGTTCGGCGCATTGCCGATGCCGGCACCACCGTGCTGATGGTGGAGCAGAACGTCAAAAAGGCATTGGCCGTGGCCGATCGCGGCTATGTGATGGAGCGCGGCGTGCTGGTGGCCAGCGGGCCAGCTGTGCTGCTGGCGCGGTCCACTGTGATCCGCGAGGCCTACCTCGGTGCGCCGGCGGCTGACAAAAAAACTGTCGCGTCTGCCGCAATCCGTCCCCCGGCGGCCATGGCGCTTGCCAAATCCCCCGTTCAGGCTGAGCGTGTCGAAGCCCTTCAACACGCTCAGGGCGAACGGACTTCCTGAGATTATTCAACCCAAGGAGATACCTCATGTCCGACCTGTCCATGCTCATCAATGGCCTGAAGGTCAGCGCCGAAAAAGGCGCCACGTTCGAGCGCCGCAACCCGCTCGACGGCAGTGTCGCCACGCGGGCACCGGCCGCGTCCCCGGCCGATGCGGCGATGGCCGCCGACGCCGCTGCCGAGGCCTTCAAGAGTTGGAGCGAAACCGGCCCCAGTGCGCGCCGTGGCCTGCTGCTCAAGGCGGCCGATGCGTTGGAGGCGAAGACCCCGCAGTTCATCGAAGCCGTGGCGGCCGAAACCGGCGCGTCCAGCATGTGGGCGGGTTTTAACGTGATGCTGGCCGCCGGCATGATCCGCGAGGCGGCCTCACTGACCACGCAGATCAGCGGCGAGGTGATTCCGTCCGACGTGCCCGGCAGCCTGGCCATGGGCGTGCGCCAGCCCGCTGGGGTGGTTCTGGGCATCGCGCCCTGGAATGCGCCCATCATTCTGGGCGTGCGCGCGATTGCGACGCCGCTGGCCTGCGGCAACACGGTGATTTTCAAGGGCTCGGAAAACTGTCCGCACACGCACCAGCTCATCATCGAGGCCTTCCAGGATGCCGGCTTTCCACCCGGCGTGGTCAACTACATCACCAATGCACCGGCCGATGCGGGTGCCGTGGTCGAGGCCATCGTGGCGCACCCGGCGGTGCGCCG
Source organism: uncultured Polaromonas sp. (assembly GCA_964371235.1). Classification (GTDB taxonomy): domain Bacteria; phylum Pseudomonadota; class Gammaproteobacteria; order Burkholderiales; family Burkholderiaceae_C; genus Polaromonas. Next base: position 23,060 of record CAYJMW010000004.1, read on the forward strand.
CATCAACTTTACCGGCTCGACCAAGATCGGCAAGATCATTGCGCTGACCTGCGCCAAATACCTCAAGCCCGTCGTGCTGGAGCTCGGCGGCAAAGCGCCGCTGGTGATCCTGGACGACGCCAACATCGACGATGCCGTCAACGCCGCCGCTTTTGGCTGCTTTGCCAACAGCGGCCAGATCTGCATGTCGACCGAACGTATCATCGTTGACCAGAAGATTGCCGACGCTTTTGTGAAGAAATTTGCAGCCAAGGCTGGGGCCCTGCCCGTGGGCGACCCGCGCAAGCCCGCGCCGGTGGTGCTGGGCTCGGTGATCGGCATGGCTACGGTGGATCACTGCAACGCCCTGATCGACGACGCGCTGGCCAAAGGCGCCAGGCTGGCCTGCGGCGGCAAGGCCGACAACACGCTGATGCCCGCAACGGTGCTCGACCACGTAACGCCCGCCATGCGGATCTACCACGAGGAAACCTTCGGCCCGGTCAAGGGCGTGGTGCGCGTCAGCGGGGTGGAGGAGGCCGTGGCCTGCGCCAACGACAACGAGTACGGCCTCTCGGCGGCGGTGTTCGGCGGCGACATCGCGCGGGCCTTCAACGTGGCGCGGCGCATCGACTCCGGCATCTGCCACGTCAACGGCCCCACCGTGCATGACGAGGCGCAAATGCCGTTCGGCGGCGTCAAGGGCAGTGGCATTGGGCGCTTTGGCGGCAAGGCCGGCGTGGCGGAATTCACCGAGCTGCGCTGGATCACGATCCAGACCACGCCGCGGCACTACCCGTTCTAGTCCATTGCGGGACAGGTGCGCGAATCTAGCTCCCTAATTGCGCTGCGGCCCAGAGCACCTGGTCAATCACCGCCTGCACGCTGTTGCGGTGCATCTCGTTGATCAACTGGCCTTGCGCGTCAAACGCCTCGCCAGCCTGGCTGAGGGCAAACGCCTTCGGTGCCACCCAGCACTGCGCGTTGAGCAGCAGCGGCACCAGATGGCTCTGCGAACGCAGGCCGCCCAGTGCGCCAGGTGACGCGCTGAGCAGGCCCACGACCTTGCCGCTGAAGGACTTGAAACCATCGAGCCAGTCCGGGTCGCTCTTGACCGGGCTGGAGACCCAGTCAATGGTGTTTTTGAGCAGCGCGGTATAGCTGCCGTTGTACTCGGGTGAGCAGATGATCCAGGCCGGGTGCGCGTACATGATCTGCTTGAGCTTCATCACGTCGGGTGGCGTGCCCCCCGCTTCGAGGTCGGCGTTATACATGGGCACATCAAAGTCGGCCAGCTCGATGTGGGTCACTTGGGCGCCGCTGTTGCGAGCCATTTCGGCCGCGACACGAGCCAGTTTGCGGTTGAAAGAGTTCAGGCGGGTGCTGCCGGCGAAGATCAGGAGTTTTGTGACGGTGCGCATGGGCCTGATTTCATCACAAGCGGTGGGGAGAATGCAAAACGACCGGCGTCTGTACCGAAACCTGTTAAAATGTACAAAACTACTTTTTTTGTACAAAATGCGAACCATAGCCCTGAGTGAATTCCGCGCCCATGCGTCGGCCATGATTGATCTGGTCGAGCAGGGCGAGACCGTGCGCATTTTGCGGCATGGCAAACCCGTGGCCGAACTGGTTCCGGCAAGACCGGTAGCGCCCGAAAAAATTCCGAGCTGGAAGCGGCCGATTGAGCCCTTGCACATTGTCCGGCCCGATGGCAAGACGGGGGCACAGCTGATTATTGAGGAACGCGAGGGGGGCTGGTAATGCGCATCCTGTTTGATACGTCAGCGCTATACAAGCGTTACAACGTCGAAACCGGACGCGATCAGGTTTTGGCCGCCGGCGAACGCGCCCGCGAAGTGATCGTGGCCGCGCATTGCAAGGCAGAGATCGCTTCCGCACTCAATCGCCAACGCCACGACGGGCTGGTCAATGCCGAGGACTATCGGCACATCATGCGCACCGTGCACGGCGATTTTGCCGACTTCACCCTGATAGCACTCGACAGCCAAGTGGAAGCGCACTCGATCTCCGCGATGGAAATCAGTCGCCTGCGCGCAATGGACGCCTTGCACATCGGCACGGCGCAGGCGGCGCGGGTCGATCTGTTTGTGACCGCCGACAAACGCCAGGCTCAGGCCGCGCAAGCGGTGGGCCTGAAAACTGAACTGATTGAGGCCTGAATGCTGCACCCGCAAGAATTTGACGTGATTGTGGTTGGCGGTGGCCATGCCGGCACCGAGGCCGCTCTGGCCGCCGCCCGCATGGGCTGCAAGACGCTGCTGCTCACGCACAACATCGAAACGCTGGGCCAGATGAGCTGCAACCCGTCGATAGGCGGCATTGGCAAGGGTCATCTGGTCAAGGAGGTTGACGCCATGGGCGGCGCGATGGCGCTGGCGACCGACGAGGGCGGCATCCAGTTCCGCATCCTCAACAGTTCCAAAGGCCCGGCCGTTCGCGCCACCCGCGCGCAGGCCGACCGGATTTTGTACAAGGCGGCGATACGACACATGCTGGAGAACCAGCCCAATTTGTGGCTGTTTCAGCAAGCCGTTGACGATCTGATGGTGGAGGGCGACCGGGTCGTCGGCGCGGTGACGCAGGTGGGAATCAGGTTCCGCTCGCGCACCGTGGTGCTGACGGCCGGGACGTTTCTGGACGGCAAGATCCATGTGGGCCTGAACAATTACGCGGCCGGGCGGGCGGGCGACCCGCCAGCGGTGTCCTTAAGCAGCAGGCTCAAAGAGCTCAAGCTGCCGCAAGGCCGCCTGAAAACAGGAACGCCGCCGCGCATCGATGGCCGCAGCATCAATTTCAGCAAATGCACCGAACAGCCGGGCGACGGCATGCCGGGCGGTGTGGAAGGTCCGGTGCCGGTATTCAGCTTCATGGGCGACAGCATTGCACACCCGAAACAAATGTCGTGCTGGATCACCCACACCAATGCGCGTACGCACGACATCATTCGCTCGGGCTTTGACCGCAGCCCCATGTTTACCGGGAAGATCGACGGCGTGGGCCCGCGCTATTGTCCGAGCGTGGAAGACAAGATCAACCGCTTTGCCGACAAGGAAAGCCACCAGATTTTTCTGGAACCTGAAGGCCTCACCACGAACGAGATTTATCCCAATGGGATCTCGACCAGCTTGCCGTTCGACATCCAGTACGCGCTGGTGCGCTCGATGGCCGGCCTGGAAAATGCCCACATCCTGCGCCCCGGCTACGCGATTGAATACGACTACTTTGACCCGCGCGCGCTGAAATCCAGCTTTGAGACACGTTCCATAGCCGGGCTGTTTTTTGCCGGGCAAATCAACGGCACCACTGGCTACGAAGAGGCCGCAGCCCAAGGCATGTTCGCAGGTATCAATGCCGGCCTGCAGTGCCAAGGCAAAGAGGCCTGGCTGCCGCGCCGCGATGAAGCCTACTTGGGCGTGCTGGTCGATGACCTCATTACGAAGGGCGTGACCGAGCCTTACCGCATGTTCACCAGCCGGGCCGAGTTTCGCCTGATGCTGCGCGAAGACAACGCCGATATGCGCCTGACCGAAAAGGGCCGGGAGTTGGGACTGGTCGATGATGCCCGTTGGGAGGCCTTCAATCGCAAACGTGATGCTGTTTCACGTGAAACAGAGCGGCTGCGCTCCATCTGGATTAACCCCAACAACCTGCCCGCGAGCGAGGCCGAGCGCGTGCTGGGCAAGGCGATCGAGCGCGAATACAACCTGGCAGACTTGCTCCGCCGACCGGACGTGAACTACGCCGGACTGATGTCACTGGATCAGGGCAAATATGCCAACCCGGATATTCCAGCCGCATCAGCCGACGTTTTATGTGAAACCGCCCTGACTGCAGAGATGGCAAGAAGCGTGATTGAGCAAATCGAAATCACCGCCAAGTACGCCGGCTACATCGACCTGCAGAAAACAGAGGTCGAGCGGGCTTTGCACTACGAAAACCTCAAACTGCCGCCGGATCTGGACTACCTCCAGGTCTCGGCGTTGAGCTTTGAAGCGCGCCAGACGCTGGCCAGACACCGGCCAGAAACGCTGGGTATGGCATCGCGTATTCAGGGCGTGACACCGGCGACGGTGTCGCTGCTGCTGGTCCACCTTAAAAAGCACCTGTGGAAAAACACGACGCCGCTCAAGCCCACCGAGCAAGCTGAACCCTGATGGCCAGGAGGATGGGCATGCCTGAGGATGATTTGCGGGCCGCGTTATTGGCCGGCCTGCAGGCCTTGCAGCTCGATCTGAACAGTCAACAGATCGGCCAGTTGCTCGACTACCTCGATCTGATCGCCAAGTGGACCAGGGTCTACAACCTGACTGCCGTGCGCGACCCGGCCGAAATGCTGACGCACCACTTGCTCGACAGCCTGGCGGTCATCACACCCTTGCAACGCCATCTGCAGCAAACCGGGCCGGGGCAGGGCAGTCGCTTGCTCGACGTGGGTTCCGGGGCCGGATTGCCGGGCGTGGTGATTGCCATCTGTTGTCCCGCAGTCACCGTGACCTGTGTCGATACGGTGGCCAAAAAGGCCGCTTTTATCAGGCAGGCAGCGCTGGCCCTGCGGCTACCCAATCTCAGAGGACTGCATGCCCGGGTGGAAAGCATTGAGCAGCCGTTTGATGTGATCTGCTCCCGGGCCTTTGCCTCGCTGGCCGATTTCACCCGATGGTCTGCCGCCGCACTCGCGCCGCAGGGCGCCTGGATGGCGATGAAAGGCAAACACCCGACGGAAGAATTGGCCGCCTTGCCGCCCGGCATTGAGGTGTTTCACGTGGAACAGTTGCAGGTGCCGGGCCTGGGCGCCGAGCGGTGCATCATCTGGATGAGGGCCAAGGCCAGTGCTGCTTATGCAACCTCAAAAGGCGAAATCCGCACCACTGAGACGCGCACCCTGTCGTAAACTCAAGCGCTCTACTTCTGGAGAAATTTCATGCTGGGCCTGTCTGCCAGTGTCGTCGGAATTACCGATTACGGTGCTTTTGTCGTCGCCATCATTATTTTTCTGGCCATCCCTGGCCCCGGTAATCTGGCCTTGGTCACCTCCACCGGCAAGGGGGGTATTGCTGGCGGGCTGGCCGCCACCCTCGGTGTCATAGCGGGCGACCAGGTCCTGCTCTGGGCTGCTGTCGCGGGTGTGTCGGCGCTCATGGTGGCTTACCCGGCTGCTTTTTACGCCGTCCAGTGGATGGGTGCGGCTTACCTCGCCTGGATGGGTTTCAAGATGCTGGTCGCCAAACCCGGCGATACGCCTATCGTGCAAATCAAGCCGCGCCACTACTTTCGTCAAGCCTTGATGATCACGTTGCTCAATCCCAAGGCAATTGTCTTCTACCTCGCCTTTTTTCCGCTGTTCGTCGATCCGGCGCAGCACCAGGGCCTGAGAACTTTTGCCGTGATGGCGCTGACCATCGCGGTGTTGACCTTTCTTTATGGCCTGGTGGCCGTGCTGCTCACGCACACCCTGGCCGAACGCCTGCGGGCCAGCCCCAGGATCTCGGCCACGCTCAAAAAGGCTGCCGGCCTGGTCTTGATCAGCTTCGGCATCAAGCTGGCCATCTCCAAATGACTACAACAAACGAAGATACTGATGGGCAATTTTCCGCAGGGCCGACCCAAGAAAAATCAGCCCCCCCGGGGGGCAGCGCATTACACGCAGTGAAAAGCGTGGGGGCCAGTGAACGCAGCGCCGGGCCGCCCCAAGCAAGCTCAGCCCCCCCGGAGGGCAGTGCATTACACGAAGTGAAAAGCGTGGGGGCCAGTGAGCGCTGCGCCGGGCCGCCCCAAGCAAGCTCAGCCCCCTCGGGGGGCAGCGCATTACACGAAGTGAAAAGCGTGGGGGCCCGTATCTTTTGCGTTGCCAACCAGAAGGGCGGGGTCGGCAAAACCACCACCACAGTCAATCTTGCCGCCGGCCTGGCCAAGCTTGGCCAGCGCGTGCTGATGATTGACCTGGACCCGCAGGGCAATGCCACCATGGGCTCGGGCGTGGACAAACGCAAGCTCGAGCTCACCGTTTATGACGTGCTGCTTGAATCAGCCTCGGTGGCCGAGGCGCGCGTGCAGAGCCAAAAACTCATCGACGGCGGCTGCGGCTACGACGTGCTTGGCGCCAACCGCGAGCTGGCCGGCGCCGAGGTCGAACTGGTGGACGTGGAGCGCCGCGAAAAGCGCCTCAAGCTGGCGCTCGCCGAAGTTGCCGGCAGCTACGACTTCGTTCTGATTGATTGCCCGCCATCGCTCTCCATGCTTACGCTCAATGGCCTGTGCTGCGCGCATGGCGTGATTGTGCCGATGCAGTGCGAATACTTTGCGCTTGAAGGCCTGACCGACCTGGTCAACACCATCAAGCAGGTGCACGCCAACCTCAACAAAGACCTGCAGATCATTGGCCTGTTGCGCGTCATGTTTGACCCGCGCATCACGCTGCAGCAGCAGGTAAGCGACCAGCTCAAGCAGCACTTTGCCGAAAAGGTATTCGACACCGTGATTCCGCGTAACGTGCGTCTGGCCGAGGCGCCAAGCTACGGCTTGCCGGGCGTGGTGTTTGATCCGGCGTCCAAGGGCGCACAGGCGTTTGTGGCCTTCGCCGAGGAAATGGTGACGCGCATCAAGGACATTCAAGTTTCTCTTTCTACAAACAAATAGTGCACTTGGCCCTTATGGAACGGCCATGAGCAGCTATAAAAACAATAGTAATTTGACAGTCTGCACCGAATGAAACCCGGCAACGTCCTGATTCTTCCCGGCTGGCAAGGCAGTGGCCCCGGGCACTGGCAAAGCCGCTGGGAGCGCGCCCACGGTTACCGGCGCGTGGAGCAGCACGACTGGATGCGGCCGCTGCGTGGCGACTGGATCGCGCGGCTGGAAGACGTGCTGCTGTCTGGCGGTGTGGAGCCTGACGAACCTGCCGTGCTGGTGGCGCACAGCCTGGGTTGCGTGCTCGTGTCGGCATGGGCCGCGCACTCCAGAAACACGCACCGCGTGAAAGGCGCGCTGCTGGTGGCGCCGCCCGATGTCGAACGTGACGATCTGCGCCAGACACTCAATAGCTGGGCGCCGATTCCCGTGCTGCCATTGCCCTTTAAAACGGTGGTTTTCACCAGCAGCAACGATCCGTTCTGTGCCCAGGAGCGGGCCCGGCTGTTTGCTGCGGCATGGGGTGCCGAATTTGTGGATGCCGGACCACGCGGCCATCTCAATGCCGAGAGCGGCCTCGGTGACTGGCCGGGGGCCCACGAGCGTCTTTTGCAGCTGATGCGTCTGTGACGCGTCTGTTCCCTATCCAAATCAGAAAGACATACAACACATGGTCACCAGAAAACCCAAAGGCCTGGGCCGCGGCCTCGAAGCCCTGCTCGGCCCGAAAGTCAGCGAATCAGCCGACGCCGACAACGCCAACAGCAGCGCCACCAGCCCCGGCCAGCCCGCCTCGCTGCGGCTTGCCGACATGGTGCCCGGCCAGTACCAGCCGCGCACCCGCATGGACGAAGGCGCGCTGTACGAGCTGGCCGAATCCATCAAGATGCAGGGCATCATGCAGCCGATTCTGGTGCGCCGCCTTACCAGTGGCGCCAATGACGGCAAGTACGAAATCATCGCCGGTGAGCGGCGCTACCGCGCGGCCAGGATTGCCGGGCTGGACAGCGTGCCGGTGCTCGTGCGCGATGTGCCCGACGAGTCAGCGGCAGCGATGTCGCTGATTGAAAACATCCAGCGCGAGAACCTCAACCCGCTGGAGGAAGCCCATGGCCTGCAACGTCTGGTGAAAGAGTTTGGGCTCACTCACGAGCTGGCGGCGCAGGCTGTTGGCCGTTCGCGCAGCGCCGCTTCCAACCTGCTGCGCCTGCTCAACCTGGCCGATCCGGTGCAGACCATGCTGATGGCTGGCGACCTCGACATGGGCCACGCGCGCGCCCTGCTGGGCCTGGATCGGGCCGAACAAATTACCGCCGCCAACCAGATATCGGCCAAAAAGATGTCGGTGCGCGAAGCCGAAAGCCTGGTCAAAAAAATCAGCGCCGAGTTCTCGCTGAAACCGCAAAAAGCGGTCAAGGAAAAATCGCGCGACACACGCCGCGTCGAAGAAGAACTGGCCGATCTGCTGATGGCTGAAGTCGAGGTACGCATCAAAAAACGGGTCAAACGCAACGGCCGGATCGAGGAAATGGGCGAACTTGTCATAAACTTTGGTTCGCTCGACGAACTCAACGGCCTGATCGAGCGGCTGCGCTCGGCCTGAAGACCGGGCGCGGCGCGGTCCCCTCCCGGCAGCACATTATTTTGGAGATGCTTCACATGAATTCCCCCTTGCTTTCCCTTCGCGCCGTGCTGCTGGCACTGGGCTGCTGCGCTGTGGCCAGCGCAGCGCTGGCGCAGAACACCAAACCGCCCAAAGCGCAGCTCTGGATGGACCTGTCCACTGGCAGCATGGCCGGAATGCCCGAGATGGACCTTCCCGAAGGCATGGCCGGCATGCTTGGCGGCATGATGGGGGGCCGCGGCGGCGCGGCCGGGGGAAACACTCAATATGGCATGGCGCGCGGCATGAACATCATGCCGCCGCGCGTGCTCGACATTGCGCTTTACAACAGCCTCAGGCCGGGCGTGCCGGCCGAGCAGGCCATTCCCCCCGGCATGCGCATGGGCGAGCGTCTGCCGCTGGTGCCGCCGCAGGCCCAGGCGGTGCGCGAAACCGAGCCCGGCGAAGTGCCGCAGGACTACAAGGACACGCCCAAGGGCCGGATCCTGATTTACTGGGGTTGCGGCGCCGAAGTGCGGCCCGGCCAGCCCCGCGTTATTGATCTGGCGCGTGGCAATCCGGCCGATTTTGGCACGGCGTTTGCCGGCCGCTACGCACCAGACCGCGGCGCCCGCGTGAGTCCGTCACATGCGCTGTATCCGAACGAGCAAAGCCGGGTTCATTTGAGCCGCGACTCGTCACTGGTGGGCGAGCACCAGGTGCTGGGTGACGGCGTACCGGCATCGATGAAGTTCACGCTTGGCGCGGCGCAAGACCTGATGCCGGCCATTGAGCTGGAGAGCAGCGGCGGCCTGAACGACGGCATCGCATTGAACTGGCGCGGCGTCAGCCACGCGCGTGCTTACTATCTGCACGCCATGAGCCAGATCGGCAACAACGACCTGGTGATGTGGTCCAGTTCCGAGACCGCCGACACCGGGATGGGCCTGTTCGACTACCTGCCCAACCCGACCATCGAACGCTGGCTCAAGAGCAAGGTGCTACTGCAACCCGATGTCACCCAATGCGCCATTCCCAGGGGCATCTTTGCCGCAGCGGACGGCAGCGCGCCCGGCAGCCGGGGCGGCGATGCTGGCGCGATGTTGCGAATGGTAGCTTACGGCGGCGAAAGCAGCTTCGCGCATCCACCGCGCCCGGCCGACCCCAAGGCCGTGTGGGCCCCGGAATGGGCCGTGCGCGTGCGCGTCAAATCCCACACCATGGCGATGCTCGGCGAACAGGCACAGGGGCGCGCTGCTGCTGCGCGCCGCAACCCGGCGCAAGCGGCGGGCCAGGAATCAGCGTCGCCCGAGCCCGCCAACGCCGGGCCGGCCAATCAAACGCCAGGCTCAATCCCGAACCCGGTGAACATCCTGCGCGGCATCTTCGGGCGCTGACCAGGCGGTATGATCTGGCGGCTACGACGCAATGACTTAAGAAAACCAACCAACCGCAATCGAGGAGTTACAACAACATGTCCTGCAAAAAACTGGCGGTGATCACCGCCGCGCTCGCCACGCTCGGCCTGGCGGGTTGTGAAACCACCAACATGAAGATGGGCAGCCCGGAGGCCAAGACCGTCGCCACCGGCAGCGCCGCCGGCTCCACCAGCACCAACGCCAACAGCGCGCTCGAAAGATGCGCCTCGCCGCTGGGCACCGTTTCGCTGGTCGAAAACCAGCAGGCAGGCTGGTACACCATTTTGCGCAACGAATACCGTTTGCCGCCCACCGCGAACTTGCTGCGTCTGCTGATTCAGCAATCCAACTGCTTTGTGGTGGTTGAGCGAGGCGCCGCCGGCATGAACGCCATGAACCGCGAACGCGCGCTCATGCAGTCGGGCGAAATGCGCGGCGGCAGCAACTTCGGCAAGGGCCAGATGGTCGCGTCGGACTATGGCCTGTCGCCCGAGATCGTATTCAGCAACCAGAACGCCGGCGGCATCGGCGGCGCGCTCGGTGGCCTGATCGGCGGCGGACGGGGCAGCGCGATTGCCGCCATCGGCGGCAGCATGAACACCAAGGAAGCCAGCGCCCTGCTGACACTGGTGGACAACCGGTCAAGCGTGCAGATATCGGCCTCCGAAGGCAGCGCCTCCAAAACCGATTTCGGTGCTTTTGGCAGCATTTTTGGCACTGCGGGTGCTGGCGGCGTGGGCGGATACACCAACACGGCGCAAGGCAAAGTGATTGCCGCGGCCTTCACCGATGCCTACAACCAGATGGTCATCTCCCTGCGCAATTACCGGGCGCAGAGCGTGCAGGGCCAAGGCCTGGGTGGCGGTGGCCGCCTGGGCGTGGACGGTGGCACCGCACCTTCCCAAACCTACGTTCCGCCCGTCAAGAAGAAAAAGTAGGCTTCTCTCCTCTTGGGCCGCAGACCCGATGCGGACCCCCGGATGCCTTGCCAGACCCGGCGCGCGCCACCCGCCCACCGGGTTTTTTCATGGCTGCGCAAGCGCCATTCAGAGCGTAAAAATCTTCCCCGGGTTCATGATGTTTTTGGGGTCCAGCGCGCGCTTGATGCTGCGCATCATCTCCACCGCGCCGTCGCCCGTTTCGGTGACCAGAAAGTCCATCTTGTGCAGCCCCACGCCATGCTCGCCGGTGCAGGTGCCTTCCAGGCGCAGCGCCCGCGCGACCAGCTTGTAGTTCAAACCCTCGGCAATTTCGCGCTCTTCGGAGCTGTCTGGGTCAATCATGTAGCCGAAGTGAAAATTGCCGTCGCCCACATGGCCGACCAGGAAGTAGGGAATGCCGCTGGCATCGGCCTCCGCCACGGATTCGAGCAGGCAGTCGGCCAGCCGTGAAATCGGGACGCAGGTGTCGGTGGAAATGGAGCGGCAGCCGGGCCTGGACTGGATGGCGGCAAAGTAGGCGTTGTGCCGTGCCGTCCAGAGCCGGGTGCGCTCTTCGGGTGTGCTGGCCCATTCAAAGGCGTTGCCGCCCTGGCCGTTGGCCAATTCCTGCACCAGTTCGGCCTGCTCTTTCACGCCGTTGGGAGTGCCGTGAAACTCCATCAGCAGCAGCGGCTCTTCACGCAGGCCGAGCTTGCTGTGCGCATTGACCATGCGCACGGTGTTGGCGTCGATCAGCTCGACGCGGGCAATCGGCACGCCGAGCTGGATCACCTCAATCGTCGTGCGCACCGCCGCTTCAATGCTGGGAAACGAGCAGATTGCCGCCGAGATCGCTTCGGGCAGTGGGTAGAGTTTGACGGTGACTTCGGTGATCACGCCCAGCGTGCCTTCGCTGCCCACCATCAGGCGCGTGAGGTCGTAGCCGGCCGCCGACTTTTTGGCGCGGGTGCCGGTGTGGATCACCTCGCCGCTGGCGGTGACGACTTGCAACGCCAGCACGTTCTCGCGCATGGTGCCGTAGCGCACGGCGTTGGTGCCGCTGGCGCGGGTGGCGCTCATGCCGCCAATCGTTGCATCGGCGCCGGGATCAATCGGGAAAAACAGGCCCGTGCTTTTGACTTCTTCATTGAGCTGCTTGCGTGTCACGCCGGCCTGCACCGTGACCGTCAGATCCTCGGCGTTGATGTGCAGCACCTGGTTCATGCGGCTCACGTCGATGCTGATCCCGCCCTGCACCGCCAGCAAATGGCCCTCCAGCGAGGTGCCGACACCAAAGGGTATCACCGGCACGTTGTACTGGCCGGCGAGTTTGACAGCATCGGCCACGTCGGCCGTGCTTTCGGCAAACACCACTGCGGCAGGCGGCGGCGCGACAAACGAGGACTCGTCGCGGCCGTGCTGCTCGCGCACCACCAGCGCAGTCGAGCAGCGTTCGGCAAAGCGCGCTTTCAGGGCATCGAGCAGCGCCGTGGGTGTTTCGCGCTGGTGGATTTCGGGCAGCAGGTGTTGAGGCAGCGGTGCGTTCATGAGTGTCTCCAGATAGGAGGCCCAGTTTACGACTTGTCGCCGCCGTCCGCACCCGCAACGCCTCCCGCCCTTTCAGCCCGGGAAAGCGGGAAACGCCTGATCAGCGAGTCGCCGCCCGATTGAACTCGTCGCGCGAAATAAAGCGGTCCCCATTGCGGTCAATCTGCTTGAAGCGTGGCGCGAGCACCGGGAAATGCTCGGCTTCCTGTCGGCTCAACAGGCCATCTCCGTCGGTATCGGCCCGCGTGAATGCGGCATCCAGCTCTTTGCCCGTGGTCTTGTTCGGCGGGATGGCGCCAGTTGCGCCCGAGAGCGCCATTTGCGAAGGCTGGTTGTGATCGGTGGCCGGCAAGGCAGTGGAAGTCTGCGCCCGCGCGGACGTGGCAGCACCCATGGACAATGCGGCAAACAGCAGCACGCTGCATACCTCAAAGTTGGGAATAAAATGATTTGAACGCTTGGTCTCGATCGTATGCAGGGTCATGCGAACTGCTTTCAGGATTGAACGGATGCCTATTGCACCGCAGCAAGCGTGCGCCTGCCAGCAATTTTGCAGGGTGTTTCCTCACTCACATGAGCGCGCACAACGACACACTTGCTTGCCGCGCGTAACGCCCGCCGGCGGCTGACTTCAACTCACTTACTGCGTTTGAACGCACCACACCATCATGGCCAACAGACTTTCAAAAATCGCCACCCGCACCGGCGACAACGGCACCACCGGGCTGGGAGACAACACGCGGGTTTCCAAAAACAGCCTGCGCGTGCACGCCATGGGCGACGTCGATGAACTCAATTCCAGCATCGGCGTGCTGCTGTGCGAAGACATGCCAACCGCTGTGCGCACCTTGCTGGTGGAGATTCAGCACCAGCTATTCAACCTCGGCGGCGAGCTGTCTATCCCCGGTTTCGAGCTGCTCAAGCCCGAGGCGGTGCTGGCGCTGGACGCCGCACTGGCCGAGCACAATAAAAAACTGCCGCGCCTGAAGGAGTTCATCCTGCCCGCGGGAACCCGCGCCGCCGCGCTGGCGCATGTCTGCCGCACCGTGGCCCGCCGCGCCGAGCGCGCGGTGGTCGCGCTGGAGGGCCAGGAGACGCTCAAAGACACGCCGCGCCAGTACCTCAACCGTCTGAGTGATTTGATGTTTGTGCTGGCCCGCGTCCTCAACCGTTACCGCACCGATGGCACCGTGGGTGATGACGTGTACTGGAAGAGCGAGAAACTGGCGCGCTCGGCGGGCGAATAGGTTCGGCCACGCACTGCTCAGCTCCACAAGCCCCAAGTCATCGGGATTCACGTCATCCCCACCGTGGGACCCTTCGGCTTCAAAGCCAAACTATCGGTCAGTTTCTTGCACTTGCGGGAGAGTCCCTCTAGTAGGGTTAGCCCGCTCATTCATAGTGCGTCCACATCCGCAGTACACGAACGGTTCTCTCTTCGGGAAAGACTTCGTACACGATACGGTGCTGAATATTGATGCGGCGCGAGTAAGCGCCGGCAAGATCTCCGACCAACTTCTCGAAGGGCGGCGGATTTTGAAATGGATCGTTAGCAAGCACAGCTAGCAGTTCTTGCGCTTTGGGCTTGAGACCGCTTGCGGCAAGCTTCTTTGCATCTTTGAGTGCTTGCCTGGCATACACAAGCGCCCAACTCACCACTTAAGCGCCTTTGCACTTTTTGCGAGGGGCTCAGACATACCTGCTTTTATGGATTCGCGCATTCCGGGAACGGCAAGCAGGTACAAGGTTTCTTGAATTGCGCCCCAATCTTCTACAGAGAGCAGCACAGCACTGCTGCGTTTCCCTGAAATGACGATTGGTTCATGAGACTCAGCTGCCTCATCAATGAGCCGGTACAAATTCGCGCGGGCTTCGCTGGCGGTAAGTGTGTGCATTTTGTGCTCCTTCAAAGCAATCCAATGGTACGCAAACACGTACGTGTTGTCAAGCCGATATGCAAACGCCAAGAGAAGGCTAACGGTGCGCTCGGCGGCCGAACAGGTTCAGCGCCCTGAGGTTTGAAATTGCGGACTACCGCTGCTCAGCTCCACAAACCCCGAGTCATCGGGATTCACGCATCCCCACCGTGGGACCGCTTCGGCTTCAATGCCAAGCTATCGGTCAGTTTCTTGCGCTTGTGGGGAAGTCCCAGTAAAAGGGGTTAGGCGTCTCTGCGCTCAACAATCACCTCCCAGAGTGCTTTCGGCTTGACATACTTGCTCGTGACAAAGTGCTTTAGAGAAAGCCTGTTCCAGCCTTTGTCAAACAGTGACTCGACAGAAGCTTCATCGAAGAAGCGCTTGGGCTCGCCTTTGACCAAGAAGAAGTTCGGTTCGAGTTCCGGATGACCGCTGGCCCCGAAGTTGTGATCCTGCGTGGAATTGAGGCGGCAGAGTAGGATGCCGCCAGGGCGCAATGCGGAACGGATGCGCTGCACGATGGCCTGAGTCTCGGTCCAAGGAAAGTAGTGCAGCGAGAGGCTCGCGACTACGGCACCCAAGTCTCGTCCCTGCTCGGGAAACGGTTTGCGTATGTCTCTGCATTCCACCACGGCAGACGGAACTCGGGCTTTGGCGATTCCGACGGCAATACGAGAGAGATCGAAAGCGTAGACCTCCAGGCCCGCGTCGGCAAGAACAACCGTGTCGTCCCCGTGGCCGCATCCGATTTCGAGGACAAGATTCGAGCCGGCGCGTTCGCGCACCAGCGGCAGCCAACGAGTGAGCCAGGGATCGGTGAGCATCGCTTTTGAGACGCCTAACAATTTAGTTCACTGGCGGCCATGCGAAGCATGGACGTCCACGTGCAACGCCCTGTCAGGCTGGAATTTTCTCGAGAGATAGGACATGTAGCTCTTTGCTCTTAGGTGTACCAACGCCAGCGCTTACGGGATACGCCTCCTGCACGCCTGTTCTCGCGTACCCCCTACGTTCATAGAAGGCGAGCAGCTCGGGCCTGGAGGAGAGAACAGACATTTTCAAGTGTGTGGCTGAGCACTGCTCCACTGCAAACCGCTCAGCACGCTCCAGCATTCGCTTGCCTAGCCCCAGTTGTTGCTGCCTCGGCTCCGTAGCCAGCATCCCGATGTAGCAAGCATTCCCCGACTGCTCGACATGAACGCAGGCCACGACCTTCCCTTCAATTAGCAAAAGCAAGACAGACGAACTTGGGCGAAACAGCTCAGCCACCTGCGACGTAGATGTGCGCTCACCAGCTACCAGTTCAGCCTCGTGGGTCCAGCCCCGCTCCTCGGTTTCCGGCCGATATGCTTTATTGACCAGGCACGCAATTGCGTCAGCATCTGCTTTGGTGGCTTCCCGGAACTCAATTTCCATACGTGGCAACTACTCTCGCTGTAAGGTCTAACAAATTTACACCGCAGAACCTGCAGATTTATCTGGGAATTGCGTATTAATCTGGTCATGGGAATTTCCTGGAAGTGGCTTGCAGACGGTCGTTGGGTCGTTTTTCCCGGTTTCCATACAGGTATAAAAATCCCGTAAAACCCGGCAGCCAGGATTGGCACATTCTAGGTGTCACTTGTTAGTGGCACCGATCTCCAATCGGATGAGCCTGTTGAATACCCGCTCCTGCTGCATATCAGGCCCTAAAGCGGAAAGCATACAGGCAAGTTGCGGTCGATTTCCTCCCCCAAACACAACCCGCAGCTCCAACGCATTCAGCAACTCAGCGCAAGATCATCCGCGAGGTGATTCTGACCTTCGCCAAAGTGCACACCGGCGCCAAATCGCAGCCGGGCAAGGCAGCGGCGTGAATTGATATATGCTATCATTTACGTAGCGTATCATGTATATTACACGTGGGCTAGGGCCAGATTTGATTATTATTTCGGCGCCAGCACCGCCATCGTGATGCGCGACACGCAGGTCAGCTCGCCCGCGTCGTTGGTCAGCTCGGTCTGCCAGACCTGGGTGGTGCGGCCGATATGTACCGGTCGCGTCGTGCCCGTGACCCAGCCGCTGGTGGTGCCCTTGAGGTGGTTGGCGTTGACATCGAGCCCGACCGTGCGCTGGCCCGCGGGTGCGGCAAAGGCCGCCCCGCAGGAACCCAGCGTTTCGGCCAGCAGCACCGACACGCCGCCATGCAGCAAACCATAGGGCTGTATCGTGCGGTGATCCACTGGCACGCGGGCGCGAATGAAATCATCGCCGACCTCCAGAAACTCGATCCCCAGATACGGCACGGCGGTGTTGACGCTGGCCGCGGTGAGCAGTTCAACGGTAATGGGTTGCTTCCAGATGCGCATGACGTCTCCGGCTATGACTTTGAGAGCTGCCGCGGCGTGCGGTCAAGCAGCGCGTAGAGCAAAATCGCGCCAAACGTGGCGGTGCCGATGCCGCCGAGCGCGAATTGGCCAAACTTCAGCGTGAAGTCTCCGGTGCCCAGCACCAGCGTGATGGCCGCCACCAGCAGGTTTTTGTTGTCGGAGAAGTCCACCTTGTTGTCCACCCAGATCCTGGCCCCCGCCACCGCAATCAGGCCAAACACCACAATGCTGACGCCGCCCATCACCGGCAGCGGAATGGCCTGAATCAGCGCGCCGAACTTCGGGCTGAAACCCAGCACGATGGCGATCAGGCCCGCCACCACAAATACCGCGGTCGAGTAAATCTTGGTCGCAGCCATCACGCCGATGTTTTCAGCGTAGGTGGTCACGCCGGTGCCGCCCGCGCTGCCCGACACAATGGTGGCGAGGCCATCGCCCATGAAAGCGCGGCCCAGGTAGGGGTCCAGGTTTTTCCCGGTCATCGCCGTTACCGCCTTGATGTGGCCCAGGTTCTCGGCCACCAGAATGATGGCCACCGGCGCAATCAGCAGCATGGCGCTGGCGCTGAACACCGGGGCGGTAAAGCTGGGCGCGCCCAGCCATGCGGCGTTGACGATGCCCGACAGGTCCACCGGCTTGCCCAGCCCCAGCCCGTTGGTGAGCAGGGCATAAATCAGGGTCGCCACCAGCAGGCCGACCAGAATCAGCAGGCGCTGCAGCATGCCGCGCGTCATCACCGCCACCAGCGCCACGCTGACGAAGGTCACCACCTGCATCCACGAGTCGAAATTGCTCGCCGCCATGTTTTTGATGGGAATGCCGGCCAGGTTCAGGCCGATCACGGCGACCACCGCGCCGGTCACCACCGGCGGCATGAGACGTTCTATCCAGCCCGTGCCCACCGCCTGCACGATCGCGCCAATCAGCGTGTAGGCCACGCCGCAAACAACAATGCCGCCCAGCGCCACGCCGATATTCGGGTTGGGGCCTTTGCCCGCATAGGCGCTGGCGGCAATCACCACGCCAATGAACGCGAAGCTCGATCCCAGATAGCTGGGCACCTTGCCGCCGGTCACCACAAAAAAGATCAGCGTGCCAATGCCGCTCATCAAAATGGCAATATTCGGCTCAAATCCCATCAGGATCGGCGCCAGCACGGTTGCGCCAAACATTGCAATCACGTGCTGCACCCCCATCACGGCAGTTTGCGGCCAGGGCAAGCGTTCGTCCGGCCCGATGACTCCGCCCTGCTGCAGCACGGCGCTGCTTTTTTCTTTCCAGTTCAGCATTCCCATCGGGTTCTCCTTGTTGTTGGTGGGGCAATGCTAGCAGCCTGCCGGACCTTCCGGAAAACCAGAGTCTGCCTCGGCTCTGCTACGCTAGCGGCATGAAACCACTTGCCAAATGGGGCGTGGCAGCGCTGATCGCGCTGGCCGCGCTGGCTGCCGTCGTGCTCGCCAGCCAGCGCGGCACGCAGGTCGCCGTAGCACCCGTGGTGCGCACCGGCATTGTTCAGTCGGTGGTGGCAACCGGACGGCTCAATGCGCCAGCGCGCATGGACATTGGCGCTGAGGTCACCGCCACCGTGCTGGAAGTGCGGGTGCGTGAGGGTGACCGCGTCAAGGCCGGCGAGCTGCTGCTGCGCCTGTCGGATGCCGAAGCCCGCGCCGCTGTGCAGCAGGCGCGTGCTGGTCTGCTGGAGGCCCGCGGCCGCGCCACCCAGCAGGCGACGGTGGCCGCGCCGGTGGCCACGCAGGCGGTGGTGCAGGCCGAGGCCGCTTTCACCGCCGCCGGGCGCGAGCAGCAGCGCGCAACCGATCTGGTGGCGCAGGGTTTCTTTTCGCAGCAAAAGCTTGACGACGCCCAGCGCGCGCTCGATACCGCACGCAGCGCACTGGCGTCGGCCCGGGTGCAGGCGCAGTCCAACCAGCCCAGCGGCGTCGAACGCGCGCTGGCCGCCTCCCGCGTGGACCAGGCCGCAGCCGCGGTCGAAGTGGCTGCGGCGCGGCTGGCGCGCCTGTCCATCAGCAGCCCGGTCGATGCCATGGTGCTGACCCGCAACGTCGAGCCCGGCAGCATGGCCCAGCCCGGCCGGGTGCTGCTGACGCTCGCCGCGCAGGGCGGCCTGCGGATTGACGCCGACGTGGACGAAAAAAACCTGCGCCTGCTCACGCCCGGCATGGCCGCCAGGGCTGTGGCCGACGCCTATCCCGGCCAGTCCTTCGACGCGCAGCTCAGCTACATCTCCCCGGCGGTCGATCCGCAGCGCGGCACCGTGGAGGTGCGCCTGGCCGTGCCCAGGCCGCCCGCCTTTTTGCGGCCCGACATGACGGTGTCGGTCGAGCTGGTGGGCGGCGTGAAGAAAGATGCGCTGGTGCTGCCTTCGGGCGCGGTGCGCGATGCCGACCGCGAAGCGCCCTGGGTGCTGCTGCTTTCGCAAGGGCGCGCGCTGCGCGTGCCAGTCCAGCTTGGCCTGCGCGGCATCGGCGCGGTGGAAATACTGGCCGGTTTGAAAGAAGGCGACGAAGCCATTCCCCAGACCGAAAAAGCCGTCCCGGGTGACCGGGTGCGGCGCGGCCCGCCTCCTGCGCAGACCAAGGGCTTCGAAGTGCCCTCGTTCATCCAGCGCTAAACGCACCCACGCCGAACCCCATGTCCTCCAGCCGCCACCGCCCCGCCCTGAGTTCCTGGGTCCGCTGGATGCCCTTTGAGTTGATGGTGGCGCTGCGCTTTCTGCGCGAAGGCCGGATGCAGAGCGCGCTCATTCTGGCGGGGGTGACCGGTGGCGTGGCCGTCATCATTTTTCTCACGCAGCTCATCAACCAGTTGCAGAGCACCATCATCGACCGTGTCATGGGCTCGCAGGCGCATGTCGTGATTCGTCCGCTCGAAGAGCTTACCCAGCGCGTCATCACGCCGAGCACCGAGCGCTCGGTCGCCGCCGTGGTTCAGCCACGCGAGCAGCGTCTGCGCTCGGTGGACCAATGGGAGCGCGTGGCGGCGCTGGCCGCCGCGACGTCCGGCGTGCTGGCCGTTTCGCCCGTGGTCAGCGGCCCGGCCTTTGCCGCGCGCGGCGGCAGCAACAAGACCGTGGTGCTGATGGGCGTGCAGCCCGAAGCCTACCGGCGCGTGGTGCGCATGGACGACAACATGACGCGCGGCCGCTTTGACGTCGCCGGCACCAGCGCGCTGATCGGCACCGACCTGGCGCAGGACCTGGGCGTGACCGTGGGCGACAAGCTGCGCGTCACCAGCGCCAGCGGCCGCAGCGAAACGCTCGACATCACCGGCCTGTTCGACATGGGCAACCGCGACCTGAACCGGCGCTGGGTGTTCGTAACGCTCAAACTCGCGCAAACCCTGCTGGATCTGCCCGGCGGCGTGTCCAACATCGACCTCACGGTCAAGGACCTGTTTGGCGCCAGCCTGGTCGCCGACACCCTGCGCGCGCAGACCGGACTCACGGTGGAAAGCTGGATGCAGACCAACTCGGGCCTGCTCACGGCGCTGGCCAACCAGACCGTTTCCAACAACCTGATCCGCAGCTTCGTCGTCATCATCGTGGCGCTTGGCATTTCCAGCGTGCTGGTGGTCAGCGTGGTGCAAAAGCAGCGCGAGATTGGCATTCTGCGCGCCATGGGAGCCGGGCGGCACCGCATCATGGCGGTGTTTTTGCTGCAGGGCGGGCTGGTCGGGCTGGCCGGCTCCGTGCTGGGTTCAGCGCTGGCGTTTGCGCTGCTGGTGGTGTTCTCGCACGTTTTCAAGAGTCCCGACGGTAGTCCAATGTTTGCCGCGCAGCTTGACCCGATGCTGGTGCTGCTCGCTTCGCTGGTGGCCTGCGGCGTGGGCCTGGCCGCTGCGGTGATTCCGGCACGCAGCGCCGCGCGCATGGACCCGGTGCAGGCGATCCGGTCATGACGCCATGACATCAAGCGCCCCCATCCTGAAGCTCACCGACATCCGCAAGAGCTACAACATCGGCACGCCGGTGGAAACCGAGGTGCTGCACGGCATCACGCTGGCACTGCAAGAGGCCGAGTTCGTTGCCCTCAAGGGCCCCTCGGGCTCGGGCAAGAGCACCCTGCTCAACATCATTGGCCTGCTCGAGCGGCCGACCGCGGGCACGCTGGAAATTGCCGGGCAGAGCGCCCTGTCGCTCGACGATGCGGCGCTGACTGCCATGCGCGGCGCCACCATCGGTTTCGTGTTTCAGTTTCATCACCTGTTGCCGGCCTTCACCGCCCTTGAGAACGTGCTGCTGCCGTCCATCATTGGGCACGGCACCGCCACAGCTGGGGCCGAAACCGAAGCGCGCGACTTGCTGGCCCGCGTCGGCCTGAAGGGCGCGGAATACAAGCGCCCCGGCGAACTCTCGGGCGGCATGCAGCAGCGCGTGGCAATCGCGCGCGCGCTGTCGCTGCGGCCGCGCCTGATTCTGGCCGATGAGCCCACCGGCAACCTGGACACGGTGACGGCCGACGAAGTGTTCGGCCTGCTGCGCGAGTTCAACCGCGACCACGGCAGCGCCTGCCTCATCGTCACCCACGACCCGCGCCTGGCCGCGCGCTGCGACCGCGTCATCGATCTGGTCGATGGACGTGTGGTGGCAAGCTGACTGCTATTGTTCCAATCGCCTGCTGTGCGCGTTTGTACAGGAGCGCTCCCGATGTCTCTGGTTCTACGGCCGCAATGGCGACAGCCGTGAAGGGAGGCCCTGCGCGCCGAGCGCCGGCAACACGGTGCCGCGGCATTCGCCAAAGCCGATGCGCGCGGCGCCGGTCTTTTCGCACCAGCCTCGCAAAATGACCGCATCGCCGTCTTCGAGGAAGGTGCGTTGCTCACCCGTGCCCGCCAGCGTGATGGTCCGCCTGCCGCCCTGGCTCAGTTCGACCAGCGCGCCAGCCTCGGATGGCGTCGGGCCGGAGATCGTGCCGGTGCCCAGCAGGTCGCCTGGCTGCAAATTGCAGCCGCCCACCGTGTGCTGCGTGACCATCTGCGCGAGGGTCCAGTACTGGTGGCGAAAGCTGGTGCGCGACACTTCTGCGCTGGCAAGGCCACGCTCGCGGTGCTGCGCCGTTTCAATGCCTGCGGTGAGTTGCACGTCGATGCCGCCGTGGGCGCGGTTGTCGGCCCCGTCCAGGTAGGCCAGCGGCTGCGGCTCGGACGCGGGGCGCAGGGCGGCGGGCACGCGAAACGGCGCCAGCGCCTCCATGGTCACGATCCACGGTGAGACGCTGGTGCAGAAGTTCTTGCCCAGGAACGGCCCGAGCGGATTCATTTCCCAGAACTGGTGGTCACGCGCCGACCAGTCGTTAAGCAGGCACATGCCGGCGATCTGGTCCCAAGCCTCGCCGAGCGGAACGGGTTCGCCCAGCGCGTTGCCGGGGCCGATGTAAAAGCCCATCTCCAGCTCGAAGTCCAGCCGCGCGCAGGGGCCATACACCGGCGCCTTCGCTCCGTGCGGCATGGCTTGCCCGTGCGGCCGGTGAAACGCGGTGCCGCTGATTACCACGCTTGACGCCCGGCCATGGTAGGCAATCGGCATCCACTGGAAGTTGGGCGTGAGCGGGTCGTCCGGGCGGATCACGCGGCCGACGTTGCGCGCGTGGTGGATCGAGGTGTAGAAATCGGTGTAGTTGGCGATGCGGGCGGGCACGGCGTACTCCACCGCATCTTGCCGCACCAGGCACGCGCGCAAGGCATCAACCTTCGGCCCCGAAGCCCCCATGAGCAGCAAGTCGAACAGCCCGTGGCGCAGCGCCTTCCAGGCGGCCGGGCCTGCGGCGAAGACGTGGTTCAGCGTGGGCTCAGCGCAAGTCGCCAGCGCCTGCGCACCGAGCCCGTCAAGCACGCCGGCCGCATGCGCGGCGGCGAGGTCGATCACCTGATCGCCGATGGCAACGCCGCCGCGAAATGCCTCGTGGCTCTCGGCGCGTCGGAACACGGCCAGCGGCAGGTTCTGGATCGGGAAGTCGCTGCCGGCGCTGTTGGCCGACGCCACCCAGCTGGTGGCCGACGGATTGTGGGTGCGGTTCAGTTCAGACATGGCAAATACTCACTATTCAATAGCAAACTATGACCTTTCCACGCTGGAATCAGGCCAATTTATCCGACAAGTCAGCGTGCCGCCATCAGCGCGTCATCGAAGATCGCCACGGCGCGGGTCCAGCCAGCCGAGGCGCCGCGGATCTTGTGCGGGAAGCAGCTGATGAAGAACCCCGTGGCCGGCAGGCTCTCCAGGTTGTGCAGCTTCTCCAGGTGGCAGTAGCCGATGTCGCGCCCGGCCTTGTGGCCTTCCCAGATCAGGCTGGCATCGTGCGTTTCGCCGTATTTCTTCGCGGTATGGACGAAGGGCGCGTCCCAGCTCCAGGCGTCAGTGCCGGTCAGGCGCACGCCGCGCTCCAGCAAGTACATCGTCGCCTCGTAGCCCATGCCGCAGCCGGAGGCCACGTAGTCAGGGTGGCCGTAGCGCTCGCCGGCGCGGGTGTTGACCACCACAATCTCCAGCGGACTCACGCTGTGGCCGATGCGCGCCAGTTCGGCCTCCACATCGGCCGCCGTGACCACGTAGCCGTCGGCGAGATGGCGGAAGTCGAGCTTCACGCCGGGCTGGAAGCACCATTCCAGCGGCACCTCGTGGATCGCGATCGCGGGCTTCTTTGTCCCCAGCGCCTTGTCCATGGTGCTATGAAAGTGGTAGGGCGCGTCGAGGTGCGTTCCGTTATGGGTGGACAACTGGACGAACTCCACCGCCCAGCCTTCGCCGTCAGGCAGGTCTTCCTTTTTCAGACCGGGAAAGAACGGCTCGATCTGCTCGAAAGTGTGCTCGTGGGTGAAGTACTGGATCTTGGGCGCGAAGGCGGGCGGGTCGCTCAGGACGTCGTTCTCAAGAAAGATCGACAGGTCAACGAATTTGCGGGGCATGGAAGGGATCCTCCGGGTTGGATCAGGAAAGCTGTGACTCATGCCAGTGCACCATCGGCAAGCCGGCCACAGGGGATTGAAAGCTGGGGAGGGTGGTTCCCAGCAAACTGCCAAGGTACACCGTTTTCAGATCGGGACCGCCGAAGGTGATGCTGGCCATCCACGGCGCCAGCGTGCCGTGGGCGCGCGACATGTCCTCGGCCGTCACGGTGCCGGCCCGCATCCTGTCCACGAGGTTCCGGCTGGCGGACGGGTCGCCGTCGTCGAGCAGCAGCCGCAGCTCGCCCTGCGGCGTGAGCGCGACCAGCCGGTCAACCATCACCAGCGTGCACCACAGGTTGCCGAAGGCGTCGAAGGCGATGCCGTCGGGGTAGCCGCCGAGGTCGGCCGGGCCGAAGACCTCACGATCAAACAGCGCCACGCCGCGCGCACCTTCGGCCAGCCGCATGCGCGAAATGTGTGGGCCGGTGGTCTCGACGATGTAGAGCCACTCCTCGCGCGCATCAAGCCGGATCTCGTTGGTGAAGTGGAAGCCTTCGGCCACCACGCGCAGGCCGTGTTCATCGACGACGGCAATGTAGCCATCGCGCACGCGGCTGGCCGCGGCGCGCGTCCAGGGGTTCACCCGCGTGGAAACCGTGATCCAGATCCGGTTCTTCGAGTCGCGCAGCACGAAGTTGACCTTGCCGATCGGCTGCCCGTCGATGCGGTCGTGCAGCGTGCGGGTTCGCCCGTCGCGGGTCATCACCTCCAGCACGTCGGTGCCGAAGTTGGCGATCAGGATGTCACCGTTGGCCGCAAATGCCAGGCCATTGGGCAGCGTTCCGTGCGTGAACTTGGCCTCGAAAGCCTCCGCGCTGTCGGTGGCGGCCGCAGCGAAGCGGTCATCGGCGCGCTGGCCGATGAACTGCTGCGCGCCGTCGCGCGCGATGCGCGTCACGCCTCCGCGCGCGTCAGCCGCCCACAGCGTGCCATCGCGTTCGGCCAGGATGCATTCTGGACGCTGCAGGTCGCGGCCGACCATGGCGATGGCTGCGCGGTTGACGGTGAAGCCGTCCAGGGGATTTGATGCATTCATTTCAACAACACCAGGCTGAGTTTGGGAAACGCGATAAGCAGCCCCAGCACGCCCATCATCGTCAGCGTGAACGGTGCTGTGCCCCGGAAAATGTCACCCAGGGAAATATCAACAGTGCGGCCCAGTGTGCTCTTGATGACGTACACGCTCAACCCGAAAGGCGGGGTTATCAGCCCGATCTCAACGGCAACCACCGTGACGACACCGAACCAGATCAGGTTCAGGCCGAACTGCTGGGCAATCGGCAGCATCAGCGGCAGCACGATCAGCATGATGGACGACGAATCGATGATGGTGCCCAGCAGCAGGATCACGATGACATAAACCAGCATGAACATCGCCACGCCAAAACCGGCTGCCGCCATCCACTCGACCATGGCCTGTGGTGTGCCGCTCATGGCGAGCATGCGGGTGTAGATGTTGGCGCAGATGATCAGGAAACTGACCGACACCGTGACGTGCCCGGTTTCTGTCAGCACACCCCAAAAGCTCTTGAACGTAAGCTTGCGGCGCGCCAACGCAATCACCAGCGCCATCAGGGCGCCCACGGCGCCCGCTTCGGTGGCGGTGAAAAACCCCGCATAAATGCCGCCCAGCACTGAACCAATCAGCAGCACGATCGGGATGATCTTGATAGCCATTTCCCGCAGCGGCATCAAGTCTTCGCGGGCGACGTCCAGTGGCCTGGCTTTGACATAGACCATGCCGGGACGAAACCACGCCATCAGCACAATCACGACAGAAAAAGCCAGCGCCAGCAGCACGCCGGGAACAATGCCGGCCGTGAAAAGGTCGCCGACCGACTGGTCAGACAGAAAACCGTACAGGATCATCAGCAGGCTGGGCGGGATCAGCATTCCCAGCACCGATGAGCCCGCCACCACGCCAACGGCAAACCTGGGCTGGTAGCCAAAGCGCAACATCTGCGGCACAGCGACGCGGGTAAACACGGCCGCCGATGCAATGGAGATCCCGGTGATGGCTGCAAAGACCGCGTTGGCAGCCACCGTCGCCACCCCCAGGCCACCACGCAGGCGGCGAAATGCCTGGTTGGCAACCTCAAAAGCGTCCTTTCCAATGTCGGCATAGGCCACCAGAAACCCGGTCAGTACAAACAACGGCACCACGCCGAAGATGTGGCTGGCGATGGAATCGTTAACAGCCTGTGCCAGCAGGTTGGCAGCAATCTGCGCGTCGTCCCGGATCAGCCAGACGCCAACGAAACTCAACAGCCCCAGAGTGATGGCCACGTGCATGCCGGAGTAGATGAGAACCAGCATCAGCAGCAGCGAGCCCAGCGCAATGGAAACGTTGCTCATGCCGGGTTCCTGGTCGCCAAGCGCGACTTCAGGCGACAGGCATCGCGCCACGCCAGCAGCAGAAAACAAAGCGCTGTGGTACTCAAGCCGATCAGGGTGATCAAGCGGACCGGCCAGACCGGCAACTGGAAGTCGCCGATCGCGCCCACGTACTCCTGGATGCGCACCGACTCCAGCAGGGGCTGCCAACTGGCCAGCAGTATGACCAGCATCAGGGCCAAGCCAACGAGATGAAACGCTGCGTGCATGGCATCCGCAATGGCCGGGCTGGATCGTTTGACGCGCTCCAGCAGGATGTCGGCCCGTGTGAAGCGCCCGCTGTGCAAGGTGTCGGCAAGCTGCAGGAACACGATGCCGACAATGGACAGCGAAACCATTTCCGTCACACCGCGCACCGGATGGCTCAGCAGATTGCGTCCGAACACATCGGCGTTGATGAGCACCATCAGGCCCAGAATCCACAAGGTCCCGAGGGCATTCATCGCGCGCGTCAGGTAATGCAGTCCAAAGGGGAAGGGTGCCCCGTATGAATCACCGGGCAGCTCCGCCGTTTCCGCATCGAACGGACTGGCCTGCGACACTTACTTGCTCCAGTCGCGCGGCACCTTGGTACCCGCCTTGGCCAGGCTGCCCATGTAGGCGTTCAGCACATCCCCGGCCGGCAGCCCCTTGCCCTGCGCGTCGGCGGCCCAGGTCTTGGCCACGGGACCCAGCGAGTCAGCCCAGCGCTTGCGCTCCGCCTCGCTGAGGTCGCTGACCTTGGCGCCGGCCGCGACCATTTTTTCCATCACCGCGCTGACCGCCGCTGATTGCGCCTTGGCATAGGATTCCTGCCAGACCGCTCCCGCCTCGGTGAAGGCCTTGCGGACCTCGGGCGGCAACTTGTCGAAGCGGTTCTTGCTAATGGCAACGCCCCCGGCAAACTGGGCACCGAAATTGACCCTGGTCACGTAGGGGGCCACCTCATGCAGCTTGGCGGCCCACGCGCCGGTGGCAAAGACAAGTGCGCCGTCGGACACGCCGGACTTGATGTCCTCGTAATAGCTGTTGAGCGACCCGGCGACCGCCACCGCGCCCGTGCCGCGCACCCAGTTGGCTGACGGCCCGGGCGCGCTGAGCTTCTTGCCCTGCAGGTCTTCAAGCCTGGTGATCGGGAACTTGGTCCATACGTGATAGCTGTCCAGCGCCATGCCACCAAGATAGACCAGGCCGTTTTTGGTCCAGGCGTTGCCCATCGCAGGCACCGATTTCTGCAGATCGGCCATGGTCTTGCTCACCAGACTGATGTCGTCGGTGCCGAAGGGCGTGTAGTAGGTAATGTTCTGCAATGGAAACTTGGGCGCCTCGAAAATCGTGCTCACGATGGCCAGATCGGCCACACCATCGGCGACACCTTTTGACTCGGAGCCCAGCTTGAGCAGGGTGCCGCCCCAGGCTTTGGTCCATTCAATCTTGTACTTGCCACTTACGGCCAGCCGTTTGTCCACTTCCGGGATGAGAACTTCATCGACCGTCTTGACCCACAGGAAAACCGGCGGGTGGCCCGCGGCAGCGGTCAGCTTGATGACCTGCTGGGCGGCGGCGGGGGCGGCGGCAAAGGTGCCAAGGGCGGCAGCCGTTGCGGTAATGATCAGGGCGCGGCGTCGTGTCATGAATGTCTCCTGTGGGTTGAGGTTGGGGGGTCGGGATGGGGGAATCAGGGTCTTGTCGCCGGCGCCGGCAGCATGGCGCGCAGGCCGCCGACAATGAAGTTGACCAGCAGCGGCGCGGCGGCCGCGTCGCCCGGCCGGCTGACGCCGAGCGACAGGCGCGCCACGCGGGTGTCACTGATGTGGTGCAGCAGCGCGCCCAGCGCGAACTGGTAGCCCCAAGCCACCTGGTCGCGCCTGGCGTCAGGCAGTGCGGCGTGCAGTGCATCAATGAAGGCGTGGGCCAGCGGGTCGAAGAATTCTCGCAATGCGCGGTCCGCCTCGTTGCTGCCATAGGCCAGTTCGCGGCCCACCAGCAGGGCGTAATACTCGCCCTCGGAACTGGCGCGCAGCCGCAGCACCGGGCCGACAAAGGCCTCGATGATGCCGGGCAGCGTGCGCGCATCGGCCGGGTCGCGCGAGGTGGCGCGCAGGGCGGCCAGGCGCTCCTCGATGGTGTGGTTCCAGTGCGCGAAGATCGCGTAAAACAGTTCGCTCTTTGGCCCGAAGTAGTAACCCACCAGCGCCAGCGGCACGCCCGCTTCCTCGGCGATCTGGCGAATGGTGATCGCATGATAGCCACGCTGCGCAAACAGCTTCTCGGCGGCCAGCAGGATGGCCTGCTGGCGATCGGGACGCGGCCCGCTGGCGGCCTTGCGCCCGGCCCGCGGCGCATCGCGGCGCTTGAGTGGCGCTGGCGGCGGGGCTGCTTGCGGTTTGATGCGGGTGTCCATGACGCAATTGAACAAGCGTACAAGAATATTGAACATCCGTACAAACCCTCAGCGGCTTCAGTGACAGCGCTGCTACCCTCCCAGACATGAGCGCAATCCAGAATCCACCCCAAGTTCCCCAAATCCGCCGCTATCAGAACTGGCTGCGCGAGCAGCGCGGCCTGAGCTTTGACAGCTATCATGCGCTCTGGCGCTGGTCGATCACCGAGCTCGACGCCTACTGGCAAAGCGTCTGGGATTACTTTGAGCTGCAGTCACCGACCCCGCACACGGCGGTGCTGGCGAAAAATGTGATGCCCGGCGCGGTGTGGTTTCCGGGCGCGCAGGCCAACTACGCGCAGCAGGTGTTTCGCCATGTCGCGCCCGCCGAGGCCGCCGGGTTCAAGGCCATCATCAGCCGCAACGAAAAGGGCGAGCAGCGCGAACTCTCCTGGCCCGAGTTGCGCCGCCAAGCGGCCTCGCTGGCGCTGCACCTGCGAGCGCAGGGCGTGCAGCCGGGTGACCGCGTGGCCGCTTATCTGCCCAACATCCCCGAGGCCATGGTGGCCTTTCTGGCGACGGTGAGCATCGGCGGCGTGTGGAGCATTTGCGCGCCCGACATGGGAACCAACGCCGTGCTCGACCGCTTCAAACAGATTGAGCCGAAAGTGCTGATCGCCTGCGATGGCGTGACCTACGGCGGGCGCGACTTTGACCGCATGGCCGTGGTGGCTGAACTGCGCCAGGCGCTGCCGACGCTGCAGCACGTGCTCCTGCATAACAACCTGGGCACCGCGGACGCGCCGCAAAATGCTACTAATTCAATAGCAGCTTGTCCACGTTTTACGTGGGCTACAGCCCGAAATGATGCACAAACCGCGGCGTTTGAGCCGCTCTGGCTGCCGTTCGACCATCCGCTCTGGATCGTCTATTCCAGCGGCACCACCGGCCTGCCCAAGCCGATCGTGCATGGCCACGGCGGCTCCGTGCTGGTCGCGCTGGCGCTGAAAACCCTGCATAACGACATCGGCTGCAGTTACGACGCCAACAACTGGGGCGAGCGCTTCCACTGGTACAGCTCCACCGGCTGGGTCATGTGGAACGCGCAACTGGCCGGCCTGCTGAGCGGCACCACCTGCGTCATCTACGACGGCAACCCCGGCGGTACAAAAGACAAGCCCGACTGGAGCACGCTCTGGCGCCTTGCCGCTGACTTGGGCGTGACCTTCTTCGGCGCCGGCGCCGCGTTCTATGCCAACTGCCTCAAGTCGGGAGTTGATTTGTCAGCGTGCGGCGACCTGTCGAAAGTCCGCGCGCTCGGCACCACCGGCTCGCCGCTCTCGCCCGAAGCGCAAAACTGGGGCACTGCGCAGTTTCGCCGCATTGCGGCATTGCGAGCCGGGCAGGACATGCGCGCCAGCGAGCGCCGCGCCGGGCCGCCCCAAGCAAGCTCAGCCCCCTCGGGGGGCAGCGAGCTACACGCAGTGAGCGAGCGTGGGGGCGACATCTGGTGGTGCAACATCTCCGGGGGAACTGACTTTTGCGGCGCTTTTATTGGTGGCAATCGCGAGCTGCCGCAAGAACCCGGCGTCATGCAGTGCCGCCTGCTCGGCTGCGCCGTTGAGGCGTGGAACGAAGCGGGCGAGCCGGTGTTGGGCGAGGTTGGCGAGCTCATCTGCAGCCAGCCGATTCCGTCCATGCCGCTTTATTTCTGGGGCGATAAAGGCAATGCGCGCTACCTCGCCAGCTACTTCGAGATGTACCCGCCCGGCCACGGCCGCAAGCCCGGCGGCGGTGACCTGTCCGCAGAGGCCGGCGGTGTCTGGCGCCACGGCGACTGGCTGCGCATCGGCACCAAAGAGCAGGGCGGGGAAGGCTGCGTGATCTTCGGCCGCAGTGACGCCACCATCAACCGCCACGGCTTGCGCATGGGCACCAGCGAGCTTTACAGCGCGGTCGAAGTGCTGCCCGAGGTGATGGACTCGCTGGTGGTCGATCTGGAGTACCTGGGCCGTGAAAGCTACATGCCGCTGTTCGTCGTGTTGCGCGAAGGCGTGGCGCTCAATGACGCGCTGAAAGACAAGCTCAACAACGCGATCAAGACCGCGCTCAGCCCGCGCTTCGTTCCCAACGCCATCTTTCAGGTGGCCGAAATTCCGCGCACCCTGTCAGGCAAAAAGCAGGAGCTGCCGATCAAGAAACTGCTGCTCGGCCAGCCGCTGGAAAAGGTCATGAACAAGGACGCCATGGCCAACCCGGGCTGCCTCGATTGGTATGTGGCGTTTGCGGCGAAGCGGCTGGCGGGTTAGGCACGGGACCGGGTTTCGCATTACCGGGCGAGCTGCTTTCCGGTTTATGGCATCGCCAGGGTCCGGCGCGCGGACTACGGTGTGAGCCGGCCAGTTCAGCCGCCCGCTCGCGGCCTTCGGTTCACCAGCACAATCCCCGCCGCCACGGTCGCCAGTGCGGCCAACAGGCCGGGCGTCACGCTTTCTTTCAGCCACAGCGCGCCAAACAACAGGGCAAAGAGCGGCGTGAAAAATACGAAGACTGAAATCTTGGTGGCCGGGTAGTGCCCCAGCATCCACATCCAGGCCAGATAACTGGCAAAAGCACCTATCACCGTTTGCAGCAACAGCGACGTAATTGCAAACGCGCTGAACTGCCAGATCCACGGCTCGCCCATTGCCAGTGAGAGCGCCGGAAAGGACAGCGCGCTGACGGCAAGCTGGTAAAAAAGCAGCTTCTCGGCGGAGATCCGGCTCAGCCCCGAAGCCCGTATCACCAGCGTAGTGAGCCCCCACAACAGGCCGGCCAGCAAGCCCAGCATGTCGCCGCCCACAGTGGCGGCCGGGCCGCCCATGAAGCCTTCACGCAGGGCAAACACCACCGCCACAAAGGCTGCCAGCAAGCCCACCCATTGCAGGCCGCGCAAGCGCTCCGACGTGACCCACAGCGGAACCAGCAGCGCCACCCAGAACGGCGAAGTGTACAAAAACACCGTCAGCCGCGAAGCCGTGGTGTACTGCAAGCCAAGGTAAATGCAGGCGAACTCACCACCGAACAGCACCCCCGCGAGCAAACCCGCGCGCCAGGAACCATCACGCCGGAACAGGGGAATGCCGCGCCACGCACACCAGAGCCAGAGCAAGGCCGTGGCGCCCACCAGGCGCAAGGAAGCCTGGAACATCGGCGGTATTTCGGCAATGGTCGCCTTGATCAGGACTTGCTGAAACCCCCAGAACAGGCTGCACCCAAGAAGCAGGGAAATGGCGAGACCGTCGAGGTGGTTTTTGCGCACGGACATGCCTTGATGGTAACCGGGCGCAGGCCCGGTTCTGCGTAGATTCACTAACCGGTGCGGTGCCTTCAACGGCCTACAATTCAGGACCTTACAAAAAATTGACGGTCGTGCCGACCGCCACGCTGGAGACCCTTTCAATGCCCACACCATCCGCTGCGATGCCAAACCCCCAGGAAGAAGCGCGCGCCGAGCTGCACCGCGCCGCGCTCGAATACCACGAGTTCCCAACGCCCGGCAAGGTCGCCATCGCGGCGACCAAGCAACTGCTCAACCAGCGCGACCTGTCGCTGGCCTATTCGCCCGGCGTGGCGGCGCCCTGCGAGGAAATCGTCAAGGACCCAAACACGGTCTTCAGATACACCAACCGCGGCAACCTGGTCGCCGTCATCAGCAACGGCACCGCCGTGCTCGGGCTGGGCAACATCGGCCCGCTGGCCTCCAAGCCGGTGATGGAAGGCAAGGCGGTGCTGTTCAAGAAGTTCGCCGGCGTGGATGTGTTCGACATCGAAATCGACGAAAAAGACCCGGCCAGGCTGGTCGAGGTGATTGCCGCGCTGGAGCCCACCTTCGGCGCCATCAACCTCGAGGACATCAAGGCCCCCGACTGCTTTTACGTGGAGCGCGAACTGCGCAAGCGGATGAAGATTCCGGTCTTCCACGACGACCAGCACGGCACGGCCATCACGGTGGGCGCGGCTATCCTGAACGCGCTCAAAGTGGTCGGCAAAGACCCGAAGGAAGTCAAGCTTGTCACGTCCGGCGCGGGCGCGGCGGCGCTGGCCTGCCTCAAGCTGCTGGTCAAGCTCGGCATTCCGCGCGAAAACATTTACGTGACCGATCTGGCCGGCGTGGTTTATGAGGGCCGTACCGAGCTGATGGACGAAGACAAGATCCAGTTTGCGCAAAAAACCCCGGCGCGCAAGCTGGGCGAAATCATCGATGGCGCCGACATTTTTCTGGGCCTTTCGGCCGGTGGCGTGCTCAAGCCAGACATGGTCAAAAAAATGGCGGCCCGTCCGATTATTTTCGCGCTGGCCAACCCGACCCCTGAAATCACGCCGGAAGAGGTGAAAACCGTGCGTGACGATGCCATCATGGCCACCGGACGCGCCGACTACCCGAACCAGGTCAACAACGTTCTGTGCTTCCCCTACATCTTCCGCGGCGCGCTTGACGCCGGCGCCTCCACCATCACGATCGAAATGGAAATTGCGGCGGTGCACGCAATCGCCGAGCTGGCCCAGGCCGAGCAGAGCGAGGTCGTGGCGGCCGCCTATGCGGGCGAACAACTGGCGTTTGGGCCCGAATACCTGATCCCCAAGCCGTTTGATCCGCGCCTCATGACAAAGATCGCTCCCGCCGTGGCGCTGGCCGCGGCCGCCAGCGGCGTGGCGCAGCGGCCCATTCTGGACATGGAGGCGTATTGCGAGAAGTTGCAAAGTTTTGTGTATGCCTCGGGCACACTCATGAAGCCGATTTATGCGGCGGCCAAGGCCGCCGCCCGCAAACGCGTGGCCTATGCCGAGGGCGAAGAAGAGCGCGTGCTGCGCGCCTGCCAGATCGTGGTCGATGAAGGCCTGGCGCGGCCAACCCTGATCGGGCGGCCCGCGGTCATTGCCCGGCGCGTTGAAAAGTTTGGCCTGCGCCTGCGCGAAGAACTCGACTACGACGTGGTCAATGTCGAGCAAGACCGGCGCTACCGTGACTTCTGGCAAACCTACCACCGCATGACGGAACGCCAGGGCGTCACGGTGCAAATGGCCAAAATAGAAATGCGCCGCCGCCTCACGCTGATTGCCGGCATGCTGCTGCACAAGGGCGATGTCGATGGCCTGATTTGCGGCACCTGGGGCACCACGGCGCACCACCTGGTGTACCTCGACCAGGTCGTTGGCAAACGCGAAGGTGTCAACACCTACGCCGCCATGAACGCCCTGATGCTGCCAGGGCGTCAGGTGTTTTTGCTCGACACCCATGTCAATTACGACCCGACGGCCGAGCAACTGGCTGAGATCACGCTCATGGCCGCCGAGGAAATGCTGCGTTTTGGCATCATGCCCAAGGCGGCCCTGCTATCGCATTCCAATTTCGGCACCTCCAGCCAGCCCAGCGCCCTGAAAATGCGCCGCACGCTGGCCTTGCTGCGCGAAAAAGCGCCATGGCTGGAAGTTGACGGGGAAATGCAGGGCGACATGGCGCTCGACGCCGACGCCCGGGGCACCCTCATGCCCAACAGCACCCTGGCGGGCCAAGCCAACTTGCTGGTGTTTCCCGACATTGATTCGGCCAATATTTCCTACAACCTGCTCAAAACCGCAGCCGGTGGCAATATCGCCGTTGGCCCCGTTCTGCTGGGGGCCAACAAACCCATGCACATTCTCACGGCCACCGCCACCGTTCGCCGCATTGTCAACATGACAGCCCTGACGGTTGCAGACGCCAACGCGGCTCGATAAGACAATACCTGATAGCTGGCGCTAACTTATCGGGAATTTATTCCCACTGGGTCGGTGCCTTGATTTTCAGCAAACCCTTGCGTTTTTCGCGCGCATGCGGCAAACTACTCCTCTTGAAATTTAAGGGTTAACCCGAAAAATCGGCGGGTTAAGCCTGAATTCACGAAGGGCAGTTTTCATGTTGTGCAAGGAGTGGGGGCGCTGGCGCGCGGCCGCAGCGGCTGTGCTGCTGGTCTTGTTGGCCGGCCTGGGCGGGCTAATCCCCAGCGTGGTGCAGGCCAGAGGGCCGGTTTATCAGGCTCCGGCTGACACCATTGTGATGGCCCAGTTGCCTGCGCAGGGGCGCAGCATGATGGGGCTGATTTACCAGGGCGGGCCGTTCAGGCACGAAAAAGACGGCGTGGTGTTTGGCAACCGGGAACGGCTTCTTCCCGTCAAGGATCGTGGTTACTACCGTGAATACACCGTCAGAACGCCTGGGGAGCGCAGCCGGGGAGCGCGGCGCATTGTGTGTGGCGGCTTGCAGCCGGCCGCGCCTGATGCCTGTTATTACACCGACGATCACTATGCGAGCTATCGCCGAATTGTTCAGTAAGCCGAACCGGGCCGATTATTTTGAATTTTGACTTGATTGACTTAACAGAAAGAGAAGCGGAGATGGATACACCACTTCGTAAGGAACACGAAAAGCCATTGCGCAAGCATGACGACGCGCTCCTTCGCAAAAATGACGAGCTGCCGCTGCACGGCGTGCGGCCCAATATTGTGCAGTCGATTCGCGCTTTTCGCGTGCAGGATCTGCAGGATGCCGCCACGCAACTGAACCACCACTTTCTGTACGCCAGCCTGGGCAATGCCCAGAGCAAGCAGGAAGTGCTGGACCTGATCGCGGCGCAGTACACCTTTCCGGCGCATTTCGGCAAGAACTTCGACGCCCTCTACGACTGCATGACGGACCTGGTTCACAAATCAGGCCCGCAGCCCGGCTTTGTCGTCGTGCTCGAGCAGATTCCGGCCCATGCCAAGTTTGACAAAGAGGCCAGGGAGCAACTGCTCGACATCTTCCGGGATGCCGCGGACTACTGGGCGGATCGCAAGATACCGTTCAGATGCTTCTATTCTTTTCTGTAGCCCGCTCCCCAGACATTGGCCAAGGGGATCGGGCGAAAGAGGCCCCGCAAATCGTTGTAGAAGGTGAAGAACCCATGCCGACCAGCAAGCTGCTCGACGTGTCGCCGCTGGCGCTGCGCATGAGCAGCCCGTTCAACTCCGCCTATTGGCTCACCGCCGCCTGACCGCGCCGCGGCACGCCGCTTCAGGTCAAACCGGCCGAACGCCCATCAACATGCCGTGCGCCCAGAACGCAAACAGGCCCCAAGTCACGGCACCCACCACCACGGTGATTGTCGTGCCTGAAACCGTTCCCGCTGGGTAAGTCGTTCCTGCCGCCACATCGCGCGCCCGCGCGGCGCGAAAGCTCAGGATCGACCACGCCAGAAAGCTGCCAAACAGCACCGCATTGGCCAGGTTGCCGTTGGCCAGCAGATGCGCCAGCGCCCAGACCATCACCGCCCCCACCATCGGGTGATGCAGCCTGGCCTTGATCGCGTTACGCGGCACATAGGTGGCCGCCAGCAAAATGAAAGCGATCAGCGTCAGCAACCGCGTCACATGGCGCATGAAAGACGGCGGCCACCACAACTCAACCGGCTGCTGCCGCGCCAGGCCAAAGCCCCAAACCACCAGCCCCAGACCAACGATGGACAGCAGCGCGTACAGCCCTTTCCAGGTGCGCTCTCCCAGCCGCGCCATCATGGCCGTGCGCCAGCCATCGGCCACGACGCGCGTGGAATGCACGCCCAGAAAAAGAATCAGCCCCAGAATCAGCATGCCCATGGCAAGACCTTTGCAAAAATAGCCCCCGAGGTGTAATCCGATCATCCTGAGCTTGGCCTGTCCAGAGCCAGTCGAAGGGTCGAAGGATGGGGCGGCCCAGCGCTGCGGCCCATAGCCTGATTATGATGCAGTGCCCGGCGCTGGTCCGCGCCATCAAGTCCGCTCGCCGCGCCCGCTCCGGTCAGCGGGCAACCACTTCTTCGTCCTCAATGGCCTGGCGCCGCGCGGCCTCGATGTCGGCCTTCCAGTGCGCGGCGATCCCGGCGCTGCCTCCGGCTTTCTTGCCGAGCTGATCGCCGAACCTGAGCAGCCATCGCGGCGGCTGGTCGGGCGCCGGCGCCGCAACGCTGCGCGTCAACACCAGATCCCACAGGGTCTTCAGCGCGATCAGCACATAGAGCAGGCCCAGCGGCGATTCGGTGGCCGCCATCGCAGCCATGCCAAAGATGATCGCGAGGTGAAGGACCAGCACGCGCCCCATGCGTTGCTGCACCTGGCCCTTGATCCAGGCGAAGCTGCGCGACTTCATGCCGGGCAGATCAGCCAGAAAGCCCGCCGCCAGCACCAGCACCAGCATCAGCGCGCCTTGGCGAAATGCGGTGGCGGAGAATCGCCAGAGCGGATCGTCCGGATGGGTTTCCGTCAGGATCAACGCGATCGCCGCCACGAATATGCCGTGAGCGAGCGTGAACACGAGCGCGACCGTTGCGTACTCGCCGAGCAACCCGGACTTTGACGGCTGGCCGTTGACAGCACTGCCGAGCTGGCCCGCGCGCCAATGCCCGCGTTTGCGCGTGAGCTGCCGGTGCACCGCGATGCGCAGGCAGGTGAACAGGGCGACCAGCAGGTTCTCCAGCCAGTACAGCAGCAGCACGTTCGTCGCCGACCAGCCGAGGCGGAACACGCCAACGAGCGGGATCGCGTTCGCGACCAGTACAACGAGGAGGCCGGCCATGCGCCCGAGCACGCCGGGCGTGGATGGATTCCCTGCAGTTGGCAGCGGCACTTGCATCCGTCAAAGTATCGCAGCTTTGACCAGAGGCAAGACGTTCGTTTGGCGTGCTGTCACGCCGACCGCAAATCCGGCGTCACCGCCATCGTGCGGGCCGCCGTTGTGTCGCACCCGGTTCGGATGAGTCGCCGAAATCCGGGCGGCCCAAAGGCAACCGAATATCAGCGCCCGGGAGTGCCCACCGGCCCGCGGCGCGACTGCGACTGATTGCTGCCGCCCACATGCGCCTCGCGGTCGCTGCGGCTGTCGGGCGTGCGCTTGCCCTGATTCAACTGCGTGGGCGCTTGCCCGCCCAGTTTGTTGCTGTCGTTTTCAACCTTGCCAGTATGCGGCGCCTGTTTGTCGCGTGGATTTTGCTCATTCGTCATGGTGGTTTCCTTGCTGAATGCGGGGCTGGGCCCGGTGAACCGCATGACTCATGATGACCTCATTCCTGGCCGGTGGCAAGACGCGTTGCGTCAGACGGCGCCGCGTTTGCAAACGCGACGAAAGATCGGTTGCGCTTCGCAAGTCGCCGCGATGCAAAATGCTTCTTCCCCGACACGACGCTCGCCATCAATTCGCTTGAGGTGATTGAAAGCCCGCAGGTCTGTGGTGACAAGTGCTACGGTGATTGGAATGTTTGCTACGTCACGCATGATTTTTGCGCACCACCCGGGTGACCACCATTGTTCGATGCAGCGGTCGCACGCACAGCGCATTTACGGCTGCGGCGCCCTAATCCTAGCCTGCAAAAACACACTTTCCCGATGAAACTGCAGGAAGCTTCGCTGTCCCTCAGCAAACGCTCCAACATTGCGAAGGAGGTCCGAGGTCAACCCCATCTTCTCCAGCGACAACCTATCGGCCACAGGTGAAACGAGAACATCGCCGTTGTCTTCAAAGCTTAGCAGGCCGCGATCAAATAGCAGGTCAACATCGGGCGTAAGCATCAACCCATTTTCCCCATCCAAACGTTCAACATTAGAGGAGTCACGCCAAGGCTTGCAGTGACTCGCTCTCAAATACTCCGTTTGAGTGACATGAGTGACACGACATGCTCGCTCGATAACAGCCACCCGCTGCCTAAAGAGCCCTTGCCCACGTCTTGCCATAACGATGGCATGCTTTTCTGTCTCTCTAAGGTTTGCATCGTCACGCACCAAAATTAGCTGGTGCTCTTCCCACTCAGCTTGGCCTACATTGGGTGTCTCGAAAAGAGTTTGCCCAACGTGCCAACCCTGAACAATGCCTCGCGCTTCGGACCCAATCAAATCAATTAACAAGGAACCAAGGGGTTCTGCCAACCGCGTTAAATACACCCCTTGTAAGCCAAAGCCATTCTCCCGGAGCGGTGCATATTTTTGGGGAAGGAGCGGTCTCAACCGATCGATGTGCTGCGACGGTCTAATGGAACCTTTGAGTTCTGAAAACCGAACGTCAATCCTCCAGCCAATAACATCCCAGTAAGCTCCCACGCGGCCAAACTCACGCGGTTTCGGGGCCTCGTAAGCATGAGACTTTGCGATACCAACAGCCTTGATTAGCGTGTCACTGAACGAGAAGATGACATCGCCGGGCGATACCTCTCGCATGAACTCATAGAACGGGTTCGCACTACCGTTGCTTTTGAGTTTCGGCGACCAAAGATACCCTCCGGGTACCTCATGTTTGTAGGTCTGATTTTGATTCACCCACCAATAGCGCATTCCGCAATATAACTTGCCATGTAGGTGAATCACTGGTCAATGTGAAATCAGCCCCTGGCCCTCGCCAATACTGCCCAGTTAGCTACAAAATTAATCGCAACTCGGTTGCCGAGCCTCAGGCCAATTCCCCGCCGCTGCAAGCCCCCCGCAGCGCCAGCACGGTCTGTGCCATGCTGATGCCGGCATCGGTGACCGACACGTTGTGCCGCAGCGGCGTACCGGAAACGATGTCTTGCCGGCATTCGTCGAGGTGACGTTTGATCACGATTCCGGTGATGCATTGAGGGTGTCGTCAGTGCGAGTCGTGTCCTGGTTGGAGAGGGCCGTGGCGGCCAGCAGGTTCCAACATTGCGAGCATTTTACGGCCTCAGCCCTTATACAACGGCACAAGCAGCTATCTATTTAATAGCATTTTGAACCGGCTCACGCGTTCGCGCATTTCGCCATGAACGTGCTGACGGCGGACTTGGCGCAGCGCTGCAAGGCCATCAGCAGCGCGTGGTCGGGGTTGGCCACGCCGTGGCGGGTCCGCAGGTCTTGCTGGATCTGGCCCAACAGCTCAGCGGCCATTTCGGCATCGGCCAGCGCGCGGTGGGCCGCGCCGGTGCGGGGCAGGTGGTGGTAGTCCACCAGCGAGCCGAGCCTGTGGTTTGGCGCCTGCGGGTAGAGCCGGCGCGAAACCAGCAGGGTGCAGGCAAAGGGCTGTGGCGCAGGCAAACCCAGGCGCGCCAGTTCGCCGACCCAGAACTTGCGGTCGAACGCCGCGTTGTGCGCCACCATGGGCGCGTTGCCGACAAAGCGGCTGGCCCGCGCCATCACTTGGGCAATATCGGGCGCTGCTGCCACCATGGCATTGCTGATGCCGGTGAGCTGGGTGATGAAGAAAGGGATGCGCACGCCGGCGTTCATCAGGCTCTGGAAACGGTCCACCACCCGGCCGCGCTCGACCAGCACAATCGCCACCTCGGTGGCGCGGTCGCCATAAGCGGGCGAGAGCCCGGTGGTTTCAAAGTCAATGACGGCGATCAGGCTCATGCGGGGGTGGCCAGGCCGGCGGCGTCATACCGGCGACGCGCACCGTGGTCTTGTCGAAGATGGGCATGTGTCACGGAAACTGTCTGGCCACATGCACCACGGCCCGGACAATGAGGGTGCAGTTGCCTTCGTCCTGGTCGAAATACACGATGTAGTTCTCATGCGCCACCAGTTCATGGGCCCCAGGCACGCGGGTGCTAAAGCGCCGCGGAAAGTTCGGATCGGCAAGCTGGTCCACCTGCTCGTCAATCTGCAGCCACAGGTCGGTGGCGGCTATCGGGTTGTCCTTGGCAATCCAGGCCTCTATCGCGTCGAGGTCTTCGCGGTATTCGGGGCGGCGAATGACGCGCCAGGCGGCGCAGCTCATGCGGTCCGTGCGGCCAGCTTTGCCGCGCGGATGCTTTGCCATTCATCTTCGGCGATGGCGGGGCGCGGATCGTCGCGGCTGGCTTGCACCTTGACGCGTACCCAGCGGTCGTATTCGGCAGCGCGGGTCAAGGCTTCGGCGCGGTCGGGTCGGCTACGCCGCTCCAGCGCACCTTGCTCGGGGCGCCAGTGCTCCAGCCGGTCCAGCACGATACGGCGCACGCCCAATTTGTGCAGCAACTTCAGGGCGCTGTCCGCGGTGCCAAACAGACGCGGCTCTGCCCTGCGCGCCTGCACCAGCGTGGCCTCGCCTTTGAGGGTGAGGAATTTCACGGTAAAACGGGCGCCCACGGGCTCAATCGCGACCGACTGAACCGCGCCGTGCTCAAAGGCCGCCTGAAACTGTGACTGGGTGAGGGTTTGCATGTGTAATCAAATAACGTTATTAATGCACAGTATATACATTACTTGCACCCAGCGAGAAGGCGCTTATGACTCAAGCCGGACGAGGCGGTGCAGCGGCGGGCAGCATGGCCCAAAGCGGTACCGCTTCCATTCCATCAGCAAGCCTGAAGCGATGCAGGCCGGGATAGACCACGTAGAGTGCGTCCAGCTTCAAATCGTTCATGGCGATTCGCATGCTGGGGGTGACGCGGGGCGCGTCGGCGCGCTTGAATTCGACGCCTATCCGCTGGCTGCCCCTGAACATCAGCAAATCGAGCTCGGCGCCCTGGTGAGTGGCCCAAAAGTACGCCTGATCGGGCCGTGCAATGCGCAAAACCTGTTCCAGGGCAAAGCCTTCCCAACTGGCGCCGCTTTGCGGATGGGTGAGCAGTTCGGCAACCGTCTTGACGCCCATCAGCGCATGCAGCAGCCCGGTATCACGAAAATAGATTTTTGGCGCCTTGACCTGCCGCTTGCCCAGGTTCTCATGCCAGGGTTGCAGCTGACGGATCATCAGCGTCTGCGTCAGGGTATCAAGGTAGCGGCGAATGGTAGGCTCGGAAACGCCCATCGATTGGGCTGGCGGCGCGGCAGACCAGACCTGCCCGTGATAGTGCGCCAGCATCGTCCAGAAGCGCAGCATGGCGGGTGCCGCGATATTGATGCCGAACTGCGGCATGTCCACGCGCACATGATCCGCCACCGCATGGGCGCGCCAAACCAGGCTGTCTTCGTCAGTCGCCGCAAGATACGCGCGGGGAAAACCGCCACGCAGCCACAGACGCGTGGCGGCGTCATTGTTGTAGCCGCCTTCATGGGCGCTGATCTCGCCAAGGTCAAAACCGCCGACTTCAACGGTTTCCACGCGCCCCAGCAATGACTCGCCGGCTTGCCGCAGCAGGGCGGGTGAAGCGCTGCCCAGCAGCAAGTACTGGCCAGGCGTATCGGAGCGGTCCATCAGCACCCGCAACAGCGGAAACAAACCCGGCTTGAGCTGAACTTCGTCAATCACAACCAGGCCTTTGAGCTGTTCAAGCGTCTGGGCCGGTTGCTCCAGCCGCAGCGCATGCGGCGGGTACTCCAGGTCAAAGTAGTTGGGCGACTGGCGACTCAGAAACTTCCGGGCCAGCGTACTTTTACCGGACTGCCGGGGCCCGCTCAGGACCACGCCGCGCGAACGGGCAAGCGCTTTGCGAATGGATTCTTCAAGCTCGGTGCGGGCCAACATGCCAGAATGCTAGCATAAACTACCATGAAATTCAAACATGGCTTGTTCGAATTTCATGGTCATCACTTGGGTGAACGACCTGCGGGGCACCCACGCTGGCGCAACCGGTTTCAGCCCGGTACGGCCTTGCGCCGCGCCCGCACCGCCGCTGCCAGCCCCTGCAGCACGGGCACGGTCTGCTCAAAGCTGATACAGGCATCGGTCACAGATACGCCGGGCCTGAGCGGCACGCCGGGAACCATGTCTTGCCGGCCTTCGTTCAGGTGGCTTTCAATCATGATGCCGGTAATGCGCTGCTCGCCCGCTGCAATCTGCGCGGCCACTTCCGCGGCCACGCTGATCTGGCGCTGGTGCTGCTTGCTGCTGTTGGCATGCGACA
Source organism: uncultured Polaromonas sp. (assembly GCA_964371235.1). Taxonomy (GTDB): domain Bacteria; phylum Pseudomonadota; class Gammaproteobacteria; order Burkholderiales; family Burkholderiaceae_C; genus Polaromonas. Next base: position 64,997 of record CAYJMW010000004.1, read on the forward strand.
CATCAATCATGACCTGCTCGCGCAGCCCGGCGCTCTTGAGCAGCGCGCAGGCGGCGTCCACGTCGGCCTTTGCATAGTTGGTCTTCTTGCCGCCGCGCAAAATCACATGGCAGTCGTCGTTGCCGCGGGTCTCAAAAATGGCGGCCTGGCCCATCTTGGTGATGCCCATGAAGGCGTGCTCGGCCTGCGCCGCCTGAATTGCGTCGGTGGCCACCTTGATGCCGCCGTCGGTGCCGTTCTTGAAGCCGACCGGGCAACTCAGGCCGCTGGCAAGCTGGCGATGGCTCTGGCTCTCGGTGGTGCGCGCGCCAATGGCGCCCCAGCTCACCAGGTCGCTGATGAACTGCGGGCTCAGCAGATCGAGGAATTCGGTTCCCACCGGCAGGCCAAGCGCCAGCACGTCGAGCAGCAACTGGCGCGCCATTTCCAGCCCTTCGTTGATGGCAAAGCTGCCATCGAGCCGCGGGTCGTTGATGTAGCCTTTCCATCCCACCGTGGTGCGCGGCTTTTCGAAGTACACGCGCATCACCACCAGCAGCTCGCCAGCCAACGCATCGGCCTGTGCCTGGAGCCGGCGCGCATAGTCCATGGCCTGCGCATGGTCGTGAATGGAGCACGGCCCAACGACAACGATCAGGCGGTCATCGGCGCCATGCAGCACGCGCGAGATCGCCGCGCGGCTTTGCTCCACCAGCGCCAGCGTGGCCTTGGGCACCGGCAGCCACTCCTCCAGCAGCGCCGGCGTGATCAGCGGGCGCACCGCGCTGATGCGGGTGTCGTCGATGCGGGTGGCGTCGTGGGTGGAAAGCGGCGTGGCGTGGCGGGTATGCGTGTTCATGCAGAAATTGTGAGTGTTCTTGGCCTTTAGCCCTTATAAACAGGGCATTGCCAGCTACTATTTCGATAGTATCTTAATCAGCGGAGTTGGATGATGGAAGGTGTATTTCCGGCGCGGCGCCGGGCGGCATCACTTTCGCTCAGATATCAATATTGGCCGCCCTCAATGCATTTTGCTCAATGAACTCGCGGCGTGGCTCGACCTCATCGCCCATCAGCATGGTGAACACGCGATCGGCCTCAATCGCATCGTCCACCTGCACCTTGAGCAGGCGGCGCACTTTCGGGTCCATGGTGGTTTCCCAGAGCTGGGCCGGGTTCATCTCGCCCAGTCCTTTGTAGCGCTGGCGCGCGGTGCCGTTCTCGGCCTGGCCAATCAGCCACGCCATGGCCTGGCGGAAATCATTGATTTTTTCTTCCTTGCGGCGCTCGCCTTCGCCGCGCATGACTTTCGCGCCGTCGCCGATCAGGCCCCTGAACGTTGCGGCGGCCTCGGCCAGCGTGACGTAATCGGCGCCGTGCACAAAGTCCTGCGTCAGCACGCTGCTCTTGATGTTGCCGTGGTGGTGGCGGCTGATGCGCAGCAGGGGCTTGTCGCTGCGGACGTCAAACTCGCTGGCCACTTCGGCGGGCGAGCCCGTCAGGTTCAGCTCGCGCAGCTTGACCTGCAACGACGCGGCTGACGCCTCGGCCTCGGCAACGGTATCGAGATTGAGCGACACGCCGTCGGCAATCGCGCGCAGCGCTTCAGCGTCCATGAAGCCGCTCAGGCGGGCGATCACCGACTCGGCAAGCTGGTGCTTGCGCGCCAGTTCGGCCAGCGTGTCGCCCGTCAGCACGGTGCTTTCGTCGGCGCCGGTCTGCACGCTGGCGTCTTTCAGCGCAATGCGCAGCAAAAATGTGTCGAGTGCGCCGGTGTCCTTGAGGTACTGCTCTTCCTTGCCGGCCTTGACCTTGTACAGCGGCGGCTGCGCAATGTAGATGTAGCCACGCTCAACCAGCTCGGGCATCTGGCGATAAAAGAAGGTGAGCAGCAGCGTGCGGATGTGCGCGCCGTCAACGTCGGCATCGGTCATGATGATGATGCGGTGGTAGCGCAGCTTGGCCACGTTGAAGTCATCGGCGCCGGGCGTGCCTTCGGTTCCCCGTGTGCCGCCGGCGTTGCCAATGCCGGTGCCCAGCGCCGTGATCAAAATCAGAATTTCGTTGCTGGTCAGCAGCTTTTCATAGCGCGCTTTTTCCACGTTCAGTATCTTGCCGCGCAAGGGCAAGATGGCCTGGAATTTGCGGTCGCGGCCCTGTTTGGCGGAACCGCCGGCGGAATCGCCCTCGACCAGATAGATTTCGCACAGGGCCGGATCTTTTTCCTGGCAGTCGGCCAGCTTGCCGGGCAGGCCCATGCCGTCGAGCACGCCCTTGCGGCGCGTCATGTCGCGCGCCTTGCGGGCGGCTTCGCGGGCGCGCGCGGCTTCAATGATTTTGCCGACGATTATTTTTGCGTCGTTGGGGCGTTCCTGCAGATAGTCGTAGAGCAGGCGGCTGACGATGTCTTCGACCGGGCCGCGCACTTCACTGGACACCAGTTTGTCCTTGGTCTGGCTGCTGAACTTGGGCTCGGGCACCTTCACGCTGAGCACGCAGCACAGGCCTTCGCGCATGTCGTCGCCGGTGACCTCAACCTTGGCTTTCTTGGCCAGTTCGCTGTCGTCGATGTATTTGTTGATCACGCGCGTCATGGCCGCGCGCAGACCGGTCAGGTGGGTGCCGCCGTCGCGCTGGGGAATGTTGTTGGTAAAGCACAGCACCTGCTCGCTGTAGCCGCTGTTCCACTGCATCGCCACTTCCACGCCAATGTTGGTGCCCTGGTCGCTCTGACGGTCGCCCATGGCGGCAAACACATTGGGGTGCAAGACGGTTTTGCCTTTGTTGATGAACTCGACAAAACCCTTGACACCACCGGCCCCGGCAAAGTCGTCTTCCTTTCCCGTGCGCTCGTCTTTCAGGCGAATCTTCACACCGTTGTTCAGGAAGCTCAACTCACGCAGGCGTTTGCTCAAAATCTCGTAGTGAAAATCACTGTTTTCCCTGAAGATTTCGGTGTCAGGCAGGAAGTGGACTTCGGTGCCGCGCTTGTCGGTCGGGCCGATTACTTTCATGGGGGAAACTTCAACGCCACCGACGGTCTCTATGAGGCGGTTCTGCACAAAGCCCCTGGCAAACTCCATGGCGTGTACCTTGCCGTCGCGGCGGATGGTCAGGCGCAGCATTTTGGACAGCGCATTGACGCAGCTCACACCCACGCCGTGCAGGCCGCCAGACACCTTGTAGCTGTTCTGGTTGAACTTGCCGCCGGCATGCAGCTCGGTCAGGGCAATCTCGGCGGCCGAGCGTTTGGGCTCGTGCTTGTCGTCCATCTTGACGCCGGTCGGAATGCCGCGGCCGTTGTCAACCACGCTGACCGAGTTGTCGGTGTGAATGGTGACCATGATGTCGTCGCAATGGCCAGCCAATGATTCGTCAATCGAGTTATCAACCACCTCAAACACCATGTGGTGCAGGCCGCTACCGTCCGACGTGTCGCCAATGTACATGCCGGGGCGCTTGCGCACGGCCTCCAGGCCTTCGAGAATCTGGATCGAGCTTTCACCGTAGGCCTCGGATGCGCCGGCCTGGTGCGTATCAATCCTGGGCTGGAAATTGGAGCTTTCCTCGCCCGCGGCGCCTTCGCTGACGTGGACCTGATCAATGTCGTTCGGTTTGTTCTCTTCAGTCATGGGCCGCTTCTGGTAATTTCTTCAATCTCTTGAATGACCAAACCCGCGAAGATGCGCGGGTCTGCTGGTACTTTTCTGGCTTGCTTCGCGCCATCAGCGCGCGGCAAGCCGGGGTCAAATGCGCATTGGCATCACCACGTATTTAAAGGCGGCGTCATCGGGAATGGTCAGCAGTGCGGAACTGTTGGAATCGGCCAATTCAATCTTCACCATGTCCTGCGTCATGTTGGCCAGCGCATCGATCAGGTAAGTCACGTTGAAGCCGATTTCTATGGGCTCGCCGCTGTAGTCGATGTCGAGCTCATCAACCGCTTCTTCCTGCTCGGCGTTGTTGGAAGCCACACGCAGCGTTCCGGGTTCAATGTTCAGCCGGACGCCCTTGAATTTTTCGCTGGTCAGAATGGCTGTTCGCTGCAGGCTGGCCAGCAGAGGAGCCCGACCCAGCGTAATGATATTTTTATGATTCTTGGGTATCACGCGGTTGTAATCCGGAAATTTTCCCTCAACCAGTTTGGTCACAAACTGCATGCCTTCAAAGCTGAACCTGGCCTGATTGCCGGCAAACTGCATCTCGATGGCGCCGTCCTTGTCGCTCAGCAAACGCTGCATCTCCAGCACCGTCTTGCGCGGCAGAATCACTTCCTGTTTGGGCACTTCAACGTCAAGGGTGGCTGATGAGAAAGCCAGCCGGTGACCGTCGGTGGACACCAGGCTGAGCTGCTTGCCTTCGGCCACAAACAGGATGCCGTTGAGGTAGTAGCGGATGTCATGCACCGCCATGGCAAAAGAAACCTGATTGAGCAACAGTTTGAGCGTTTTTTGCGGCACCGAAAAGCTCGGGCCAAAGTTGGCTGCTTCCTGCACCAGCGGAAAGTCTTCAGCCGGCAGTGTCTGCAAGGTAAACCGGCTTTTGCCGCCTTTCAAAATCAGCTTGTTCTGCGCCGACTCCAGCGACACCGTCTGGTCGCCTGGCATGGAACGCAAAATGTCGATGAGTTTGCGGGCACCCACGGTGGTCGTAAAGTCGCCCGCGTCACCCTCAAGATCGGCGGTGGTCCGAATCTGGATTTCAAGGTCACTCGTGGTGAACTGCAACAGCGTGCCGGATTTGCGAATCAGCACGTTGGCCAGAATCGGCAAGGTGTGCCTGCGCTCCACAATGCCCGCAACCGATTGCAGGACCGATAAAACTTTTTCTTGAGTGGCTTTCAGAATGATCATGTCTTCCTCTGTCTTTATCTTTAATTCTCTAATTCAAATTAGTAGTAGTGATAAGGGTTGGCCTCATCTGTGGATAGCACCATTTTCCCTTTTTTAATCAATCACTTGGCGTTTGTTTAACCTTGTGTTCAGGCAACTCTTGCTGAGCTTGCCAAAAATGAACAACTTTTGATTGTCATCCTCTTCTGTGGATAAGTCATGATTTATTCAAAAGTTATACCCATGGTTGTTGAACTGACCTGGCGCATTAAAAAACGGGTCGAAAACGGCTATTTTCACCCTTTCAGGGTTTGTTCCAGTACGTGCAGTTGCTGATTGAGCTCGGTCATCTGCTGGCGTTCGGCTGACATTTTGCGTACGGCATGGAGCACGGTGGTGTGGTCGCGCCCGCCAAACAGCTCGCCAATCTCGGGCAGGCTCTTTTGTGTGAGTTCCTTGGCCAGGTACATGGCGATCTGGCGCGGCCGCGCTATGCTGGCAGGTCGCTTCTTGGAGTACATGTCGGCGACCTTAATCTTGTAATAGTCGGCCACGGTCTTCTGGATGTTCTCAACCGAAATCTGCCGGTTTTGTATGGACAGCAAGTCGCGCAGCGCTTCCCTGGCAAGCTGGATGGAAATGTCCTTGAGATTGAACCGTGAATACGCCAGAATCTTGCGCAGTGCGCCTTCGAGTTCACGTACATTGGAGCGAACGTTCTTGGCCACGAAAAAAGCCACCTCTTCCGGCATCACGGCGCCCTCGGCCTCGGCTTTGCGGATCAGGATGGCGACGCGCATCTCGAGTTCTGGCGGCTCGATGGCTACGGTCAGGCCGGAGTCAAAGCGCGAGATCAGGCGCTCATGAATGTCCGTCAATCCCTTGGGGTAGGTGTCGCTGGTCATCACAATGTGCGACTTTTTGGTCAGCAAAGCCTCAAAGGCGTTGAAAAACTCTTCCTGGGTGCGGTCCTTGTTGGCCAGGAACTGAACGTCGTCAATCAGCAGCAGGTCAAGTGAGTGATAGCGCTCCTTGAACTCGTCAAAAGTCTTGCGCTGATAGGCTTTAACCACATCCGAAACAAATTGCTCGGCGTGGATGTAGAGAACTTTGGCCGCTGGGTGGTCGGTCAGCAGTTTATTTCCGATGGCGTGCATCAAATGGGTCTTGCCCAGGCCGACACCGCCATAGATAAAAAGCGGGTTGTAAAGCTGGCCCAGACTGCTCGCTACGTGCAGCGCTGCTGCGCGTCCCATGCGGTTTGCGGTGCCTTCAATCAGGGTGTCAAAGGTTAGTGCGGTATTGAGCCGGTTTTTGAACGGTGTGCCCGCACCCTCCTCTGGCAAGCCCAGGTCGGGCGGCTCAGAAACCGCGATACCTTCAAAGTTTCTAACCAGGTTTGATGATCTTGCTGGAACATCACGAGTAGTAAGCGCTAACTCTAATGGTATGTTGTGACCCGATATTTTTTCCAGCAAGGCAGAAATACGGCCAGCGTATTGCGCCCTGATCCAATCGAGCTTGAAGCGGTTGCCCACTTGCACAGTGACTTTGGACAGGTCGGCCGCCACATTGACAACCAGGGGACGAATCCAGGTGTTGAACTGCTGCTCAGGCAGTTCCTGCGCCAGATGGTCAACACAGGTTTGCCATAAATCATCCCCCCGGGCTTGAATGGATCCCTCGGTCATGACGGGTTGCAACGGGTTGGAGAAGGCAAAATGGCGCGCGGCGGCTTGTGGATATTGTTAATTTTCAGCACGCTGAATTGTAGTCGCCGCCGTGAGTTATCCACAAAAAAAGTATTGGGGTTTAACCTGTTTCCAGACCAGCCGGTCTGCTCGTGAACCGCACATTGACAGATTCTCTGCGTTTTTTTCCCCGCCATTGAAGCTTGAGTGGTTGTCGCGCCCATGAAATCTGCGATAATCGCCGGTTCCCCTGCTTCATAGCGGATTGACACGGCCAGCATGAGCCGGCTGACAACAGGTCATTTCACTGATCTCTTGGCCACGGCGCTGCTGGCGCATTGCAAGTCCCGCGGCTTTATCCGGGTGGCTGCCTTGTGCGGCGACCGGGCAAATTTGAATCACCCGGGGAAGTTTTATAGCCAGTAGGACCCATCATGAAACGCACATACCAGCCCTCTAAAGTAAAGCGCGCACGCACGCACGGCTTCCTGACACGCATGAAGACACGTGGTGGCCGCGCCGTGATTTCCGCGCGCCGCGCCAAGGGCCGCAAGCGCCTGGCCGTCTAAGCCTGCTTGCTGCTCTCAAGCTGACGCTTGGCGACAGTGCAGCGGCTTGCAACCAGACCCCAGTTTCAGGCAGTGCTTGCCGGTACGCTCGTTGCAAAAACGACGCACTTCGCATTGCACCGCCTGGCGCTTGACGCGCTGGCGCTGTTTCCGGTTCAAGACGCGTGGATGGGCGCGATGGTTCCTAAACGCTGGGCCAAACGCGCCGTTACGCGAAACACCATCAAAAGGCAGATATACGCCGTGAGCGCTGATTTTTCACAGCAGTACCCTCTGGCCGCATTTGTGGTCCGCCTGCGGCGTGGTTTTTCCCGCGCTGAATTTGTCAGCGCCAGCTCCGCGCAACTCAAGCTGGCGGTGCGCGAAGAAGTAACGCTGTTGCTGCAGTCCGGAGTCAACGCCGCATGAAGCACATCAACCGGGGGCTCCTGGCCGTGTTGCTGCGTTTGCCGCAAACCGTGCTGATTGGCGTGGTCAAAGGCTACCGCCTATTGCTCAGCCCCTGGCTGGGCTCGGCGTGCCGGTTTGAACCGAGCTGCTCGGCTTACTCGCTGCAGGCGCTGCAGCAGCACGGCGCGGCCGCTGGAAGCTATCTGACACTGCGCCGTCTGGCGCGTTGCCACCCGTGGTGCGACGGCGGGCACGATCCGGTGCCGCCGGCAGCGCCGGGCCCGGCCAGCCTTTTCACCCGACTGGTCACGCCCATGACTCCCATTCCTTCTAAAAAGACGCCGTCATGAACGACATCCGCCGCACCATTTTGTGGGTGATTTTTGGTTTTTCCGTGGTCATGTTGTGGGACCAGTGGCAGATCTATAACGGTCACAAGGCCACCTTCTTTTCCTCGGCCACGCAGACCGCCGGGGCGCCGGCATCGGTACCGGCACCGGCCGCCGCTGTTGGCGCAGCCAGTTCCCAGGCGGCGGGGAGCGCGGTGCCCGCGGCCACGGCGGCGCTCAGCCCGGACGCGGCAGGTGTTGCGCCCGCGGCCGCAATTGAACGGGTTGTGGTCACCACGGATCTGTTCAAGGCCGAGATCAACAGTCAGGGCGCGACGCTGGATCGTCTCGAACTGCTGAAATACGAAGACAAGAGTGATCCCAGCAACCACGTTGTGCTGTTTGACAACAGCACTGCCGCCTCGCGCTATGTGGCGCAAACCGGGTTGCTCAACCAGGTTGACACCGGTGACAAGTTTCCGAATCACCTCACGCCGATGACGCCCAAGGCGGGGCCGCGTGAGTTGGCCGATGGGCAGGCAACGCTTGAGATCGCCTTCGAAAGCCAACCCGTGGGTGGCCTGAAGTATGTCAAGACCTACGTGCTTCGCCGCGGTGACTACTCGATCGGCGTGCGCCACGAAATCGTCAATGTCAGCGCCCAGCCGATCGACGCGCAGCTTTACCTGCAACTTGTGCGCCACGGCACGGTGGCGGCGGGCTCCATGCTGGGCACCAGCACCTTCACGGGTCCGGCGGCCTATACCAACGAGAAGAAATTCAACAAGATGGATTTCAAGGACATTACCAAGGGCAAGGTCGAGCCGCCACCGCCTGCCACCGACGGCTGGATCGCGATGGTCCAGCATTACTTCGCGTCGGCCTGGCTGCTCAGGGGCGAAGGCAGCGACTCCCTCAAGCGCGAGTTCCGCGTGCGCGATCTGGGCAACAACCTCTACTCGGTCACCATGGTCGCCACGCTGCCAAAGCTCGCCCCCGGCGCAACGCAGGTTGTCAACAGCACGCTGTTTGCCGGCCCCGAAGAGGAAAAGAAGCTTGAAGCAATTGCGCCCGGTCTTGATCTGGTGAAGGATTACGGCTGGCTCACGATCCTGGCCAAGCCGCTGTATTGGCTGCTCGGCAAGCTGCATGGTTTTATCCAGAACTGGGGCTGGTCCATCGTGGCGCTGGTATTGCTGCTCAAGATCGCGTTTTACTGGCTCAACGCCAAGGCCTATGCCAGCATGGCCAAGATGAAGGCCGTCAACCCAAAAGTCACGGAAATGCGCGAGCGCCTGAAAGACAAGCCGCAGGAAATGCAGCAGGCGATGATGAAAATCTATCGCGAGGAAAAAGTCAACCCGATGGGGGGCTGCTTCCCCATCATGATCCAGATTCCCGTGTTCATTGCGCTGTACTGGGTGCTGCTGTCCAGCGTCGAAATGCGAAATGCGCCCTGGATACTTTGGATCAAGGACTTGTCGTCGCCGGATCCCTACTTTATTTTGCCCGCTGTCATGACCCTGACGACCATGCTGCAAACCGCGCTCAACCCGACGCCGCCTGACCCGATGCAGGCCAAGCTGATGTGGTTCATGCCGCTGATATTCAGCGTGATGTTCTTCTTCTTCCCGGCCGGGCTGGTCCTGTACTGGATCACCAACAACATTTTGTCGATCGCCCAGCAGTGGGTCATCAATACCCGCATGGGCGTTCCGCCGCAGTTCAACCTGCCCAAGTTCAGGTAATACAAGGGTCCGCAAAGCAGTGCTTCGCGGCCTCTTTAAGATTGCGGTGTCATGCTCGCCCGCCAGCACCACCCCATCGCCGCCATCGCCACCGCGCCCGGGCGCGGGGCGGTCGGCATTGTCCGCGTTTCGGGCAAAGACCTGGCTCCGGTCATCGCCGCACTTTGCGGGCGTGCCCTGCTGCCGCGCCAGGCGACCTACCTGCCCTTTCGTGATGCGCAGGGGCAGGTGATCGACCAGGGCCTGGCGATTCATTTCCCCGCACCCCATTCCTACACCGGCGAGGACGTGCTCGAACTGCAGGCGCACGGCGGGCCCGTGGTGCTTCAGTTGTTGCTGGCGCGTTGCCTGGAGGCGGGCGCGGCCCTCAATCCCGCAACCGGCCAGGCCTGGCTGGCGCAACTGCGGGTGGCGCAGCCCGGCGAATTTACCGAGCGCGCCTTCCTCAATGACAAGATTGACCTGGCCCAGGCCGAAGCGGTTGCCGACCTGATTGACGCCAGCACCGAAACCGCCGCGCGTTCGGCGGCGCGCTCGATGTCGGGCGAGTTTTCGCTGGCGGTCAACACGCTGCTGGAGCAGTTGATTCATTTGCGCATGCTGGTCGAAGCGACGCTTGATTTCCCCGAGGAAGACATTGACTTTCTGCAAAAGGCCGATGCCCAGGGCCAATTGCTGCGTCTGCAGACCACGCTCGATGGCGTGCTGCAGCGCGCCACCCAGGGAGCCATCCTGCGCGAAGGCATCAAGGTGGTGATAGCCGGCCAGCCCAACGCCGGCAAAAGCTCGCTGCTCAACGCGCTGGCCGGCGCCGAGCTGGCCATCGTCACTCCCGTTGCGGGAACCACGCGCGACAAGGTCTCGCAGCTGATCCAGATTGAGGGTGTGCCGCTGCATATCGTCGATACCGCCGGCCTTCGGGAAGCGCTGGACGAAGTGGAAAAAATCGGCGTCGAGCGCGCCTGGGCGGAAATAGAGAGCGCGGACGCAGTGCTGTTCCTGCACGACCTGACGCGCCAGGAGGCGACTGGCGAGAGTCAGGATGCGATTGATTACCTGACGGGTGATGACCGTATTGCCAAGGTGCTGGCTGAAAAACTCCCTCAGGCCACGGCAGTTATTGATGTCTGGAACAAGTCCGACAGGGCAAGTCCCGAAGCGCTGCACAAGGCGCGTGGCGGGGTGGTGATTTCCGCCAAAACCGGTGCCGGCCTGCCTGGGCTGCGCCAGCGGTTGCTGCAGGTGGTGGGTTGGCAGGCGGCACCTGAAGGCGTGTTCATGGCGCGGCAGCGCCATCTGCGCGCATTGCAGGAGGTTCAGACCGAGCTGGTCAAGGCGGCCGCGCAACTGCACGCCGTCCGGCCTGCGCTGGATCTGCTGGCCGAAGATCTGCGGCAGGCGCAAACGCATCTGGGCCAAATCACTGGCACCTTCACCCCGGATGATTTGCTGGACGAGATTTTTTCCAGATTTTGTATTGGAAAGTAGTCCTGGAGCGACAGACGGGCACCGGCTGGAGACGAGCGGTAGGGTACGGCAACAGGTGACAGAGAGGGTGGAACGCGCCGGTCCGACGGCAAGGCGAAGTTTCCTGTATCAGGTGTAAGGGGGCGTTAACATCTCTTGCGGCGCTGGTGAGGCAAAGGTATCGTCCAACCCACCATGAACGCACCACTTCCCACCACCATCCGTTTTGATATTCAGGGCCTGGCCCAGGCGATCGCGCATTGTCACGCCAGTGATGCCCTGCGCTGTCAGTTCAACCAGCCGCACTGGGACATTCTGGCCGGCTACCTGCAGCCATTTTCCCTGAACAGCGGACAGGTGCTGATGGAACAGGGCGCGCTTGACCGCACGCTGTATTTCGTTGAAAGCGGTACTCTGAGCGTTCACTACGAAGACGAAAAAGCACGCGTGCGGATGGCGCTCGTGGGTTCCGGAACGGTGTTGGGCGAAGGGGCCTTTTTTTCGCACCTGCCGCGCACCGCCACGGTCAACGCCTCCACGGCCTGCAAGCTGTGGTGCCTGACGCCGGTGCGTTTTCTTGAACTGGCCAACCGCCACAGCCCGATCGCCCTGGAGTTGACCATGGCCATGGGCTCCGTCATGGCCAAACGGCTGTACAACCGCGCCAGGCGGGTGGCGGTCACCTGACCGCAATGGGTCTGCGCAAGGCAGCCGCAGCGACCTTTTGCAAAGGCAACCGACTAAAATAAAACCGGCTGCCTCGCGCGGCGGCAACAAGTATTGCGCAGCGCAGCAACCGGCCCCGTACACCCAACACAAGAACACCAAGATGTCTTTTTTCAACTGGTTTTCCGGCAAGCCCCAGCAGGTCAAATCCGCTGCAAACAACGCAGAACATCGCTCCCACGCTGGCCCGGACCGGCCCGCCGTCTCCTTGCCCCGGCGGCTGGCGCCCGAAACCCATTCCCGCGAAGGCGCCGGCAAACTCAAGCGTCACGCCCGCCGCGAGCAGTTGTATGTGGCGGTTCGCGAAGCCATGACGCGGGCCGGCGTATTGTCGGGCAGCTATAAATTCAAGGTGCTCTCGCTCGATCAGCCCGGCAACGAATTCCTGGTCATGATGGATCTGGCCAAGGCCGCGGGCAGCTCGCCTGAGCAACTGGTCGATGTGGAGGCCCTGATTGTCCAGAATGCCAGGGCACGTTTTGAGATCACCGTGCCAGCCGTTTACTGGCGCACCGATCACGCGCCCGCCACTCAGTCCGTTGCGGGGCACTCCCAGGAGGCGGCGCAAAAGGCAGCGCCGCCGGGCGGCGATGCCATGGCCGCAGCCAGCGCCGTGCCCAGGCAGCCCCAGGCAGGCAGCGCGCGCTACCAGCCGATTGAGGCAGATGAAGTGGCCGCGTTCAAGCAAGCCCTGCAGGCTGCTTCACCGCAAGGCGCTTCAGTTGCCCCGGTGCAGGGCGTCAAAACCCGCAGTGGCCCGCGCTCTTACACCCTGCTCACCGGCTTTGAAGAAACCGAGATGCAGGAGTCAGATTCGTTCCCCGCGCTGAGCAACACGCAGTACGGCGAGCTCAATTAACGAGCGACGAAAGCCATGGCGACTGCCATGACCTGAAGATAGAACCAGAACTTTCCCCTTACAGACAGGGGCTTGACAGCTCCTGATTTGATAGCAGTCTGGCCCCATCCATGGGCGGCCAGATTTCGCGGCAACTCAGCCCCCTGATCGCATTTAATCGGCTCAGCGCGCGAGTAGCTCCTGCTCGGCCATCGTCAGTGCCTCTGGCTTACCCGACAACACCAGTGTGTCGTCGCCCTGGAGCAGGGTGTCGTTATGCGGTGCCAGCGTTTTGCCGTTGCCCCGGCGCAGGCTGACCACGCGCACGCCCGTCGCGAGCAGCCCCAGCGCATCGAGCGGCTTGCCCGCGCACCGGGTATCGGGCGGCAGCGTCACCGTTGAAAGACGTTCCTGCTCAAGCGCCCCCGCGTTGTCATCGTCCGCTCCGCGGAAGTAACCGCGCAGCAGGTTGTAGCGGGCATCGCGCTGGTCCTGCACCACGCGGATCACGCGGCGCATCGGCACGCCGACCAGCGCCAGCGCATGGCTGGCCAGCATCAGGCTGCCTTCAATGGCTTCAGGCACGACCTCGGTCGCGCCGGCCGCCCGCAGCTTTTCCAGGTCGTGGTCGTCCACCGTTCGCACGATCACCGGCACCGTGGGCGCGTGGGCGCGTGTGTTGGCCAGTACCTTGAGAGCGCTGGCGGTATCCAGATACGTCACCACGACAGCACTGGCGCGGGCCAGACCGGCCGCCATCAGGGCCTGCAGGCGCACCGCATCGCCAAACACCACGGAGTCGCCAGCCGCCGCGGCCTGGTGGACCCGGTCGGGGTCCAGGTCCAGAGCCACGTAGGGGATGCCCTCGCGCTCCAGTATCTGGCCCAGGTTTTGCCCGCAGCGGCCATAGCCGCAAATGATGACGTGCTTGTTGGCGTTGATGGACTTGCGCGCGATGGTGGTCATTTGCAGCGACTGCTGCAGCCACTCGCTGGAGACGAGTTTCAGCACAATCTGGTTGCTGTACATGATGATGAACGGCGTGGCCAGCATCGACAGCACCATGCTGGCCAGGATCGGATTGAGCAGCGCGGGCGGCACCAGGCTGTTCTGTTGCGCCAGCGCCAGCAGGACAAAGCCGAATTCGCCGGCCTGCGCCAGATACAGGCCGGTGCGAAGCGACACGCCGGTCGTCGCGCCCAGCATGCGCGTCAGCAACGTGACCAGCCCGAGTTTAAAAAATACCGGCAGCGTTACCAGCAGCAGCACCAGCGGCCAGTGCCTTGCCACTTCGCGCCAGTCCAGGATCATGCCGACGCTGATAAAAAACAGACCCAGCAAGACATCGTGAAACGGCCGGATGTCGGTCTCGACCTGGTGCTTGAATTCGGTTTCGGAAATCAGCATGCCGGCGATGAAAGCCCCCAGCGCCAGGCTCAGACCGGCCTTCTCTGTCAGCCAGGCCAGTGCCAGCGTGACCAGCAGCAGGTTCAGCACAAACAACTCGTCGCTCTTGCGCCGCGCCACCAGGGTCAACCACCAGCGCATGATGCGCTGGCCTCCGGTGACCAGCAGGCCGATCAGCACGGCGCCCTTCAGCCCGGCCAGCGCCAGTGCAACAAACAGCTTCTCCGGCGGCGAGCTGAGTGCGGGAATGAGCACCAGCAGCGGCACCACGGCCAGATCCTGGAACAGCAGCACGCCGATCACCCGCTTGCCGTGTTCGGAGGCCAGTTCGAGCCGCTCGGCGAGCAGCTTGACAACGATGGCTGTGCTGCTCATGGCGATGGTGCCGCCCAGCGCCAGCGCGGCGCGCCAATCCATCGTCCACAGGGTCGGTGCCAGGCTGGCAAGAAACAGCGAACCGAAGGTCGCCAGCGCCATGGTGAGCACCACCTGCAGCAGCCCCAGCCCAAAGACGTGTCGGCGCATGGATCGCAGCTTGGACAGGTTGAATTCCAGCCCGATCACAAACATCAGGAACACCACGCCAAACTCACCCAGATGACGCACGCCTTCGGCATTTTTTGCCAGCGCCAGCGCATTTGGCCCAATCACCACGCCAACGGCCAGGTAGCCCAGCATCGGCGGCAATTTGAGCGAGCGGCAGGCGACCACACCCAGTACTGCTGCCAGCAGGTACAACAGGGTCAGATCAAGCGCACTCATGCGTTGATGGTAGCCGAGGAAGTCGCTCTCCTCTATAGAATGCTGGCATGAGCTTTGATGCCACGAACTTTGATGCCGCCCAGGCACTGGCTCTCGCCAGGAAAACCATTGAGATAGAAGCCGCGGCGGTGCTGGGCCTGTCCAGCCGCCTGGGCAGCGAATTTTCCCAGTCGGTGCGCTTGATTCTGGCGTGCCGGGGCCACGTGGTTGTCATGGGCATGGGCAAAAGCGGGCACATCGGCCGCAAGATCGCCTCCACGCTGGCGTCCACCGGAACGCCTGCCCTGTTTGTGCATCCGGGCGAAGCCAGCCATGGCGATCTGGGCATGATCACCGTGCAGGATCTGGTGCTGGCGATTTCAAACAGTGGCGAAAGCGAGGAGCTCACCGCGATTCTGCCCGTGCTGAGCCGGCTCGGGGTGCCAATGGTGGCCATTACCGGTGGCCTGCAATCGACGCTGGCCAAACAGGCCCGTGTCACGCTTGACAGCAGCGTGGCCAAGGAAGCCTGCCCGCTGAATCTGGCGCCCACGGCCAGCACCACGGCGCAACTCGCGCTCGGCGACGCGCTGGCGGTGGCGCTGCTCGACGCACGCGGTTTCAGGGAAGAAGACTTCGCCCGCTCGCACCCCGGTGGTTCGCTCGGCCGCAAGCTGCTCACACACGTGAGCGACGTCATGCGCAGCGGCAGCGCCGTGCCGCAGGTCCGGCCGGACACGCCCTTCACCGAGCTCATGCGCGAAATGAGCGCCAAGGGCCTGGGCGCGTCGGCTGTGGTGAACGAAAGCCGGCATGTGCTGGGCATCTTCACCGACGGCGACTTGCGTCGTCTGGTTGAAAAAGGCGTTGACTTGCGCGGCAGCATGGCCGCCGAGGTGATGCACCTCGATCCGTGCACGGTGCGCGCCGACGCGCTTGCCGTTGAGGCGGCAGCGCTGATGGAACAACACAGCATCACCAGCGTGCTGGTGGTGGATGAAAGCGGCGTCTTGTGTGGCGCGCTCAACAGCAACGACCTGATGCGGGCAAAAGTGATATGAAAAGGGCCCCCACGCTGGTCGCTTCGCGTACTACGCTGCCCCCCGCGGGGGCTGTTCCGCCTAAGGGCGGCCTGTCGGCGGAGTTGGCCCCCACGCTTGCCGCTTCGCGCGCTGCCTTGCCCCCCGATGAACTTGTGCCTCCTCTGGAGCCGGCCTTGAACTTCGCGCCGGAGCTGCTGCTCCGGGCGCAAGGCATACGCGTCGTGTTTTTCGACGTCGATGGCGTGCTGACCGATGGCGGCCTCTACATGTCCGAGGCCGGCGAAACGCTCAAGCGCTTCAACACGCTCGATGGCCACGGTCTGAAGCTGCTGCAGCAAGCGGGCATTACCCCCGCGGTGATTTCTGGCCGCGATAGCCCCGCGCTGCGCGCCAGGCTGCTTGCGCTGGGCATTGCTCATGCGCACTTTGGCACCGAAGACAAACGCCCCGCCGCGGAAACCACCCTGCGCGCGCTCGGGCTCGACTGGGCCTGCGCGGCGGCCATGGGCGACGATTGGCCCGACCTGCCGGTGATGCGCCGCGCCGCGCTGAGCTGCGCGCCGGCCAATGCGCACGAAGAAGTCAGAGCGCAGGCCCACTACGTCACGCGGGCCCGGGGCGGCCATGGCGCGGTGCGTGAGCTGTGCGACCTGCTGCTTGTCGCCACCGGCCGCTATGCCAGTTTGCTGCAGGCGTATGGCCCGTGACGAGCGCCCGGTCCATGCCTGAGCCCGGCCACCGCATCGTGAGCAGATATCTGTTGGACGCGTGGCGCGTCGTCTCCCGCCTCTGGGACCGGATGTCGATTTATATCCCGCTGTTGATGATGGGTGCGCTGGCGCTGGGCACTTACTGGCTGGTGCGCAACACGCCGATCTTCGGCGCGCCCGAGCCTGTCAGCGCGGTCACCCACGAGGTGGACTACTTCATGCGCGGATTTACCGTAAAAACCTTCGATGAGGGCGGCAAACTCAAAAGCGAGATTTCCGGCGTCGAAGCGCGGCATTTCCCCGACACCGATATTCTGGAAATTGACCAGGTGCGGATTCGCAGCATCGATGCCGCCGGACAACTCTCCACGGCCACGGCCAAGCGGGCTTATGCCAACAGCGATGGTTCGGAAGTGCAACTGGTGGGCGACGCGCTGGTGGTGCGCGAGCCCGGCCAGAATGCCGCCGGCGTGGCAACGCCACGGATGCAATTCCGTGGTGAGTTCCTGCACGCGTATTTGAACGAAGAGCGCGTCAAGTCCCACAAACCCGTGGTGCTCACCCGTGGCGCGGACCAGTTCTCCGGCGACACCTTCGCCTATGACAATTTCGAAAAAGTGGTCAATCTCAAGGGCCACGTTCGGGGTGTGCTGGTGCCCGGGTCGAGGCAAAGCGCTGCCACCAGGTAGCGCAGCATCGTTCAGTCTCTGCCCCGGTCGCCAGGCACCGCCATGTCCAGACTTGTCTTCATCACCGGCGCATCAAGCGGAATCGGCCAGGCGCTGGCGCTGCGCTACTATGCGGCGGGCTACCGGCTGGCGCTTGCCGCGCGCCGCACCCCGCAAGTTCAGGCGTGGGCCGAGGCGCATAGCCTCAGCGCTGATTGCTATCATATTTACAGCGCCGAGGTATCGCAGATCGACAGCATCGTGGCCGCAGGGCAAGCCTGTATCAGCGCGCAGGGCGTTCCCGATGTAGTCATTGCCAATGCCGGAATCAGCATTGGCATGGATAGCGCCATGCGGGAAGATCTGGACGTCATGGTGCAGACTTTTGCCGTCAACACCATCGGCGTGGCGGCCACATTTCATCCCTTTGTGGCGGCCATGGCGGCGCGCGGCAGCGGCGCCCTGGTCGGCATTGGCAGCGTGGCCGGCATTCGCGGCGTGCCTGGTCATGGGGCCTACTGCGCCAGCAAGGCGGCGCTCATCAGCTATTGCGAGAGCCTGCGCGGCGAGCTGCGGTCCAGCGGAGTAAAGGTCGTGACGATCTGCCCGGGCTATGTTGACACCCCACTGACCCGAAAAAACCGCTACGCGATGCCGTTTCTGCTGCCGGCCGGGGCTTTTGCCGACAAGGCCTTTGCCGCCATTCAGGCGGGCCACAGTTACCG
The DNA here is from genome assembly GCA_964371235.1 of uncultured Polaromonas sp. GTDB lineage: Bacteria > Pseudomonadota > Gammaproteobacteria > Burkholderiales > Burkholderiaceae_C > Polaromonas. Next base: position 82,860 of record CAYJMW010000004.1, read on the forward strand.
CGTCATTCCGTGGCAAATGGGCGTGGTGGCAAAGTTGCTGCGCCTGCTGCCCAATGCGCTTTTTGACCGGGCCTTTGCGGGGCGTGCCCGCAAGCCGCGTCAGGGCCAGCGCTGATCCGCCATTCAGAAGCGACGCCGGGAATCGCGGGTTTGCGCGCAGAGCAGGCGCGTCACAAAGGGTGCTCGGTGTAGAACCGGCCGCCGTGAAACAACAGCGGCGCGGCGCCGGCGCGGTGGCTGCAGCGCTCGACCTCGCCGACAAAAATTACATGGTCGCCTTCTTCATAGCGGCTGCGGTTGAAGCATTCAAAGACGGCGGCCGCGCCGGCCAACAGCGGCGCGCCGCAGGCGCCGTCTGCAAAGGCCACATCCTTCCAGCGGTTCTCGCGCTTGCTGGCAAAACGTTCAGCCAGCTCTTTCTGGTCGGCGGCGAGAATGTTGATCGCGTAATGCGAGCCAGTGCTCAGGGCCGCCATCGAGCCGGCCGCCCGCGACAGGCTCCACAGGACCAGCGGCGGGTGGAGCGAGACCGAATTGAAGGAGTTCGCGGTCAGGCCAATCAGGTCGCCGGTCTGCGCGCGCGCGGTGACGATCGTGACGCCGGTTGCAAACATCGCCAGCGAGGCGCGGAATTCGCGCTCGGAAAAGCTCGGGCTGCGCGCTTTGTGAAGGGTGGCGGGCGACAACATAGAAGGGTAATTTAACTCAAGCGAGTCATGCCCGCTTCCTGCTGCAGCAGGAGGCGCCCTGAAACCCGGCTATTGGCGATGCTGCAGAAAAAATTCGAGCATTGCCAGCGACGCGCCGGGGCCTTGCGGGTCAGTGAATGAGCCCGCCCCGTTTCCGCCTGACCAGGCATGCGGTCCGGCCTCGATCGCCCAGTGCTCGACCCAGGATTTTCCGTCGGCGGCGCGGTAAACGGTTCTGACGGTGCGGCGGCTGTCCGGGTTGGCGCTTTCCTCGGTTCGCTGGCTTTTCTCCAATGCCAGGCCCGACGCGTCCAGGGCCGCCAGCGCATCGTCCGCGATCTGGTCGCCATTGTCCGGGTGCACGGTTCTGTCGGCGCTGCCGTGGAAAACAATGGTGGGTATCGCGCCGCCTTTTTCATCGGCAAGCGCGCTCCGGCGGGCTCCCCGGCGCATGGCGCCAAAGGCGGAAATCACGTCACCGGCAGCGCCGGTCGGAACGCCGGAATGCACGCCAAGCCCGGCATACAGCTCGGGGTGGAGACCGGCCACCAACGCGGCCATTGCGCCACCGGCCGAGAGCCCGGCGATATAGACCCGAGACGGGTCCGCGTTGTGGCGCTTGAGCACCTGGCGCGTCAGCGCTGCAATCATGGCGGGTTCGCCGGTCCCCTTGTCCTGATGGGCGGGTTCAAACCAGTTCCAGCAGCGCATCGGGTTTGCCCTGGACGACTGCTCGGGGTAGAGCACGATGCACTTTTTTTGTTCGGCCAGCGCGTTCATGGCCGTGCCCTGCGCGAAGTCGGCCGCGTCCTGCTTGCAGCCGTGCAGCAACACCACCAAAGGCAAGGCCGATAGCGGGAGGGCTTCGGTGGCGGCAGCGCCGGGAAGGTAAATCCGGTAGGCATAGGCTTCGTCGCCGAACAGGAAGACATCTTCAGCAAAGCTGCCTGGCGGGTCTGGCAGCGCAGGCTGCGGCTGCACCGGTGCTTCAACCGGTGTCGCCTGCTTTAGCGCGCGGGCAGATGTGGGTGCAGGTTCAGGCTCAGGTGCTGGTGCTGGTGCTGGTGCTGGTGCTGGTGCTGGTGCTGGTGCAGGCGCTGTTGCTGTTGCTGGTGCGGCGGCGGGTTCAGCCAGGGGTGGCGCCAGCGGGGTTGGTGTCTCGGCCAGCCCCAGCGCGCGCCGGATCCGCCGCATTGCCTCCAGCAAGCGGAACTGGCGCGCCAACAGCGTCGCCCTCAAAAATTCGCGTATCGAAATAGCCACTAAAAATCTCCGTTGCGCAGAAATTGCTGCGGTGCAGCAAAGAATACGCTTTTTTGGGCTATATCGTGTAGGAGAAGACGCTCAGCGCAAGAGGTTGCCGAGCGCGACAAGGGGGGTTCGACCACGCGCAGGCGGGCCCAGCCAGGCGTTGGCCGACGGTCTCAGGCGATCGAAAGCCCGGGTTCGTGAGCCAAAGCGGGGGCGCCGTAAAAGTCGAAGTTCATCCGCGGCGCCTGGCCGCTGATCAGTTCGGCAAGGGCCTTACCCGAGCCCGCGCCATGGGTCCAGCCCAGGGTGCCATGCCCCGCATTGACCCACAGGCGGCGCACCTTGGTCTGTCCGATAAAGGGGATGTTGGTCGGGGTGGCGGGGCGCAGGCCAGTCCAGAAATTTGGCGTGCCGCCCTGCTCTTCCAGGCGTGTATCGCAGACACCAGGCAGCACTTCCTCAATGCGGTCTGCCAGCATCTTGCAGCGCGCCCGCGCCACCGGCGTGTCGAGCGACAAGTCGTAACCGCCGATTTCAATGGTGCCGGCCACGCGCAGATGGTCTCCGAGCCGGCTTACCGCGCACTTGACTTCGTCGTCAATGGCGCTGACGAAGGGCGCGCGCTCAGGGTTGAGCAGCTTGAAGGTTGCGCTGTAGCCCTTGCCCGGGTAAATTGGCAAATCGACGCCCACCGTGCGCAGCAGCGGCGCCGAGTAAGAGCCGCAGGCCACCACCACCTGGTCCGCCTTGAGGTGCACCAGATCAGCCGGCTTTTTGCCATCGGCCCCCGTGGAATGGGCGCAAACCGCTACTGATTCAATAGCGCCAGCAGCCTTGCCAAGGCGCTCGATGTCGTGTCCGTAAAGAAATTGCGCGCCGCGCTCAGCGCAGCGCCGGGCCAGCGCCTGGGTGAAGACGCGGGCGTCCCCGCTTTCGTCGCTGGCGGTGTAAGTGCCGCCCACAATGCGGTGGGCAAATGACTTGAAGGCGGGTTCAATGGCCAGCAGCTCGGCGGTGCTCACCACACGCCGCGACACGCCATATTTGCGCATCAGCGTCGCCGCCTCGCCGGCCGTGTCAAACGCTTTCTGGTCGGTGTAGAAGTGGGCGATGCCGCGCTCGAGCCGGTTGTATTCGATGCCGGTGGCTGCCACCAGCTCTTTCAGGGCGGCGTGGCTGTAGGCCCCCAGCGCCACCAGCTGCTGCACGTTGCGCTCAAACGCCGCGTCGTTGCACTGCGCCAGAAATTGAAGGCCCCAGAGCCACTGCCGGAGATCGAACTGCGGGCGAAAGAGCAGTGGCGCATCGTTGCGAAACATCCACTTGAGCGCCTTCAAGGGCGCATCCTTGTTGGCCCAGGGCTCACAATAGCTGACGGAAATCTGCGCAGCGTTGGCAAAACTGGTTTCCAGGGCTGCGTCGGCCTGACGGTCCACCACGGTGACCTCGTGGCCGCGCTCAAGCAAATGCCAGGCGGTGCTCACGCCGATAATTCCCGCGCCCAGAACAACAACTTTCATAAGAACCCTTTTTTTTGGACGTTCAAGTGTGAAGGATGTTGCTTTCAATTAACAGTAAAATTAAACTATCAGTGAAAACATCAGAATAACTTATATAGCGAGACCTTCCGATGAGTACTTTTGACCCCGATGCCCTCGAATGCCTGGCCGCCATTGTGGAAGAGGGCGGCTTCGAGCGCGCCGCCCAGCGCCTGTCGATCACGCAGTCCGCTGTGTCGCAGCGCCTGCGCGCGCTCGAATCGCAGGTCGGTTGCGTGCTGATTGTCCGCAGCCGGCCCCTCAAGCCCACTGCGGCCGGCCACCTGCTGCTCAAGCACACCAAGATGCTGCGCCTGCTGCGCGCCGATCTGGAGCGCGACCTGAAAGAGCTGGCGCCCAGCTCGCTCGGCGGCGCGCGCGAGGAAGAGCGCATCTCGATCGCCATCAACGCCGACAGCATTGCCACCTGGGCGCTGCCGGCGCTGACCGCGCTGGCGCGGCAGGGCCTGTCGATGGAGATCATCACCGACGACCAGGACTTCACCCACGAATGGCTGCGCGAGGGCCAGGTGCTGGGCTGCGTCACCACGCTCAGGCAGGCCCTGCGCGGCTGCAAGGTGGTGGCGCTCGGCGCCATGGAGTATGTGGCCGTGGCCGCGCCCGGGTTTGCCCAGGCGCGCCTGGCCAAGGCAGCGCCGGCTGGCGGCGCATCCCGCGGCGGTGCGTCGGCATCCGCACTCACGGCCCACAACTTTCGCGAGCTTCCCTTTGTCGCCTTCAACCGCAAGGACGACATGCAAAGCGAGTTTGTCGCCAAAGCCTTTGGCCTTAAACGAGTCACGCTCAACCAGTTGTTTGTACCCTCGTCGGAAGGCCAGGTGCGCGCCGTGCTGGCGGGTTGGGGCGCCAGCGTGGTGCCGCGCCTGCTCGCGCAGGGCTTGCTCGATCAGGGCCTGCTGGTCAATATCGCGCCCGCGCACACTTTGCTGATCCAGCTCTACTGGCACTGCTGGAACCTGGAGTCCGAAGTCCTTGACGCGCTGACGGCGGCGCTGACCCAAGCATCGGCCCAGTCACTGGTTTGAACGGCTGAAACCGTGCCCATGGCCGGTGCGGCCCATTTACAAATAGCGCCAGTTCCCGGACACTCTACCAACGCGCTGCGCATGACGCTGCATCGCGGGGGAGAAACAAGGAAATCGCGATGCTGAATGCGGACAAGGAGCGCGCATTGCTTGAGCTGATTCTCAACAGCATGAGCGAGGGCGTGATCGCAGTCGATACCGAGGGGCGCTTTTTACTGTTCAACGCCACCGCCCGCCGGCTTTTTACCGAGCCCGAGGCTGGTGCGTCATTCCACGACTGGCGGCGGCAAAACCCGCTGCTAACGCTGGAGCGCAAACCCATCGTTCGTGAAGACGGGCCGCTGACGCAAACCCTGCGCGGCGCCAGCATCGACAACTGGCGCCTCCTGTTTGGCAAATCCGGTGCCGAAGACCGGGTTTTGAGCATGAGCACCCGGCCGCTGCGCAGCGCGGACAACGCGCAGATTGGCGGCGTCCTGGTTTTCAATGACATCACCGGGCGCAAGGCCGCGGAAGATTTTGCGCTGGCGCAGGAGCGCGTGCTCGCCATGATTGCCGGCGGTGCCGAACTGCCGCGGTCGCTCGACGCGATTGTCCGGCTGATGGAAGCGTCTTCGCCCGGCAGCCTGTGCTCGATCCTGTTGCTGGAGGGGCAACATCTGCGTCACGGCGCGGCGCCCAGCCTGCCTGACAGTTATAACCAGGCCATCGACGGCCTGCAGATCGGCGATGGCGTGGGGGCCTGCGGCACCGCCGCATTTCGCAGGGAGCCGGTGGTGGTTGAAGATGTCGAGCACGACCCGTTGATGCAGGGTTACCGCGAACTGCTGCTGGCGCATGATCTGCGTGCCTGCTGGTCCACCCCGGTGATTTCCAGCGACGGCGATGTGCTGGCCACCTTCGCCATTTACCGCCGAGCGCGCGGCAAGCCGGCGGCCAGGGAACTGGAACTGATCGCCACGGCCACTCGCCTGGCTGGCATTGCGCTGGAGCGTGCGCGTGCCGAGGCAGCGCTGGTCGGCAGCGAGGCGCGCTTTCAGGAACTGGCTGAAAACGTTGAGGACGTGTTTTACAACCGGGACTTTGCCAGCGGACGCTTTCTTTACGTCAGCCCGGCCTATGAATCCGTGTGGTGCAGCAGCCGGGAAAAGCTTTACGCAGAACCGGACTCCTACCTTGAGCGAATTCACCCTGATGACCGCGCGGCAGAGGCCGCGACCAAAACCAAGCAGACCAGCGGCCGCATTACGGACCTGGAATACCGGCTGGTTCTGCCCGGCGGCGCGATCCGCTGGATTCGCGACCATTCCTACCCGGTCATGAATGCGGCCGGCAAGGTTGAACGCATTGTAGGCACCGCGCGTGACATTACCGAGCGCAAACTCGCCGACCTGACGCTGGCCAGCAGCCACCGCGCCTTGCAGATGCTCAGCCGTTCCAGCATGGCGATTAACCGGGCCGATGACGAAGCCAGCTTGCTGGCCGAGGTGTGCCGCGTTGCGGTTGAGGTGGGCGGCTACCGCATGGCGTGGGTTGGCTACGCGCAGGATGATGAGGCGCGCAGCATCCAGCCCATGGCCCATGCCGGCATCGAGAATGGGTACCTGGACTCGATGGAAGTGACCTGGCGCGAGGACCACCCCACCGGCCAGGGCCCGGCGGGCCAGGCCATCCGCGGCGGCCAGCCGGTGCAAAGCGGCGACATCAGCCAATCCACCAGTTTTTATTGGCGCGATGCCGCCATGCAACGGGGCTACCGCAGCGCCATTTGTTTACCCTTGCGTGAGGCGGAGCACCCTTTTGGGGTGCTGTGCCTTTACGCCGGGGAGCTGGTGCAATTTGCCAGCGACGAAATCAAGCTCCTGCAGGAACTCGCCGACAACCTGGCGTCTGGTATCGGCAACTTGCGCGCCCGGGCGGCGCGCAATCAGGCGCGCGAAGAAATTTTGCGGCTCAATGCCAGCCTCGAAGAGCGCGTGCAGCAGCGCACCGCGCAACTGGAGTTTGCCAACAAGCAGATGGAGTCATTTGCTTATTCAGTCTCACACGACTTGCGCAGCCCGCTCAATGCGATTGACGGATTCAGCAGCCTGCTTGAGAAGACCGTGGCCAAAATGGAGAGCGGGGCGCTGACCGAGCGCAGCGCGCACTACCTGGCCCGCATCCGCGCCGGGGTCTCGCAAATGGGTGAGCTGATCGAGGGCATGCTTGGGCTTTCGCTGGTTGCGCGCGCAGACATGCTTTGGGAGACGGTGGACCTCAGCGCCCTGGGCGAGGCGCTGCTCAAGCGCTACCACGAGCGCGAGCCCGGCCGGGCGACGCTGCTGCAGGTTCAGTCCGGTCTGCTTGCGCGCGGCGACCCGAGGCTGCTCAGGCAGGTGCTCGACAATCTGCTGGGCAATGCCTGGAAATTCAGCGCCGGTCAGGCCCGCACCGAAATCACCATGGGCCGCGAAACCGGCAGCGCCGGGGAAACGGTGTATTTTGTGCGCGACAACGGTGCCGGCTTTGACATGGCCTATGCCGACAAGCTGTTCGGCACCTTCCAGCGTCTGCACACACAGGACGAATTTGCCGGCACCGGCATCGGCCTGGCCACGGTGCATCGCATCATCGAGCGCCACGGCGGCAAGATCTGGGGCGAGTCCCTGCCCGGGCAGGGCGCCACCTTTTATTTCATCCTGGGGTCGGCAACACTTTAGCGCTGCATCACCTGGCGTGCGGGCGCGTATTGGCAGAGTGGAATATCCATTTCATAACGTGGCCGTGCCCGCCCGCCACACGACCGTGAGATGCTACTGTATTAATAACATACTAACCACTGTTTACGTGGGCTGACTTGCCTTTTTGTGCTCACGTTTTAAGGACTTCAACAAAACCGGACCACCGCATTGCTTTCCGCTCAAAATGGTTGCCTGGAAAAGAGGCTGAAGGTTTTTAGCAGAAGCGGCTTTTCGGGGAGTGACCGGTCATGGAAATTGAATTAAAGCTGCTCCTCGATCCGGCGCACGTTGCGGCCTTTCGCAGGCATCCGCTGCTCAAGCAGTACGCCATCGCCAAGCCGCGCCAGCAGCAGCTCGCCAGCATTTATTTCGACACGCCAGAGCTGCACTTCCGGCGGCACGATGCGGCGTTGCGGGTACGCAAGGTAAGCGAACGTGGGGGTCGTACAGACTATTGGCTGCAGACGCTCAAAGGCGGTGGCCAGGTGGCGGCGGGGCTGCACCAGCGCGGGGAGTGGGAGTCGCGCGTGGCCGGGCCGCAGCCCGAACTGGCGGCGCTGATCGCCATGGTGGGGCCTGGTTCCGCCTGGGCCAAGCTTCTTTCTGCCCAGGCGCTGGCGCAGCGGCTGGTGCCCATTTTCACCACCCGGGTGCGGCGCACGACCTGGCTGCTGCGCTTGCCGCAGGGGGACGAAATTGAACTGGCGCTCGACCAGGGCACGCTGCGGCATGATGCGGCGCAGGAGCCCATCAGCGAGATCGAACTCGAACTCAAATCCGGCGACCCGGCCCGGCTGTTTGACTTTGCCCTGGCGCTGCTCAAGGCCGTGCCGCTGCGGATCGGCAACCTCAGCAAGGCCGGGCGCGGCTATGCGCTGTATGCGCCGCAGCCGCCTGCCGTGGTCGAGGCGCTGCCGATCGAACTGGCCCCGGGGCTCACCGTGGAGCAGGGCTTTCAGGCCATCGCCGGCAACTGTCTGGCGCAGCTCCAGGGCAACGAGGTCGGCGTGGCGCAAGGCACTGACCCGGAAAGCGTGCACCAGATGCGGGTCGGGCTGCGCCGGCTGCGCTCGGCGCTTGGGCTCTTCGGCGACGTTGCGCCCTGCCCGGCCGAACTGCAGCAGGAACTGGTCTGGCTGGCCAGCGAGCTGGGCGCGGCGCGCGACTGGGAGGTGCTGGCTGGCCAGACGCTGCCCGCTCTGGCCGCCACCGGGGATGCGGCGCCTTGGGCGCCGCTGCAGCAGGCCGCAAGTGACGTGGCCCGCCAAAACCGGCAACAGGCAGCCGCTGCCGTGCGCTCGGTGCGCTACGCCCGGCTGCTGCTTTGCCTGGGGGGCTGGCTGCAGGGCGCGCGCTGGCGTGAAACGCTGGCCGCGCCCGGGCAGAAAGCGCTGGCCGCTCCGCTCGCAGCATTTGCCATGCAAGCCCTGGCACGCCGCCACGCTACGCTAAAAAAACGCGGCAAACGGCTGCACGACGGGACGCCGCAGGCGCGCCACCGGGTCCGCATCGCAGCCAAAAATCTCCGCTACGCCGCCGAATTTTTTCAGTCGCTTTATTCAGCCAAACGGCTGCGCCCCTATGTTGCGGCCCTGACCGGTCTGCAGGGCGTGCTGGGCCAGCTCAACGACGCCAGCGTGGCCGACGCCTTGCTGCGCCAGCTTGCGCAAGCGCATCCAGAACTGGCGCCGGGCGCCGCCCAGGCCGGGGCCTGTCTGTTGGCCCACGGCAAACGCGAGTTGCGCCAGCTTGGCAAGCGCTGGCAGCGCTTTGCGGCGCTCAGGGCCGTGCGTCAGTGATGTAGCGTTCGAGTTGCTCAATGATGAATTCCTGCTCGGAGATGATGTCTTTCACCAGGTCGCCAATCGAGACCAGGCCAAGCAACCTGCCGCCATCCATGACCGGCAGGTGGCGCATCCGGTTTTGCGTCATCAGCGCCATGCATTGCTCGGTGGTGTGTTTGGGGCCTACAAACAGGACCGCCGTGCTCATGATCTCGCGCACTGGTGTTTGCGGCGAGGCGCGCCCCAGCAGCACGATCTTTCTGGCGTAATCGCGTTCGGTCACGATGCCGACAATCTCCTTGCCCTCCATCACCAGCAGCGAGCCAATGTTCTTGTCGGCCATCAGCTTGAGCGCTTCAAAGACCGTGGCCGTTGGCGCGACGGAGTAAACAACATGGTCAGCTTTTGACTTGAGAATGTTGGCGACGGATTTCATGGCTTTCCTCCCGGGGTGTGGTGCATCGAATGCAGGTGAGTGTGCCAATAAGTGTGCCACGTCGGCGCTGCGCAGTCTACTCCAGTTCTGTGTCGGTCCGTTGCTGAAAGAATCACCGGCGCCGCCGCGATTAAGATGACACAACCCGTTACGGCCAAGCGCTGCCGGTTTGCCTGCACTCACTTCCAAACACCCATGACCTCCCAACCCTCCACCCCTTTCCCCGACGCCGCAGACACCTGGAACCGCCGCTTCGAGGGCGAGACCTACCATTTCGGCACCGAACCCAATGCCTGGCTGCGCGAGCACGCGGGCGTGTGGCAGAGCGGCCAGCGCGTGCTGTGTGTGGCCGACGGCGAAGGCCGCAACAGCGTCTGGCTGGCGGGCCAGGGCCTGCGGGTCGATGCGTTTGACGTGGCCAGCGTCGGCGTGGCCAAAGCGCGCAAGTTGGCCGCCGAAAAAGGCGTGTCAGTCAACTTTGCCGTCAGCGACTGCGACGCCTACCCGTGGCCGCAGGCCAGCTACGACGGCGTGGCGGCGATCTTTGTGCAGTTTGCCGACCCGGCCATGCGCGAACGCCTGTTCGCCAACATCAAGCGCAGCCTCAAGCCCGGCGGCACGCTGCTGCTGCAGGGTTACACGCCCAAACAGCTCGACTACAAGACCGGCGGGCCGCCGCAGGTGGCGCACCTCTACACCGAGGCGCTGCTGCGCCAGGCCTTTGCCGATTTTGAGGTGATCGAGCTGCGCGACTACGAAGCCGAACTGACCGAAGGCGACCACCATCATGGCCGCTCGGCGCTGATCGGGCTGGTGGCCCGGCGCCGATGACTCAGCAGCCCGCCGAGCCGGCAGGCGATGCCGCTCCCTCAGAAGATATGGCCCCCACGCTTGTCGCTTCGCGTACTGCGCTGCCCCCCGAGGGGGCTATGCCTCCTTGGGGCGGCCCGGCGGAGCCATCCGTCTGGATCATGCTGTTTGCGCTGACCACGGCGTTTGCGCTCAGCCAGGCCTGGCGCACGGTGGCCACCATCATGGCGGTGCCGCTGCAGGCCGACTTTCACCTGAGCGCGCAGGCGCTGGGCTTGTTCGCGGGCGCGTTTCACTTCGCATTTGGCGCCATGCAGTTGTTCATGGGCATTGGCATTGACCTGCATGGCGTGCGGCGCACGGTGCTGGCGGCCTTTCCCCTGGCCATTGCCGGCTCGGCGCTGTCAGCGCTGGCCACCAGCTACAGCGTGCTGGTGGCCGGGCAGGTGCTGATCGGCATTGGCTGCGCCCCGGCGTTTCTGGTGTGCACCGTGTTTATCGCGCGGCACCTGCCCAGCCAGCACTTTGCCGCCATTTCGGGGCTGACGCTGAGCCTGGGCGGCATCGGCATGCTGCTCACCGGCACGCCGCTGGCCTGGCTGATCGAGGCCACGTCCTGGCGCGTGGGCTTTTGGGTGCTGGGCGGATTCGCCGCGCTGGCCTGGCTGCTGATTTATGCGCTGGTGCACGAGCCCGCAGCGCCCGAGGCCGTTACCCGGGCAAGGCAGGCGCACAAAAAGGAAACCTTGGGCGAGGCCATTGGCAAATTCGGCGCGCTGTTCATGCTGCCGCACACGCTGGGCATTTTGCTGCTGGCATCCGTGGGTTACGCCGCCTTCATTTCGCTGCGCGGCCTGTGGCTGGGGCCCATGCTGATGCAGCGCCACGGCTTCTCGCTGGTGCAAAGCGGCAACGTGGCGCTGGTGATGTCGCTGGCATCGTTGATCGGGCCGCCGCTGTTTGGCCGATTCGACCCCGGCCCGCTGCACCGGCGTCGCTGGCTCGTCGGTTTCACGCTGTTGTTCTCTGCCTTGTTTGCGGCATTTGCCTTGACGCACAGCACCCTCATCGACGTGGCCAGCCCCATCATGATCGGCCTGCTGTCGGGTTACCTGGTGCTGCAGTACGCCGACGTGCGCGCCGCTTACCCGGCGGCCATCACGGGCCGCGCCATGGCCGTGTTCACCATGGCCATGTTCCTGGGTGTTGCCGCCATGCAGTGGCTGACCGGCATCGTGGCTTCGGTGGCCATCACGCATGGCGCCGAGCCGTTCACGGCGGTGCTGGCCAGCATCGCCGTGCTGCTGGCCGCAGGAGCGCTGGCGTTTACGCTGCTGCCGCAGCCACCGCGCCAAGCCTGAAGCTAGCTACTGTATTAGTAGCAGTACATGCCCGTTCCACGTGGGCTAACGGCTGTTTTAGCATATAAAAATTGAACCGCCGCCAAGCCAGCGCTGTGGAGTAGCCTGGCGGCGGAAGGTTTACTTGGTCGCGTCCTTGACGGCTTCCTTGGCGTCGCCATAGGCCTTCTGCGCGCCGCCCGAAATTTGCTTGTCCAAGCCCTTGGCCTGCTGCTCCTTGCTGCCCACCAGCTTGCCGGCCGCTTCCTGAATTTTGCCGGCGGCTTCCTTGGTAGCGCCCTTGACTTGATCCTTGTTCATCTTCAAAACTCCTTGAGATATCGACTGAATAAATCCAGGCCAGGCCAGGCCTGGCGCGAAAGGGTGCTTGAAAAGCACTCGCGGGCCAGCGTTTTGTCGTTGCGCGCTGACCAGCTCTCACCATACCGCCGCTATTTTTGCGGTCTGTAGGCCAGCCCCCACAAGGCCTGTCGGAAAGCCCCGCATCGCAGTTCGACTGAACAATGAACCGGCTGTCATTGCGAGCCCTTCGACGGGCGCAGGACCGGCTGTAGCGTGGCAATCCATGCAGCGCCGCCGTAGCCACTTTGGCAACGGTTTGCCCTTTTTATTGGCGCAATGGAGAACCTTGTCATTACTTTCCAGAAATGAAGGCTGGCCCCACAAGCCATTCAGCAGCATGATGGTTGTCACAAAGTGTTGGTGAATGTGTTGAGAGGTTGGTGACTTCCGGATGGCGACTCTTATTCCTTCAATCGGTGCGTGCGTTTCGCGCATGACCCCCGGCGAGCGCCGTCTTGCCGAGCGGCTGGAACAAAAGCTCGATGGCGACTACCTGCTCTGGTACGACGTTCCGGTGGGCCCCAAGTATTCACACCCTGACTTTGTCGTGATGCATCCCCGGCGCGGCCTGCTGGTGCTGGAGGTCAAGGACTGGCGGCTCAGCACGATTCAAACCGCCGACAGGCTGAATTGGGAAATCATTCCCGACGGCATTCCCAAAAGCGTTCCCAACCCCCTTGAGCAGGCGCGGCAATACGCGCACCAGGTCGTCGACGCGTTGCAGCGCGACAAACAACTGGTCGAGCCCGACGGCAAGTACCAGGGCAAGCTGGCTTTTCCGTGGAGCTATGGCGTGGTGTTCAGCAACATCACGCGCAAGCAGTTTGACACCGCCGAACTGCACCACGCGATTGAGTCGAACCGCGTGATCTGCCAGGACGAAATGCTGGAGTCCGTGGGTGCCGAAGACTTTCAAAGTCGGCTGTGGGACATGTTTCCGCACATGATGCGCGGCGTCATGTCGCTGCCGCAGCTTGACCGCGTGCGCTGGATCATGTTCCCCGAAGTGCGTGTGCAAACGCAGGGCGCGCTGTTTGACGACAGCGACCTGGATGCCGAGCTGCCCAGCATCATGCGTGTGATGGACCTGCAGCAGGAGCAACTGGCCCGGTCCTTGGGCGACGGCCACCGCGTGATTCACGGCGTGGCCGGTTCCGGCAAAACCATGATTCTTGGCTACCGCGCCGAGTACCTGGCCAAGGCCAGCACGGCCAGCAGCAAGCCCATCCTCATCCTGTGCTTTAACGAGCCGCTGGGCGTGAAGCTGCAAAGCGTGATGGAGGCCAAGGGCCTGAGCGACCGCGTGCATGCGCGGCATTTTCATAGCTGGTGCCACCGCCAACTCACCACCTACGGACAACCCTTGCCACCCCCGGGACCGGGCTTTTATGACGGGCTGGTGGACAACGTTATCCGGTGTGTGGACCGCAAGCAAATCCCCAGCGGCCAGTACCGGGCCGTGCTGATAGACGAAGGCCACGACTTCGCGCCCGAGTGGCTCAAGCTTGTCACGCAGATGGTGGACCCCACGACCAACAGCCTGCTGGTGCTGTGCGACGATGCACAAAGCATTTATGAGCGCAGTCGGTCCAAACAGTTCAGCTTCAAGAGCGTCGGCATTCAGGCGCAAGGCCGCACCACGATCCTCCGAATCAACTACAGAAATACGAGGCAGATTCTCCAAACCGCCAGCCTGATTGCCGCCGACCTGCTGACCGCCGACGACAAAGACGACGACGGCATTCCGCTGCTGCACCCCATCAGTTGCGGGCGCGATGGCGAGCCGCCGCTGATCATCCGCTTGCCCAATCTGCGCGCCGAGGCCACCAAGATTGCCGAGCTGCTGAACGCCGCCCACCAAGAGGGCCATGCGTGGGGTGACATGGCGGTAATTTGCCGGCATTACCCAGTGATGGATGAATGCGCCAGTGCGCTGGCACGCAGAAAACTGCCTTATCAGGTGCGCAAGGCGCCAGGCAGCTTCAAGCCGAATGCGGACAGCATCAAGGTGCTGACCGTGCATGCCAGCAAGGGGCTGGAGTTTGCGGTGGTGGCGCTGGCGGGGGTGGGGCAGATGCCTGCGCCTGGGGACGATGAGCAGGAGGAGGCGCGGCTGTTTTATGTGGCGGCGACGAGGGCGACGCAGAGGTTGGTGATTACGGCTAGTGGGGATGGGGGATTTGGACGGAGGCTGGGGGGATGAACGGCAAGTGGGGGAGGACTCTTTTCGACCGCGAGCGGCCATCCGCGCAACTGGCCGCAAGTTGACGCTATCGTGCCTGTGGTTTTCGCGAAGTACCATTGCAATATTTCGACCAACAGACCATCGCCGCCCCAATGGACATTCCACACCATCTCGTCGAGCAAATTCGCGCCGGAAAGGCAGTCTTGTTCTTCGGAGCGGGTGCGTCAAGAGGCGCCACCGCTACGACACCGCCCAAAGAACCACCTTCTGCGAAAGAACTTGGCCGATTGCTGTCTACAAAGTTCTTGGGCGAAGATTCAGCGGATAAGCCGCTGTCACTCATCGGCGAATACTGCATTGAAGAATCTGACCTGCGGACAGTCCAGCACTACATCGCCGAGATCTTCAATCGCTTCACCCCAAGCTCCGCTCAGAAGTCTGTCGCCGATTTTCGTTGGGCGGCGCTTGTCACGACGAACTATGACCAGATCATCGAGAAGGCGTATGCCGGGAACGCGAATCGACTGCAGTCCCCAGTACCAATTCTGCGCAATTCAGATCGAGTCGACCATGAGCTTCGTGCACCAGATGCAGTCCCTCTGCTGAAGTTGCACGGTTGCGTCTCGATGGTTGACGAAGTCGCTTATCCACTCATTCTCACCATTGATCAGTACATCACCCATGCCACCGGCCGCGAGAAGCTGTTCAACCGCTTTACCGAGTATGCGGGCGAATACTGCGTTGTCTATGTCGGTTATCAGATAGAGGACAGCGACATCCGCGCAATCCTTCTACAACTCGACAAGCCGGAGATGTCACGTCCAATGCAGTACGTTGTGACACCAGACCCATCGCCGCGAGATCAGCGCATTTGGGAGGGAAAAAGGATCACGACGATCGATGGCACGTTTGATCAATTCATGGCTGAGCTGAATGCCAAGATACCTAAGGGGCTACGAGGCGTCAAGTCAACGACACATGGCCATCCGATCGGCGCCAAGTTCGCCACGCACGCGGTTCCATCCGTGGACCTACTGACTTTCTTGACCAACGATGTGGTGTACGTCCATGCCGGCATGTCGCCTGAGGTGCCCAACCCGCAGGCCTTCTTCAAGGGCGCCTCTTACGGATGGAGCTCGATCTCAGCCAATCATGACGCCAAGCGCACGTTGACAGACACGGTGTTGGCTGAGGTAATTCTTGTTGACGACGCCAATCGCCCACGAGCCACAGACTTCTATCTCATCAAGGGATACGCTGGCTCAGGAAAGACAGTCCTCCTTAAGCGTATCGCACACGAAGCGGGGATCACCTTCGACAAAGTCGTCCTGTATTTGCGCTCTGATGCTCGCCTACTCATCGCGCCGATCGCCGAGCTAAGCCATCTCTTGGGTGAGCGACTCTACATCTTTGTGGATGGGGTGGCGCGCCGCTCTTCCGAAGTTGAGGCTTTCGTTCATGCTGCGCGGAGCAACAGACTACCGCTCACGATCATCGCCACAGAGCGCAGCAATGAATGGAACGTAGATGGACAGCCGCTGTCGCCACTGCTAGACGGCACGCATCAACTGAGGTCGCTCTCACTCCCCGAGATCGACGCGCTCGTCGGGAAATTGGATGAGTTCAAGTGTTTGGGTGATCTGGCGTCGAAGACCATGGAGGAGCGCCGAGACGCTTTCCTGTCCTATGCCGACCGCCAGTTGCTGGTTGCGCTATATGAAATCACGAGCGGTGCCGAGTTTCCCGACATCGTATTTGACGAATACAAGGGCATTGTTAATGATCGAGCGCGGCGCATCTATCTATTCGTCTGCGCGCTTAACCGCATGAGCGTCCCGGTCCGAGCCGGCCTAATCTATCGCCTCACTGGCGTTTCCTTCAAGGACTTCAAAAGAGACTTCTTTGCACCGCTGGACTCGATTGTTCTGACCGAGGAGTACAAGCCGGCGCTCGACATGGCCTATCGGGCGAGGCACCCATGGATAGCTCAAATCGTCTTTGAGCGTGCGCTTCCAAATGAGCGCGACCGCTTTGGCCTCTACATGTCGATTCTGAAAGAGATTGACGTGGGCTACACGCCTGATCGCTCCGCTTTCAGAGAATCAATCCGCGCCAGGAACCTCAGGGAGCTGTTTTCCGATCCCCTGATGGTTGAGGAAATATTCCGAGCTGCTGACGAGGCCAGCCACGACGACGGCTACCTGTTCCAACAGCATGCCATCTATGAGATGCGCCGTCTGAACGGCAACTTAGGCCGAGCGAACGAGCTGATCTCATACGCGCGCAAGTTGCTGCCATATGACCGGTCTATTACGCACACGATGTCTGAGCTGGAGATCGCTCGCGCAGCTGTCGCGAGGACAGACGTGGAGCGGAAGATGCATCTTGAGCAAGCGCGGCAACATGCTTCGCGCCTAACCGGGGCAAACGCCGATAGTGGCCACGGACACGCAACGCTGGTCAAGCTTGCAATGGGACGCCTGTGCGAACTTCTGGAGAAGCCCGCAGTCGACGAGGAAGATGTTACGGCGGCAGCGAAGCAAGTTGAACACGCCTTAAGCGACGGTCTGCAGCAGTTCCGCAATGACGAGTACCTACTCGCTGCTGAGGCCGATTTTTCGCGCCTGCTGAACGACCAAGGGCGAGCAAAGAAGGCCCTAGTCAAGGCCATCGCCCAGAACCCCGCAAGTACGTTCGTCGCCAAAGCGCTAAGCCGATTGCAAGAATCGGAGCGTGACTATGAAGGTGCGCGAAAGACCTTGAACGAAGCCCTTCGCGTGCTCCCAGGAGACAAATGGTTGAATGGGGCGCTTGCGCGTTTGCTCGAGCGTCACTTTCCGGATGAGGGCCACGAAACTGAAGCTTGCTGGCGACGTTCGTTCACCGACGGCGATACCAATTACACGTCACAGTTCTGGTTTGCGCGTCGTCTCTACGCGAACGGCAAAGTCGACGAAGCAATGGAGAAGTTCGCTCGCCTCAAGCTCGCTCGTGTTGCATTCGAGGCCAAAGTTGCAATCGCCGGTCGGATTCGTGAGAACGGGGCCGTCAAAAGGTTCGATGGCATCATCTCACGCCTTGAAAGTGACCACGCTTGGGTGACACCCTATGGACAGCAACGCACAATCTACCTTCATTGCTCACAGGTTGATCCCAAGACTTGGCAGGGCTATCGGCAAGGCGATGCGCTGAAGTTTGGCATCGGCTTCAATTACATGGGCCCTGCCGTGACGTTCCGCGGCGTTAGTCCTTGAGCCTCAAATATCTTTCGTAATCAACCCCGCCCGTCCCATTGGGCGAGGCGGAACAACATTGAATGGTAGCGAACCTTGAATAGTTCCTAGGCGTTCAGACATCGGCGAGTTTATGGCGTTGTTCCGAGGGCCCACTTCTCGCAAAATCGACCGACAACAAAGGGCACATACCAGTACAAAAAATACCGGAGGCACACTACTCCAGCACATAACCGTTTACCAGTTTGAATGGCTGAGCGTTCATGTTGCAGCAAATGCTGGTGCATCACTAGCGTGGGGCAAGGCCACCCTGTTTCTGACCAATTTAAAGTGAAAGCCCAGCCCATTCCGCGAGTTTCTGCTGCAACTCTTCTTTGCTCGGCAAATAGAGCTGGTATTCCCTGGCGTGGATGTTCGCGTCTTTGGGCAGGGTGATTTCAACCAGTGCCTCATGCTTCTTCTTGCACAGCACAATGCCGACGGTGGCCGCTTCGGCATCGGTTTTGACGTGGCGGTCAAAGTAGTTCACGTACATCTGCATCTGGCCCAAATCCTGATGGGCGAGCTTGCCAAGTTTGAGGTCGATCAGCACATAACAGCGCAGCAGGCGGTTGTAAAACACCAGGTCCACAAAGAAGTGGTCGTCGTCAAAGGTAAAGCGCTTTTGGCGGGCCTCAAACAAAAAGCCCTTGCCCAGCTCCAGCAAAAAGTGTTCGATCTGGTTGATGATGGCGGCTTCAAGGTCGGATTCAGAAAACCGGGCTTGCTCTGACAGGCCCAAAAACTCCAGCACCAGCGGTTCTTTGAGCAGGTCTTTTGGTTGGTTGACAATTTGCCCTTGCCTGGCGAGTTGGCGAATGCCGTCCTGGTCGCGGCTCAGGGCCAGGCGTTCGTAGAGGCCGCTTTGGAACTGGCGCCTGAGTTCGCGAAGGGTCCAGTTCTGGCTGGCCGCCTCGATCTCGTAGAAGCTGCGTTCATCGGGTTTTTTGATGCCCAGCAGGAAGACATAGTGAGACCAGCTCAGGGAAAACGGGCGGTTTTCGGTGGTTGCCAATAAGTCAGACAGCGTCTGACCAATGGGACGTTTCTGGATTTGGAATAAGCCAGACGCTGTCTGACCAATTCGCTGGGCGTGCAGCACATAAAACTGCCGCATGAGTTTGAGATTGGTCGCCGAGAAACCGCTGCCAAATTCAGCAGTCAGGCGTTCGGCCAAGCGCTTGAGCACTTGCTTGCCGTACTCCGCGCGACTTTCACCTTGCTGCTCGTACTCAACCATGTGCCGACCAATTTCGAAATTGGTATGCACCTGCACCAGATCGACGCCACGCGCAATGGTGTTGCGGGCAGACGTAACCAGCGCGTGGATGCTGGCGTAAAGAGCCGACTCCGCGGCCGCAGCAGCAGACGGATTCACCATTTTGTTCATAACAGACCCTGACTTGTTTTGCGTGAAAGGCGAAGTTTCTCACCTTGCCGAAGAATACACGGGGCCTAATCACTCATGGGCGACGCCTTGGGATACGACAGCGGTCCTGATTGCTTGCCGAGCATTCACTCCATATTTAATAGTGGCTTGTGCAGGTGGCACGTGGGCTCGCGGCCGATTTGGCTAAACTTTTCCGCCAAATTTGTCTCCCACCCATCAAAACGATCCCATCGCCCAAGTGCCAGCACTTCCGGGCGCCCGCTGCCAGCCGCTACCATCACCCCTGAACACCTACAGGGACTTGCATGGCATCTGATCTCGTCGCCGTTGAAAACCGCCTTTGGGCCACCGCTGACCAACTCTGGGCCAACACCGGCCTCAAACCTTCCGAATTCTCCACACCGGTGCTGGGCCTGATCTTTTTGCGCCATGCTGACAAACGCTTCACGCAAGTCGAAGCCGCGCTGGCAGCCAAGGGCATCCCGGCCGATGAGCGCGAGGCCATCCGCGCCGAGAAGTTCGCCCGGGCCTACGCGCATGTCTATGACCATTACTACGGGGCGGGGTTGAGTGCGTACGCCGGCGTTGCTTGAGTCCGGCGCGATTCTGCCTTGTCTGGCCGAGAAGACCGGCTAACGTATCCGCATGACCCACGCCGTCTCCCGCCTGCGCAGCGCGCGCCTTGCGCGCAGCTCCAAACCCTTTCTCGCCCGTGGCGGTCCGCGCGGGGAGCGCTGCGCCGGTTGCCGCCTGGTTCTTAGCCACTGCCTGTGTGCCTTGCGCCCGTCCGTGCCGGCGCGTGCGGGGGTGTGCCTGATCATGGCCGACATCGAGCCGCTCAAGCCCAGCAACACGGGCTGGCTGATTGCCGATGTGGTCTCTAGCACTTTTGCCTTTGGCTGGGCGCGCACTTCAGTTGATCCTGCGCTGCTGGCCGATCCGCAGTGGCAGCCGTATCTGGTGTTTCCGGGGGAGTTTGTGGCGGCCGGGCGGGTGGTGACAGAGCTGCTGCCCGTCGCTCCCATAGATGGCACGAAGGGCAAGCGGCCGCTGTTTGTGTTGCTGGACGCCACCTGGCCCGAGGCGCGCAAGATGTTTCGCAAGAGCCCCTACCTGGACCGCCTGCCTGTGCTCAGCCTTCAGTCCGGGCAACTGTCACGCTACCGCCTGCGCCGCTCCAGGCGCGACGACCACTTTTGCACTTCGGAGGTGGGCGCCCTGTGCCTGGAGTTGGCCGGTGAGACGCTTGCAGCGCAGACGCTGGAGGCTTACCTCGATGTGTTCACCAACCATTACCTGAATGCCAAACAGCAGCTGCCCGTGGACCTGGAAGACGCGGCGCACCAGCGCTTGCGCAGCCTGCGTTTGCCGCGCAGCGCGGTGGTTGAGATCTGCCCCAGCAGCCACAAGGGGCCTGCCCCACGAGCCGCATTTGGTCAGCTTCGAGACCCATGACCAGTTGTCGCCGGAATTCCTCTCGCTCAACCAATAATGCACCCATTGACACCCATTCCTGAGGGCTGCTGGGTAGCCGGACCTACATAAAAACCCTGCAGCTGATTGCCCGCTGATTCATACTGATTTGATAGCGTCTTGCGCATATTGGGCGTGGGCTAGAGCCTATTTCCATATATGAATTTGCAAACCCGGCTCTTGCGTCATCGCTTGTTAAAGCATACGTTTAATAGTACGATTAACAACACGCAAGTTTCATTTTCCAGGAGTCCCTTATGTCCCACATCAGCGCCAACGACTTAAAAACCAAAGGCGTATCCGCCATCGAATTGGCACTCAGCACCGCGCCCGAGGCCATTGTTTCGGTGCGGGGCACAGACAAATTTGTGGTGATGGACATCGCGCACTACCACTACCTGCGCGAATGTGAGCTGGATGCCGCGCTGGCTGAAACCCGCGCCGACCTGGCCGCAGGGCGCGTGGTGCAGGAGTCGCCTGCGGCCCATCTGGCGCGGCTGGATGCGCTGTGAACTTGCCCAAACTGCCCTATGCACTGGTCTTTACCGAGCAATACAACCGCCGCGCAGCGCGCTTCTTCTCACCCGCGCTCATCAAGCAACACCCTGAACTGCGCCAGCACTACCTGAAAACATTGCAGCTGCTGGAAGCCAACCCTTTGCACCCTTCGTTGCGCTTGCACGCTTTGCACGGCAAGTTTGAGGGCCTGCATTCGGTGTCCATCAATCTGTCCTATCGCATCACGCTGGAACTGCTAATTCAAGAGCAGCAGATCATCCCGGTGAATGTGGGTGACCATGATGCTGTTTACTGATTTGTTCAAGCAACCCTCCCATCACCACCACGAAGAGCCGCAACATGACCGACGACCTGAACCGACAAAACGAATTGAAGAAGATGGAGCTGTGCAATTCGTGCGCTGGCATCCAGCGCAACTGGCGTCGCGCGCCCGGACACGCCGAGTTGGTGCAGGGCTGCGTATTCCGGTGAACGTGACCACTGATTCCGGCAACGTGACCGCCGATTC
>CAYJMW010000005.1:0-97455 GCA_964371235.1 uncultured Polaromonas sp.
TGCATCACTGAATTTAAAGCTTGCACAAAGGGGGCGTCCATGTACGCAATGACGGAGATGCGGTTCGAAAAACCTGTGCCGAAATCAGCGCTCAGACCAGCGGCACGCCGGTTTTGGCTTGAACCATTTCGCGCGTCACGCCGGGCGCCAGCTCGACCACCTTGAGACCCAGCGGCGTCACGTCCATCACGGCCAGATCGGTGATGATGCGATCGACCACGCCCACGCCGGTGAGCGGCAGCGTGCAGTGGGGCAGGATTTTCATGTCTTCGGTGCCGTCCTTCTTTTTGGCCACGTGTTCCATCAGGACAATCACACGCTTGACGCCTGCAACCAGGTCCATGGCGCCGCCCATGCCCTTGACCATCTTGCCCGGAATCATCCAGTTGGCCAGGTCGCCCTGCTCGCTGACCTGCATGGCGCCCAGGATGGACAGGTTGATCTTGCCGCCACGAATCATGGCAAAGCTTTCGTGACTGCCAAAAATCGACGAGCCCTTGATGGTCGTGACGGTCTGCTTGCCGGCATTGATCAGGTCAGGGTCCACCGTCTCTTCGGTGGGAAACGGGCCGATGCCGAGCATGCCGTTTTCAGATTGCAGCCAGACTTCCTTGTCGGCGGGGACAAAATTGGCCACCAGCGTGGGGATGCCAATGCCGAGGTTGACATAAAAGCCGTCTTCGAGTTCCTGCGCGGCACGCGCCGCCATTTGGTCTTGGGTCCAGGGCATTTCAATATCTCCAGTTATCCGTTCGGGCTGAGCTTGTCGAAGCTCTCAGCAAGAGTAATGTCCATGAGCCCTTCGACCGGCTCAGGGCGAACGGCTTAAGCCTTCTCGCTAAGGGTTTTCTTTTCGATGCGCTTTTCTGGATGGGCATTGAGCACGATGCGGTGCACATAAATACCCGGCAGGTGAACCGAATCGGGTTCGAGCGCTCCGGTTTCCACCAACTCTTCAACTTCCACGATGCAAATCTTGCCGGCCATGGCGGCGGCCGGATTGAAGTTGCGCGCCGTCAGATGAAACTGCAGATTGCCGGATTTGTCGGCCCGTTGCGCCTTGACCAGCGCGACCTCGGGCACCAGGGCGTGCTCCATCACATACGTCTCGCCATCAAACTCGCGCAATTCCTTGCCTTCGGCCACCAGGGTGCCGACGCCGGTTTTGGTAAAAAAGGCCGGAATGCCGGCGCCGCCGGCGCGCAGTTTTTCAGCCAGCGTGCCTTGGGGCGTGAACTCGAGTTCCAGCTCGCCGGCGAGAAACTGGCGTTCAAATTCCTTGTTCTCGCCAACGTAGCTGGAGATCATTTTTTTGATCTGACGGGTTTCCAGCAGTTTGCCCAGGCCAAAGCCATCAACACCAGCGTTGTTGGAAATCACGGTGAGGTTCTTGACCTGGCTGTCGCGCAGGGCGTCAATCAGCGCCTCGGGAATTCCGCACAGGCCAAAACCGCCAACAGCCAGCAACTGGCCATCCTTGACCACGCCCTTGAGGGCCTCCCTGGCGGAGGGAAAAAGTTTGTTCACAAAAAATCTCCTTGTATCGGTGAGCATTCAAAGAATCCATTACGATACTACCTATTCAAATACGTAGTACTTCGTAAAGGTTAGTCCCATGGACGTGGATTACCAGCTCGCTTTCGACCTGGCGCCGGTGGGACTGGTGCTCTCGCGCAACCGCTCCATTGTGGACTGCAACCAGCACCTGTGCGAAATGTTCGGCGCCACCCAGAACCAGCTTATGGGGCAGTCGTTCCTGATTCTCTACCCCAGCGCGGACGAGTACGAGCGCATCGGCGCGCGCATGATCCCGATCCTGAACGCCAGCGGTTTGTACTCCGATGACCGCATCATGAAGCGTGTTGACGGGCACAGCAAGGGCGAGACCTTCTGGTGCCACGTGACCGGGCGCGCATTGAACCGCAGCGCGCCGCATGAGGCCGGCATCTGGGCGTTTGAAGACCTGAGCGCGCGCCGCCCGGTGACGGCGGAGCTGACGGCGCGCGAGCGTGAAGTTGCCGCGCACCTGATGGACGGGCTGACCTCCAAGGAAATTGGCCGCGCCCTCCTTATCAGCCACCGCACCGTCGAGATTTACCGGGCTCGCCTGATGCGCAAGTACCAGGCATCGACCACGGCCGATCTGGTGCACAAGCTGATGGCGGGTTGATGCTATTATAATGATAGCTATATGTGTCCATTCTACGTGGGCCAGAGGCCTGAAAAGCTTGCAAAACAACCAAAGCCTTTGAGCTTTGCATTCAGGCCTTCTTCGGCCCATCAAGCACCTTGGCCGCGCTGCTTAAGGCCTCGAGGATAACGAATCCCTCGCCCGCAGCTTGCACCCCCGATCGAAGCCGCGTCGCTCTATGATGATGCCATCATCAAACGGAGGCCGCCCATGAACCGATACCCCTTCCCCGACATCAATACCCTGCCCGCCGACATCAAGGCCAAGGTGCTGGAAGTGCAGGAAAAAGCAGGCTTTGTGCCCAATGTGTTTCTGGCGCTGGCACGCCGTCCCGCCGAATGGCGCGCCTTCTTCGCCTACCACGATGCGCTGATGCTCAAGGAGGAAAGCGGCAACCCGAACGGTTCGCTCACCAAGGGCGAGCGCGAGATGATCGTGACCACCACCAGCGCTGCCAACCACTGCCTGTATTGCGTGGTGGCGCACGGCGCCATCTTGCGCATTTATGAGAAAAAACCATTGGTGGCCGACCAGGTGGCGGTGAACTACCGCAAGGCCGATATCCCGCCGCGCCAGCGCGCCATGCTCGACTTTGCCATGAAGGTCTGCCTTGCCGCCGACCAGATCGAAGACGCGGATTTCGAAGCGCTGTACGCGCACGGTTTTGACGATGAGGACGCCTGGGACATCGCCGCCATCACGGCGTTTTTTGGCCTGTCCAACCGGATGGCAAGCTTCAGCAGCATGCAGCCCAATCCGGAGTTTTATCTGATGGGACGCTTGCCCAAAGCGGCCAAGCCGGCGTAACGCGCTGATGGTACGTCTGTGTTCTGGCACGCTCAGTCCAGTTCCACCACCGTGCCCTGCCCCGTCAAGAAAGCTGCTTTCACCGTGGCTCCGGGGTAAATCAACTGTACCGCCGCGCGGTAAGCCTGCAGTTGCGCCATGAGTGCGGGTTGCTGCTGTGGCGCCACCGCTGATTTGTAGTCGAGCACCCACCACTGGCCTGCAAAACCGGCATCCCTGCGTTGCACCAGCCGGTCCAGCCGCAGCGGCTGGCCCTGATAAACCAGATCCACCTCGTTGCCCTGCCAGGCCAGCACATCTTGCCGCCAGGCCCAGGCCCCCTCCCCGGTCTGAATTCGCTGTGCCAGTGCGGCTGCCTGAGCGCCTTGCGCCGGGCTAAGGTGAAACTCGCGCGCCACCGCCGTGACCTGCTGCGAAGAGCTTGAACCGCCCCACTCCAGCAAGCGGTGCATGGCTTTGCCGATGCGGGCGCTGAGGGAGTCTTCGTCTTCGCGCGTTTCGGTCGAAAGTTTGAGCGCCATCGCTTCAGGCAGCGCGGGTAGCTCTGGCAGCTGAAAAATGCCGGCATCCGGGGAAGCGGGGGATTGACTCGAAAAGGCGCGATCCGCTGGCAGATCAAACGGCGGCATCAGAGCCTGCAAGCGCTGCCACCAACTGTCGGTCGTTGGCTTGTGCGGCTCAATCGACGAGATTGCCAGCGTGCCTTTGGCCCGTGTCATGGCGACATACAGCGCATTGATCTCTTCGCGCTTGCGCGCCGCCTTCTCACCGGCCAGCGCATCTTCGGCGCAGGCGGGGGGCCGGGTCTCGCTGACCAGGAACACAAATTTGCGCGGTGCGGTGGCCTCGCCGGGCCAGTCGATCAGCACGCTCATGCTGTCGGCATTGCGCTCCACGGTGTCGGTGTCCAGCAGCAGCACAGCCTCGGCTTCCAGGCCCTTGGCACCGTGAATGGTCAGCAGGCGAACAGCCTGCGGATCAAGGCTGGCCGGCGCCTGCGTGCCGCCGGCCTTGAGCGCGCGGACAAATCCGTAAGGCGTGGCGTAGCGCCCGCCACCCAGCGCCAGCGAAACACCCAGCAACGCACGCAAGTTGGCCAGCACGCTGCTGCGCTGAGGGGCGGGCGCGGCGGCCACAAAGCGCGCCAGCACATCGCCATCCGTGTAAATGTTTTGCAGGGCGTCATGCGGCGGCAGCCCATCGAGCCAGCCTTTCCATCGGGTCAAAATGGCAGCCAGCCCTTTCAGTTCGGGCGCAAGCAGCTCTGTTTTTTGTAGCAGTTCATACCACGGAACCGGCCGCTCGCGTTGCAGCAGCGCCAGTTTCATCAGGCTGGCATCGCCCAGGCCAAACAGCGGCGACCGCAGGGCTCTGGCCAGCGACAAATCGTGCTGCGGCGACACCAGCACATCAAGCAGCGCCACCATGTCGAGCACTTCGCAGCAGTCGATCAGATCAGTTTTTTCGCCAATCTGGGCCGCAATCTGCAGCGTCCGAAGTTCCTCTTGCAGCGGCAGCAGACCGGCCCGTTTGCGCGACAACACCATCACGTCTTGCGGCTTGAGGCCGCCAGCGATCTGGTCAGCGATCCATGCGGCGGCCTGGCGCGCTTCCAGCGTGCGCAGGGTTTCCTCGGGCAGCTCGCGCGGGGTGTTCAAGCTGTCGCGCCAGCCGCTGGGCAGCGCAGCGTCATCAGCGTCCTTGCCGCGCGGGATTGGCGGCAAACGGCCGGTTTGGCCCACTTTGCTGGAGTCGGTGCTGTGTTCGCGAAATCCGTCGTAGCCATCGAGCTCGCGCGCCTGGCCCATGGCGGCATTGACCGTATCAATCACGGCCAGGGCATTGCGGCGGGTGTGGTCGCAACTGAGCAAGTCACCGCCCAGCCCCTGCACCACAAAGCGCTGCGCGGCCTTGAACACCTGCGGCTCGGCGCGCCGAAAGCGGTAAATGCTTTGCTTCGGGTCGCCCACCAGAAACACGCTGGGCGCCGAACCAGCGCCCGAATAAGCCGTGAGCCACGATGAGAGCGCCTGCCACTGCAGCGGGTTGGTGTCCTGGAACTCGTCAATCATCAGGTGCTTGATGCGCGCGTCGAGCCGTTCCTGCACCCAGCCCGATAGCACCGCATCGCTGAGCATGACCAGCGCGGCGCGCTCGACATCGTTCATATCGACCCAGCCGCGCTCGCGCTTGAGCTGCGTGAACTGGGCAATCAGCGCGCGCGTCAAGCGGGCCATGCGCTGCTGATGCACCCGAGCCTCGTGCTGCTGACAGGCCGCGGCCGTGCGCAGCACCAGTGCTTGCGCTTGCCGCACGCGCTCAATGCCGATGATTTTTTCGCCGAATTTGCGTGGCGTGCCGTCCTTGGTCAGCAGCGCGATGAACACTGCGGCCAGGTCTTGCGCCGCAAGGGCCTGCTCCAGTTCCACGCCTTTGGCCGAGAAAGTGGGCGCGCTGGCGCGACCCAGGGCCTTGGCGGCGTCCAGCAGCGTTTGGTGATTGGCGGAGTGGCCAATGAGGAAGTCTTCAGGCGAATTCAATCCGGCGAACTCGGGAAATTGCACGCCAAACGGCTGCACCGACGCATCGACCACGCCTTTTTCATCGGCCAGCGTGAATTCGGTTCGCTTGTCGAGCGCCGCTTGCAGGGCCTTGCCGGTCTGAAAGCGGCCGTGGAGCCGCACCACGGATTCAAAGTCGGTTTTAAGCGAGGCATCGGCAACCACCGCCGTATAGAACCGCCGCCAGACCAGCGCCTGGGCTGGCGCGTCGTCTTCCAGCAGCTCGTAATTGACGGGCAGGCCGAGCCGTTGCAGCACCGCGACGGGAGCGTTGCGCAGCAAGGCGGCGAACCAGCTGTGAAAGGTCCGGATCTGCACCGAACGCCCGCTGGCCAGCATGGAGCGGTATAAATTTGATAGCCGCTTGCGCATGTTCTGCGTGGGCTGCCGGCCTTTTTGGCTTGAAGTTTCAGTGACACCACGGATTTCCAGCTCGCGCTGGAGCGTTGCATCGTCAGCGTGCGCAAAGTCTTTGAGCCATTCATCGAGCCGTTCCCGCATTTCACCGGCAGCTTTTTTGGTAAAGGTGATGGCCAGGATTTCGTGCGGGCGAACTTGCGCTTCCGGGTTGCCACTCGCGCCATCAAGCAGGGCGCGCACGATGCGCGACACCAGCATCCAGGTTTTGCCGGCACCGGCGCAGGCTTCAACCGCCACGCTGCGGCGCGGATCACAGGCGATGGCGTAAAACGCCTCGGCCGAAACCGGTTGGCCGTTGCATTCGTAGGCAGCGTTCATGTCAGGTCTCCGTCACTCGGGGGTACCCTTCGATACGGCCTGCTGGCCTACTCAGGGCGAACGGGACAGGGCGCGAAGTGAACAAACGTGGAGGCATCATGCTTTCCAGAAATCCTTGCGGCACAAGCCGCGGGCCGCGCAATACTCACACGCCTTGCCTTCGCCCAGCGCAGGCAACGGTGAGCCGTCGGCAATTCGCGTCATGTCACTCACGATGCTGTCTATCAACTCATCGCGCAGTGCCACGATATCGGGCTGCGCGTAGGTTTTTGTCAGCTCTTTTTCACCCAGATTGACGTAGGCTGCGGCCAGCGTGTCGTCAGGCATCAGCGCGGCGTAAAACGCCAGTTGCGTGTCTTCCTGGCCGACCTTGATGCGCTCCTTGGTGGTGGGGTCCGGCTCGGTTTTGTAGTCAATCAGCAGCGTGTGGCCGTCAGCCTGGCGGTCAATACGGTCCAGCCTGCCCACCAGCGTCAGCGCGCCCAGGGGCATTTCGCGCCAGCTTTCTGCCGCTTCAAAAATGGCGCCGGTGGCTTCGTGATCGGCCAGCCACGTCAGGTAGCCATCGCGCACGCCGGGCCAGGCGGCGGCAAACGGCAAAAACTCGCTGCTGCTCAAACCCAGCGCTTGTCTGGCTTGCTCCGCTGCTGCGTTAATCATGGCTACCCGTGCACCGAGGTCGTGGGCTGGCGTCACTTTTAGTGTTTCGTGGAAATAGCGCAGCGCACTATGCAGCCAATTGCCAAAATCACGCTTGCCGAGTTCGCTCTCCAGTTCTTCAGACTCCTGCAGCCCGAGCTGGCGCAGTGCATAAAAGCGGTAGGGGCAACGCCGCAAATCTTCATAGGCGCTGGCCGACAGCCTGGGCAGAGGCAAAGCATCGCCGGTGGGCAGCGGGCGCGGCGTGGGCTGGGTAGCCACAGCGCGAAAGCTGCGCGCATCAGGTGCGAAGAGGATTTCGTTTTCCAGCATCAGTTCCTGCACAAAGCCGCTGGCCATCAGGTGCTCGCCCGACTCGCTGGTGCGCCACAGCAGATCCACATGCGGCAAGCGCATCGCATAACCCCAAGCCTGGCGCGCCGCGCTGGCCAGCATTTCCCGCGATGGCAGACCGAGCAAGGCGCGCTGGCCGGGTGTCCACAGGCCCGGTGGTTCGGGCGAGGTCGGCAAGCGAATTTCGTCGCAGCCGGGAAATACCACGGCCTGCACGTGGCGGCCGAGCAGTTGCGCCAGCGGCAGGATCACCACCTGTTCGGCCGGTGGATGCGCCGGGGAGAATGTGCCCGCTTCCAGGGCCTGGTTCACCCAGTTCGTGAAGTCGTGCAGCGTCATGCCGGGCGAAGATTCAAATTCCACCTCGGCGCCTTCGTGCAGGCGCAGCACATCGAGCACGGTCTGGCCGGCTTCGTCGAGTGTTAGTGCGTCCCACTGTCCGGCCGACTGCAAGGCAGCGCGCAGATCGGGCAGCCACGCACGCAAAGGGCGGGAGCGGGTGAACCGATCGCGCAGCGCGTTCACCCGCAGCGCCAGCAACTGGGTCGCGGCGAGGGCGGGTAGCGGAGTCGGAGGCAACTCGCGCCAGACACGCACGCCCTCTTTTCGCAACTCGGTCTCAGCAGCGGCCACGGCGCCCGCAGCGAACGCGGGCGCGTTTTTCAGCCAGACCAGCACGGCGTCGGTTGAGGCGTCCCACGGCATGGCGCGCAGCAAGTCCATCAGGCTGGCCGCAGCGCGTGTGGTGGAGAGCTTCCAGCCGGTTTCATCGCGCATGGCAATGCCCTGCCTTTGCAGCATGGCGCCGGCGCGGCGCGTGAGCAGCCGGTCCTGCGCGATCAGCGCGACGGGGCTTCGCCCCTGCGCCAGATGCGACAGCACGCAGGCGGCGGCCCGCTCGGCCTCGTCTTCGGCATCAATCGCGTCGTGCAGCGAGGGGAGCGTCACCCATGGCACGCTTTCAGGCGGTAGCGGGTACAGGGCAATGGCGATGGCGCGCTCGCCAAAGTGCGCCTTGAGTGCTTCGGCCAGCGGCTCGGCCTGAAAACCTTCCATCACGGCAAGCAGCGCGGGCTGCGCCTGAAAAAGCCGGTCAGACGGATAGGCCGAGGCCGCCGCCCAGGCCAGCGCGATCTGCCCGACTGCCGCCTCCAGCGCCAGCACCGGCGAGTCCAGACCCGCGCCCAGCGTCGAGGCCAGGCGCTCGCCCCAGGCCTGGCGCTGCCCAGGCAGCACCGCGGCAGCCACCCGGCCCAGGCTCCAGGCTGCCTCGACGAGACGCCCGGCCAATGCGTCCTGCTGGCTTGCCAGACCGGCGCGCGCCAGCAGCGATGCGGCCGTCAGCATGTCAACAGCCACATCCATGCGCAAATCGTCGCCTGCCGGTTCGAACAACCCCAGCATGCCGCTCACGCTGCCGGCCCAATTCATGGTGGTTTCAAAATGCGGAACAAACGAAGTGTCGCCCGCTTGCGCCGCCCAGGCCTGGCGCGCCTGCCCGATCAGTTGGGCATAAGGCAGCAGCACCACGGCCTCGGCGGGATGCACGCCCCGCGCCTGCAGTGCCGCGGCCAGTTGGGCGATAGCCTGCTTCCAGCACAGGGACGCAAGGCTCGCCGCAACGTCAGCAGGATCAACAGTAGCGGAAGGCGGCATGGTGGAGCGGAGGTTCTACAACGGGAGGAAAACACGGCTGGCACGGTGACTCGGAGGGTAGCTATCGAGTTGATAGCCATTGCCCGGCCGACGTCGTCACTTGCTTTCTGCCACAATGATCGTCACTTTAGCCGTATCCAGTAACCAGACCCAAGGAGCCGTCATGGCGAGCGAACTCATCAAACATACCACCGATGCCACTTTTGAAGCCGACGTGCTTAAATCATCCACGCCCGTGCTGGTCGATTACTGGGCGGAGTGGTGCGGCCCCTGCAAGATGATTGCCCCGATTCTTGACGAAGTGGCGACCGGCTACGACGGCAAGTTGCAGATTGCAAAAATGAACGTCGATGAAAATCGCGAAATCCCCGCCAAATTCGGCATTCGCGGCATTCCCACACTGATGCTGTTCAAGGATGGCCTGCTGGCCGCCACCAAAGTGGGCGCCATGAGCAAGTCACAACTGACCGCGTTTATCGACCAGCAACTGGCCTGAACGTTTTGCGTTGAACAGGAGGCCGACAACGCCTCGTCTCCAGTTCAACGCAAACCGCCGCAACATTGAGCCCCGCCTGGCATCTGCCGGGTGCGTCTCGCGATAAGCCCAAATATCAGGATTCCTCGCTGGAATTTCCTGTCATAATGTGCTTCACTCACCAAGTGGCTTTCGCCAGTTGGTTCGAGTTCCCGGTTTGTAAGCCTTCTCACTTGCGCGGCTTCTTTTCAAACCTCCCCCGTTTTTTTACTGAACTCCGCAAGGAGTAATTCCATGCACTTAAACGAACTCAAGGCACTGCATGTGTCTGAAGTCCTCAAGCAGGCCGAAGCCCTTGAGATCGAAAACGTTGGCCGCATGCGCAAGCAGGAGCTGATGTTCGCCATCATCAAGAAGCGCGCAAAAACCGGTGAAACCATTGTGGCCGACGGTGTGCTGGAAGTATTGCCTGATGGTTTTGGATTTTTGCGTGCGCCCGATTCAAGCTACACCGCGAGCACCGACGACATCTACATCAGCCCGAGCCAGATTCGCCGCTTCAATCTGCACACCGGCGACATGATCGAAGGCGAAGTGCGCACGCCCAAGGACGGCGAACGCTACTTTGCACTGAACAAGCTCGACAAGATCAACGACGGCCCGCCTGAAGACAACAAGCACAAGGTCATGTTCGAGAACCTGACCCCGCTCTTCCCTCGCGAGCAGTTCAAGCTCGAGCGCGACATCAAGGCTGAAGAAAACCTCACCAGCCGCATCATCGACATCATTGCGCCGATCGGCAAGGGCCAGCGTGCCCTGCTGGTGGCGCCGCCCAAGTCCGGCAAAACGGTGATGATGCAGAACATCGCCCACGCCATCGTCGCCAACTACCCCGAGGTGGTCATGATGGTCCTGCTGGTTGACGAACGCCCCGAGGAAGTTACCGAAATGCAGCGCAGCGTGCGCGCCGAGGTGATTTCATCGACCTTTGACGAACCCGCCGCGCGTCATGTACACGTGGCAGAAATGGTGATCGAGCGCGCCAAGCGCCTGGTCGAACTTGGCAAGGACGTTGTTATTCTGCTCGACTCCATCACCCGCCTGGCGCGCGCCTACAACAACGTGCTTCCCTCCTCGGGCAAAGTTCTGACCGGTGGCGTCGACGCCAATGCGCTGCAGCGCCCCAAGCGCTTTTTCGGCGCCGCCCGTAATATCGAGGAAGGCGGCAGCCTGACCATCATTGGCACCGCGCTGGTTGACACCGGCAGCCGCATGGATGAGGTGATTTTTGAGGAATTCAAGGGCACCGGCAATTGCGAAATTCACCTGGACCGACGCCTTTACGAAAAGCGCGTGTTCCCGGCGATTCACCTCAACCGCAGCGGCACCCGCAAGGAAGAATTGCTGCTGTCCCCGGAAATCCTCCAGAAATCGCGCATCTTGCGTCAACTGATGTACAACATGGACGAAATCGAATCCATGGAACTCATGCTGAAAAACATGAGAGCGACCAAAAACAACCACGAATTCTTCGACATGATGCGCCGGGGCGGGTAAGGGAGATTCACCGCGGAGGAACGGAGGTCGCGGAGGAACTCCGGAGGACATACCCAAAAGTTGTTGGAAGCGAATCAACCGAGTCGCTTTCCTCTGCGCACCTCTGGGCCCTCCGTTCCTCCACGGTGAAATCTGTTTTCCCGCATCTGAACGATTCCATGCGATAATCAAAAGCTTCACGGAAAGTGCCTGGAACGGGTCTGGGTGGCTACCGAAACGATGAAACGACGAAAGAAAATAGATCATGAAAGAAGGCATTCACCCCAACTACCGCGAAGTTTGTTTCCTGGACATGTCCAACAACTTCAAGTTTGTGACCCGCTCCTGCGCCAACACCAAGGAAATGGTGAAAATGGAAGATGGTCGCGAACTGCCGCTGTACAAGCTTGACACGTCAAGCGAATCGCATCCCTTCTATACCGGGACGCAAAAATCCGTGGACAACATGGGCGGCCGCGTTGAGAAATTCCGCAACCGTTTTGGCAAAACCACGGCCAAATCAGCAGTTCCCGCAGCCGCTCCGGAAGCCGAAGCATCCAAGTAAGCCGCGAAAAGAGCTTTCGCCAGCCTGCAAAAAGCAGCCTGAATATCAGGCTGCTTTTTTTTCGGCAAAAATTGCCGGCTGTTCCTGCGCCAGGTTGATGCAGAATTCCTGATTCAGCCTTCCACAGGCTCAGCCTCTTTCCTGATCGTCACGCTGTTTTGAATAAGCCTTCGCCCGCCATCATTGCCCAGTCCGCCGTGCGCCGATTCCCGCGGCTTGCGCTGCTGCTGTTTTGCGTGGCGTACATATTGCCGGGTTTTTTGGGGCGTAGTCCCTGGAAAAGCGAGGACATCACGGCATTTGGCGTGATGCGCGAGCTGGCGTCGCCCGCGGCAAACTGGCTGCATCCCCAGTTGCTCGGTCATGTCACCGGGTTTGATGCGCTGGTGCCGTATTGGCTGGGCGCCATCGCCATCAAATTTCTGCCGGCTCTGGACCCCGCTCTTGCCGTGCGCATTCCGTTTATCCTGCTGCTAACGCTGACGCTGCTTGCCACCTGGTACGCCATTTACTACCTGGCCCGCAGCCCGCAAGCGCAGCCCGTGGCTTTTGCGTTTGGCGGCGAGGCCAGTCCGGTGGACTATGCCCGGGCCATTGCCGACGCCGGTTTGCTGGCGCTCATTGCCAGCCTGGGGCTGGCGCAGTTGTCCCATGAAACCACGCCGGCACTGGCGCAACTGGGTTTCACCGCCCTGATGTTCTATGCCATGGCAGCCAGCCCGTACCGCCGGGCAACGCAACTCCTGGGGCCTGCGCTGGGCTTGCTGGTGGGTCTTGCCGGGCTCGCCCTGAGCGGCGCGCCCACGCTGGCTCTGTTGTTTGGCACAGGAGGAGCACTGATCGAATGGACCCACATGCGCTGGGGCCGCGACGAGGCCGACGAGGCAAGCCGGCAGCGGTCGTGGCACTGGGTGCTGCTGATCGCGGGCGTCACGCTGCTGGTTTCTCTGCTCGCCTACGGGCTCGATCTGTGGCGCTGGCGAATTCACCTTCCGGATGGCGATGGTCTGTCGGCCTGGCAGGAGTGGCATAGCCTGGGCCGCTTGCTGATATGGTTTACCTGGCCAGCATGGCCGCTGGCATTGTGGACACTTTGGCGCTGGCGCAGACAATTGGCAAGCCGCCACGTGGCTCTGCCGCTGTGGTTTGCCGCAATGGCAGTGGCGGCCACGCTGACAACCAACGCATCCGACCGCAGCCTGCTGCTCAGTCTGCCGGCGCTGGCCGCGCTGGCCGCATTTGCCTTGCCTACACTCAAGCGCAGCGTGGCGTCGCTGATCGACTGGTTTACCCTCCTCTTTTTCACCGGCTGCGCGATCATCATCTGGGTCATCTGGATCGCCATGCAAACCGGTGTGCCCCGGCAGCCCGCGGCGAACGTCGCCAGGCTGGCGCCAGGCTTTGAACCCAGCTTTTCGTGGCTCGCCTTTTTGCTCGCGGTGGCAGCCACGCTGGCGTGGGCCTGGCTCGTCAGGTGGCGGACCAGCGCACAGCGCGCCGCCCTCTGGAAGTCGCTGGTGTTGCCCGCTGGCGGCATCACTTTGAGTTGGCTGCTGCTGATGACGCTTTGGCTACCCTTGCTCGACTATGCACGCAGCTATGCACCCACGTCGCGCCAGATTGCAGGCCTGGTTGACAAAAATGCCTGCGTCGAAATCTACGGCGTGGGCAGCGCCCAAGCCGCAGCATTGCAATACCATGGGCAGCTTAACCTGCGCCAGGCCACCGCGCAAGCGGCCTGCCCTTACCTGATCGTGGACGTTGATGCCCAAGTCACCCTGAGCAGTATCGTGAATCTGCCGGATTGGGCGTTTCTGGCCACGGTACGCAGGCCCACGGACAGAAATGAAAACGTGCTGGTGTTCAAGCGCGTGAGTATTGACAGCCCGGTGAAGGCCGACAACCATGAGAGCGCACCTCGGCGTCCGTGAGCAAGGCAAGAGCAGCAAACGAATCGATGTCTATGGCAATGACGTGGAAATTGTCTCAACCGCCCGAGGGGACTCCTGAAGACTGCGAACGCGTGCAGCCGGGAAGATGATTGAAAAACACGAGCCACGTCCTGGCTCGCTCTCAATGCGCAGCTCTCCGCCATGGCGCTGGGTGACATGTTTCACGATGGCAAGGCCCAGACCCGTGCCGCCGGTCTCGCGGGATCGGCTGCGGTCAACCCGGTAAAACCGTTCGGTCACACGCGGCAGGTGTTCCGGCGCAATGCCCGAACCGGTGTCTCTGACCTGGAATTCGCCGCGTCCGTCGTCCAGCAGCCTCCAGCTCACGCGCACGGACCCGGACTCGGGCGTGTAGCGAATCGCATTGCTCACAAGGTTGGACATCGCGCTGTAAAGTTCGTTGTGTATCCCGGCAATTTCGCACGGCGGACCGGGTTCAAACTCCAGTTGATGCCCTTTCGGTGCAATCACTGCAGACAGGGCCCTGGCATCCTGTTCACATTGGGCCAACAACGAACTGATGGTCGTCCAGTCATTGGCGCCCGGAACAGGCCCTCCTTCCAGACGGGATAAGGTCAACAAGTCACTCACCAGTGTTTGCATGCGCTGGGACTGCTGCGCCATCAGGGCCAGGTAATGAGCACGCTCAGCCTCTTTGAGATGCAAGGTTTGCAGGGTTTCGATGAAACCGGCCAATACGGTCAGCGGTGTCCTGATTTCGTGCGACACATTGGCCACAAAATCCCGCCGCATCGCTTCGGCCAGCTCGACCGCGGTGATGTCGCGCGACAGCAGCAATTTGCGGCCCCTGCCGTAGGCATGAGCATGTACCGATAATTTAACGGGCCGCGCAGGTGTGCTGAAATGGCCTGGAATCACCACATCGTGAGAGAAATTGCTGGAGGCCATGTATGCCTTGAAGGCCGGTTCGCGCACCAGATTGGCAATATGCTGCATCACATCGCGCCGGGCATCAAATCCAAAATGCTGCGTCGCCATCTGGTTGCACCACTCGATGCGCTCCTGCGCATCAAGCAGCACCACCCCGCTCGGCGATGCCTGCATGGCCGCGAGAAACTCGTCGAGCCGTGCCTGGCTTTCGTGCGACTGCTGATCGCGGTTTTTCAGCAGCCTGCGGGTTCTGTCAGCCAGTTCGCCCCATGCACCAGGCAAGCCGGGTGGGTTCGAGACCGTGCTGACCAGACTGTCGGGTGTTTCGTTGATCTGTACGGTCCGCAGCCACCCAAGCAGCCGCGTCAGGCAGATGCTGTCAAGCGCCAGCCAGACCAAAGCGCCCAACACCAGCCCCGCGCTCAGGGCCAGTCCGCTGCCATCCTTCGCCGCAATCAACCACCCCAAGCCGCCACCGGCAGCCATGCAAGTGATAAAAACAAGCCATCGATTAATCATCCTAAGCTGAAATCGCGGAGCGTGCCGCGACAACCGGGCTGCTAGCGCGAATCGCCGTCAGGCGGTAGCCCGCACCACGAACGGTTTCCACCATTGTGCCGGCAGCGCCCAAGGCCTCCCGCAGGCGTTTGACGTGCACATCGACCGTGCGTTCTTCAATAAACACATGGTCGCCCCACACCTTGTCCAGCAAGGCGCTGCGGCTATGCACACGTTCAGCATGGGTCATCAGGTAGTGAAGCAGCTTGAACTCGGTCGGACCCAGCTTGAGCTCCTGGTTCTGGAATGAAATGCGGTGCGTTGCGGCGTCCAGTACCAGCGCACCGATGGCGACACTGTCGTTCACCGACTCCGGCGCACGGCGGCGCAGCACCGCACGAATGCGGGCCAGCAACTCCTGAGTCGAAAAAGGCTTGGTGATGTAGTCGTCAGCACCGGCATCCAGTCCGGCCACCTTGTCGGGCTCATCGCCCCGGGCCGTCAGCATGAGGATGGGAATGAATCTGGTGCGCTCCTGTTTGCGCCAGTGACGCGCCAGCGCAAGGCCGCTTTGCCCCGGCAGCATCCAGTCCAGCAAAATCACATCAGGCAACACGGCATCAAGCTCGCGCTGGGCCGTCACGCCGTCTTGCGCCACGACCGGACTAAAGCCGCCATGCCTCAAGTTGACGGCAACCAACTCGGCAATGGCCGGCTCATCCTCAACAACCAATACGCGTGGCGACTGTTTCATCTGGGTTTCACCGGGCTATTGCTTTACGGCGGATTCCACTTGCTCCATGGGCGTGTGCCTGACATCGGCGCCTTTGACGATGTAGATGATGAATTCCGCGATGTTTTTGGCATGGTCACCCACGCGCTCGATGGCCTTGGCCACGAACAGCAGGTCCAGACTCGCGGAAATCGTTCGCGGATCTTCCATCATGTAGGTAATGAGCTTGCGGACAAAGCCGTCAAATTCCTGGTCAATCTGGTTGTCCTCCTTGAGGATGGATACCGCCGCAGTGGTATCGAGCCGGGCAAAGGCATCAAGCGCCTTGCGCAGCAGGCCGGAAGCAAGCTCCCCGGCAATCCGGAGCTCGGATGACGGCAATGCCCGGGCTTCGCCACTTTCAATGATCGACTTGACCATGCGCGCAATTTTGTCGGCTTCATCACCCGCCCGCTCCAGGTTGGCGGTGGTTTTTGAAATGGCGATGAGCAAGCGCAGGTCACGCGCCGTGGGCTGGCGGCGCGCGATGATGGAGGACAACTCACGGTCAATATCGATCTCCATAGCATTGACCCGGACTTCGGTTTCAATCACCTGGCTCGCGCTTTCGGTACTGAACTGGGACAGAGCATAAATCGCCAGGCGGAGCTGGGATTCAACCAGCCCCCCCATCTCCATCACTCGGGAAGATACGTCGTTGAGTTCGCTGTCGAACTGGCTGGACAAATGGTTTTCAGGCATGTTTTTTCAGTCCCTGTCAGCCAAAACGGCCGGTAATGTAATCTTCAGTTTCTTTGCGCGTGGGCTTGAAGAAGATCTCTTCCGTGGCACCAAATTCGACCATGTCACCCAGGTACATGTAGGCAGTGTAGTCACTGACCCGGGCCGCCTGCTGCATGTTGTGTGTCACGATGATTACCGTGTACTCGCTTTTCCACTCGGCAATCAGTTCCTCGATCTTGGCCGTCGAAATTGGATCCAGCGCCGAACAGGGCTCATCGAGAAGAATTACTTCCGGCTTGATGGCGATGCCGCGGGCAATGCACAGCCGCTGCTGCTGGCCGCCCGACAAACTGGAGCCGTTCTGGTTCAGTTTGTCTTTCACCTCGGTCCAGAGTGCAGCTTTGCGCAACGCCCATTCCACCCGCTCGTCCATGTCCGTCCTGTTGAGATTTTCAAACAGCTTGACGCCGAAAGCGATGTTGTCGTAAATGGACATGGGAAACGGCGTGGGTTTCTGAAAAACCATGCCAACTTTCGCGCGAATCAGTGCCACATCCTTCTTCGAAGTAAGCAGGTTTTCGCCGTCAAACAGCACTTCACCTTCGGCGCGCTGCTCAGGGTAGAGCGCGTACATGCGGTTAAAAATACGCAGCAAGGTTGATTTGCCACAGCCTGACGGGCCAATGAATGCCGTTACTTTTTTCTCGGGAATTTCCAGATTGATGCGCTTGAGAGCGTGAAATTTCCCATAATAAAAGTCCAGGTTCTTGACAGAAATTTTCGAGTTCCCGGGCGGGGCAGTGATAGTTGGCATCTTTAATCTTCTCTTATGGTGCAGGTTGCTCAACGATCAGATTTTGTTGCGTGTCAACACACGAGCCAAAATATTCAGGCCGAGCACCGAAGCCGTTATCAGAAATACGCCTGCCCACGCCAGTTTTTGCCAATTTTCATAAGGACTCATGGCAAACTTGAAAATGGTGACCGGCAAACTTGCCATCGGCTCCGTCAGGCTCGAAGTCCAGAACTGATTGCTCAATGCGGTAAACAACAACGGCGCGGTCTCTCCTGCCACACGGGCCACAGCAAGCAAGACACCCGTCACCACGCCAGCCCGCGCAGCTTTGAGCGAAATGCTCAAAATGACTTTCCACTTTGGGGCGCCCAACGCGTAGGCCGCCTCGCGCATCTCGGGAGGCACCAGTTGCAACATGTTTTCCGTGGTGCTGATGACTACGGGAATCACGATCAGTGCCAATGCCACCACGCCCGCCCAACCGGAAAAAGATTTGAAGCTGGATACGACCACGGCATAGACAAAAAGCCCGATCACGATGGAGGGGGCGGATAACAATATATCGTTGACAAAACGGGTCACTGTGGCAAGCCAGCCCTTGGTGTCAAATTCGGCAAGATAAATGCCTGCCATCACGCCAATCGGCGTAGCCACCAGCGTAGCCATCATCACCATTAAAAACGAGCCGTAAATGGCATTGGCAAGGCCGCCAGCCTCATTTGGCGGTGGCGTCATTTGCGTCAGCGTATCGAGCCTTAGCCCGTCCACGCCGAGTCGCACAGTGTCAAAAAGAATCCAGAACAGCCAGAACAATCCGAAAGCCATGGCCGCCATCGCCAACGTGATAGCCAGACCATTTACAAATTTACGTTTGGCGTATTTGGCTTCACGGGCATCAACAATGACTGCACTCACGTCTTTGCTCCTTCATTTTTTTTCAACTGCGACAACAAGATTTTTGACAACGCCAACACAACAAAAGTGATGAGGAACAAGACCAGGCCGAGGTACATCAAAGCGCCTTGATGCAGCCCTTCGCCGGCTTCTGCAAATTCATTGGCCAGTGCGGATGTGATACTGTTTGCCGCCTCAAAAAGGCTGAACGAATTGATCTGGTTGAAATTACCAATCACAAAGGTAATCGCCATGGTCTCGCCAATGGCCCGTCCCAAACCTAACATGATGCCGCCAATGACACCCGCTTTGGTATAGGGCAACACAACCTTGAAGACCACTTCCCAGGTGGTTGCACCCAAGCCATAGGCCGATTCCTTAAGCAGCGTTGGCGTAACCTCAAACACATCGCGCATCACAGCGGCGATGAACGGAATGATCATGATGGCCAGAATGATTCCGGCAGACAAAATGCCGATGCCTACCGGCGCTCCAGAAAACAACGTGCCGACAAACGGAATGTCGCCAAACTCTTTTTGTAGCGGCTGCTGCACGTAGGTTGACAAAACAGGACTGAACACCAACAGGCCCCA
This sequence comes from uncultured Polaromonas sp., assembly GCA_964371235.1. Classification (GTDB taxonomy): domain Bacteria; phylum Pseudomonadota; class Gammaproteobacteria; order Burkholderiales; family Burkholderiaceae_C; genus Polaromonas. Next base: position 18,603 of record CAYJMW010000005.1, read on the forward strand.
CATGCCGTAAACAATGGAAGGAACCGCCGCCAAGAGCTCAATTGCGGTTCCCAAGGGACGCTTGAGCCAGGCGGGTGAGAGCTCCGTTAGAAATAGGGCAATGCCAAAACTGACCGGAACCGCAATGAGAAGGGCGATTAGCGAGGTCATGACCGTGCCATAGATCATGACTAAACCGCCAAAATCCTCCTTTACCGGGTCCCACGTTGTACTGGTCAGAAACCCAAAACCGAACTTGATAATCGCTGGCCAGGCACCGACCGTCAGTGACACCAATATTGCCATCAGAATGGCTAACGTGAAAACTGCCGCACCTTTGGCCAGCCAGCCAAAGAGGCGGTCAGCCATTGGGCCCGAACGGGCCGCTTTGGGCTGGGGAGGATGGGTCATAACGCGTCCGGGCAAGTTGACAGAACGATCCAAAGATATCTCGCTCACCGGAAGTTTAGCTGACACGTATCTACCCCTTGAAATTTGCCTTGTTTCTAAGGTGGCTGGCTTTATTTGATAGCGACCGGTTTACCCGACAGGTCCGTCACTTTACCCCAGGCCTTCTCGATAGACCCAATCACCGCTTCCGGGATGGGAACGTAGTCGAGGGCTGCTGCGGCTTTGTCACCATTCTTGAAGGCCCAATCAAAAAATTTGAAGACTTCGGTCGCACTGGCTGGCTTGTCCTGTTTGAGATGCATCAGGATGAAGGTCGCAGTAGAGATCGGCCAAGCGTTTTTACCAGGCTGGTCAGTGATCAGTTGATAAAAAGACTTATTCCAGTCGGCACCCGCTGCTGCAGCGGCAAATGCGGCCTGATCGGGTGCCACGAAGACGCCATCCCTGTTTTTCATCAAGGTGTAAGTCATCTTGTTTTGCTTCACGTACGCATATTCGACATAGCCTATAGAGTTAGGCAAGCGGTTGACAAACGCGGCAACACCTTCGTTCCCTTTGCCGCCTGCACCCACCGGCCAATTCACGGCAGTGCCCTCACCAACTTTGGCTTTCCATTCGGGGTGAACGCGGCTCAGGTAGTTGGTGAAGTTAAAAGTGGTGCCCGAGCCATCGGCACGCCGAACAGGCGAAATTGCGGCATCGGGCAAAGGCAATGTTGGATTGAGCGCCTTGATGGCAGGATCGCTCCACTTGGTGATCTTGCCCAGATAAATATCACCAAGCACTTGGCCGTCCAGCTTCATTTGGCCCGGAGCGATGCCCTTGATATTAACCACCGGAACCGTGCCACCAATCACGGCGGGGAATTGCATTTGACCTTTTTTTGCGAGGACTTCGTCCGTCTGTGGCATGTCGGATGCACCAAAGTCCACAGTTTTTGAATCGATCTGTTTGATGCCGGCACCGGAACCGACCGATTGATAGTTAACCCTGACACCGGTCGCCTTGTTGTAGTCCGAAGCCCACTTGGCATAGACGGGTGCAGGGAAGGAGGCACCAGCACCGGTAATTTCTTGTGCGGATGCGAGAGTGGAAAGAGACAGGACGGCAACGCCAACTGCGATAGTCAACGAAAATTTGAAACTCATTTTCATCAGAACACCTCTTTGGTTGATAGGGAAGAAGCGCTAACTATAAAAATCTTGTGTGACAAAGATATGACAGGGGCACCGCCCGGCAAGGACGTTTTCGACTCTGCACAGTGTCATAAAAAATTCAAATTTATGCCACAAATTTGTCATTGAAGTCTCCTACGCTTGGCGCTGTCTTAACCAGGAGAATTTTTGATGCTCAATCGCCGTATTCTGTTCGTCGTCGCAACTGTTGCCGCCCTCGCCGGCTGTGCAACTCGTCAGGCCCAAATGCCGGTGGCGGACACCATTGCCGCAAACCCGTCGCTGAGCACGCTCAGCGGCCTCATTGTCAAAGCGGGTTTGACGCCTGTCCTCAATGGGGCCGGACACTATACCGTGTTTGCCCCGAACAACGACGCATTCAGGGCCGTTCCTGGCAAGACGATGAAAGCCTTGGCCGATGATCCGGCCATGCTTAAGGAAGTGCTCGCGTACCACGTTCTTCCCGCCAAAGTGATGGCTGGGGACGTTAAAAACGGTTCCGCAAAAACTGTTAATGGCGCCAGCGTTGAACTCGCAAAAACCGGTGACTTCGTCACGGTGGAAGAATCCATGGTTCAAACCGCCAATATCGTTGCCAGCAACGGTGTCGTCCACATCGTGGACCGCGTGATGATTCCTCCGAAAAAGAAATAGGAATCGAAGCTCAGGCTTTCGTGGCCTGTATTTCTTCTGCTCTGCCCTCATTTTCGGCCAGCGCTCCGTGCACGGGGCACTGGCCGCTATTTATTCCATGCAATTTAGTCTGAACGGTGGGCCATCGTGGCTGCGCCATGGGAGAAGACCATGCCTTTCCAAAAAAGCCATTTAAATCGCCGCCGGGTTTTGCAAGGCGCTTGGGTGCTGGCAGCCGGCGTGGTCGCCCCCCTCTGGGCACAGCCCGGCAAACCGGCGAACGCCTCGCGCAGTCTGGTCGTGGCACAGGTCGTTGACTATTCACTGGTTCAACAGGACGTGTCGAAAGACTTCCTGATCGGTTCGCGCGCGGCCTGGCAAGACATCAATTCACGCGGTGGCATTCGAGGCCGCAAGGTCCAGCATCTGGCGCTGGGGACGGACGGCTCTCCCGCCAGTTTGCTTAACGCCCTCAACACCATCCGGGACAACCCTGGCTGCGTCGTGTTGTCGGGCAGTGTGGGCGATCAATTGGCAAGCCAGGTTGTGACTCAAGTCCGCAAGGATGGCCTGGGCCTGGCTCACGTTGCGCCCTGGCTGCAAAACGCCAGCATGGAAATCGACGAACAGACTTTCCCGATCTTTGCCGCGCGTCAGGAGCAAATTGCCCACGCCCTCAAGACACTGTCCGTCATGGGCTTGCAGGAGCTTGGCGCAGTTTATGCATCTGCTCGGGATTACACGGCGTATCACAGTGAGGTGGAACGCATTGCCAGTGGAATGCGGCTCACGCTGCAATCGTTTCGGGGCGCTGACAACCTGCGGGCCATGGGCCAAAAATTGACTCCTCGCACTCCGGCGATTTTGCTGTTTATTGGCGGAACGCCAGAGCTGGCAGAGTTCACCCAGGGCCTGGAGAAACAGTCCCGCCAGCGCTATATCGTGGCGCTGGCCGACGTCAATTTGCAGACCCTGATGCAAATGGGCGCCGCCCGCAACACTCCGGTCATTGCGACACAGCCGGTCCCCATGGTCAATGCCAGCCTGCCAGTGGTGCGCGCCTACCGGGAAACGCTGGCCCGCCTCTTTGATGAACCGCCCACCTCCTTGAGCCTGGCGGGATATATCGCGGCACGATATACCTACGAAGTTCTTGCCGAAATCGATGGCGCGCTGACACGTCAGAGTGTATTGACCGCCTTCCAGCGCCGTGAATACCTCGATGTAGGTGGATTCCTCGTTCAGTTCAATCCGCAGCGGCGAAGCAGCACCTATGTCACGCAAAGCATGTTGACGGTTGATGGCCGCCTGATCGGATAAATCAGGCATGCGGGTGCCGCGCGAATGCTATGCTGGGTCTGAGAAAAGAAACCCAGACATGCAAAATGGAACGCTACTCGCCGCAGTGGATTTAGGGTCCAATAGCTTTCGCCTCGAAATCGGCCGCCTTGACCACGAACAGATTCACCGCATTGAATACCTCAAGGAGACGGTCCGCCAGGGCAACGGGCTGGACGCGGATCGCAATCTGACACCGGAAGCCATGCAGCGCGGCTGGGACTGCCTGGCGCGCTTTGGGGAGCGGCTGGCGGGCTTCAAAAAAGCGCAAGTCCGGGCAGTTGCGACGCAGACCTTGCGCGAAGCGCGCAATCGCGAAGAATTTCTGCTGCGCGCCTGCAAAACCCTCGGCTTTCCAATAGACGTTATTTCAGGGAATGAAGAAGCCCGGCTGATTTACCGGGGCGTGGCCCACCTGCTGCCGCAATCGGACGAGCGGCGCCTGGTGGTGGACATTGGCGGTCGCTCGACCGAAATGATCATGGGCAAGGGACTTGACGCGCGCACCATGGAGTCCTACCGCGTCGGTAGCGTGGCCTGGTCGATGAAGTACTTTGCAGAAGGTCAGTTCAGCCCCCACGCTTTTGAAATGGCCGAAATTGCCGCCAAAGCAGTGCTTGACGAAGCTGTCAATGCCTACCGCACCGGCGCCTGGGATGTGGCCTACGGCGCTTCCGGCACCATAGGGGCAGTGAGCGACGCCCTGACTGCAGCAGGCGGGTCGCCTGGTGTTGTCACGCGTGAAGGGCTGGACTGGTTGCTCGACCGCCTGATCAAGGCGCAAAGCGCCGATCGGCTGAAGCTCGATGGCATGAAAGACGACCGGCGCGCCGTTATTGGCGGCGGCATCAGCGTGCTCAGGGCCGTGTTCGATCTGCTCGGTATTGAGCAGATGAAAGTGGCGCAGGGGGCCCTGCGCCACGGCGTGCTGTATGACCTGCTCGAGCGGGAGCAGGACGTCACCGACTTGCGTTCCACCACGGTGCAGCGCCTGGCCAGTAAATTCAATTCCGATGCCGTACAAGCCCAGCGGGTCAGCAAAGTCGCCTGCCAGCTGTTCCTGATGGCTCGTGCTGGCATGCCCAGCGCGGAATCAGATCACCTGCAGCGCAAGCTGAGGTGGGCAGCGCAACTCCATGAGATTGGCAGCCATATTTCACACACCTATTACCACAAGCATGGCGCCTACATTCTTGAAAACGCCGACGCACCCGGCTTTGCCTTGCCTGAGCTGCACCGTCTGAGCCTGCTGGTACTGGGCCACCGCGGCAAGCTGCGCAAGCTCGAAGCCGACTTCGAAGACCGGGCATTTGTGCAGCAACTGCTCTGCCTGCGCGTGGCCGTCATTTTGTGCCATGCCCGGCGTGACCCCGACCTGAAGGGCTTGATGCTTGAATCGGGCGCTGAGCCCGGACGGCTTTTCGTACTGACGTGCCGGCCCGGCTGGGCCGAGGCGTTTCCTCAATCGGCGTATTTGCTGCAGGAAGAAGTTCTGGCCTGGCAAAAAACACCTTGGGCGCTGATTGTTTCCGGGTTGTAAATTCAAGCGCTTGACTGTTTTTTTGTAAACGATATAAACTATATACACTGTTTATTCATCCCGTTTATTCACAAGGAGAACCTCATGACCCCGGTAAAGAAAGTATCCGCCACGGCTGCGCGCAAAACGCCGATGAAGCCCAAAACAGCAAAATCGGCCCCGGCAAAATCACCCACCCGCAAGGCCATTGTCAAAAAATCCGGTGCCAGGGCACCTCTTTCCAAAGCCCTTGCCTCAAATCAGCTTGAAAAGATCGCCCTGCCTCAAAAAACCAAAAAAACCAAACTGGTTCGTGACAGTTTCACCATCCCCAAACCCGAATACCTGGTTCTTGACGAGCTCAAACAGCGCGCCACCGGGCTGACCCGTCCGGCCAAAAAAAGCGAGTTGCTGCGCGCGGGCATCAAGATCCTGGCAGCCCTGTCCGACGCTGCATTCCTGACCGCCCTGGCGCAGGTTCCGGCGATCAAGACCGGTCGGCCGGCACAGAACAAGTAAAGCCGAAAGTCCGGTTTTCTCGTTCAGCGGGCACTTTCAAGATCAAAGCACCTCTGGCGACTGCACGGTGACCACCACGGTTTGAATGTGCCCGTCGCGGTCCCGACTGCGAAGCCACCAGAGCGCGCCTTTTTTGACGGGGCAATCGCTTGCGGGCAGACCGAGTAGCTGCGCAATCGTCTGCCCCAGGGTCGGCTGATGCCCAATCACCAAAATCGGCGACTTGCTCAAGGGCCATTGCACCAGTTCCAGCAACTGAGCGGGCGATGCGCCGGGCGCCAGCTCGGTACGGACCTTGTACTTGCGCCCCAGCGCCAGAGCGGTCTGTTCACAGCGCCGCGCCGGGCTCGTGAAGATGCGGGCCCCTTCTGGCAATTGCCGGTCGAGCCAACCGGCCATGCGGAAGGCCTGCTTCTCACCACGCGGCGTCAGCGAGCGCTCCAGGTCGCTGGCACCTTGCGGATCATCACCCCCGGGTCCGTCCTGGGCCTCCGCATGACGCCACAAGATCAGGTCCATGCTTACGCTCCGCGGTGGCGGGGTGCCGTGTAGGTGACCGAATAGCGCGCCATCAAGGCCGCTTGCGCGCCGTGGCGCTGCGCCGGATCTGGCGGGTTGACCCGGGCGTAGGTACCGTCGGGCTGCAGGTCCCAGGCATCAACCCCGTCGTGCAGGGAAGCCGTCAGGCATTCATCAACGATGCGCTGTCGAAGCGCAGGGTCGGTCACCGGCCAGGCCAGTTCTATGCGGCGCAGCATGTTGCGGTTCATCCAGTCGGCACTTGAAAGATACAACGCTTCTTCCTCCGCACAACGAAAATAAAACACCCGCGAATGTTCCAGGAAACGGCCAATGATCGAACGGACACGGATATTGTCCGTGACACCAGGCAACTGGGCCGGCAACATGCAGGCGCCGCGCACGATCAAATCAATTTTCACGCCGCGCTGTCCAGCCCTGATCAGCGACCGCATCAAGTCCTCGTCGGTCAGCGCATTCATCTTGGCCACAATGCGGGTTTCCTTGCCCTGCAGGGCAGCTTCACCCAACAAATCAATTTTCTCCACCAGTTTGCGCTGCAGCTGGAACGGCGCCAGCCAGACGTGATGCAGCCTGGGCAAGCGGCTTTGGCTGGCCATGTGCACAAATACATTGTGAATATCCAGAGTCAACAACGGCTCGGCCGTCAAGTAGCTGACGTCGGTATAAAGGCGCGCCGTGCCCGGGTTGTAGTTGCCGGTGGACAGATGAGCGTAGCGAACCAGGCGCTGCCCCTCGCGCCGGGTCACCAGCAGCATCTTGGCGTGGGTTTTCAGGCCCACCACGCCATAGACGACTTGCGCACCGATTGACTCAAGCATTTCAGCCCAGTTGATGTTGACTTCTTCATCGAAACGCGCTTTCAGCTCAACCACCACGGTGACTTCCTTGCCACGCCGAACCGCCTCGCGCAGCAGGAGCATCAGCGTCGAATCAGTACCGGTGCGGTAAATGGTTTGCTTGATCGCCAGCACCTGCGGGTCGTTAACCGCCTCGCGCAGGAAGTCGAGCACTGCGTCAAAGCTCTCGAAGGGCTGATGAATGGCAACATCGCCGTGCTTGAGCCGTTCAAAAAACGATTGACCCGGTTGCAATTGGGTCGGGTAGCAAGCGCTGTAGCGGGGAAAAAGAAGCCTGGGATCATTGACCAGGTCCACCAGTTGGGTCAGCCGCACCAGGTTGACAGGGCCTTGCACGCGATACAAGGCCAATTCGGACAGGTTGAATTGCCTGAGCAAGAAACCGGAAAGGTATTCCGAGCAGCCAGCCGACACTTCCAGCCGCACGGCCTCGCCATAGTTACGCTGTTCCAGACCCTGGCGCAAGGCAGTGCGCAGGTTTTTCACGTCGTCTTCATCAACCGCCAGGTCGGAGTGCCGCGTCACCCGAAACTGTGAAAACTGCCCGACCTCGCGGCCCGGAAACAACTCGGCCAGGTGGCCGCGGATAATGCTCGAGAGCGAGACGAACAGCATCCCCTTGCGATAGCGACCGGATTTGCCGCCGTCCGGCATGTGGATAAAACGCGGCAGCACCCGCGGCACCTTGACGATGGCAATTTCATTGGCGCGCCCAAAGGCATCATGCCCCCCGAGCCGAACGATAAAGTTGAGCGACTTGTTGGCAACCTGGGGAAACGGATGCGATGGATCCAGCCCCACCGGAATCAGCAAGGGCCGCACTTCCCTTTCGAAATAGGCCTTGACCCAGCGCCGCTGGGCCAGGTTGCGCTCGCCATGCGAGACGATGCGAATGCCTTCCCGTCCAAAAGCGGGCAGCAGCTCGTCGTTATAAAGCGAATACTGGCGTGCCACCATGTCATGCGTTGTCGCCGAAAGGGCTTCAAAAGACTGGGCCGTGTACAGGCCCATTGGCCCATTGCCTTGGGCGGCCTTCAAATGGGGCGCCGCGCGGACCTCAAAAAATTCGTCCAGATTGGACGACACGATGCACAAATAGCGCAAGCGTTCAAGCAGCGGCACCTCGGGGCGCCTGGCCCAGTCAAGCACCCGCTCATTGAAAGCGAGAATGCTGTGGTCGCGGTCCAGAAACCGGATGGGTGGCGCATCGGTGGCTTGCGAAACAGGTGAAATCGGCATCAATGGCGAGTATTTTTGCAATCAAAAGTAAGCCCGAGTGTTCACTGGTTTGATGACAATGGTGTGACAGTACTTTTAACTGATGTTGCACCAGCATCAATGGACTTGCAAGCCGTTGTGCCTTGAGCCGCCACCAGATGATGCTCAAACACCTGCGCAGCCTGCGCCCAGCTGAAGTCCAGTGCCCGCGCGCGCGCCTCGCCGCGCGGCAGCGCCAGCGCGCTGTAACAGGCCCGCTGCAAATCGTCGTTCATGACACCGCCGTGACAACTTCCATCCACTTTTCCCAGCACTTGCAGCGGGCCATCCACCGGATAGGCCGCAACCGGCGTGCCGCTGGCCATGGCTTCGAGCATCACCAGGCCAAAGGTTTCCGACCTGCTTGGGAAAACAAAGACATCGGCGGCCGCATACACCTTGGCAAGCTCGCTCCTGGCTAATACTCCCATCCAGCGCACATGGGGGTAGCGCGCCCTGAGCGACGCCTCCAGCGGCCCGACCCCGCAGACGATTTTTGTTCCCGGGATGTCCAGCCGCAAGAAGGCTTCGATATTTTTTTCATACGAGACGCGCCCGACAAAAAGCGAAACCGGACGCACCAGAGGCCCCGCGGGCGGATACACAGACGGCTGCGGCTCAAACGCAAACAGTCGCGTATCCACCCCATGCGTCCAACTGCGCAGATTGCAAAAGCCCCGCTGTTCAAGCATCTGCAGCACACCGTGGGTCGGCACCATCACGCCAGACGACGCCTTGTGAAAGTGGCGAAACAGCGCGTAGCTCCATGAAAGGGGAATTTTCAGCGCGGCGTTGAGGATTTCCGGAAACTTGGTGTGAAAGGCGGTTGTGAAAGCCAGTCCGCGCTGGCGGCAGTGGCTTCGGGCGGCCCAGCCCAGTGGGCCTTCAGTCGCGATGTGGATGGCGTCTGGCGCAAAGGCCTCCAGCATTCCCGAGAGGCCGCGCCCGGGGCGCACTGCCAACTCAATCCCGGCATAGCCCGGGCAGGGCCGGGTGCGGAACTGCCCCGGCTGAATCACTTTGACCTGATGCCCGCCTTGCGTCAACTCGCGCACCAGTTCCACCAGCGTGGTCACCACTCCGTTGACCTGGGGCTGCCAGGCATCGGTGATGAGTGCAATCTTCATGCGGTTACCACTCCCGTGACATGGCCAAGACCCTGTGTTTCATGGGACGGTGCCCAATACACCAGGGCCAGGGAGCCGTCGAAATGCTCGACCAGCGCACTGCGGCTCTCAACCCAGTCACCGTCATTGCAATACACCACGCCGTTGATGTTGCGCATTTCGGCACGATGAATATGCCCACAAACCACGCCGTGATGGCCCCGGCGGCGCGCCTCGCTGGCCACCGCCACTTCAAAATCCGTGACGTAGTTGAGCGCGCTCTTGACCTTGTGCTTCAGGTAGGCGGACAGCGACCAGTAAGGCAAGCCCAGGCGGGCGCGCAGGCGGTTCAGGTGCCGATTGAGTTTGAGCGTGAATTCATAAAGGTTGTCGCCCAGATAGGCCAGCCATCTGGCGCATTGCACCACCGCATCGAAATAGTCGCCGTGGATAATCCACAACTGGCGGCCGTCGGCGGTGGTATGCACGGCTTCGCCCGTCACTTCGATGCCGCCAAACTGGTGGCCCATGAATTCACGCGCAAACTCGTCATGATTGCCGGGCACATAAATGACGCGGCACCCTTTGCGGGCCCGGCGCAGCAACTTTTGCACGACATCGTTGTGCGACTGTGGCCAGTACCATTTGCGACGCAACTGCCAGCCATCGACAATATCGCCCACCAGATACAGCGTGTCACTTGGGTGGGCCTTCAGGAAGTCCAGCAGGGCTGCCGCCTGGCAGCCGGGCGTGCCCAGATGCAGGTCGGAAATGAAAATCGCGCGGTAGCGCTTGCGCTGCGATTCATCATCGTCCGTATCGTTCTTGTCCTGGCCCCAGGCGAATCCGTTGCCGCCTGGCCCCAAGGCATCAAAGAGCGTTCGCATCACGCCCTCGCAGCACTGCCGGGCAGCGGCTTTCCGGAAAAATGCCTGAAATAGCGTGGCGGCAAATCGCCGATGCGCATCATCATGGGCAAGTCAGCCGAGTTGAAATCCGGATCCCAGGCGGGCGCGCCAAGCACCTTGGCCCCCAGCCGCAAATAGCCCTTGATCAGTGCTGGCGGCTCCACCTCCAGCGAATCGTCCAACTGCTCCACCGGCAGCGCCAATCGGGGGGTTACCCGGTATTCAATGGCCGCCAGATGCGATTGTCTGACCTGACGCCAGATGCTGGCAGCCGCATGGCCGCTTGACACATCGTTGTGCTGCATCGGAATGCTGGCACAGCCGATCATGGTGTCGAGCTGGTTACGAGCCATAAACTCGGCCAGCGCGCCCCACAGCGCCAGAATGACACCGCCGTGCCGGTGCTCCGCATGCACGCAGCTGCGGCCCAGCTCGACCATGCGCGAGCGCAAGCCGCGCAGGCGGGTCAGGTCGAACTCGGTGTCGCTGTAGGTGCTGCCGACGCGATTGGCCTGCGTTGGCGTCAGCACGCGGTAGGTGCCGATCACCTCCTGGCTGTCCGCATCGCGCACCAGCAAGTGTTCGCAGTAGTCGTCAAACAGGTCAATGTCGTGACCCGGCAGCGTTTTTGACAGGACCGCGCCCATCTCCAGCGCAAACACCTGGTACCTCAGGCGCTGCGCCTGCCGGACCTCGTCCTGGTGACGGGCCCAACTGACCGATATCTTCCCCACGACAGGCCTTTGAACAAGGGCCGGACTGACAGCATGACGGCTTTGATGAAGTGACCCCCGAGGCATCGCGATGGGCGACAGCGCAAAGGTGGGATTGGGCAATTCTTTCATGGTGAACTCCTTTTTGTTTGATGTCTGAACACACTAAAACCAAATGCTGTAAAAAAGCCCCTGAAAAGGGGCTTGAGGGGCTCTGATTCCTTAGTCACCGATGGCCTGCAAAACTCCGGGCTTGCGTCGGCTGGCTGCGGCAGCCGCGCCCGGCCATGTGCCTGACAGCCCGTCGAGCCACGGCCGGGTGCCCGCCTTGAACCGCAAACCCCCGGGGCTGCTAGCCAAAGCCCGCGCGGTGCAGCGCAAGATACGCAGGCACTGCGTCTTCAGGTCGTCACTCGCCGTGCTGCCAGCCTTGCCAACGCCCTTCCCCTGCCCATCGACCAGGCTTGAATCTGTTTGCATTGCGTACCCTTTCGTGCAGGTCATGCAGTGATTCTGAAAGCCAAGGGTGACGCGGTCATGTCAGTTCGATGGCAAATCCATGACAGTTAGCGCGGTGCCGGCTTCTCCCGTTGTGGACTGCAATATCCGGGTCGGTCTGCGGGCCTGACGACCCTCACTGGCACATTAATGCAGGTTCAGTGGTGCGAAGATTCTTTGATCGCCTGAAGCATTGAATTAATTTAATAATTCAAGTATATTTGCACTATGAAAATGATATGCACGGTTCAAAAGGCGATCATTTTCGATGCAATTGCTCCCTACAGGAAGACACCTGCCACTCGCCTGGTTTGTTTAGGATTTATAGACAATTTGCCTTTGGCCCTTTATTAATGGCCACATATTGCTATCGTATTAATAGCAACACGAGCCAAGTAATTGCCACCTCTCAACTCACTCAAACACCATGCCTGACCAGCCCCTGAACGTTCTTTTTTTATGCACCCATAACTCGGCCCGCAGCATTCTGGCCGAAGCCACGCTCAACCACATTGGCAAGGGGCGCTTCAAGGCCTTTTCGGCGGGCAGCCGCCCGCGTGAGAATCAGCAACCCAACCCGCTCGGGCTGCAAGTCCTGCGAAACGCGGGCATCCCTACCGATGGCCTGCACTGCAAGAGCTGGGACGAGTTCGGAAAACCGGGCGCGCCGCACATGGACCTGGTGATCACGGTCTGCGACAACGCCGCCGGCGAGGTGTGCCCCTTCTGGCCGGGGCAGCCTGCCACGGCGCACTGGGGCTACGCTGATCCATCGGAAGGCGACGGCGACGAGGCGCAAAAACTCGAGGCTTTCCGCAAGACGTTGCACGCAATTCGCCACCGGCTCGAACTGCTGGTGAATTTGCCGCCCGCCGGCGTTGACAAACTGACGCTACAGACGAGCGCACGCGCTCTGGCGGCTTCGTGAGCCGGGACTCCGGCGCGAACAGGAGGCGCCTTCCATGGCGCGCACTGAGGCACCGCGCCTGGCGCCCTGACAAGCGCAATTCCAGAACAATGACCCAAGGAGCGCCAAAGTGCTCACTGCCCTGCTGATTTTTATCGTCACCCTGGTGCTGGTGATCTGGCAGCCGCGCGGCCTGGGCATCGGCTGGAGCGCCATGCTCGGCGCCGTGCTGGCGCTGCTGCTGGGCGTGGTGCATCCTGGGGACATTCCCGTGGTCTGGCACATCGTCTGGAATGCCACGGCAACCTTTGTCGCCGTCATCATCATCAGTCTGCTGCTCGATGAGGCTGGTTTTTTTGAATGGGCCGCGCTGCACGTCGCGCGCTGGGGCGGCGGCCGCGGACGGCTGCTGTTCGCGCTCATCGTGCTGCTGGGCGCCGCCGTTGCAGCGCTGTTCGCCAACGATGGCGCGGCGCTGATCCTGACCCCCATCGTGATGGCGATGCTGCTGGCGCTTGGCTTCAGCCCGGCAGCCACGCTGGCCTTTGTGATGGCGGCCGGGTTTATCGCCGACAGCGCCAGCTTGCCACTGGTCGTGTCCAACCTGGTTAACATCGTTTCGGCTGATTTCTTCAAGATTGGCTTTAACCAATATGCAGCCATCATGATTCCGGTGAATGCCGTCGCAATTGCCGCGAGCCTGGCCGCACTGATGCTTTATTTCCGACGCAGCATTCCGGGTCGCTATGACGTGGCTCAGCTCAGGCAACCGGGCAAGGCGATTCGCGACGCGGCAACGTTTCGTGCCGGCTGGGTGGTGCTGGCGTTGCTGCTCATCGGCTTCTTCGCGCTGGAGCCACTGGGTGTGCCGGTCAGTGCCGTTGCCGCGGCTGGCGCGCTTGTGCTGCTGGTTATTGCAGGCCGTGGCCATGTCATCTCCACCCGCAAGGTGCTGCGCGAAGCGCCGTGGCAGATTGTTATTTTTTCGCTGGGCATGTACCTGGTGGTTTATGGCCTGCGCAACGCGGGTCTGACCTCTGAAATTGCCGCGCTGCTCAATATCTTTGCGCAAGGCGGCGTCTGGGGAGCGGCCATTGGCACCGGGCTCCTGACGGCGTTCCTGTCTTCGGTCATGAACAACATGCCGACCGTGCTGGTTGGCGCGCTGTCCATTGACGCCAGCCAGGCGACGGGCGTGGTCAGGCAAGCCATGATCTACGCCAACGTGATCGGCAGCGACCTGGGGCCGAAAATCACGCCCATCGGCAGCCTGGCCACGCTGCTATGGCTGCACGTCCTTGCGCGCAAGGGCATGACCATCACCTGGGGCTACTACTTCAGGGTTGGCATCGTGCTGACCCTGCCGGTGCTGCTTGTCACGTTGGCGGCACTGGCCCTGCGGCTGGGCATGGTGTGACGACCTCGCATCCACCTACGTCCAATCCGCGCATTCGCATCAACGGCCTGCACCCGGCGCGCCAGAGGCGGGCTGCTTTATCTGAGGCTTATGAATCCGGCAGTGCTGGTCAGGCGCGAAATCTCATGGCAAGCTCCGGGGCATGACACAGCGCCGCATCAACACAGTGCTCGGCCTCGGCGTAGCGCAGACGCTCGCCTGGGCGTCAAGCTACTACCTTCCAGCCATACTCGCGCCATCCATGGCCCGGGATCTTGGCGTGAGCACACCCACTGTGTTCGCCGGTTTTTCAGCGGCGCTGGTGGTTTCTGCCATTTTTGGGCCAGTCGCGGGCAGAGCCATTGACCGCCGTGGCGGCAGGCCTGTTCTGGCCGGCAACAGCCTTGTCTTTGCAACCGGCCTCGTTGCGCTGGCGCTGGCGCAGGGGCCGATCGGGCTGTTCGCCGCCTGGCTCCTTGTCGGGGTGGCCATGTCCGCCGGTCTGTATGAGGCTGCCTTTGCCGCGCTGGTGTATTTGTATGGCAGGGACGCGCGCAGCGCGATCACCGGCATCACCCTGATTGCGGGTTTTGCCAGCACTGTGGGCTGGCCGCTGACGACCTGGATGGAGTTTCAATGGGGCTGGCGCGGCGCCTGCCTGGCATGGGCCGCGCTGCATCTGCTGGTGGCCCTGCCACTGAACTGGCATCTACCCGCCACGCCTCACCTTCCCGAAGTGGCGGCGGATCTGGCTGTGGTGCTCAAGCCGGGTGAAACGGCGACCGTCCCAACCGAGCCCAGTCAAGGCGCCACGCGCACTGCCGCGCTGCTGGCCGCAGCATTTGCGGTGACCTGGTTCATCAGCACGGCCATGGCCGCGCATTTGCCGCGATTGCTGCAGGCCCATGGCGTGCCGCTGGCGACAGCGCTGATCTTTGCCGGACTGGTCGGGCCGGCTCAGGTTGCCGGACGGCTGCTGGAGTACGGGCTGCTGCGCAACATTCACCCTTTGATGTCGGCCCGGTTGGCTGGCCTCATGCACACGCTGGGTGCTGCGGCTTTCCTGGCCTTTGGCGTGCCCGCAGGCGCGGTGTTCACGCTGCTCCACGGTGCGGGCAACGGCGTGCTGACCATTGCCAAGGGCACGTTGCCGCTGGTGCTGTTCGGCACCCATAACTACGGCACGCGCCAGGGTCTGCTGATGGTTCCGGCGCGCTTTGCACAAGCCTCGGCTCCATATTTTTTTGGCGTGGCCATAGACCGGTTTGGTGTGGGCGCATTGTGGTTTTCAGCAGCGCTGGGCCTGCTGGGCTTTGCTGCGTTGATGCTGCTGCGCACCTCCGCCGCGCCGAAACATCCGTATCGCGCATAAATCCCGGCGCGCTGCCGGGCAGGACCTGATCAGGGCAACCACTTCTGAAAAAATTGCGCCTGCCCCATGGCCGGGTCAAGCTGATAACCGGCAAAGCCCACTCGCTCATAGAGCCTGATCGCGCTGCGATTGCCCTGCAATACCTCCAGCGTCAGCTTGCAGGCACCGCGCTCACGCGCCATCTGATCCACCAGCGCCAGCATCTGCTCGGCCACCCGCTGGCCGCGGTGGCCGCTCACCACCACCACGTCGTGAATATTCACCAGCGGACGGCAGGCAAACGTGGAAAAGCCCTCAATACAATTGACCAGGCCTACCGGCTGCGCATCGTCAAATGCCAACACGCTGAACGCCTGCGGTCGCGCGGCCAGCTCATTGACAAGGTGTGCTTTTGCGAAGTCACTGAGGGGCTCGCCGCCACCGGCCGGGTCTTGTGCGTAATCATCGAGCAGCGCGACCAGCGCGCTGGCATGCACGGAATTACGGTAGTCGGCCCGGCAAATGCGAAGCCGGGAAACATGCAAGGAAGGTGGGGCAGATTGAGTCACACAATGCTCTCTTGTCCAAAAGTAGAGGACATTATTTCAAGAATAGCGCCGCTCATCGCACTGATACGCGCTCAACTCAATGCTACAGGAAGTAGAGAACTCGTCGGCAGGCCTGCCAGTGCGTCGGCAATGCGCTGGATGCCCGCACGGATCTGGTATTGATCGAGTGAAGAGAAACCGAGCACGACGGTGCGCTCGCTGTAATCGCATCCTCCGTAGTCATGGGCCGCCCCGGAGCCGAGTGAATAAATGCCCACGCCTTGCCCAAGCGCCAGGTTTTGTAGCTCGGACGCGCTGGGGTAATGCTCTGGCAGGTGCCAAGCGAGATGCATACCGCTCTCGAGGCCGGAGAGCCGCACGTCGCCGAAGTGCATCCGCAGTGCATCCACCAAACAATCGCGTCGCTCGTTGTAGAGATGGCGGATGCGGCGCAGGTGGTTGGCGTAGGAACCGCCGCGGATGAATTCGGCCATCACCGCCTGATCCAGCCAGGGATGGCCATTGTCAAGCAGCGTCTTGGCGGTGCGTGCTGCCTTCACCAGTGCTTTCGGCACCACGAGATAGCCGAGCCGCAATCCCGCGCCGATGGATTTGGAAAAGGTGCCGAGATATATCACGCAGCCGTGTTCATCCAGCCCCATGAGCGCCGTGAGCGGCGAGCCGCGGTAGCGAAAATCCGAGTCGTAATCATCCTCGATGATATACGCGCCGCAACGCCGCGCCCAATCAATCAGTTTGAGCCTGCGCTCAAGCGAAAGCGTGAAACCCATGGGGTATTGATGCGAGGGAGTGACGTAAACGAGCCTTACGCCGTCTTTCGGCAATTGCTCCACGTCCAGTCCCGCTTCATCCACCGGCACCGGTACCAGCTCGGCGCAATAGCTTTCGAAGAGAAACGCGGCGCCCTGGTAGCATGGATTCTCCGTGGCGACCCGCGTCCCATCCCTCACGAACAGTCGCGCCACCAGGTTCAGCCCTTCCTGCGCGCCCGACGTGATGATCACCTGCTCGGGCGAGACACTGATTCCACGCGCCGCTCCCAGATGGCCGGCAATCACTTCCCGCAACTCGGGCAGTCCGTCCGGGTCGCGGTACTCGGTAAAGCGCGCACCTGCGGTTGTAAGCGCCTTGCTGATGAGGCGATGCCAAGCCTTGGCCGGGAAGGAATGCGGGTCAGGCCGACCGAGCCAGAAGTCAAAGGCGAGCGCTTGGGCGTTCACCACGGCCTGTGCGCGACCGATAAACGGGATATCGAGGTGGGCAAATGAATCGCCCTGAGCGGGTGACGGGGCGGCAACCGTACGGGATGCGGCGAGGCAGGTCTCGGGCAGGTCAAAGCTCACATAGGTGCCTATCGCTTCGCGCGCCTGGAGATAACCCTCCGCAATCAATCGGTCATACACAAGAATAACGGTGTTGCGCGACGCGCCAAGTTGCTCGGCCAGCGCGCGGCTGGCCGGGACAGGCGTGCCCGGCTTCAGCCTTCCGCCGAGGATGAGGCGGCGGAACTGCTCGAAGATCTGGCCTTGCAGCGATTGGCGGCTACCGTGATCGAGTGCGATGGGAATTTCCATGGCCCCCTCCTCCCAACGCAATTTCGCGCTGGTTCTGGCCCCATGATAGAACGCAAATTGGAAGACTCCATAGTGCCAGAACGGACTCACAGTCTGGTACCAGTTGAAAAGTAGCTTATCGAAGGGCAACAATACCGCCGCAGCAGCGCACTCAGTTGTCTTTCTTCAACACCATCTTGCCTTGAGCAAGGCTGGCGGTGAGGTCGGTCTCGGGCACCTTCTTGTGCACCAGATTCTGGTGGCAGTCGATGCAGGTCGCCTTTTGCGTGCGCATTTTCTCGTGCGCTGTCTTGGCATCCGCGCCTGGAGGCTGCGGGTCCTTGTGGCATGACCGGCAGGTCACGCTGTCCCAGCGCTTGAGGTTCATGCGCGCGTCGTGGGCCATCTCTGGCCGCCGCGCATTGAATTTTTTGATGTCGGAATAGTCATGCGTGAATTCCAGCACCAGTTCCCGCGCACCATCGATGACATGCGTCGCCACCGCGAGATGGAGATTCGACAGCCCCTGTGGGATATGGCAGTCCTTACAGCCTGGGTTTGCGCCCAGCGCACCATAGTGTGTGGACTTCTTCAATTCCTCCGCCGGGTACGACATCGAATGGCAGCTCACGCAAAATTGCGTGGTCGATAGCGCCGCCTCGCCGCCGAGCACCGCCGTGCCCAGCACCGCCGCCAAGGCGGCGCCAAGCAACAGCGCGCCGCCACGTTCCCGAAAGTAACGACCCAAGCGTCTGGCCATCATTTCTCCTTGCCTTTTATCGCTGGCTTGGCCTTGGCCTGGAACTCGTCATGAAAAGACGGCGCCTGTGCCCCCGTGAACGTCCCGGCAAGCTTGAAATGCTCGTGCATCGCCTTGTCGTTTCGCACCGCTTTCCCAAAATCGAAGTCGTACTTCTTGTCAACCTTCGGTGTGAACGGCGTGTATGGTTTTTTCGCGCCTTTCCAGGGCGAACCCTCATAATTCATGTGGCAGGCGTTGCAACGCTCGGCAAACTGGAATTCCTGCCCGGCATTGACGAGTAGCTGGCGGGCGGAAGTCTGTTTCTTTTTCTCAAACGCCTCGCCCGCCTTACGATGGACAAGTCGGTACTCCGAACCGGGGCCGTGGCAGGACTCGCATCCGATGCCGGTCAGGTACTGGTCAGATTCCTTGGGATCGTAGCCTCCTTCCTGATTGAAGCCGGTCGAATGGCAACCAACGCAGCCCTGGTCCTGCCTGTAGTCCTTATTCAGGTCGAGTCCGGCTTTCCTCTTGGCCTCGGACTTGGCCTTGGGTGCGAGTGAATCGAGTGCCTTGGCGTGGGCCGTTTTTTCCCAGGACTCCAACTCGCTGCGATGGCAGGAGCCGCACTTCTTGCGGCCTTCATAGGTCGGCTCGGCCGCCGCTGTGGCGACAAAACCTGCAAGCAGGGCAACAGCGGCAAACACTTGGACAAGACGTGAACTCATTGCGAAGCCTCCGGGCAATATGGTTTTCTGGTTGCAATGTATTGCCTATTCCGCCAAACGGGTAGAGCCACCAAGGCAGCGGGTGCTGGTGCCACCGTTATTGGATAAGGAGTAGAGATCAACCGCCGGAAGGCTGGGCGGAGGGAATCTTGTACACCCAGTAGCCGCCGTTCTGGTAAACAAGTTGCACCGCCTGCAGCTCGGTCGGCCTGGAAGTCGTGAGCGGCAGCATCTGCGCCAGCAGCGTATTGCTACTTTTTGCGTCGCTGAGGAAGTAAACGCGCACCCCGCCATCCGCAGGTTCATGCAGCGCATAAGCGGTGTATTTGTGATCACGCATCCAGCCCTTGACAAAGCCGATCGGCCCATGCAGGTCGCCTTTCACCGGGAAGTCCTTGTAGGCGACATCAAGACGCTCCGGGCGCATCAATCCGAGCTTGTAGAGGTCCGAGACATGAACCACGACATAGGCTTCGCGTCCGCCCGCCAGTTGGCGCAGCGCGGTCGTGCCTGTCTCTATATCTCCAGACAATGCGTCGGCAAATTGCTGCAAGTTTTGCTGTTCCCCGGTGCTCGCCGATCCGCTCCAGAACTCGCGCTCGTATTTTCCGATCGGCCCGCTGCGCGCCCGCCAAGCCAAGGGAGCCATGAACGGCTCGCCCAGATGCGCGGTGAACAAAGTCTGGCTGCCGGAAAGAAGCCGGAGCTGGCGCGAGGTGTCCCACCAGGCGAGCACGACCGCATCCTTTGGCGCATGTTTGCTGATCGCCTTCGCCAGTGCAGCCAGCTCGGGGGGCCTGCTATCAACGAATATCGCTGGTTCGTCGCTGCGGTTTTCCCAGCCGAGCATCACCGGCGCCGTGTCGCCGCGGCGCGCGACATGCGCCACGGCGACCGGCTGGTCCACACCCTCGACCCGTATCTCATACTTGCTGATCTTAAGGTCGCTCCACGACTCAAGCCCGAGCTTGGGGAACTTCTCAGTGCCACCCTCTTCCACCAGTTGGTAGCGATAGGGGGCTGGACCAGGATTCCATGACGAGTAAGCAATCCAGCCGAGGAGCAACAATCCACCCGCCACCAGCAGCAATCCCAGCGACGGGAGGAGTTTGTTGGCGGGCCGCGCGAGCAATGCTTCCATGGTTTGCGGCCCGTGCACCGCGTCAGCGATCACTCTTCTCACGCCTGCGCCAACCAACCAGCGCCATGCCACCGGCCAGCAACATGGCACCTCCAAGACCACCCAGCGACACCTTGTTGCCTGAGTTGTCGAGGTCGAGCAGACTGGTGCGTTTCGTTTCGAGTTTGGCCAGGCGATCCTTCAGTGCAACCATTTCGCGAATCTTGGTGTCCTCGCTCATAATTTTGGAGTAGGCCCGGTTCAACGGCTCCCATCCCTCGGTGTAGGTCCAGCCTCCCGGATTGACGTGGGCCAGGCCGACCTGCAACTTGGCCAAGTCGTTCTCGCCCATCTCCATGACCTCGAACTCGATCGACGATGGGTTGTTGGCCTTGGTCCAGAACAACTGGAAGAACTGGGCCGCGCCGTCCTTGTCGGGCGGCGGCGGGCCTGGCCGGTTGGTGGTTTGCCCAGGCAGCAGCTTGTCCGCGTAGAGTTTCTCGACCACTTTGTGCGCCTCCTGGTATTTGGCGAGGCCCTGCAGCGTGCCCTTGTCCATCAGTTCCAGGTAGGAACGAGCCAGACTTTCACTGTGGCACTGGGTGCAGGTCTTTACCCAGGCTTCCAGTCGCTTGCCGGACCATTCGCTAGTAATGTTTTCCGCGACGCCTGGCACCGAAGGATAGTTGGCCCAGCGTACCTTGCGCACCATGTTGTGGCTGTACTTGCCCTGGTACTCCATGTGGCAGCTCTGGCAGGTGGGCGCGGTCTGGCCGCCCTTGGCGAACGCGTCCTTGAGCGGCACATTCCAGTTCCAGTTCTTGCCCATGATCTCGGTCACTTTGCCATGCTTGGACATGGAATAGGCTTCCCAGTTGTTGTGGTCAACGCCGTTGTGGCAGGTGGCACAAGCCTGCGGCTGGCGCGATTCAACCACCGAGAATTCGTGGCGTGTGTGGCAGGTGTCGCACTTGTTCTGATTCTGGTGGCAAGTGGTGCAGCCCTCGGCGATCTCGCGTTGCGGCATGCCAGCCCAGATCGTGGTCTCGACGTTGGCCTTGTAGTCCAGCGCGTGCGAAGGACGACCCTTCGGCCATTGGTCCTGCGGCCAGGTAATGGTGTCGCGCTCCGACTCACGCTCGGCGAACTCCTGCAGGTGGCAGGTGGCGCAAACGTCGGCGGTCGGCATGCGCAGGTCGGCGCGGTGGTCAGCGGTCTTCTTGGTATTGACGTCAACGTGACAGTCGATGCAGCCAACCTCTTTAAGTTGCTCGCTCGCGCCGAGTTTGCCCAGCGAGCGCAGGTTGTTCTCGACCTCCTCCAGTTTGGCCTTCTTGTAATAGGTCGCATCCCCGGAAGACAACTTGCGAATCTGGTCCAGATTGGAGTGCGCGCTCTTCTTCCAGGAGTTGACCCATACCGGTGTCTCGTCCGTGTGGCACTTGACGCACTCCTGGCGGGTCGCGACTTCCTTGACCGCTGACGGTGGCTTGTAGAAAGAGGCCGGATCAAGGTACTTGCTGAACGGAATCGGCTCCCAGTATTTGGCTAGCGTCCCGCGCCCGGCTCCTTGGGCGGGGTCCTTGTACCGCTTCACCAGCGCTTCATGCAACTGATTGGGCGTAGCCGACTTGTCCAGCTTGAGCGCGTCGTAAGTTTCCTTCGGAATTTCCGCGCGCACTGTCGCCGCGAGCAACAGGCCGCAGGCAAACATGATGAATTTCAGCCACGGTTTGACGTTCATGGGGGTCTCCTCTTTTTTTTGGGCACGGAAAAAAAACCGGATTCCGTGCTGCACATCATCAGCGGCCACCTGCGAGGAAAAAAGTGCCACAGCGAAAACATTTGATGGTGCCATTGGCACCACCCGTCAACCACAACACCACGCGGCCAGGTACCAGTGAGATTGGAGCGACTGGTCCCATATGCTACGCACGGTGTGGCTCTACACTTGGTACCGCAGCAGGAAAATAATGCGTCCTGCTTGAGTTACTGGAGAATGTCAATTTGGAAGAAATCCTGATAAATTGCCCGGCCGCAGCTCACAGCGTCTGGCGATGGATGCGCGCTGCAGGTGGTGCCCGCAGTCGAATGCACTGTTTGAAGCCGCTACACTTACGCACTGGCATCGTTGCACCTCAAATTTGAATCCGTCACCCCCCTCTCCCGCTCCGCCGCTGCCGTCAACCGGCCCGCTAGCCGCTCGCGCCCTTGCTTGCCAGCGTGGGCGACGCCTGCTGTTTCGCAATCTGGAACTGGAACTCGAACCAGGCAGCATCACATGGCTGCGCGGCACCAATGGCAGCGGCAAGACCAGCTTGCTGCGCATCCTGGCCGGGCTGTCACAGCCGGCCGGAGGCGAAGTGACCTGGGGCGGCAAACCGCTTGGGCAGGCTCGAGCTCAGGCCCGGCAGGGCACAGTCTATATCGGGCACACCAATGCGCTCAAGGATGATCTCACGCTGGCTGAATCGGTGGCCTTCCTGGCTGTGCTGGCGGGGCTGGACGAGCCGAGCGCGCGCGCCCACCAGGCGCTGGACCATCTGGGCCTGGCGCAGCGATGTGATGCGCCGGTGCGAACCCTCTCGCAAGGACAGCGGCGGCGCGGCGCGCTGGCCCGGCTGGTGCTCGACGAGCAACCGCGCACCTGGGTTCTTGATGAGCCTTTTGATGCGCTCGACGCCCACAGCGTGGCCATTCTCAGCACCATGATTCAAGCCAATGCCCTGCGGCGTGGCGCCGTGTTGCTGACCAGCCACCAGTCGGTCGAATTGACTGGCGCGCGCGAATTCGACCTCGAACCCTGGCGTTGCGCTTCATGAGCAACCTGTTACTGTCCGTCGCCGTACGCGATCTGCTGCTCGCCCGCAGGCGCCGCATTGAGGCCTTGCTGCCACTGGGCTTTTTCATCGTGGCGGCGGGCCTGTTCCCCATCGGCGTCGGCCCGGAGCCGCAGATGCTGCGCGAAATGGCGCCCGGCGTGGTCTGGGTCTGCGCACTGCTGGCGGCCATGCTGTCGGTGACACAGATGTTTGCCAGCGACCACCAGGATGGCTCGCTTGAGCAGATGCTCCTGTCCGCGCAGCCACTCCTGTCGGTGGTGATGGGCAAGGTGCTGGCGCACTGGCTTTCGTCCGGCGTGCCGCTGGTGCTGGCGGCACCCCTGATAGGCGTGCTGTTTGACATGCGCGCGGCCGGCATCGGCACGCTGGCGCTCACCCTGCTTCTGGGCACCCCCATCCTCAGCCTGCTGGGCGCCTTGGGCGCGGCGCTGACGCTCGGACTGCGCAGCGGCGCCGCGCTGGTTTTCCTGCTGGTGCTGCCACTGACGATTCCGGCGCTGATCTTTGGGACCGGCGCCGTCGGCGCGGTCGATTCAGGGCTTTCGCCGCAGGCGCACCTGTCAGTGCTGGCGGCGTTGCTCATTCTCACCGCCCTGGGGGCTCCGCTGGCCACTGCGGCAGCCTTGCGCATTTCGATGGACTGATTGCCATGAACCCACACGTCACTACTCCCGCGACACGCTGGTCAACCTTTGCAGCACCGTCGCGTTTCTATGTCCTGGCGGGCCGGCTGGTACCCTGGTTCTGGGCCGTCGCGCTGGTGCTCGGCGCGGCAGGCCTGTATGTTGGCTTTGCAATTGCGCCCACTGACTTCCAGCAGGGCGACGCCTACCGCATCATCTTCATCCATGTGCCGGCGGCCTGGATGTCAATGCTGATTTACCTGGTAATGGCCTTCTGGGCGGCCTGGGGCTGGATGCTCAATGCGCGCATGGCCTCAATGTACGCCCGCGCCCTGGCACCCACCGGCGCGCTGTTTACGTTCATCGCGCTATGGACCGGCGCGCTGTGGGGCAAACCGACCTGGGGTGCCTGGTGGGTGTGGGATGCGCGGCTTACGTCCGAATTCATCTTGTTGCTGCTATACGTGGGCTACATCGCACTGACCGAGGCGATCGACGACACCCGCCGCTCGGCCCATGCCGGCGCGCTGCTGGCACTGGTCGGCGCAGTCAATATTCCGGTCATTTACTTTTCGGTGCGCTGGTGGAACACGCTGCACCAGGGTTCCACCATCAATATGGCGGCCGCGCCAACCATGGCCATGACCATGCTGACCGCAATGCTGCTGCTAACCTTCAGCTTTTGGGCCTATAGTTTCGCGGTGGTTTTCACGCGCGCCAGGTCCATCGTACTTGAGCAGGAATCTGACACCGAATGGGTGAAGGCGCTTGCGGCCACCACGCCACCACAACGAAAGACCGAAAAATGAACTGGAAATCCTTCGACGACTTCTGGCACATGGGCGGCTATGGCCTCTATGTGTGGGGTTCTTATGCCGTCACCCTGCTGGTGATGGCGGCCGAGGCGCTGATGGGCCGCCAGCGCCTCGCCGCAGCGCGCCGGGCCATCAATAACCAGGAGTCGCGTACATGAAGCCCCGCCACAAACGCGCTCTGATCATCTTTGGGGTGCTGGCTGCCGTTGGCGTTGCCGTCGGTCTGGTGCTCAATGCGTTCAACAGCAACATGGTGTTCTTCTATACACCCTCGCAAATTGCCAGCAAGGAGGCGCCACAGGGCCGCACCTTCCGCGTTGGCGGCCTGGTGCAGGCGGGCAGTGTCGTGCGCGACGGCGTGACCGTGCGTTTCATCGTCACCGACACGCTCCAAACCGTGCCAGTCCGGTTTGAAGGCATCCTGCCTGACCTGTTCAAGGAAGGCAAAGGTGTGGTGGCCCAGGGCAAACTGGGCAGCGACGGTGTATTCGCCGCGCGCGAAGTGCTCGCCAAGCACGATGAAAACTACATGCCGCCAGAAGCCGCCGAGGCCTTGAAACAGGCCGCCGCGGCCAAGGCTCAAACAACCGGCACGTTGGTAGGAGCCAAGCCATGATCCCCGAACTAGGTCACCTGTTTTTGATCATGGCCCTCGGCGTTGCCTTGGCGCAAGGCGTGCTGCCGCTGGCCGGCGCCCAGCGCGGGCGCGCCGACTGGATGGCGCTCGGACGGCCCTTGGCATGGTTGCAGTTCGCGCTGGTCGCGGCATCGTTTGCCTGCCTGACAGTGGCCTTCGTGGGCAATGATTTCTCGGTGCTGTATGTCGCGTCGAACTCCAACTCGGCGCTGCCCTTGCCATACCGCATGGCGGCGGTGTGGGGTGGCCACGAGGGCTCGCTGCTGCTGTGGATGCTCATGCTCAATGTCTGGACCGTGGCGGTCGCCGCTTTCAGCGACAGCCTGCCGAGGGCATTTGTGGCGCGCATCCTCGGTGTGCTGGGACTGGTGGCAGTCGGCTTCTTGCTGTTCACCCTGATCACATCTAACCCGTTTGAGCGACTGCTGCCGGCCGCGGCCGATGGCCGCGACCTGAACCCGCTGCTGCAAGACCCGGGCATGGTGATCCATCCGCCCATGCTGTACATGGGTTACGTGGGATTCTCGGTCGCCTATGCATTTGCCATTGCCGCGTTGCTGAGCGGTCAGCTTGATGCCACCTGGGCGCGCTGGACACGCCCCTGGACCTCGGCCGCCTGGATATTTCTCACCTTCGGTATTGGCTTGGGCAGTTGGTGGGCCTACAACGAACTCGGCTGGGGCGGCTGGTGGTTCTGGGATCCGGTCGAGAACGCTTCGTTCATGCCCTGGCTGGCGGGAACGGCCCTGATCCACTCACTGGCTGTCACTGAAAAGCGCGGCAGCTTCAAGGTCTGGACTGTCTTGCTGGCAATCGTGGCATTCTCGTTGTCCCTGATGGGCACCTTCCTGGTTCGCTCCGGTGTGCTGTCGTCGGTTCATGCTTTTGCCACCGATCCGAGGCGCGGCCTGTTCATCCTGGGCTTTCTGGTGGTGGTCATCGGTGCCTCGCTGCTGCTGTATGCCTGGCGTGCGCCGAAGGTGGGACTGGGCCAGCGCTTTGGCCTGCTGTCCAGGGAATCCATGCTGCTGCTCAACAACATGCTGCTGATCGCGGCCACCGGCGCGGTGCTGCTGGGCACGCTGTACCCGTTGTTCCTCGATGCACTCGGGCTGGGCAAGATTTCCGTCGGCGCGCCTTACTTTGAAGTGGTGTTTGGCTTGCTGATGGCGCCGGTCATGTTTGCGATGGGTATTGGCCCCCTGGTGCGCTGGAAGAACGATGAGCCCGGCAATCTGATGCGGCGCTTGCGTTGGGCCTTGCCCGCGGCAGTGGCTGCCGCGCTGCTTGTCGGCTGGGCTGCCGGACGTATTGGACTGGTAGCGACGGGCGGCTTGGCGCTGGCCTTCTGGATCGTCACCAGCCTCGGCCTTGATCTGATCGAACGCCTGCGGCCGTCAGGTATGCAGACCAGCGTGCTTGCGCGATGGCGGCTGCTGCCGCGAGCCATGCTTGGCATGATGGTCGCGCACCTGGGTGTCGCGGTATTCGCCTTCGGCGTGGCGATGGTCAAGACCTACGAGACCGAGCGCGACGTGAAAATGGGCCCGGACACCAGCACCGAGCTGGCAGGCTACCGTTTCCGCATGCTCAACATCAGGGAGATTGCAGGTCCGAATTACCAGGCAACTCAAGGGCAGATCGAAGTGAGCCGCGATGGCCAGATCATTGCCATGCTGCTGCCCGAAAAGCGCATCTACCGCGTGCAAACCAACCCCATGACCGAGGGAGCGGTGGACAGCAACCCATTGCGCGACATCTACGTCTCGATGGGAGAACAGCTTCCATCAGGCGAATGGGTTGTGCGCGTGCAGCACAAGCCCTTCATCGTCTGGATCTGGGGCGGCTGCCTGATCATGATGCTCGGCGGTGGGATGGCGGCGAGCGACCGGCGCTACCGCCGGCGCCAAGCCCAATCGGATGAACTGCCCGCCCAGGCCGGCAGCGCGGGTGGCGCCGCATGAAGACCCGCCTGCTGTGGCCGCTGGGCATCTTCCTGGTGCTGGCGCTGTTCCTTGCTCGCGGCTTGATGCTCGACCCGCGCGAGGTGCCGTCGCCGTTCATCGGCAAGCCGGCGCCCGCCTTCTCGGCACCCACGCTGGCCGCGCCGGAGCGCGTGCTGCGCAAGGAAGACATGCTCGGCAAGGTGTGGATGCTTAACGTTTTTGCGTCATGGTGCGTCGCCTGCCGGGAGGAGCATCCGGTGCTGATGGCGTACGCGCGCACGGGCGGCGTGCCGGTTTACGGCCTGAACTACAAGGACAAGCGCGAGGATGCCATGCGCTGGCTTGGACAGCTCGGCAATCCGTATACCGATATCCTGGTTGATGCCAAGGGCCTGATCGGCATTGACTTCGGCGTCTATGGCGTTCCGGAAACCTTCATCATCGACCGCGCGGGCGTCATTCGCTACAAGCAGATCGGCCCGATCACGCCGGATGTGCTGCGCGAGAAAATTGAACCCTTGCTCAAGGAACTCAATGTTTGAACGATCACTGCGCCGCGCACTGCTGTGCGTGTGTCTTGCGCTGGCCGCAGGTTCGATACAGGCTCGCGAGGCCGAGTCTGCCTCGGCAAACCCGGAACTTGAAGCACGCATGATGGCGGTGGCGAGCGAATTGCGCTGCCTGGTGTGCCAGAACCAGACCATTGCTGATTCACACGCGGATCTGGCGGTGGATTTGCGCCAGCAGATTCGCGAAATGATGGCGCGCGGCCAGAGCGAGCGCCAAATCCTCGACTACATGACCCAGCGCTACGGCGACTTTGTGCTGTATCGCCCACCTTTCAAAACCACCACTGCACTACTGTGGATTGGCCCCGCCGCGCTGCTCGCGCTGGCACTTGGGGCACTGCTCATCGTGCTGCGCCGACGCCAGCGCTTGGGTGACGATGCCTTCGATCCCGATCCCGACACTGACACCCACACCGACAACCACGAAAACGCCAGCCATGTCCCGAATCGATGAACTGAAACAAAAAATTGCCCAGCTTGACGAGTTGATTGGCAATGGTGTGCTGACCGCGGAGGCAGCGCGTGATGCGCGCGAGCGTCTCCAGTCAGAACTTCTGTCCGCCGTCATCCAGCCTTCCGGTAGGGAGGCCGCCGCCGATACCTCGACCCAGCAGCCCCGACCGTCGCGCCGATTGGTGCTGGGTCTCGTTACCTTCCTGCTCGTGTTCTCTGCCGCGGGCTATGCCTGGCTTGGCAATCGGGCGGGGCTGTCGGCCAGTCCCGGCTCGGCTGTTGCGGCCAATCCGGCAGAACCCGTGGGCGCCGCGCAGATCGAGGCAATGATTGATCGCCTGGCGCAGCGCCTGAAAACGACACCCGACGATGCCGAAGGCTGGACCATGCTGGGCCGCTCTTACAGCGTGCTCGGTCGGCACGCGGAGGCCGTTCCAGCCTATCAAAAAGTCATCGAGCTCAGGCCCAAGGAGGCGCAGGGTTATGCCGACCTGGCTGACGCGCTGGGTTCAAACAACGGCAACAGCCTTGACGGCGAACCGGAAAAGCTCATTGCCAAGGCTTTAGTCCTTGATCCTGACAACGTCAAGGCCTTGTCGCTGTCGGGCACGCTGGCCTTCAACCGCGGCGACGCGGCAGCCGCGGCAAGACTGTGGGAGCACGCCTTGCGCACACTGGAGCCGGACAGCGCGATGACAAGCCAACTGCAAGGCGCATTGGCCGAGGCACGCCAGCGCGCCGGTTTACCGGCACAGCCTGCGACCACCAAGCCGTCAACAAGTACCACGATCCAGGGTAGCATGGGTGGCATGGACATGGGCGTGCAAGGCGCAGCGGCGGCGGGCGAAGGTGCCGCAATTAAGGGCCGCGTAACGCTGGCCGAAAAGCTAAGAGCCCAGACTTCGCCCGAGGACACGGTCTTCATTTTCGCGCGGCCCGTGAAGGGCAGCAAGGCACCGCTGGCCGTTTTACGCAAGCAGGTGAAAGATCTGCCGCTTGAATTCACGCTTGACGACAGCTTGGCGATGAGCCCGGCCATGCGCCTGTCAACGGCTAGCGAAGTGCAGGTGGGTGCGCGCGTCAGCAAGAGCGGCAACCCGATGCCGCAACCCGGTGACCTGCAGGGACTCACCGCCACTGTTGCGGTGGGTACGCGCGGCATCACGCTGGAGATCAGCGACGCCGTGCGCTAGTTATGAGTCATAAATAGCTTGACCTGCATCAATAACCACAATTTCTTTGAGCGTATATTTACTCCATAAGCCCTGATAAGAATTGCTCCATCCAGTTACGCTGGAACCCATAAATATCCGGACTTCAACGGCCCCTTCTTTTTTAAGGCACTACTCATGCGCAACGTCACTTTTCAAAAATTCCGTCTGGCCGCCTTGGCCGTTTCATTGTCGTCGGTCGCACTGCTGGCGCAAGCCCAAACAGTGGATGTCGCATCCGCCGAGGCGCTGCTCAAGCTGAGCAAGTGCACCAAGTGCCACTCGGTTGACAAAGAAAAAAGCGGCCCAGCCTTCAAAAAAACCGCGGCCAAGTACAAAGGCAAGGCGGATGCCGAAGCCAAACTGTTCACGCACCTCACGACCAGCCCAAAGGTCAAGGTTGACGATGTAGAAGAAGAACACACCATGGTCAAGTCCAAGGACGAAGCTCAAATCAAGAACCTCATTCGCTACATCCTGTCGCGTTAGGCAGTTGATTCAACCATAACGGACAACAAAAATGACCAACTTGCTTCAAAAAATGCGCGCCCGCTGGAAGCTGGTGCTGGGCTTGGCAATCCTGGGTTTCTTCGCATCAGCACTGTTGGTGCTCGCTGGTGCCGCCGGCCTGGCCTGGACCAGTACCGAAGAGTTCTGCACCGGTTGTCACGAGATGAAAGACAACGTGTATGCCGAGTACAAGGGCACCATTCACGACCAGAACCGCACGGGAGTGCGCGCCATTTGCCCCGACTGCCATGTGCCGCGCGCCGTCGGTCCCCTGTTATTGCGCAAGCTTCAGGCCACCGGGGAGTTGTACGGGCATTTCATCACGCGCTCGATCAGCACCAAAGAGAAATTCGAGGCCAAGCGTTATGAACTGGCCAAGCACGTCTGGAAGCGCATGAAGCAGACCGACTCGCTGGAATGCCGCAACTGCCACAAGTTTGACAAGATGAGTCACGACCTGCAGTCAGCCAAGGCGCAGGCGCGCCACGCCAAGATGGCGAGCGAGAATTTGACCTGCATTGACTGCCACTTTGGCATTGCGCACAGTGAGCCCGAAGGGCCCGGGCCACGCGATATCAAGTTTGACTAGTTTCGATTATTTCTTCATCTCACAAAAACTGAAAGGCTTGACCGTGAAACATAAACTTGCCATTGCCCTAGCCGGGCTTAGCCTGACTCTCCCAACCTTTGCCGCGGAGGACGTTACCTACCGCAAAGATATCGCCCCGCTGATCAAGGCCAATTGCGACGAATGCCATGGCGCTGATGCGCCAACGCTGGCTGAGTTCAAGCTCGACGAGAAAAGGTACAAAAAGGAAAAGCTTGGCCCGCGCACCGATACCTATGAGACCCTGCTGCAACTGGTCGGTTGGCCTGACACAGGCGCCTTGATGCGCCGGCTTGACGACGGTAGCAACACCCCTGACAAGAAACCGGGCAACATGTACAAACAATTGGGTGAAACCGATGCCGAGCGGGCGGCCAACCTGACCCTGGTCAAGGCTTGGGTGGGCGACGGTGCGTGGAACCTCAATCGCTGGAACAAAAAGGGTGACGTGCCAGGCATTACCAAGGAGCAAATGGACAAGCTCAAGCTCAAGTACTGAGCACTGTCCAGCGGCCACCTTTCTGGCCCTATCCGCCGCATCGACCTGTTCGATGCGGCTTTTTTTTCGCTCGCTGCCATCAAAAAAACCCTGATAGCCTGGCACTCATATTCCAGCCATCCAGTGGTCACGGAACGAATCACTGCTGCCGGTTTCAGTCGCTCTACTCCCTTTCTCAACCCATGTGCAAACCGCCGTTGACCGAGAAGTCAGCGCCGGTGGAGTAGCCGCCTTCTTCCGAGGCAATCCATGAAATGATGGAGGCAATTTCGCTCGGTTCGCCCAGGCGCTTGACGGGCACGGTGGCAACAATTTTCTCCAGAACATCGGGGCGTATGGCCTTGACCATGTCGGTGCCGATGTAGCCCGGGCTCACGGTGTTGACGGTCACGCCTTTGCCGGCCACTTCCTGCGCCAGTGCCATGGTAAAGCCGTGCAGGCCGGCCTTGGCCGTGGAATAGTTGACCTGGCCAAACTGGCCCTTCTGGCCGTTAACCGACGAGATGTTGATGACGCGCCCAAAGCCCGATTCGATCATGCCTTCGATGACCTGCTTGGTCACATTGAACATGCTGTTGAGATTGGTCGAGATCACGGCATCCCAGTCAGCCTTGCTCATCTTGCGGAACTGGCCATCGCGCGTGATGCCGGCGTTATTCACCAGCACGCTGACCTGACCCTGTTCAGCCTTGACTTTGGCGAAGGCCTCCACTGTGGAGTCCCAGTCAGCCACATTGCCGACTGAAGCGATGAAGCTGTAGCCCAGGGCTTTTTGCTCACCGAGCCATTTGCCAAAATCACGCGTCGGGCCGCAACCCGCGATCACGGTGAAACCATCCTTGGCCAAGCGCTGGCAAATGGCGGTGCCGATGCCGCCCATGCCACCAGTGACGTACGCTACTTTTTTGGTCATTACTGTCTCCTTGATTTGATTGATCCGAACGAAACCATTTTGCTATCTATTAAATAGCGGCTCATGCCCTGATTATCTGGGTAAAAGCCACTTTTTTACCTGAACTTATCTGGAAATCAGCGTTCAATGACGAGCGCAGCCCCCATGCCGCCGCCGATGCACAGGGAAGCAAGGCCTTTTTTGGCATCGCGCCGCTGCATTTCATGCAGCAGTGTGACCAGAATACGGCAACCCGACGCACCAATGGGGTGACCGATGGCGGTGGCGCCGCCGTTGACATTCACTTTGGCCGGGTCCGCGCCCAGTTCCTTGTTGACGGCGCAGGCCTGTGCGCAGAAAGCTTCGTTCAACTCGAAAAGGTCCACATCCGCAACACTCCAGCCCGCGCGCTTGAGCGCCTTGCGCGAGGCCGCTACCGGGCCCATGCCCATGATGGCCGGGTCAACCCCGATCATGCCAAAACCGGCGATGCGGGCCAGCGGTTTGAGACCGAGCGACGCGGCCTTCCTGGCGGTCATCACCACCACGGCGGCAGCACCATCATTGATGCCGGAGGCATTGCCGGCGGTGACCGTGCCCGCCTTGTCAAATGCGGGACGCAGGCCAGCCAGAGCCTCGGCACTGGTTTTTCGATTCAGGAATTCGTCGGCGCTGAAAATAATCGGGTCACCCTTTCTTTGCGCCAGCGATACGGCTACGATCTCGTCCCTGAACTTGCCAGCGTCTTGCGCCGCCGCCGCCTTGTGCTGGCTGGCCAGCGCCATGGCATCCTGCATGTCGCGGGTGATTCCGTACTTTTTGGCAACGTTTTCAGCGGTGATGCCCATGTGGTACTGGTTGTAGACGTCCCACAGGCCATCGACAATCATGGAATCAATCAGCTTCCAGTCGCCCATGCGCTGGCCGTCGCGCGAACCCGGCAGCACATGGGGCGCGGCGCTCATGTTTTCCTGACCACCGGCGACCACGATTTCGCTGTCGCCATAGGCGACGGCCTGGGCGGCCAGCATCACGGCTTTGAGGCCCGAACCACAGACGGTGTTGATGGTCATTGCCGGCACTTCCAGCGGAATGCCTGCCTTGATCAAAGCCTGACGAGCCGGGTTCTGGCCCGCGCCGGCTGCCAGCACCTGGCCCATGATGACTTCACCGACTTGAGCCGGGTCCACTTTGGCGCGGGCCAGGGCCTCGCGAATGACAATGGCGCCCAGCTCGGTGGCGGGTGTCTTGGCGAGCGCGCCGCCAAATTTTCCGACGGCGGTGCGGGCGGCTGAAACGATAACGATATCTTCCATGATGTCTCTCCTTGATGTGAAATCTTGCAGCGAGATCTTGCACTGAATTCCTGGGATGCCTCAGGCTTTGACCTTGACGTAGCGGCCGGGCGCGGGCTCAATAGCCTGGTACTTGCGGCTTCCATAGCTCTTGGGCGCGGCAATCTGCTTGCCAGCGTGTTCCTTGAGCCAGTCGGACCAGTCCGGCCACCAGCTGCCGGGGTGTTCACTCGCACCTTTGAGCCAGTCCGCCTGTGCCGCGGGAAATTTGCCTTGCGGCAGTTTGTCGCGGGTCCAGTAGCTGCGTTTGTTCTTGGTGGGCGGGTTGATCACCCCGGCAATATGGCCCGATGCCCCCATCACAAAACGCTTCTTGCCCGGGAGAACCTGGGTAGACGCATACGCCCCGCCAATCGGCACGATATGGTCCTCGCGCGAGCCGTAAATATAAACCGGCATATCGACCTTGCCCAGATCAACCTTCTGGCCACACACTGCGGTTTTGCCGGGCTTGACCAGGTTGTTTTCAAAATAGGTGTTACGCAGGTACCAGGCGTAAAACGGCCCCGGCAAATTGGTGGAATCGCTGTTCCAGTAAAGCAGGTCAAAC
The DNA here is from genome assembly GCA_964371235.1 of uncultured Polaromonas sp. Taxonomy (GTDB): domain Bacteria; phylum Pseudomonadota; class Gammaproteobacteria; order Burkholderiales; family Burkholderiaceae_C; genus Polaromonas. The sequence continues at coordinate 51,935 of CAYJMW010000005.1, forward strand.
GGCGGCGGCGTTTCACCTTTCAGGTAGTTTCCCACCACGTAGTTCCAGACCAGATCATTGGGACGCAAAAAACTGAAGGTCGATGCAAGTTCCTGCCCCTTGAGCAGCCCGCCCTGCCCCATTTCCGCTTCGCGGTATTTGACGGAAGTTTCGTCAATGAAAATGTCCAGAATGCCGGTATCGGTGAAGTCGAGCAAGGAGGTCAAAAACGTGGCACTGGCCACCGGCTTTTGGCCACGCGCGGCCAGCACCGCCAGCGCCGTGCCCAAAATCGTTCCGCCCACGCAGAACCCGAGGGCGTTAATGGTTTTGGCGCCGGTGATTTCCTGCACCACTTCAATCGCCTTGATGGCGGCGTGCCCGATGTAGTCGTCCCAAGTCTTGCCGGCCATCGATTGATCAGGATTGCGCCAGCTCACCACGAAGGTGCGGTGGCCTTGAGCGGCGGCGTAGCGGATCAGCGAGTTGTCGGGCTGCAGATCAAGAATATAGAACTTGTTGATGCAGGGCGGAACCAGCAGGAAAGGCCGTTCATACACCTTGGCGGTCAGTGGCTTGTATTCGAGCAACTGGAAAAACTCGTTTTCAAAGACCACCGCGCCCTCGGTGGTGGCAACGTTCTTGCCGACCTCGAACACGCTCTCGTCGGTCATCGAGACATGCCCCTGCTTCAGGTCATGGAGCAGGTTGGTCAGGCCTTGCGCAATGCTTTCGCCCTGGCTGCTGATGGCTTTTTGCTGGGCTTCGGCGTTCAGGGCCAAAAAATTGCTGGGCGCGGTTGCTGCCAGGCACTGCTCGACCGCGAAGCGCACACGCGCCCTGGTTTTGGCATCGCCCTGCACGGCCTCGGCCAGGCCCATCAGGGTGCGCGCATTGAGCATATAGGCCGAGGCCGAAAATTTCGAAACCGGATTGACCTGCCAGGCCTCGGCGGAAAACCGCCGGTCAGACGCTGCCGGGGCGGCGTTGCCAGCCTGCAGGCCTTGGTTCCACAAGGCAGTTGCATCTTCGAGGTAGCGCTGCTGGAGTGATTGCAGCTTGAGCGGGTCGAACTGAATCGATGGCGCCGCCTGAGGGGGCCGGGAGAGATCAGGCATTGGCAGCGCCTGCATCGGAAAACCCGCCGCCTGGCCCGACGTTGCCAGCGCGCCCATGGCCTGCTGCCAGCCCGCACCAAGGGTCTCTTGCAGATGTCGGGCCGCCTGGGCCCAGTTTGCCTCGGAATTCATCTCTTATCCCCGATCGTATCGAATCATGGTGCCATTTTCTGGTTCACCTTTAGTATCATAGGATTTGCTTTTGATTTCCGGACCGAGCTCAGAGTTTTATGTATTTGATTGTCATCGCCTGGATCTATGTAGTGCTCATGATGAGTGTTGCCGAGGCCACCAGCAGCAGCGGAACACTGCTGGGCGCCCTGATTACCTTTGTACTCTATGGCGCGGGGCCGGTGCTATTGGTGCTTTACCTGATGGGCGCGCCTGCGCGCAGCAGGTCGATCAAAAAACGCGAAGCCGCGGCGCGGGCGCAATACCTGGCCGTCAGCCAAGGCAACGGCGTGTCAGTCGAGCCAGATGCAGGCTGCCATGCGCCCGGTGGTACCCAAGCCGCTGCCGCTGATGCCAGCGTCGCGCCGGTGCGAAAAGAACCGTGACGCATTGCGCACGGTGCACCAGGGCGCGCTGCCATCATTGCCATAAATCCGGCTGATGCCCAGCGACTGCAAGCGCAGACGAGCCAGTGCAGGCAGATCGGCAAGATATTTGCCCTGCCCTTTTTCCACAAAGGAGCGGCCCGATTCTGGCTGCACCGCCTCAAACGCCGCCTTCACTTCAGCGCCTACCTCAAACGCCGTCGGGCCAATGCAAGGCCCCAGCCATGCTATTGTTTTGGTAGCTGCTCGCGCTTGTTCCATATGGGCCAGCGCACTGAAAGACTCATAAACAGAAGCCAAAACATCATTCCCGTTTTCGCCACCCACGCCCGCCAGTCCGCGCCAGCCGCAGTGCGCCGCAGCCACGACCTCGCCGCCCTCGGTAGCCAGCAGCACCGGCAGGCAATCGGCCACCATGACGGTGCAGGCCAGTTTGCGCTGCCCCGTGACGCTGGCGTCGGCTGGCTGTCCGTCAGGGGTGTCAGTGCCCAACGTCAGCACATCGCTGCCATGCAGTTGCTGGAGAAATACCGCGCGCACGCCGGTAGCGCGCTGCAGCAAGGCGCGGTTTTCGGCCACATGCCCCGGCAGATCGCCCACATGATCACCCAGGTTCATGCTGTCATACGGCGGCGCGGACACCCCACCGGCACGGCTCGTGAACACCGCCCGGACGCTCCTGGGGGCGGGCCAGTCGGGAATCAGCCAATCGGGATGCATCGCGTTGGGCCTGGTGTGGTGTTGCACGCTATATGGCACAGAAAACCGCGTCTTTTTGCCCATGGCTGCGTTGCCAATCCTCGCAATAGTGTGACTATTGCTGCGGTTTTCGCCTTGCCCTGAACAAGAATCCATCGGTTTTATTTGTGCCATCAAGCATGCAACACCACACCAAATTCAGGCTTCGTAGTCGGGGCAAGCCGACGGTTGCGCCTTCTGGAAGGCGGGCAGCGCCATGCAGGCATCGAAGGCCGCCATGGTGCGCGGCAGCCGATCAAAGTTCACGTCAAAGCGCTGGCCGTTAAAGATTTGCGGCACCAGGCAGCAATCAGCCAAGGTGGGCGTGTCGCCATGGCAGTAGGTCGACGCAGGCAACTGGTTCAGTTGGCGCTCGAAGGCTTCCAGACCCTCGCGCACCCAGTGCCGGTACCAGGTGTTTTTGGCCTCTTCCTCAACCTTGAGCTCCCGCACCAGGTACTTGAGCACACGCAGGTTGTTAAGGGGGTGAATTTCGCACGCGATCGACTGGGCCAGGGCCCGCACCCTGGCGCGGCCCAGCGCATCAGCGGGAAGCAGGGCTGGCTTGGGATGCTTTTCGTCAAGGTATTCAATGATCGCCATCGATTGCGACAGCCTTGCACCATCCGCCTCCAGCAGCGGCACCAGTGTATCGGCGGACAGGTCTGCAAAGGGTGTTTTCCTGTGATCCCCCCTGCCAAGGTGGACGGCAATGTACTCATAGCTCAGGCCCTTGAGTTCAAGTGCAATCCGGACCCGAAACGATGCGGAAGAACGGAAATAGTTGTGAAGCTTCATGCCGAAAGCATAAACTGAAATGGCGTTCCTGCGCAGCACCGCAACGGGATGGCCCGCAACGAATCGCCTGCGCGACTGGGCAGCGCGCCGGTTGCCGCTACCATTCGCGGCTGCATAGATACCCCCTTCCCTTCAGCCGAGACCCGTCATGAACCCACTCACCTCATTGGGCAACCACCAGGTGCGCCTGGCCAGCCGCCCCGTCGGCCTTCCCACCCGCGCCAACTGGGCCTTCACCGCCGAGCCGGTAGCCGACCCTGGCCCGGGCGGCGTTCTGGTTAAAACCCTGTACCTTTCGCTTGACCCGGCGATGCGCGGCTGGATGAACGAGGGTAAAAGCTACATCCCTCCGGTAGAAATAGGCGCTGTGATGCGAGCAGGCGGTGTGGGCAAAGTCATCGCGTCAAAAAATCCGGCGTTTGACGTCGGCGACTATGTCAACGCCGGGCTGGATGTGCAGGAATACTGCCTCATTCCACAGGACCAGATCAAGCGCAGCGGCATCTTCAAGATCGACGCGCGCCTGGGCTTGACGCCCTGGCTGAACGTGCTGGGTATTCCCGGCATGACGGGCTACTTTGGCCTGCTCGACGTGGGCCGGCCGAAAGCCGGGGAAACCGTGGTGGTGTCCGGCGCGGCCGGGGCCGTCGGCCAAACCGTCGGCCAGATCGCCAAGCTCAAGGGCTGCCGCGTGGTCGGTATTGCCGGCGGCAAGGCCAAGTGCGACTGGGTCGTCAACGAGCTGGGCTTTGACGCCTGCATCGACTACAAGGCCGGTGATGTCAAGGCGGGCCTGAAAGAGCATTGCCCGAAAGGTGTGGACATTTATTTTGACAACGTCGGCGGCGAAATTCTCGATGCCGTGCTGACCCGCATCACGCGCGGCGCGCGCATCATCATTTGCGGCGCCATCAGCCAGTACAACAACACCACACCGGTCAAAGGCCCGGCCAACTACCTGTCGCTGCTGGTGAACCGCGCCCGCATGGAAGGCATTGTGGTGTTTGACTACGCCGATCGCTACCATTTGGCCGTGGCAGAAATGGCCGGCTATCTGAAAGCGGGCACCATGAAAAGCAGGGAAGACGTGGTGGTGGGCCTGGACTCTTTCCCCGAGACCCTGCTCAAGCTCTTCAACGGCGAAAACTTTGGCAAGCTGGTGCTGCAGGTGGCCAAAGAATAAGTCTGGACGGTTTGGCGTTAAAGTTGCCATTCAAGGACGAAAAAAACCAGACCGGAGCCATCATGATTCTCGAACTCGCCGATATCCGCATTCACCCCGGCCAGCAGACCGCTTTTGACGAAGCCATCCAGCGCGGCATCAGCACCGTTATTTCCAGAGCCAAGGGCTTTCAGGGTTTCAAAATCAACAAAGGCATTGAAAGCCCCGAGCGCTATGTGTTGCAGATCTTTTGGGAAACCCTGGAAAACCACACCGTTGATTTTCGCCAGTCGCCGGCGTTTGCCGAGTGGCGCGCCATTGTCGGGCCATTTTTTGCGGACCCACCCACCGTTGAACACTTCAAGCTGCTGGCCAAATCAGCTTGAATGAAGCATTGAGCAGCGACAATAAACGGGGCTAACAAGCCCTATTCTTAGGGTGACATCTACCACGTAGCGGGCGTTCAGCGCGAGTTGCGCGACCAGATGTTCCAAAAGCGGTACCGAGAGCGCCGGTTTAGCCGGACTGATGTGGATATACCAGTGGATCGAGCCTTCAAAGCTGTTCCAATAGAGTCTGAAAAAAACCTGAGGAGAACTTCATGAAAACGTTTGCTGCGCTCTCCAGCGCTACACTTTTAATAGCTGCTTGCGCCCTACCTGTATTGGCTGGAGCACAAAATAGCATAACAAAACCAAAAACCGGTGCGGCCTGGCCGAGCAAACCCGTGCATCTGCTGGTGGGTTTTCCTGGCGGCTCAACGCCCGACATGGTCGCGCGCACACTGGCCGAGCCTCTGGCCAAAGCACTGGGCCAGCCCGTCATCATTGACAACCGGCCAGGCGCTTCCGGCAACATTGCCGCCGATCAGGTCGCCAAAGCCACTGACGACCACACGCTGGGTGTCGCCATCAATGGCAACCTGACATCGGCCAAGCAGCTTTTCCCCAAGCTGCCCTACGACCCAGCCAGGGACTTTGCCCCCATCTCGCTTCTCACCACCGCGCCGTTGATACTGGTCGCACCGGCCAGCCAGCCGGGTGGCTCTGAATTTTTCGCGGCGGCCCGCCAGGGTGGTGGCCAATGGAACTACGGTTCAGTGGGCAATGGCTCGGTGGGCCATCTGGGCATGGAATTGATCAAGAGCCGCATGCCGGGCGTCACGCCGGTTCATGTGCCTTATCCGGGCAATCCGCAGGTCGTCACCGCCATGCTGGGCGGCCAGATCCAGATGGCGCTGATCCCGCCGGGTGTGGCCATGCCGCACGTGCGCTCCGGCAAACTCAGGGCGATTGGGCTGGCCGGGAGCCGCAGTGCCCTGGTGCCGGAAGTGCCGCCGCTATCCGAGGCCGGCGTGCAGAACGTTAATCTGGAGGTGTGGACGGCGCTGATTGGCCCGTCCAGCCTGTCCAAAGCAGCCCAAACAAGGCTGAGCCAGGAAGTGCCCCGCATCATGCGCGATGCAGAGACGCGGCAAAAACTCTTCAACCAGGGATGGCAGGCCGTGGGCACCTCGCCCGAGGGCTTGAAGAGCCGCGTCAAGGATGAGGCCGCGATTCTGGGCAACATCATCCAGACACGCGGCATCAGGATCGAATAAGCGCTATCAAAGAGCCCTTGGCGCTCTCATGTCCTTCATCACCGAACCTGCACGTTCCTTGCCCGTCTACGGGGAATTCGATGTCGTCGTGATCGGTGGGGGACCGGCCGGCCTGGCCGCCAGCGTGAGCGCGGCCAGGCATGGCGCGCGCACCCTGCTGGTGGAGCGCTACGGTTTCCTCGGCGGCATGGGAACGGCAGGCGGGGTCACCAATTTTGCCGGTTTGTATGGCCGAAAAAATGGCGAAATGCAGCAGGTAGTGCATGGTGTGGCCGATGAACTGCTGCAACGTATTGATGCGCTCGGCGGCCTGAATGTGCCGCAAGACGGCATGATGGGCCGCATTCGGGTTCGCTCTTACGATGTTTCGGCCTACAAATGCGCGGCAGACCAGTGGCTGCTGGCCGCCGGTGTGCAACTGCTGTTTCATGCCTGGGCAGCGGCTGTCGTCATGGAAGGCCCACAGATCAGCGCGCTGATCGTTGAAACCAAATCGGGCCGTCAGGCGATTCGCGCGCCGCGCTTTATCGACTGCTCGGGGGACGCCGATGTGGCCAACTTTGCCGGTGTGCCGTTTGAGCTGGGCGACGGCCATGGCAGCGCACTTTTTCCTTCGACCATGTTCCGTGTGGGCCATGTGGATGCGCGCCGCGCTCTGGCGGCAGTCGGTGAATTCAAGGCCATCAATGCCTTGATGGCGCAAAGCCAGGCGCGCGAGCCGGGGCGTTACAAATTCCCCCGCGAAGGCGCCATTCTTCGGCCACAGAAAAACCCCACCGAATGGCGCGCCAACGTCACGCAGATTCGCAATGCCAGCGGCAACGCCATGGACGCCACTGATGCGCGCCAGCTGAGCCACGGCGAACTCGACGGCCGTCGCCAGATCACCGAATTTTTCGACTTCTTGCGCAATGAAGTTCCGGGGTTTGAGCAATCGGCGATCGTCGACATTGCCGCGCAAGTGGGCGTCCGCGAAACACGGCGAATCCAGGGCCAGTATTCGCTGGGCGGCGAAGACATCTTGTCATCGGCACGCTTTGAGGATGCCATCGGCATCAACGCCTGGCCCATGGAGCAGCATTGCGATGGCCGGATTGACTGGAAATTTCCGCGCAACGTTGATGCCGCGCAAGGACGCGCCTACAACGACCTGCCTTGGCGCATGCTGATCCCGGCCACCGTAAGCAACTTGCTCGTAGCCGGACGCTGCGCCTCCATGACGCATGAGGGCCAGTCCGCCGCGCGTGCCAGTGGCGGCTGTTTTGTGATGGGTCAGGCAGCGGGCACTGCGGCTGCGCAGTTGAAAGCGGGCGAGCCGTTCGCCAACACTAACGTCAAGCAACTTCAGCAACTGCTCAAACAGGACGGCGTGTATTTCGATGATGGCGATGCTTGAGGGCTCCGGTACCCGCACGCTGCGGCGAAACGAAGAGGTCTGGAGCTTCGAGTTTGGCCCGCGTGACCGTTTTGAAATTCAATCTGGCACACTGCACCGTTGCATTAGCCCTACACAAGGCAGAAAGGTTGTCATGAGTTTTGTATTTACACCCTCCGCCACGGTCTCGGTGCCGGTTGTGGGCACCAAGGCGCGCTTTGCGGTTCATCGCATTTATTGCGTCGGCCGCAACTATGAAGATCATGCCAAAGAGATGGGCTACACCGGCCGCGAACCGCCGTTTTTCTTCATGAAGCCCGCTGATGCCGTTGTCGCCGTGGACGCGGGCAGCACTGGCTCCATCCCCTACCCCAGCCTGACCCACAACCTGCACCACGAAATTGAGCTGGTCGTGGCGATTGGAACGGGCGGCGTCAACATCAAGGCGGCCGACGCGCACCAGCACATCTACGGTTACGCCGTGGGCCTGGACATGACGCGGCGCGACTTGCAGAACGACATGAAAAAGCAGGGCCGCCCCTGGTGCATCGGCAAGGCGTATGACCACTCCGCGCCGATAGGCCCCATCACACCCGTGCCACAGGCTGGCGATGTGACCCATGCCCAAATTTATCTTCAGGTCAATGGCAAAGACCGCCAGCGCAGCGACCTGTCCAAACTGATCTGGAATGTTGGCGAAATCATTGAACACCTGTCCACCGCCTGGGAACTGCAGCCCGGCGACCTGATTTACACCGGAACGCCCGAGGGCGTCGCGGCTGTGGTAACGGGGGACACCCTGCTAGGCGGCATAACGGGCCTGGGCACGCTAGCCATCAGGATCGCCTGAAACAACAACCCTGACAATCAGCTCATTCTGGCCCTGGGAATTGACGAGGGCACCAGCCCTTTGCCCTCGAGACAAGCCGCTGAAAGCCGCGCGAAGCCCTGGCTACACTCTTCGTGGTCCTGGCCAGCCTGCTGATGACCCTGATTGCGGATGGTGACCTGCACGAGTGCCATCGGGCGACCAAAGTCGCTACACTTATTTAATGCACCGCCCACCGCTGAAACATTGCCGCGTTTGCGGCACCGCCGTTGCCTATCGCCTGCCCGATGACGGTGACACCAGGGAACGCGCCGTCTGCCCCGCCTGCCACACCGTGCACTACGACAACCCGCTCAACGTCGTGGGCACGGTGCCGGTGTGGGGTGAAGGTGGCGCGCAGGTCCTGCTGTGCAAGCGCAATATCGAGCCGCGCCGGGGCAAATGGACGCTACCGGCTGGCTTCATGGAAATGGGCGAAACCACCTCGCAAGGCGCTGCCCGAGAAACCGACGAGGAAGCCGGTGCCCGGTTTGAAATGCAGGAACTCTTTGCCATCCTGAATGTGGTGAGCGTCGGGCAAGTCCACCTGTTTTACCGCGCCCGTCTTCTCAGCACAGAATTTAATCCTGGCCATGAAACCCTGGAAGCCCGGCTCTTCACCGAGTCCGAAATACCGTGGGAAGAGATTGCCTTCAGGACCGTCAGGGAAACGCTGGAGCACTATTTCGCCGACCGCCGCAAAGGCAGCTTTGCTCTTCATGTGGGCGATATCGCGTAAGGTCCCGGCTGCGACTATATGCATCAAGACGCTGAGACCCGCTGTGATTGATATCCGGGCAGTTTCAGCGCACCTCAGGCCGCAGGATCAACAGGTGCTGTTGTTCCGGGGTTGCCCTGCTGGCCGTCTGGCGCGTCGTCATCGGGCAGGTCTGGCTTGCCCTCTGCCTTGCGCTTGAGTTTTTCCTCTTTTTTCTTCTTTTTGGCCAGCTCTTTCTGGCGCTTTTCGTAGGAATAATTGGGAGTTGCCACGGCGTGCTTTCTTGAATGATCAGCCCTTACTGTACTGCATTGCCATCAAACCTTGCTGAGCGCCTGGGCCAGATCCGCCTGCAGGTCGGCAACCGCCTCAAGGCCGGCTGAGAAACGCACCAGCACGCCCTTGTGCGGCCAGGCTGGGCCGCGCATCGACGCCATGTTGTACGGCACCACCAGGCTGACCGGGCCGCCCCAGCTGTAGCCCAGCCTGAACAGCTTGAGACTGTCGCAGAAATGTTCCACCTGAGCCACGCTAAAGCGCTCGTGAAACACCACGCTGAACAGACCGGCCGCCTGGTCGCCGCGGCACACGGCTTTCCAGTGGTCATGGCCGGGCGAGCCCGCCAGCGCCGGATGCAGCACCTGCGCAATTTCCGGCCGCGACTGGAACCACAGGGCCAGAGCACGCGCGCTGCGGTCGTGCGCCGCGTAACGCAGCGTTATGCTCGGCAACGAACGCAGCACGGCTTCGGCGTCGTTGCCGCCCACACCCACGCCCATACGCATGTGCGTGCCCTGAATGCGTGCATGCAGGGCCTCGTCGCGCGTGATGACGCTGCCCATCAAAACGTCGCCACCGCCACTCGGATATTTGGTCAGGGCCTGAACGGAAATATCCACCGATTCGCCGTCCAGGTCGAAGGCATTGAACGCCAGGCCCGCGCCCCAGGTGTTGTCAAGGGCGCAGATCACGCCGCGGGTCCGGCACAGACGCACCATCCCGACCAGATCAGGAAACTCCATCGACACCGAGCCGGGTGCTTCCAGCCACACCAGCCGGGTCTTGCTGCTGATCCTGGCGGCCAGATCAGAAGGACGCATGGAATCGTAAAGCTGGTGGCTGATGCCCCAGGCGGCCAGTTCGCCCTCGGCCAGCGCCTTGCTCGGGCCATAAACGTTGTCCGGAATCAGCACTTCGTCGCCGCTCTTGAGCAGTGCCATGTTCACCAGCGCGATGGCGCTCAGCCCACTGCTGGCCAGCACGCAGCGCAAGCCGCCCTCCAGCGCACACAGACGTTCTTCCAGCGTGAAGGTGGTCGGCGTGCCATGCAGACCATAGGTGTAGCCCGATTTATTTCGCCAGTTGCGGGTGTGCATGGCCGCGACGCTGGGAAAGATGACGGTCGATGCCTTGAAGACACCTGCCTGCGGTGCAGCGAACCCGGCGGGCGGCTGGTAGGGGTGGTGAATCAGGTCAGTGGTTTTTTCGCTCATGAAGCAATGGTAGCAAGTTGCGGTGGCTCGGCCGATACCGGGCCACCCCAAGAATCAAACCGTCCACTTGGCCTGGAGTTGCTCCGGTCGCAGGCTGTCATAGCTTTCAAATGGCTGATGAATCCAGGGATTGGTAGGCAGCAATTCCACCGAATAGTCGGGAGCAAAGGTTGACACGCCCTTGGTCCAGATCACAGCGCTGCGCAACTCGGTAATCGGTTTGTAGTTGTTGCGCAGTTGGTGAATCACGGCATTCAGGGTGTGGCCGGTGTCGGCCAGATCATCGACCAGCAGGACTTTGCCGGCGATCTCGCCCCTGGGGGTCGTGATAAAGCGCGCAATGTCCAGGTTGCCCTGCACGGTGCCGGAATCGGCCCGGTAGGAACTGGTGGACATGATGGCCAGCGGCTTGTCAAAAATACGGGAAAGGATGTCGCCCGGGCGCATGCCACCGCGCGCCAGGCACAGGATGGTGTCAAATGACCATTTGGACTGGTGAATCCTGATCGCCAGTTTTTCAATCAGGTTGTGGTACTCGTCATAGCTGACATAGAGATGCTTGCCGTCTTCGGTCAACATGAAAATGCTCCTGATTTAATAGCGGACTGTGACCGTTCTGCCTGGGCTAAAGACATGTTTCATTCAATATTTTTGCAATCAAGGCTGCCCGCTCAGGCTGCGTAGGGGTTGTGCAGCAAGATGGTGTGATCGCGATCGGGGCTGGTGGAAATGATGTGAATCGGCACGCCTGTGACGGCCTCAATCCGCCGCAGGTAATGCTGCGCCGCGGCGGGCAATTTCTCGTATTGGGTGATGCCCACCGTGACCTGACTCCATCCCGGCAGCGTTTCGTATATCGGCTTGCAACGGGCGATGTCATCGGCACCCATGGGAAGGATGTCGGTAATGTGACCGTCCAGTTCATAGCCGGTGCACAGTTTCAACTCGTCAATGCCATCGAGCACATCAAGCTTGGTGATGCACAGACCCGACAGGCCATTGACCTGCGCCGAGCGCTTGAGCAAGGCGCCGTCAAACCAGCCGCAACGGCGGCTGCGCCCGGTAACCACGCCTTTTTCAGCCCCGACGGTGCTCAGGTGATGGCCCACGGTTCCGGGTTTTTCCCAGTCGAGTTCGGTCGGAAACGGCCCGCCGCCAACGCGCGTGCAGTAAGCTTTGGTGATGCCCAGAATGTAGTGCAGCAGGCCTGGTCCAACCCCCGAACCGGCGGCGGCATTTCCAGCGACGCAATTGCTGGAAGTCACAAACGGATAAGTGCCATGATCCACGTCGAGCAAGGTACCTTGCGCGCCCTCGAACAGCAGGTTGGCACCGGCTTTGTGCGCGTCATTGAGTTCACGGGAGACATCAGCCATCATGGGCTTGAGGCGCTCGGCATCGGTCATGGCGCTGGCATAAACGCTGTCGAAATCAATCGCAGGCGCCTTCAGGAAGGTCGTGAGAATGTGGTTGTGCAATTCAAGCAGAACGCGCAGCTTGGCGGCAAAACGCTCCGGGTACTTCAGATCCTGCACCCGCAAGGCGCGCCTCGCAATCTTGTCCTCGTAGGCCGGCCCGATTCCCTTGCCGGTGGTGCCGATCTTCTCGCTGCCGGCATTTGCGCGCCGCGCCTCCCGCGCAATATCAAGCGCGGCGTGGAACGGCAGGATCAGCGGGCACGCTTCGCTGACGCGCAGTCGCGAGCGCACCTCTACGCCGATCGCCTCGAGTCGCTCGATTTCCTTGAACAAATGTTCGGTTGACAGGACCACGCCGTTGCCGATGTAACACTTGACGCCAGGGCGCATGATGCCGCTCGGAACCAGGTTGAGCGCCGTCCTGACACCATTGATCACCAGCGTATGGCCGGCATTGTGGCCACCCTGAAAGCGCACCACGCCTTGCGACATTTCGGTCAGCCAGTCAACCAGTTTGCCCTTGCCTTCATCACCCCACTGGGTTCCCACGACCACGACGTTGCGACCGGCAACTGCGGCTTGTTTGTTTGTCATCTTCAGCTTCTGGTTAAGGGTTTTTTGGTAAAAGCGGGTCTCGGGACCGGCCTTTCATGCGGCTTTTGTCACGGGCTGAACCACCCATTGAGCGGCGACGTTCACCAGCTCGCGGTCACAGTCGAATTCATTGACTTCGTGTTCGTGCCCAGGCAGCACGCAGGCTACCGTCTCGCCGCTTTGGCGCAGGCGGTCGATGGCCGCGCGCAGCCCGACATCTTCGGCCCACGGCGCGCGAATGGCGGCCTTCAATGATCGAGGCGGCAGGACGCGAACCAGTTCCTTCAGGTCCAGGCTGAAACCAGCGGCTGGACGGCGGCGACCAAACACCGCGCCGACTTCGTCGTAACGGCCGCCACGGGCCAGTTCAGCGCCTTGCCCGTAAATGGCAAAGCGTGTGCCGCTGTAGTAAGCGTAGCCACGCAGGTCGGCCAGGTCAAAACTGACCTTGACATCGGGCAACTGGGAAGCGAGCCACTTCAAATTTTGTAGCGCACCCTGCACACCCGGCATAGGCGGCAGGACTTTTTCAGCGTCAACCAGAACTTTGTCATCGCCATAGAGCTGGAGCAGCGCTTTCAGTCCCGCGCGCGCTGCCGGGGAAATGCCGCCATTGAGACTGCCCATGAGGCTATCAAGCTCACCCGCATCCTTGGCTGCCAGCGCCGCATGAATGAGCGCCAGGGTTGGAGCATTAAGTTTCGCGCCAGCAAGCAGGCTGTTGACAATACGGACGTCGGCCATGTCAACGCCCAATTCGGTCACGCCGGCCGCTCTCAAGCCTTCCAGCGCGAGCAACTGGGCTTCAAGATCGGCTTCAAGGCCAGGGTGGCCGTAAATCTCGGCACCGAACTGCAGCGGTTCGCGGGTCGCGTACGGTCGGTCTGCGCGGGTATGCAACACCGGGCCGCAGTAGCAAAGGCGCGCCACGCCGCTGCGGTTAAGCAGGTGCGCGTCGATGCGAGCAACCTGGGGCGTGGTGTCCGCGCGCAAGCCCAGAGTACGGCCCGACAACTGATCGACCAGCTTGAAAGTCTGCAGGTCAAGCGCTTCGCCAGTGCCGGTGAGCAGCGATTCGAGGTGCTCCAGCAGCGGCGGCATGACCAGTTCGTAGCCATAGCTGCGCGCGGTATCCAGGAACAGGCGGCGCAACTCTTCGATGTGACGCGCCTCGGAGGGCAGGACATCGGCAATTTGATCGGGCAATTGCCATGATGACGACCAGGCGGGCATTGTAATTTTCGTAGGCGGTTAAAAAAAGGATTTTACCGGGCTCAGAGCCTCAGGCCGCGCAATGCGAATGCGATCCGGAAATACCGCAGCCGCCCTGTGGTGTGGCGGACGTTCATGTCAAGCCAGCACGGCCAGCAAAATCAAACCCGCCCCGATGCTGCAGAGCCCGAAAAAACGCACCTGCCCGTTGCCCAGGGTGAGAATCTGCTCAAACATGCGGCGCCACGCCGCTGGCGAAATAAGCGGCAGCAGGCCTTCAATCACCAGCATCAGGGCGAGCGCCTGCCAGAAAGTTGTGCCGTCCACGGCCGCTTATTTTTTTGCGGCTGGCAGCGCGCCGCCACCCGATCCACGCATGGCCTTGAAAAAGTCAGACGATGGGTCAATCACCATGACGTCGCTTTTCTTGCCAAAGCTCGCCTTGTAGGCATCCAGGCTGCGGTAAAACTGGGCAAACTGCGGATCCCGGCCAAACGATTCGGCGTAGGCACGGTTCGCCTCTGCATCACCCTCACCCTTGATCTTCTGGGCCTCGCGGTAGGCATTGGCAATCGTGACTTCGCGCTGCCGGTCAGCGTCGGCGCGGATCTTTTCGCCTTCGGCGGCACCGGTGGAGCGCAACTCATTGGCAACCCGTTTGCGCTCGGCTTCCATTCGGCGGTAAACCGATTCTGTAATGGCCGCCACGTAGTCAACCCGGGTCACCCTCACGTCAACCACATCGACACCCCAGGGCTTGGCGCCGCGCACTGCAGCCAGCACCTGCGCTTTCACGTCAGCCATCAGTTGTTCGCGCTTGGTTGACAGCAAATCATTGACGGTTCGCTTGTTGACCTCCTGCTGAAACGCGTTGCGCACGACCCGATTGAGCTGATTGGCACCGGCCCGCTCGTCCAGGCCAACGTTGCGGATGTACTCGGACGGCTCGGTGACGCGCCAGCGCACATACCAGTCGATCACAACGCGTTGCTTTTCCGCCGTCAATACCGGCTCTGCGTCGGTACTGTCAAGGGTCAGCAGCCGCTTGTCAATGTACGACACGTTCTGGAACGGCGGCGGCAACTTGAAATTGAGCCCCGGCTTGATGATCACTTCCTTGATCTGGCCGAAGGCATACACCACGCCAAACTGCCGTTGATCGACCACAAAAAGCGTGGAACTGAGCAGCGCCAGCGCCACCAGCAATGACGAAACGATAAATCCAACTCTATTCACTTTTGTTTTCCTTGGCGGTTTTCGCGCTAGCGCGTGCGGGAAGCATCACGGGCTCGCGCATCAGTGCCCGCACTGCTGGGGGGCACGCTGGGCGAAGGGTCCACGCTAGCCGGTAGCGGCGAGCTATCGGCAGCAGCGGCACCGCCTTGCCCGGTCATCTGCATGATTTTGTCAAGCGGGAGATAGAGCAGGTTGGAGCCCTGGCGGGACTCAACCAGCACCTTGGTCACGTTGGCATAGACCTGCTGCATGGTGTCAATGTACAGGCGGTCACGGGTCACTTGCGGCGCTTTCTGATACTCGGCCAGCACCGAGCGGAAGCGTTGCGCATCACCTTGCGCCTGGGCGACAATGCGGGCTTTGTAGGCGTCTGATTCTTCCTTCAAGCGCGAAGCGGAACCGACTGCACGCGGCACCACGTCATTGGCATAAGCCTGGGCTTCGTTCTTGGCCCGCTCGCGTTCCTGGCCGGCCTTGAGCACATCATCAAATGCCGCTTGCACCTGCTCGGGCGGGCGCACACCGCTTTGCTGAAGATTGATGCCGACAATTTCCACGCCCACCTTGTAGCGGTCCAGGATGGTCTGCATCAGCACGCGCACACGCGGAGCAATCTGGTCGCGCTCTTCAGCCAGTGCGGAATCCATCTTCATTTTTCCCACCACTTCGCGCACAGCGGTTTCGGCGGCCTGAACCACCGCATTGGCCGGGTCCTTGCTTTCAAACAGATAGGCGCGCGCATCATTCAGGCGGTATTGAACGGCAAACTTGATTTCCACGATGTTTTCGTCTTCGGTGAGCATCGCCGAGTCACGCAACCCGGTTACCTTGATGACGTTGTCACGGCCTACATCAACCGAGCGAATCTGCGTCACCACCACCACTTCGTGACGCTGAATCGGGTAGGGCAAGCGCCAGTTAAACCCGGCACCCACCGTCGAGTAGTATTTGCCGAACTGGGTCACAACGGCCTGCTGACCCTCCTGCACAATAAAAAAGCCGGTCCCGAGCCAAATCAGAACCACCACCGCCGCGATAAGGCCTGCGCCGATACCTGCACTCTTCATGTCAGGCTGAAAGCCGCCACCGCCGCCGCTTTTGCCGCCACCGAAGCCACCCCGGATGCCGCCCTTTTTCCCGCCACCAAACAGCCCGCCCAGCTTGCGATTGAAATCGCGCCAGAGTTCGTCCAGATCAGGCGGTCCCTGGTTCGGGCCCTGGCCCCGCGGGCGCGGATTTGGAGTGGCGGGCTTGGGCGCTTGTTCGTCGTCACCGGGAACCTCTGGCTTGGCCTGGTCGGGCGGTGACTTGTCCCCATCGCGGCCCCAACGCGGATCATTCAGGTTGAACATGCCTTGGGCGCGTTGTTTGATTCGGCCTGGCAAGGCCGTCAACGTCTGCAGCACGGGATTCAGATTCATGGGAACAAACTCACTTTATTTCAGTACACCGATATTGTGCCTAATGAAATGGCCCGATCAGGCAATCTCTTCGACTGTTTGGGTTATTGGGGTTATTGGGGTTATTGGGGTTATTGGGGTCAGACACCAATTTCGCCGCGACGTGATGCGTCGCCCCCGCAGGGCCAGCCTTCCGGCTGGGCGAATTTGGGCTCTGACCCCAAAATCCACTTGCCACATGGCTGGCCAGCAGTTCGCGCAATAGCGCAAGACCTTCTCCCGTTTGAGCACTAACAAATACCCGCTCAACGCATCTGGCCGAGCCCTCAAATGCGTCCTTGAGTTCGAATTTGTCATGCAGTTGCAGGGGTAAACCGGCTTTTTCAATAGCATCGAGCTTGTTGAACACCAGTATCTGCGGCACATCGGCAGCGCCAATCTCGGACAGCACACGCTGGACTTGTTCGATTTGCTCCAGATAATCCGGGTTGGCCCCATCGACCACATGCAGCAGCAGGTCCGCGTCGACTGCTTCCTGCAGCGTTGCGGCAAAGGCATCCACCAGGCCGTGCGGAAGGTCCCGGATAAAACCGACCGTGTCGGACAGCGACACCGATCGGGTGCCGTCCCCCAAATAAAGCTGCCGCGTTGTGGTGTCGAGCGTGGCGAAAAGCTGGTCGGCGGCATAGCTGCGCGCCTTGACCAGTGCGTTGAACAGGGTGGATTTGCCGGCATTGGTGTAGCCGACCAGAGAAATCGTGAAGGCGTTGCGCCGCGCCCGCTGCTTGCGCTGGGTTTGCCGCTGCTTCTTGAGTTTGCCCAGGCGCTCCTTGGTGCGTTTGATGGCGTCGCCAATCATGCGTTTGTCGAGTTCGATCTGCTTTTCGCCCGGACCGCCGCGCACACCCGCGCCGCCGGTTTGCCGTTCAAGGTGAGACCAGCGCCGCACCAGCCGGGTTGAAACGTACTGAAGCCGGGCCAGCTCGACCTGAAGCTTGCCCTCATGGCTGCGCGCCCGCTGGGCAAAAATCTCCAGAATCAGCAAGGTCCGGTCATTGACGGGCAACTCCAGATGCCGCTCCAGATTGCGCTGCTGGGCCGGGCTGAGCGACTGATCGAACAAAATTTCGGTGGCACCTGTGTCCTGCGCCAGCATTTTGATTTCGTCCGCTTTGCCAGAACCGATGAACAGCGCCGCGTCAGGCGCCTTGCGCCTGCAGGTCACCCGCGCCACTGGCTGCAAGCCCGCGGTTTGCGCGAGCAAACCCAGTTCCTGCAAATCAGCATCAAAATTTGGCAAGCCCAGATCGACCCCTACCAGAAGGGCGAGAGCTTGCGCCTTCACCGGTGTGTCGTATGAACTCAGCTGGTGGGACTTTCTTCGGAATCGCCGGTCGTAAAATTGACAGCGCGACCTGGAACGATGGTTGAAATGGCATGCTTGTAGACCATTTGGGTCACGGTATTGCGAAGCAGTACCACGTATTGATCGAAGGACTCAATCTGGCCCTGTAGTTTGATCCCATTGACGAGATAAATCGATACAGGTACATGCTCGCGACGCAAGGTGTTGAGAAATGGGTCCTGCAAAAGCTGACCTTTGTTGTTGCTCACGATATTTTCCGTGTTCAAAAGTTGATGGACCTTGACCTTACCACAGCCATCCGCGCGGCAAGCGGATTCAGGCCGATTCCTTGTCCGTGAAGGGGTTGTGCGAGCTTTTCATCTGGATGCGCAAAGGCGTGCCAACCAGCTTGAACTCCTTGCGAAAGCGCCCTTCCAGGTAGCGCTTGTAGGCCTCGGTGACATGATCCAGTGAATTGCCATGAATGATGATGATGGGTGGGTTCATGCCGCCCTGGTGCGCATAGCGCAGCTTGGGACGGAATATGCCCGAACGCTGGGGTTGCTGGAACTGCACGGCTTCGAGCAGCAAACGCGTCAGCACCGGGGTGGACATCTTGCAATTGGCCGATGCGTGTGCCTGCACAATTGACTTCCAGACCGGTGCCAAGCCCTGGCGCTTGATGGCAGAGATCGGATGAATCGAGGCAAACTTGAGAAAACCCAGCCGGGTTTCAATCGAACGCTCAAGTATTTCGCGCTGATAGCGATCAATCGCATCGGATTTGTTGATGGCCACCACGACCGCGCGACCGCTCTCAAGAATGTAGCCCGCGATGTGCGCGTCCTGATCGGTGACGCCTTGCGTCGCATCCAGCAGCAGCAGGACCACGTTCGCATTTTCAATGGCCTGCAAGGTCTTGACGACAGAAAACTTCTCTATCGCCTCGAAAACCTTGCCCTTGCGGCGCAGCCCGGCGGTATCAATCAGTTCGAACTTTTGCCCGGCATGTTCAAAAGGCACGGAAATCGCATCGCGCGTGGTTCCGGGCAAGTCGAACGCCACCAGACGCTCTTCGCCCAGCCAGGTATTGATCAACGTGGACTTGCCGACATTGGGACGGCCAGCCACGGCAAGCCTGATGACGGATGGATCCTGCGTTGGAGCGTCGTCGTCAATATCCGTCAGGTCGAGCGGGGCCAGCGCAAGATCCACCAGCGCGCGCATCCCCTGGCCATGGGACGCGGAAACCGGCAGCACCTCGCCCAGGCCAAGCTCGAAAAATTCGGAAAACTGAACACCTTGCGTCATCCCCTCCGCCTTGTTGGCCGCCAACACGGTTGGCTTGCCCAGCTTGCGCAGGTACCTGGCAATATCGTGATCTTGCGCGCTAATGCCCGCCCGGGCATCAAGCACAAAGATCACCACGTCCGCTTCGGCGACCGCTTGCCGGGTCTGCTTGGCCATTTCCTTGTAAATGCCGGTCGTGGCATCGGGCTCGAAACCACCCGTGTCAATGACGATGTACTCGTGGTTCCCCAGATGGCCTTTGCCGTAGTGCCGATCGCGCGTGAGACCGGCCAGGTCGGCAACGATCGCATCGCGCGTCTTGGTCAACCGGTTAAAAATGGTCGATTTGCCTACATTCGGGCGTCCGACCAGGGCAATGACAGGTTTCATCAATCAGGCTTTGAGGCGAGACCGCGGCCTATTCAGGACGAAACCCGTAAACACCGCCGCTGCGGGTCACCGCGATCAGGGTGTTGCCCGCAAGCACAGGATCTGCGGCGATGGCCGAGCCATCGGTCGGCAGGCGATTGAGCAGCGAGCCGTCTTCACGCGATAGCAGATGAACAAACCCGGAAGAATCACCGATAGCCACTGAGCGACCGGCCGCCAGTGGCGCGGTCAGGCCCCGGTAACGCAGATGATCGGTTGACCACGCGCGCTCGCCATCGCTGCGTCGCCAGGCGAATACCCGGCCATCCGCCTCGGTGCCGAACAACAGGCGATCATCACCATGGACACCCTGCGCGCCATTGGCAGGTTTGGTCCAGATCAGGCTGCCGCGAACTGCGTTGACACAGCCGATGCTGGCCTGAAAAGCGCGCGCGCAGACGGTGTCGCCCTCTCTGCTGACGCGCCCCACCAGATCAACCAGCCGCTCCACATCATTGACGCCGCGGGGTGAGGCAATGGGTGCTTCCCACTGAATGCTGCCGCTGGAAGGACTCAAGCCCACGAGACGACCGCCCAGGCCGACCACCAGCGTATCGCCGACCGCCAGCATCACGCCGGACTGGCGCAGAACCAAAGGCTCGCTGGGGCGCGGCTGCGACCACAGCGTACGGCCCGTCTGTCCGTCAAAAGCATTGACCGAGCGGTCTGCCGCCAGAACAAACACCCGCGCACCGGCTACAAAAGGTGCGGTAAAAACCTGAGCGCGAAGCTTGCGGCGCCACAATTCACGGCCTTCCTGCAACGCGACAAGCTCGTTGGCTTTCGTCACAACCGCCACGACCTTGCCGTCACTCCCGGCCCCGGCAGCGATAGCGGCGTTGAGGCTGACGCGCCAGATGTCCCGGCCGGACTGGGCATCGATCAGGGCGACCGTGCCGTCGCTGCCCGCAACGGCGACGGCATTGCCAGAAACACTTACCTCCAGGGGAAAGTTCACCGGGCCGATGCGGCTGTTCCAGCTTTGACGGGCGGGCACCAGGGCCGTCACGGGTTCGAGTTCCGCTGGTTTGGGTTTGACTGCACCGCCAAAGCAGCCACCCAAGATAGCTATCATAATAATAGCGATAGATGCCCTTGATATGTGGGCTAGAGGCCTAAATTGCTGAAAACTCATGGCTTTGCCCCGGCATTCGATGCGGCAATTTCGGGCTTGGCTTGCCCGGCTGCCGGGTCCACCCCCAACGCATTGAGCTTGACCTCCACCAGCCGCCGGTACTCGGCGCGCTCGTCAAGCCCCTTGTAGGCTTTTTCGTACTCGGCCCTGGCCTCGCCTTTCTTGCCCTGGGCGGCAAGAATGTCGCCGCGCCGGTCGGCGACCAGCGCCGTAAAATCCTTCGGAAAGGGACTTGACAACTGCTGCAGGGCCTCGTCATAGTTTTTCTTTTCCAGCAGCAGCCCGGCCAGACGCAGCCTGGCGACCGCCTGGTAGCCTTCATCGGAGGCTTTCCCGGCGACCCATTTCAATGCGGTACTTGATGCCTCCACGTTGCCTTTGTCGTAGTAGGCCCTGGCGGCCAGAAGACCCGCTTGCGAAGCATAGGCGGTGCTGCCAAACTTATCCTTCAGGTCGGCCAGCGCCCGGTCGATTCGGGTTAAATCACCCGCCTGCACGGCGCGCTCGATCTCGTCATACATAACCGATGCCTGCGCCGCCTGGTTGCGCTGCCAATACTGATAGCCATTCCACGCCGCAAAAGCTCCCAAAACGGCAATCAACGCCCAGGTAATCGGGTCGCCGTACTGTTTCCAGAAATGCTTGAGTTCGTCAAGCTGTTCCTGTTCTTCCAAATCGAGGGGTTTTGCCATAGAAGTTTGCTTGTTCTGCGCAAAAATTGCGCGGATTAAATTGGAGTGATTGTAGAGGGCGGCGATTGGCGCTTAAACAGCGTCGATCGGCACCTGGCCGCGCAGAGTGTGAGCCCATGTGCTCACATTGGTCAGCGGCTGAAGTGTCTGAACCTGCGCGCCCGCAACTTTCCCGCCACGCAAGGGTTTGACAGCGACGCTACCCTGGGCGAGTTCGTCCGCGCCAAAAATCAGCGCAAACCTTGCACCGCTGCCATCGGCCTTCTTGAACTGTGACTTCATGCTGCCCATGCCTTCGGCGCTGGTGCTGGCATGCATCTGCACGCTCAGCCCCGCCGCGCGCAAAGCCTGCAGCGTTTGCATGACCGCTGGCAACGAAGCAGCCTCGGGTATGACCGCATAGGCATCGGGCACGGGAGAGTCAACGTCTTCGCCCTGCTCCTTGATGAGTTCGAGGACACGCTCGACCCCGAGCGCCCAACCCACGGCGGGTGCCGCCTTGCCGCCAATCTGTTCAATCAGATAGTCATAGCGTCCACCTGCGCAAATGGTGCCTTGCGCGCCCAGCCGGTCGGTCACAAACTCGAACACGGTGAGGTTGTAATAATCCAGGCCACGCACCAGTCGAGGGTTGAGTGTCCAGGGGATGCCGTTGGCATCAAGGATGGCTTTCAGACCGTTAAAATGCGCAAGCGACTGGGGACCCAGAAAATCAATCACCCGGGGCGCACTTTCAACCACGGCCTTCATGGCGGCGTTTTTGCTATCCAGAATGCGCAGCGGGTTGCTGTACAGGCGCCGTCGCGCCTCCTCGTCCAGTGCGTCCGCATGCTGTTCGAAATGAGCGATGAGCTCAACGCGGTGCCGGGCGCGCTCGTCAGGCTGACCCAGGCTGTTGATTTCCAGGCGCCAGTCGTTCAGACCGAGCTCCTTCCATAGCGCAGCGGCCAGCAATATCAGCTCTGCATCCACTTCAGGACCGGCAAAGCCCAGGGCTTCGGCACCGATCTGATGGAACTGGCGGTATCGCCCGCGCTGCGGCCGCTCCCGACGGAACATCGGGCCCATGTAATACAGGCGCTTGCCGCCGTCATAAAGCAGGTTGTGCTCGGTGACCGCGCGAACCACGCTGGCGGTATTTTCCGGCCGCATGGTCAGGTGATCGTGATCGCCGCGCTTGTCCGAGCGGTCATCGAAGGAATACATTTCTTTTTCGACGATGTCGGTGACCTCACCGATACCCCGCACAAACAACTGGGTATGCTCAAGAATGGGGGTACGGATGTTGCGGTAGGCGTAGCGTTGCATCAGTGATCGGACCTTGCCTTCAAGCCATTCCCATCGCGCTGAGTCCGGTGGCAGGATGTCGTTCATGCCTTTGACGGCAGCCAACTTTCCGGTTTTGGCCAAAGGCGATTTGCCCGCCTGGCCGGCCGTGGTTTCTTCAAGCATGGGTATTAGGCGCCTTGAGCGACGGTTTGCGTGCCAAAGCGTTTTTCAATGTAGTTTTCAACGATGACCTGAAACTCCCGCGCGATGTCATCGCCACGCAGAGTCAGTCTTTTTTCGCCATCAATAAATACCGGTGCGGCGGGTGCTTCGCCGGAACCGGGGAGGCTGATTCCGATATCAGCGTGCTTGCTTTCACCCGGACCATTGACGATGCAACCCATCACGGCGACCTTGAGCCCCTCAACGCCAGGGTACTGCGCGCGCCAAACCGGCATCTGGGCACGCAAAAAGTCATCGATCTGCTTGGCCAGTTCCTGAAAAGTAGTGCTGGTGGTGCGCCCGCAGCCAGGGCACGCCGTGACGCTGGGCACAAAGATGCGCAAGCCCAGCGCCTGGAGGATTTCGGAAGCAATCACAACTTCCTGAGTGCGGGCCTCTCCCGGCTGGGGTGTCAGCGAAACACGAATGGTGTCGCCAATACCTTCCTGCAACAAAATGGACAGGGCGGTTGTGGATGCCACCGTTCCCTTGGTTGCCATGCCGGCCTCAGTCAGGCCAAGGTGCAGCGCGAGATCGGTGCGCCGGGCCAACTCACGATAGACCGAGATCAGGTCCTGCACGCCACTGACCTTGCAGGACAAAATGATCTGGTCGCGGCGCAGCCCCATTTCCTGGGCACGCTGAGCAGAATCGATTGCCGAGGTAATCAGCGCTTCGTACATCACCTGTCTGGTGTCCCAGGGCGTCGCACGCGCGCTGTTTTCATCCATCAGGCTGGCCAGCAACTCCTGGTCAAGACTGCCCCAGTTCACCCCAATGCGCACGGGTTTGTTCCACCGCATGGCCACTTCGATCATCTGACCAAATTGCTTGTCGCGCTTGTCGCCCTTGCCGACATTGCCAGGGTTGATCCGGTATTTGGAGAGAGCCTCGGCGCAGGCCGGGTAGTCGGTCAGCAGACGGTGGCCGTTGTAATGAAAGTCACCGATCAGCGGCACATCAATGCCCATGCGGTCCAGTTGCTCGCGCACGTGCGGCACTGCCGCAGCCGCCTCCGGTGTATTGACCGTAATGCGGACCATTTCGGAGCCCGCCAGGGCGAGTTCCTTGACCTGAATGGCCGTGCCAACGGCATCCACGGTATCGGTATTGGTCATGGACTGAACACGCACTGGAGCCGCACCGCCCACCGTCACCACACGATCGCCCCAAGCAACCGGTACCTGGCTGGAGCGGCGTGTTTTCGGAAACGCAGACTCTATCGGAAGGCCAGACTGCACTATTTCACCTCGAAATGGGCAACGTTATTTTTGGCGATTTCAGTCAGGTCAAGTTCCTGCCCGCGCACCTGAACCTGTGTTGCATCAGCTCTTCCAACCACGGCCGCCAGCGGCAATTTTCCAGACGCGCCGGCAACTTCTCCCGCAGCAAGGGTACGGCGCAACACCACCGCACCTTTCGCATCGGTCACTTCAATCCACGACTCGCCTTTGGCCCTGAAGGTCACAAGATCAGCGGATGCAGCTTGCACTGCCGCAGGCGTTGCTTGCGCCGGGACGCTCAATGCCGAGGTCGAATTTCCCGAGATGGGAAGTGACCCGGCCACAGCGGCAGAGACCGGTGCATTAAGTTCCGTCGCAGACGCGAAAAGTCCGGCAGTGCCAGTACCAGCTGCGCCTTCGGTTGGCGATTTCACCAGATCCACGGCAGTCGCCGCCCCCGCCGCATCGACCTTGCCTGACACGGCATCTGGCCTCATGTCCGGCAGGAAAATCAGAACCAGCGCTCCCAGCACAAAGGCAAGGCCGGCAATGATGGCTGGCCGTGAAACCTGTGTCCACAGGGGCAGCCTCGTACCCGCGCCAGACGAGTTAAAAGGCGTGTTGATCCCGGCCCCATCGTAATTGAGTCGGGTCGCATTGGATGGAGGCAGCCGTTCCAGGACCTGGGACGCGTCAATCTTCAGCGTTCGGCACACACTGGAGGCGAGCGCCCGCGCAAATACCGCGTCGAGCAACAGATCAAACCGATCCTGCTCCAGTGCTTCAAGTTTTTTTACCGGGATTTTGAGCGACACTGCCAACGCCGCAATGTGCAATCCTGCGGCCTCCCTTGCATCCCGAAGCAACTGACCTGCCGTGCGCTCCGGAACAGCGGCATTTTGGCCGCTGCTAAAGGCGTAATCGGCGGTTTCAGCATCAGGGTATCCGGCTACCGCAGGGACAAAATCAGTCATTGAAGTCACCCTTTTCGTAGGCAGCGGCCTCGGAAGACTGGGCGAAGCGTTTCTTCAGCTGATCACCCAACTGCAGGACAGCCTCGCGATTGTTCAGCTTGCGTTCGGTCTTGATGCCAAGCCAGAGGGTCTCCGAGTTGGCCAGTTCGCTGTTGTTCAAGCGGCGGATATAAAACTGCGCACGCGTCAGCTCGCCGCGCCGATAAAGAAGAGTGGACAGGTTGTAGCCGGTGACCGGGTTCCCCGCATCAAGTTCGTAGGACTGCATCAGGCTCTGCTCAGCCTCGACAAGCTGCCCGGCGCGAACCTGACACACGCCCAGGGTCATCAGCGTTTTTGCTTTACCGGTGTAGGTGGGGTTGGCGACGGCCTGCGCAAAATACCGGAAGGAGTCGTTATAACGGGCCTGCTGGCAAAGCAGCCAGCCGTAGTTATGTTGCGCGTTGGCATCGCGCGGACTGAGCGCGAGCGCCCGAAGGAAACTGCTTTCCGCCAGCGCAATGTCGTTAAGGCGAAGGTAAACCAGACCACGCAGATTGTAAGCATCCGCGTAATTGGGATCAGTCGCCAGGGATTGCTTGATTTCATCGAGCGCAATATTGGTCTGACCCTGCTCAAAATAACCGGTTGCCAACTCAAGCCGCAGTCGTGCGCGACGACGTTGTTCAGGTTCGTCGGACTCGGTAACGATGTCATTGCCGCTACTGGAAGCGCCCAAGACGCCCTGCGAACCAGCACACCCGGCCAGCAAGGCAGCGCCCCAGCATACCGATGCAAAGATCACACCAGTGACATACCTCATGCATTACTCTCCTTGGCCACGACCACCTTGATGCCCCCGAGCATGGCTTGCCGCTGCACGGCCATGCGCCGATCCACCCCGGTTCGATCCTGAACGTCGCCGGCGAGTTGTCCGCAGGCGGCGTCGATATCATCGCCCCGGGTTTTCCGAACGGTGGTGACAATGCCGGCATCCATCAGGATTTTCGCAAACGCCATCACCTGCGGCACGCCTGACCGCTTCAATCCGGAGGCTGGAAACGGATTGAAGGGAATCAGGTTGAATTTGCACGACAGACCCTGAGCAGCATGCTTTTTCATCAAGGCCACCAACTGGCGCGCGTGCTCAGGCTGGTCGTTCACCCCGTCAAGCAGGCAATATTCAAAAGTGACGAAGTCGCGTGGCGCCACTTCCTGGTAACGGGTGCAGGCTTGCAGCAACTCATCGATAGGGTGTTTTTTATTCAGTGGAACGAGATAGTCCCGTAGCGTATCTTGCGCTGCATGCAGGGACACTGCAAGGGCTACCGGACAGTCCTTGGCCAGGCGGTCAATCATCGGCACGAAGCCAGAGGTCGATACTGTGACCCGGCGACGCGACAAACCATAGCCATGGTCGTCGAGCATGACCCGCAAGGCGGGCACCAGTTGCGAGTAGTTCTGCAGGGGCTCGCCCATGCCCATCATGACCACGTTGGAAATCACACGCTCTTGCCTGCCCAGCTGCTGGCGCATGGAATGTTCCGCAAACCACAACTGGGAAACAATTTCACCCGTGGTCAGATTGCGGCTAAAACCCTGATGCCCGGTCGAACAAAACCGGCAACCCACGGCACAGCCGGCCTGCGATGAAATGCACAAGGTGCCGCGATCCGCTTCGGGAATAAAGACGGCTTCAATCACATCGCCTGCGCCGACATCAAACAACCATTTGACGGTGCCGTCAGCCGAATCGTGGCGGGATACCACTTTTGGCCCCTGAATGCGGGCCGAACCAGCGAGCTTTTCGCGCAAGGACTTGGCCAGATCGGTCATCTGCTCAAAATCCTTTGCCCCGCGCTGATGGATCCAGCGAAACAGCTGGGTGGCGCGAAAGCGCTTTTCGCCGAGCCCTTCGCAAAAGGCGGTCAAGCCATCAAGGTCGAAATCAAGAAGGTTGGCCGTCATCGCAGCATTTGACCGGCTGAGCCGCCCCTGGCAAGCGACGACCCGATTAAGGGGTGGCTAGGGGCGAACATCTTTAACGACTGTAAATGTTCATGCCAGGGAAGAAAAAGGCTACTTCCGATTGGGCAGTTTCAACGGCATCTGACCCGTGCACGGCATTGGCATCAATGCTGTCCGCAAAGTCAGCACGAATGGTACCGGCGGCGGCCTTCTTGGGGTCGGTAGCTCCCATCAGATCACGATTCTTCAGAACGGCACGTTCACCTTCGAGCGCCTGGACCATGACCGGACCTGAAATCATGAAGGAGACCAGATCCCTGAAAAAGGGACGCTCTTTATGCACTGCATAGAACGCCTCAGCTTCGCCCTGCGACAGGTGAACCATTCGGGCCGCGACGATCTTCAGTCCGGCAGCTTCAAAACGTGCGTAAATCTGGCCAATCACATTTTTAGCCACGGCATCAGGCTTGATGATGGAAAGAGTACGTTCGATCGCCATGAATTTTCCTTAAACTTTAAACTTGTTGGATTTTAAAAAATGATTCAAGAACTGAATCCAACTGCTAATTTTAACCTGTGGACCCCTGAGTTTCGCGCAACCCTGCAAACGAAATGCCACTGACGCAATCAGCGGTTCCCGCCGCGGTTTCCATTCCCCCGATTACCTGCTCCGCGGTTCCCGGCGCCCGTCCCGCCACTGCTTCGGCCACGGCGTTGACCACCCAGCCCACCGCCGTTGTTGCCGCCACCGCGCCGTTGCCCCTGATCCTGGCGCTGTCTCGTAAAGGTATCCGCACCGATATAGCCGAACGAAGTTTTCATAGGGTCGGGCTGCGCGCTACCGGTACCGTTCCCGCTCCGGTCGCCACGGTCATCGCGTCGCCTTGGCCCCTGAAAGCCACCATTTCCGGTCGTCTGCCCAGACCAGGGACCATTACCTGCATTTCCGCCCTGACCGCGTCCTTTTCCACCGCCGCGACGGTTGCCTCTGGGCGCGGAGTCGGGTCGATGCATGGGCGGCTGCAGATCATCCGGCTCGTCCCCGGCGCCCGATTCCGGCACGGCATCAGCCTGACCAGCACCGGAAACAGGCGACCGACCACGGGGACCGCGCGGACGATCATTTCTTCGCGGGCCCTGGTGCCGGCGCGGCTCGTCGCCGCCCTGGCCCGACGAAGAAGCGGGCATGCCTGGCGCGCCACGGGGATCTGCCCTTTCGGAATGCCTCGCCGCGCTGGTAAGCGCCCAGATATCGCGTTCATCGAGTTCAACAAAGGCACCCCGCTTGAGACCCCGCGGCAACAGCATGGCACCGTAGCGGATCCGGATCAGGCGACTCACCGCATGGCCCACCGCTTCAAACATGCGCCGAACCTCGCGGTTACGCCCCTCGGAAATGGTGACCCGGTACCAGCAATTGGCTCCCTCGCCACCCCCAGCCTCGATTGAGCTGAACTGCGCTACGCCATCGTTAAGCGAGACGCCATCGAGCAGCCGCTTTTTTTCCTCATTCGTCAGTGCTCCCAACACCCGGACTGCGTATTCTCGCTCAAGACCAAAGCGCGGATGCGTCAGCTTGTTGGCCAGTTCGCCAGAACTTGTCAGCAGAAGCAAGCCTTCAGTATTGAGGTCAAGGCGACCGACAGATTGCCACTTGCCCTGAAACAGTTTGGGCAGTCGCCGAAACACGGTTGGCCGGTTCTGCGGATCGTCATGCGTCACAACTTCTCCGGCGGGCTTGTGGTAAGCAATGACGCGTGGCGGTGGCGGGTCAATGCGAATGCGAATGGGCTTGCCGTTGACCTTTACCGTATCGCCGAACTGGATGCGTTGCCCAATGTGGGCGGGCTCGCCATTGACCGAAATGCGTCCCTCAAGAATCAACTGCTCCATTTCCAGCCGGGAACCCAACCCGGCTTGTGCCAATACCTTGTGCAGTTTGGGCGTTTCAGGCTGCGGCGACAACACCCGCTTGGGCAACTCGATCGCTACATCATCTTCGTCAGCGTCAAACTGGCCGGTCACCACGTCTTCAAACCGGGTGGTGGTCACGGGCGCCAGCAAGCCAACCCGTCCGGCATCCGCCGCCAAGGCGGGAGCACCATCTGTTTCAAATCCGGGCACTGCGGCGATATCCGGATCCGTCTCAGGTATGTCCGGGGAAGTGGAAGCCGAATGGTCTTGTTGATTCATGCTCTTGCATTCATGTGTGCGATTCGGGGGTGCCCCAACTGCTGGGGCCGTGTTCAGGCGTCTTTGCACTCTCTTGCTCTGGGCTTTCGCGGTTCACCGGAGCTGGCAAACCGAAGTCCAGTGCAACAGGCTCCCCTGAATCCACCAACCCAGGTTCAGCAGTACCAAACTCTATTTGATCGAGCATTGCCAGTTGATCCGGCACGCTTTCCCTGGCTGGAAGCTGATCCAGTGACTCAACCCCAAGATCATCCAGAAATTGGCGGGTCGTTGCGTAAAGCGCGGGTCTGCCGACGGTCTCCCGGTGGCCAATCACTTCTACCCAGCCGCGATCCTCCAATTGTTTGAGGAGCAGGCTGTTGATGGTAACTCCGCGAATATCTTCCATATCGCCTCGCGTCACCGGCTGCCGGTAGGCAATGATTGCGAGTGTTTCAAGGGTGGCCCGACTATAGCGGGGAGGTTTTTCAGGATGAAGCCGGTCCAGGTATTCGCGCATTTGCGGCCGACTTTGAAAGCGCCAGCCGGTTGCCACTTGAACGAGTTCCACGCCGCGCCCTGACCAGTCGTTCTGCAGGTCTTCAAGCACCAACTTCAGGCTGTCGGCAGTCAATACCCCGTTAAACAAGACACCCATTTCGCGCAGTGGCAGCGGTTGCTGTGCGCAAATCAGTGCTGTTTCGAGGACGCGCTTCGCATCCGTCGTATTCATGATTGTGGTCGTTCCGAAAAAAGCGGAAAAAAGGCCAGGGAAAGCGCCTTTCCGCGCAATGCAGTCATGCGCCGTCTGCCCAATGAATGGGGCGCTGTTGCGGGTAGCCGAAAACTACGAAGTGTGATTGTATATCAGGCCCAAGCGCGCGATGGCTGCCTGCAAGTCAGCAGGGGGCCTGGATCTGAACTCCATTTCGGCACCAGTGACAGGATGATTGAACGCCAGCCGACATGCATGCAGCGCCTGCCTGTCCAGTCCGCCCGCCGCTGATCCGCCATAAAGCGCGTCAGATACCAACGGATGACCCAGAAACGCCATGTGAACCCGGATTTGATGGGTCCGGCCGGTATGCAGTTTGCACTGCACAAGGCAGTACCGCTCCACGCTTTGCAACATGGACACCTCCGTGGAGGCCACCTTGCCGGAATTTTTCTCCAGATCAACCACCGCCATGCGCAATCGGTTGCGCGGATCACGCCCTATCGCCGCATTCACGCGGCGGGTTCGCGCGCCTTGCCATGCGCCATGCGCCAGTGCGATGTATTCCCTGGTGACCTTGCGAGCCGCGATCAGGTCAACCAATTGGTCCATCGCCTGTCGCTGGCGCGCCACCACCATCAGCCCGCTGGTGTCTTTGTCGAGGCGGTGTACGACGCCGGCGCGTGGCAAATAAGCTGCCTGCGGGTCATATGCAAGCAACCCATTGAGCAAAGTGCCACTCCAGTGACCGGGCGCGGGATGCACGACCAGTCCAGCGGGCTTGTTGATCACCCGGAGATACGGGTCTTCAAACACGATGTCCAGCGCCATGGCTTCTGGCTTGAAGGCCTGACTTTGCAGCGTGGGGCGTAATTCGATGGTCAGTTCATCCCCAGCCTTGACCCGGGTGGATGGCTTGGTGACCGTCTGGCCGTCCAGACGCACCGCCCCGACCTCGATCAACTGCTGGAGATAGTTACGGGAAAACTCGGGTACAACGCCAGCCAGCGCCCGGTCAAGACGGCTACCGTGGCTCTCCACGGGGACCGTCACCTGCCGTAATTCAAGTTCCGGACCACTCTCGCCCTGCTCCAGAGCGTCGTCCGGCAGGTCAGAGGCAATTACCGCGCCCGATATAATCATTTTGCTTTGTTCAAAGTCAGTTCTCACGAAGGTCGATTGCAATGTTTTCCACCAAATTATCGGTTGTTCCCAATGCATTGCCGCTTGTTGCAACCCTTTGCGCATTATCTTTTGTCGCTGCAGGCTGCTCAAGCACCCCCGAAGCGGACCAGACCGCCGCCTGGAGCCCCAACAAGATTTACGCGGAAGCCAAGGACGAAGCAAGCTCCGGCGCCTACGAGAAGGCGATTCCGCTTTATGAGAAGCTTGAAGGCCGTGCGGCAGGAACTCCCCTTGCCCAGCAAGCGCAGCTCGAAAAAGCTTATACGCAGTACAAAAGTGGTGAGCCTGCCCAAGCCATTGCCACACTTGACCGGTTCATGAAGCTGCATCCTGCCAGTCCGGCCATGGATTACGCGCTCTATCTCAAAGGCTTGGTGAACTTTAACGACAATCTCGGGATATTGGGTTCAATCTCGCACCAGGATTTATCCGAGCGCGACCAAAAAGCGGCCAAGGAATCATTTGAATCGTTCAAGGAACTGGTGACCCGCTTCCCGGATTCCCGCTATGCGGCTGACTCGGGTTTGCGCATGAGCTATATCGTGAATTCTCTGGCTCGCTCGGAAGTTCACGTGGCCAGGTACTACTATTTCCGGGGGGCCTATATTGCCGCCATCAATCGTGCCCAGAGTGCCATATCCGAATACCGAAACGTTCCGGCGCTCGAAGAGGCCATCTATATTCTGTACAAGTCCTACGATGCGCTCGGCATGCCTGAACTGCGCGATGACACCCGTCGCATCATGGAAAAAACGTACCCGCAAAGCCAGTACATCAGCAAGGGCTTCAAGTCTGCGGACAATCCGTGGTACAAGTTTTGGTAAACAGTTCGAGCCGATCAAGCAGTTCCTGCTCCGATACCAGCCGCTGCATCGGGGGGAGCGCGTTTAGCAGACGCCGTCCGTATCCCATGGATATCAGTCGACCGTCGCACACGACCAGGACACCCTGATCGGTTTCGCGGCGTATCAGGCGCCCGGCACCCTGTTTCAGCGACACGGCAGCTTCGGGGAGAAAATAGTTGTTGAACGCGCCAAGCCCCTGGGACTCCAGCTGTTTTGAGCGGGCTTCCACCAATGGATCGTTCGGAGGCGGGAACGGCAGCTTGTCAATGATGACCATTTGAAGCGAATTGCCGGGAACATCAATACCCTCCCAGAACGACGCTGAGGCAACCAGCACGCAAGGCTTTCCGCCCTTGGTATTGCCTTCCCGGAAACGCTCAATCAATACCCGCTTGGGGCTGTCCCCCTGGACCAGCACCTCGATATCACCCGCTGTTTCGAACGCGGCCTTGAGCGAATCGCCAATCGCCCGCAAAGCCCGCAGCGTGGTGGTCAGCACCATGGTGCGCCCCCCCAGTTGCCGCGACCATGTTGCCGCAGACTCAGCCACCTTTTCCGAATGAGCCGGATCACCAGGCTTGGGAAAGTCCTGCGGAACATACACTGCAGCCTGTCGTTCATAGTCGAATGGACTGCCGACCCTCAGCACTCTGGCATCGGTCAGACCGCAAGGCGTTGTAAACCAGCTGAGCTTGTCATCATCTCCAAGCGTTGCCGAGGTAAATATCCAGGACTTTGCAGAATCTCCAGCCGCTCCCAGCATCTTGTTCTTTACCGCCTTTGAAATATCCAGAGGTGATTCAACAAGCCGCAACTGCGCGCCCACATCGACCCAGCGCACACATCCCGGCTCGCAGGCATTGACAAAGCTCTCAGCCCGCTCTGCCAGTTCAGTGGCACGCTCAAGAAGCCGCACAAAGTCAGGCGCAACCTCGCTAACCGTCTGGAGCGCTTCGCAAGCCTGCGTGCAAGTGGCCTGAACCGCTCCCAGCGCCTGCGTCCAGGTGCTGGTACTCAGATTCTCGGGGGCTTGAAGAGTCCAGCGCAGCTTGGTACCCGGAGCATGCCGGCCAGCCGCCAGGCGCAACTCCCGCGCCGCCTGCTCGATGGCCGCGACCACTCCTTGCCAGTCCACCAGACCGCGAGCCAGCAGCAACCCTGCGGCCAGCATGTCGCGAGCAAAGTCGAACAGTTGGCCCGTGGTCAGATTTCTCCCCAGAAACTGCACGCCGGTTTCATTCAACTGGTGGGCTTCATCAAAAATTGCAACACGCACCGAAGGCAGCAACTCCGCCACGCCCGACTCACGAACGGCCAAGTCGGCAAAAAACAGATGGTGGTTGATCACCACCACGTCCGCCGCCATTGCCTCCCTGCGCGCCAGGTTCACATGGCAGGCACGGAATCTCGGGCATTGGTTACCCAGACAGTTCTCCCGCGTCGATGTCACCAGGGGAATCATCGGGGAGCGTTCATCGAGCCCGCCAAGCTCGGCCAGGTCGCCGGTTTGCGTCAGTCTGGACCACGCCTCAATTTTTCCAAGCGCCCGCCCTGAAACGCCATCGGCCGGCTGCATCTCCTGCCGCGCCAGTTCCATACGGTGAAGACACAAATAACTGGCGCGTCCCTTGAGCAGCGCGGTGCGTACCGGTAGCCCAAGCACCTTCACCAGATGGGGCAAATCACGGCGGAATAGTTGATCCTGCAAGGCTTTGGTCGCGGTGGAGAGCAGCACCCGCTCCCCACTGAGCAGGGCGGGAACCAGGTAAGCAAATGTCTTGCCCACCCCCGTGCTGGCTTCCACCACAAGTGGACAAGCATCTTCAATGGCCTGCGCCACGGCCAAAGCCATCTCGGTCTGGCCACTGCGCGAAACAAAATGCTCTGTCGTTCGCGATAAAACACCATCCGGGGCAAATGCCTCTTCCACTTCAAATGACAGATTCATCAGGCGGGCTCGGGGGGATCCAGCAATAATTCGAGTTTTGATATCTGGTCCCGAAGCTGAAGGCGGCGCTTCTTCAGACGTCGGAGCAGAATCTCGTCAATCGGCAAGGCGTGAGCCGTCAAATCCACCAAGGCATTGAGGTCCGCGTGCTCAATCTTAAGTTCAATCAGTTGGCGCTCCGGCGAATGTAAATTTAAGTCCAAGATATTTTGTCCAGACAGGCTGCTTCATCTGATAATACGTTGATTGTTGCCATAAATCGAGTCTTTGTCGCTCGAACCATTACACAATGACCAACGGTTATCGAATCACGGCATCCACCGGTATCCACAAGGGTGACCGGGACTACCAACAAGATCAGGTCAACCTGTTCAGCCACGTTCGCGTTCCTGGCTGCATGCTGGGCATCGTGGCCGACGGCATGGGTGGCCGCAGCGGTGGGCGCAAGGCATCCGATCAGGTCATGATGACCGCCAAACAGCTTTTTGAGCGCTATGCGCCGGATTCCGACGATGCCCCTTCAATGCTCAAGCAGATCATTGAAGAAGCCCATATCGTCATTAAATTGACGGCTATTTCCGCTGAACAGGAACCCCACAGCACGCTGGCGGCGTTTCTGGTCAATCCTGGCGGAGACTGCCACTGGGTGCATACCGGTGACTCCCGTATCTACCACTATCAGGGCAGCAAGCTGGTCCACAGAACGACAGATCACTCCTACGTGCAGACGCTGGTCAACTCCGGCGAGATTACCGAGGACGAGGCAAATGTTCACCCTCAATCCAATATTCTTACGGGTTGCCTGGGCACCGAAGAGGCGCCGCCCATCACGCAGCACTTCATTCCGAAATTGCGTCCTGATGACACGCTGATGGCATGCAGTGATGGCATCTGGCACTACTTCAGCACCAGCGAAATGGGATCTGCCCTGTCCATGCTGTCGCCTCGCGAAGCGACCGAATTCCTGATCCAGAAAGCCAGATCCCGCGCCCGTGGTGGTGGTGACAATCTGTCGCTGGTGATCGCAAAGTTCGAGCCACTGAGCTAAAACGCTCACTCGGGCACGGGCAAGGTTTTCGCGGCAGGCTTGCCCTGCTTGAGCCGCTCCGCTTCATGTTGGGCTTGTCGCTCCCGCGCTTGCCTCTGACGCTCATTGAGTTTTCTGGCCTCTTGCGCAGCCACGGCCTGCTGGCCAGCCCGGGCGGCAGCTTTTTCCTGCAGGACTTTGCCCCTTTCTGCATTCGCGTCGCGGTGAGCCTTTTCGCTGTCTGGTGCGGCTTCCCGCCCAGCGCGTTTTTTCCGCTCCCGGTCGAGTCGCGACCGGGAATCCTCCACCGCTTTGGCGCGACGCTGTGCTGCTTCCTGCTGCTTTTCGAGCGACGATTTTTCCTCGGTTCTACGGATTTGTTCCACACCCCTGATTTTTCGCTCCTCATCGTTCAGCGAAATTTCCTGCCGCCGCAGGTCTTCCATGGCCCGGCGACGCCTGGCACTGACATCACTCAGGCAGCTGTTAACCGCAAATTTTCTGTAGCAAGCAGCGTCTTCCGCCAAAAAATCAGCGTCTATCCTGGCCCGCTCCGCACTGATTTTTGCGCGCTCCGCGTCCATGGTTCGATCTTGCGCCGCAGGTGTCTCCGTTTGGGCACCCGCGAGACCAGCCAGCGTCGCAAGGAAGAATGCCACAGCAAAATGTTTCATGTCAGCGTGGTATCCACATTTCTACGCTCCAAGGCCAAAAATTTCATCGACTGCATTTCACCCAGCCGCGAGACGGTGCGCGGAAACTCATGCAACAACGGCCCTTCGGTGTATAGCGCCTCGGGGGCCACTGCGGCCGACATGATCAACTTGACGCCACGGTCATACAGGACATCGACCAGCCAGGTAAAACGCCTCGCTTCTGATGCCATTCTGACAGGCATGTGGGGAACATCGCTCAGGAGCACGGTATGGAACTGGCTGGCAATCTCCAGGTAGTCATTTTGCGAGCGCGGCCCGCCACACAAGGTGCTGAAATCAAACCAGACTACTCCCCCCGCTTTCCGTCTGGCATGGATTTGCCTGAACTCAATTTGCAAAACCGGGTTTTCATCCTGTGACGCTGCCAGCCGGTCAAAAGTTTCCGTCATCTCGGCATCCGCCTGAAGGCCCAGCGGCGTGTGATATATCCTGGCCTGTTCCAGCGTGCGTCTGCGGTAGTCTGTTCCATTGTCAACGCTGACAACTTCCATTCGGGCCTTCAGCAGTGCAATGGCAGGAAAAATGCGATCCCGATTCAGCCCGTTAGGATAAAGAGCATCGGGATGGAAATT
The DNA here is from genome assembly GCA_964371235.1 of uncultured Polaromonas sp. GTDB lineage: Bacteria > Pseudomonadota > Gammaproteobacteria > Burkholderiales > Burkholderiaceae_C > Polaromonas. Next base: position 87,907 of record CAYJMW010000005.1, read on the forward strand.
GGACGTTGTCACAAAGCCCACGCCGTTGTCAAGCAGGGTGGCCAAAAGCCGATGGAGAATCAGGGCATCTGTAATATCGACGATGTGGAACTCGTCAAAGCAAATGAGTCGATGGCGTTTGGCGATACGTAGTCCCAATTCATTCAGAGGGTTCACGGTGCCCTGAAGGCCCCGCAGTTCCCGGTGCACCTCACGCATGAATTCGTGAAAATGCAAGCGGGTTTTGCGTTTGAGCGGCACGGCGCCGTAGAAGCAATCCATCAGGAAGCTTTTGCCGCGCCCCACGCCGCCGTGCATGTACACGCCGCGCGGAATATCCGGCCGGTTGATCAGCTTCTTCAAGACACTTGATCGCTGCTTTCTGAATGCTGCCCATTCAGAGGCGCAACGTTCCAGCGCGTTGATTGCACGCAACTGGGCGGGGTCACTTGTGTATCCCCGCGTCGCAAGTTCAGCCTCGTAAGCTGAGCGCACCGACTTCGTCACCGGCTTGCCACCCGGACCGTCAGAAATTCAGGGTGCGTTTGTCCACTGCCAGGGCCGCTTCTTTCGTGGCTTCGCTGAGCGACGGATGCGCGTGGCAAATGCGGGCAATGTCCTCGCTGCTGGCACGGAACTCCATGGCGACCACGCATTCGGCAATCAGCTCACTGGCAAATGGACCCACAATGTGCACACCCAGAATTTCATCCGTCGCCGCGTCCGCCAGCATTTTTACCATGCCGGTGGTGTCGCCCATCGCGCGCGCGCGTCCGTTGGCCATGAACGGAAAAGTACCGGCCTTGAAAGCACGCCCCGCCGCTTTGAGTTGCTCTTCTGTTTGACCGACCCAGGCGATTTCCGGGTTGGTGTAAATCACCCAGGGAATGGTGTTGAAATTGACATGACCATGTTGACCCGCGATGCGTTCAGCCACCGCGACACCCTCTTCTTCAGCCTTGTGCGCCAGCATCGGCCCGCGCACCACGTCACCGATCGCCCACACATTGGGCAGGTTGGTCCTGCAGTCAGCATCAACCACGATGGCACCGCGCTCATCGAGCTTCAGGCCCACTGCTTCAGGCGCCAAACCCGTGGTGTTGGCAATCCGGCCAATCGAAACGATCAGCTTGTCAACTTCCAGGGTCTGAGCCTGGCCCTTTGCATCAGCATAGGCCACCGATACACCCTTTTTGCCGGATTTAATCTCGCCCACCTTCACGCCGAATTCAATCTTCAACCCTTGGTTCACAAAGGCTTTATGGGCTTCCCTGGCAATTTGCTGGTCAACCGCGCCCAGAAACACAGGCAGAGCTTCAAGAACCGTGACTTCGGCACCGAGGCGACGCCAGACGGAACCCATCTCCAGGCCAATCACACCCGAGCCGATCAGGCCGAGCCTCTTGGGCACGGCACCAAGGCGCAGCGCGCCGTCGTTCGAAACGATATTTACCTCATCAAACGGAGTGCCAGAAAGCGCCCGGGCATTTGACCCGGTGGCCACAATGATGTGCTTGCCGGAAACGACCTCCTCTGTAGCACTCATCACCCTGATCTGATAACTTCCGTCTCTGGCGGCGACAAAGGAAGCGCGGCCATGGAAGAAGGTGACCTTGTTCTTTTTGAACAGATAGGCGATGCCGTCGTTGTTTTGCTTGACGACCGCATCCTTGCGGCCAATCATCCTGGCGACATCCAGACTCAGCCCTTTCACCTCAATGCCGTGCTCGGCAAAGTGGTGGCCGGCCTGCTCGTAATTTTCCGAGGACTGCAGCAGGGCTTTGGAGGGAATACAGCCCACATTGGTACAGGTGCCGCCCAGCGCCGCGCCACCTTTGCCGTTCTTCCATTCATCGATGCAGGCAACGTTGAAACCCAGTTGAGCTGCGCGAATGGCGGCAATGTAGCCGCCAGGACCGCCACCAATGGCGATCACATCAAATTTTTTGGACATTTTTTCCCCAGTGAATCAGAGACAAGGCCCGCTGCAAGGCAACTGCCAGCGGGCCTTGACAGGTTTCAAATATCGAATAGCAGGCGGGCCGGATCTTCCAGCGCCTCTTTCATCGCCACCAGCCCCAGCACCGCTTCGCGACCATCGATGACGCGGTGGTCATAGCTCATGGCAAGATAGTTCATCGGACGAACCACGATCTGGCCGTTCTCAACGACGGCCCGGTCCTTGGTGGCATGCACGCCCAAAATGGCGGACTGCGGTGGGTTGATGATGGGGGTGGACAGCATGGAGCCGAAAACGCCGCCGTTGGAGATCGAGAAGGTGCCCCCCGTCATTTCCTCAATGCCCAGCTTGCCGTCACGCGCCTTGGCGCCGTATTCGGCAATCTTCTTCTCAATATCGGCAAAGCTCATCTGGTCAGCATTGCGCAGAATCGGTACCACCAGGCCACGCGGTGAACCCACGGCGATACCGATGTCGAAGTAGCCGTGATAAACGATATCGTTGCCATCCACGCTGGCATTGAGCACCGGATACTTCTTCAAGGCATGCACCGCCGCCTTGACGAAAAAGCTCATGAAACCGATCCTGACGCCATGCTCTTTTTCAAACTTTTCCTGGAAGCGCTTGCGCATTTCCATCACCGGAGCCATGTTCACTTCATTGAAGGTCGTCAGGATGGCGTTGGTCGATTGCGACTGCAGCAGACGCTCGGCAATACGGGCGCGCAAGCGGCTCATGGGAACGCGCTGCTCGGGACGATCCCCGAGCTCGGCGGGCCTGGCAGACGCTGCCACTAGCGGCAAAGTGGTAGCCGGAATCCCCGTGGGTATTGCACTAACAGCTATCGCCTTGGTAGCACCAGTCGCCGTAGCGCCCAGCACATCGCCCTTGGTCACACGGCCGTCCTTGCCGGTTCCAGGCACAGAACCTGCCGCCAGTTTGTTGTCCGCCATCAATTTGGCAGCGGCCGGCATGGCCACACCGGCCATCGAGCCACCCGCTACGCGCGCAGGAGTCGCTACCGATGCGGTTGCGCCGACGGGCGCAGTCGCCGCGGCGACCGGAGCCGCCACACCTGCCTTGCCTTCGGTATCAATTCTTGCAATAAGCTGATCCGCCGCCACGGTACCGCCATCGGCCACGAGCAGTTCGGACAGCACGCCAGCCGAGGGGGCTGGCACTTCAAGAACAACTTTATCGGTTTCGATTTCAATCAGGATTTCATCGACGGCAACTGCATCGCCGACCTTCTTCTTCCACTGCAGCATGGTGGCCTCGGCCACGGACTCGGACAGTTGGGGAACTTTCACTTCTACGATCGCCATTTTGATTCTTTCGGGTACGTTTTTGTGTGGTGGGAGATGGCCGCGACTTTACTTGGGCCGCACAAAACCCTTGAGCTTGCCAAACGCGCCGTCCACCAGCGCCTTTTGCTGTTCCTGGTGCAGGTACGAGTAACCCACGGCCGGAGAAGCCGACGGTGCACGTCCCGAGTAACCCAACTTCTGGCCTTCGAACATGTTTTCGTGGATATAGTGCTGCACGAAAAACCAGGCGCCCTGATTCTGCGGCTCGTCCTGACACCACACGACATCGGTCGCATTCGGATATTTTTTAAGCTCGGCTGCAAACGCCTTGTGCGGGAACGGATAGAGCTGCTCAACGCGCAGGATCACGACGTCATCGGCGCCCTTTTCGTCGCGCTTCCTGGCCAGGTCGTAATAGACCTTGCCCGAACAGGCAACAATGCGCTTGACCTTGTCGGCCTTCTTGCTGATTTCTTCCTTGTGCTCGGGAATGACAGTCTGGAAGGCACCTTTGGTGAACTCCGACAGCGGTGAACTTGCGTCCTTGTGACGCAGCAGCGACTTGGGCGTCATGATGACCAGCGGTTTGCGCAAGTTGCGCACCATTTGCCGCCGCAAAACGTGGAAAATCTGGCTGGCGGTGGTTGGCTGCACCACCTGAATGTTGGTGTCGGCCGACAACTGCATGAAGCGCTCCAGCCGTGCCGAGCTGTGTTCGGGGCCCTGGCCCTCGTAGCCGTGCGGCAGCATCAGCGTGATGCCATTGACGCGGCCCCACTTCACCTCGCCAGAAGCGATGAACTGGTCGATCACGACCTGCGCGCCATTGGCAAAGTCGCCGAACTGGGCCTCCCAGATCACCAGTGTGTTGGGATCATTGGACGCGTAGCCATACTCAAACGCCAGCACGGCCTCTTCGGACAGGATCGAGTCGATGACCACAAACGGGGCCTGATTCTCGGCCACATTCTCCAGCGGCACATAGGTGCCGGTATCCCACTTCTCGCGGCTCTGGTCATGGACCACGGCATGACGGTGCGAGAAGGTGCCGCGACCGCAGTCTTCGCCCGACAGTCGCACCGGGTAGCCACTGGCCACCAGAGAAGCAAACGCCATGTGCTCGCCCATTCCCCAGTCCACCGGAAGTTCACCGCGGCCCATGGCCGCGCGGTCGTCATAAACTTTTTTCACCAGATGATGCGGTGTCACGCTGGAAGGGATGGCGGTAATTTTGTCGGCCAGGCGTTTCCACTCGGCCATGGGAATGGCGGTATCCCCGGAATCAGTCCACTTGCTGGCCAGGTAAGGGCTCCAGTCCACCGCATATTTACTCTTGAAATTGGTCAGCACCGGGTCAAACGTGCTCTTGCCCGCATCAAGCGCTGCTCGCATGGCCTTGACCATGTCCTCACCCAGCGTTTCGCCCATGCCCTGTGCCGACAGTTTGTCAGCGTACAGCTTGCGCGTGCCAGGGTGCTGTGCAATTTTCTTGTACATCAGCGGCTGGGTCAGCGCAGGCGTATCCTGCTCGTTGTGGCCAAGCTTGCGAAAGCAGATGATGTCAACCACCACATCTTTCTGAAACTCCATGCGGAACTCAAGCGCCAGCTGCGTCGCCAGCACCACGGCTTCCGGGTCATCGCCATTGACGTGCAACACAGGCGCTTCAATCATCTTGACCACATCCGTGCAATACAGCGTGGAGCGGCTGTCGCGCGGATCGCTGGTGGTAAAGCCGATCTGGTTGTTGATGACAATGTGCACCGTGCCGCCGGTGAAATAGCCCCGGGTTTCAGCCAGCGCCAACGTTTCCATGACCACGCCCTGACCCGCAAAGGCCGCGTCCCCATGCACCAGCACGGGGAGCACCTGCAGGCCCTTCACATCGGCCCGGCGGTCCATGCGGGCGCGCACCGAGCCTTCGACCACGGGATTGACAATTTCAAGGTGCGACGGGTTGAATGCCAGCGCCAGATGGACGGGGCCGCCCGGGGTCGTTACATCGGAGCTGAACCCCTGGTGGTATTTCACGTCGCCGCTGGTCAGCTCTTCGGGGGCAGTATGGTCAAACTCGGCAAACAGGTTGGCCGGCACCTTGCCCAGGGAATTGACAAGCACATTCAGGCGGCCCCGGTGCGCCATGCCAATAACGATTTCCTGTACGCCGACTTCACCGCCGCGCTGGATCAATTCGTCCATGCTGGCGATAAAGCTTTCTCCACCTTCAAGCGAGAACCGCTTCTGTCCCACATACTTGGTATGCAAAAAGCGCTCAAGGCCTTCAGCGGCCGTCAGGCGGTCAAGAATATGGCGCTTCTTTTCCTGGGTGAAACTGGGCTTGCTGCGAATTGCTTCAAGCTTCTGCTGCCACCAGCGCTTTTGATTCTGGTCGGTCGCATACATGAATTCGGCGCCAATCGTGCCGCAGTAGGTCTCGCGCAGCGCATTGAGCAGCTCGCGCAAACTCATGGCGTCTTTGCCGAAGAAGGTGTTGCTGGTGTCGAACACCGTTTCCTGGTCGGCATCGGTAAAGCCATAAAACAATGGCTCCAGCTCGGGGATGTTGTCGCGCTCGGCGCGTTTGAGTGGGTCCAGGTCGGCCCAGCGGGCGCCGACGTTGCGGTAGGCGGAAATCAGTTGCTGCGAAGCAGTGCGTTTGCGCCCCATTTCCAGGTCGGCATTGGCAACCACCACCTTGGTCTGGCCCTGTTTGGCGCGCTCGGCAAAGGCGTTGACAACCGGCAGGTGCGGCACGTCCCTGGCATTGCTGCCATCAACCGCGGGAACATGCTGCAAGGCATCGAAATAGTCGCGCCAGGTGTCGGGCACGCTGCCGGGGTTGGCGAGGTAGTTTTCGTACATCTCCTCGACATAAGGCGCATTGCCGCCGAAAAGATAGGTGTTGCCCTGGTAGGCTGTGTAAATGGACGTCGGCGCGGACGCAGGCGCCTGCGAGTTGAAACTCATATATGCTGACTTTCGTTTCCCTTGGGGAAACATTAGCTGGTTAAAGCGGGTTGATTAACCTTCCGCGGCACGGCTGGACCGATTAGCGGATGCGACTGTGGCTGGAAGGACCTTCAGAGACAGCCTCAATTGTGCCACTGAACTGCTGTGGGCGTGATTCGTGGGTCCGGTCTGGCGCTGCGCTGCGCGCCAGCCGTCTCTGGACCGGCTCACAAACCGCCTGCCGCAAACCGTCAGGCAGCGGCGACTTTGTCCCTGATCTGCTGCAACGCAGCCGGGTCGTCCATCGTGGTCAGGTCTCCGGCGTCGCGGCCTTCGCACACTGCCTGTATGGCGCGGCGCAGCAGCTTGCCGCTGCGGGTTTTTGGCAAGGCTGTGACAAAGCGAACCCTGGCCGGCCGTGCGACCGCGCCCAAGTCGGTGTCCACCCGTTTCATGATCTCGCCTTCGAGCTTGAGCGCTGCTGCGGTGTCTTGCGCCAGAGCCGCATCCTTGAGCACGACAAAGGCCATGGCCACCTGCCCTTTGAGCGCATCGGCCATGCCAACCACGGCCACCTCCGCCACCAGCGCGTGGCCGGAAATGCTTTCTTCAATCTCGCGCGTGCCCAGCCGGTGCCCCGCCACATTGATCACGTCGTCGGTGCGGCCCAGAATGAAAAAGTAGCCGTCCGCGTCGCGAATGCCCCAATCAAAGGTGCTATAGACCATGGGGCCCGGCAAAGTTTTCCAGTAGGTTTCAACGTAGCGCTCGTCATCTTGCCAGACGGTTTGCATGAAGCCGGGGGGCGTGGGGCCAACAATCACCACCACGCCTTTTTCGCCGGGCCGGGTCAACTCCTCACCAGTGGACTCGTGCAGCAATTTGACGTTGTAGCCATACATTGGAAAGCCCGGGCTGCCAAACTTGCTGGGCTTTTTCTCAACCTCGTTGGCAATGGCCAGAATCGGCCAGCCACTCTCGGTCTGCCAGTAGTTGTCGATAATGGGGACATTGAGCCCCTCGCTGATCCAGCGCGCCGTCGGCTCATCCAGCGGTTCACCCGCCAGGAACAGCCCGCGCAGGCTGGAAAGATCATATTTTTTGAGCAGCGCCGGATCCTGCTTTTTCAGCACCCGCACCGCCGTCGGGGCGCTGAACATCGCCGTCACCCGGTACTTTTCAACCAGGCTCCACCAGATGCCCCCGTTGGGCTGGCCGTCCATGCCTTGCGTGGGCAGGCCTTCATACAGAATGGTCGCCATGCCGGCAATCAGCGGCCCATAAACGATGTAGCTGTGACCCACGACCCAGCCAATGTCGCTGGTGGAGAAATAGGTTTCACCGGCGCGGCCATCAAAGATATGCTTCATGCTGGCCGCCAGCGCCACGGCATAGCCACCGGTGTCGCGCTGCACACCCTTGGGCTTGCCGGTGGTTCCACTGGTGTAGATGGTGTAGCTGATGGCCGTCGAGTCCAGCCACTCGCAGGGAACCTGCGCGTCCAGGTGCTGCTCACGCAAGTCGGCCCACAAATGGTCGCGCCCCGCCACCAGCGCCATCGGCGCGAGCTTGCGGTCGGCCAGCAGCACCGCCTTGGGCTTGTGGCTGGAAAGGCGAATCGCCTCGTCCAGCAATGGCTTGTAGGCCACCACCTTGCCGCCGCGCGAACCGGCATCGGCGCTCACAATCACCTTGGGCGCCGCATCCTCAATGCGCGAAGCCAGCGAGCCGCTGGCAAAGCCGCCAAACACCACGCAATGAATTGCCCCAATGCGCGCGCAGGCCAGCATGGCAAATGCCGCTTCGGCAATCATCGGCATGTAAATCACGACGCGGTCGCCCTTTTGCACACCCAGCGCCATCAAGCTGGCCGCCATGCGCTGCACTTCCACGTGCAACTCTTTGAAGCTGTAGATTTTTTCGGTGCCGGTTTCGCTCGACACGGCAATCAGCGCTGCCTGGCCAGCCCGGTCCTTGAGGTGCCGGTCCACGGCGTTGTGGCACAGGTTGGTTTGGCCGCCTTCAAACCAGTTCACAAACGGCGGCTTGTCATGGTTGCAGACCCGGTCAAAGGGCGTGTGCCAGTCAATCAATTTAGCCTCTTCGGCCCAGAAGATATCGGGCTGGTCGATGGATTGACGGTAAAAGTCGGCGTAGTTTGCCGGTGCTTTGCTCATGGCTTATCTCCAGTTTTGTTGTTGCGACTTGCTCAAGATTCAAATTTTGACGACGACACGGCCACGAAGCTTGCCCGCCATCATGATGGCCGCTTTTTCAGCCGCGCGGGCCAGCGGCACCTCTTCAATCATGGCTTCGAGCCTGGCCGGGTCCAGGTCTTTGGCCAGGCGATCCCAAGCCACCTGGCGGCGCGCCAGAGGCGCCATCACGCTGTCAATCCCTGCCAGCGTGATGCCGCGCAGAATAAACGGCATCACCGTTGCCGGAAAATCCGCGCCCTGCGCCAGCCCACAGGCCGTCACCACACCGCCGTAGCGGGTCTGCGCGCAGGCATTGGCCAGCGTGTGCGAGCCGACCGCATCGACCACCGCGGCCCAGCGTTCCTTTTGCAGCGGTTTGCCCGGCGCAGAAAGCTCGGCCCGGTCCATCACAGCGCCCGCGCCCAGTTGCTTCAAATAGGTTTCTTCACTGGCCTTGCCCGTCGCAGCCACAACGCTGTAACCCAGCTTGCCCAGCAGGGCCACCGCCACGCTGCCCACGCCGCCAGTGGCGCCCGTGACCAGCACCTCGCCATCACCGGGCTTGGCGCCATGCCGCTCCAGCGCCAGCACGCAAAGCATGGCGGTATAGCCGGCCGTGCCTATCGCCATGGCCTGACGCGGGGTGAACTCCTTCGGTAATTTCACCAGCCAGTCGCCCTGCAGGCTGGCGCGCTCAGCCATTAGTCCCCAGCGGGTTTCGCCCAGGCCCCAGCCGTTGTGAATGAACTTGTCTCCGGCCTTCCAGCCCGGGTGGCTCGATTCAAGCACCGTACCCGCGCCGTCAATGCCCGCCACCATCGGCCAGTTGCGCACCACCGGGCTTTTGTTGGTAATGGCCAGCGCGTCCTTGTAATTCAAGGTGGAGTAATCAACCTGCGCCAGCACGTCCCCCGCAGGCAATTGCGCTTCATCGAGGGAGACTACAGCGGCCGAAAATCCGGTCTCGGACTTGTTGAGTTGCAGAGCTTTGAACACGCGTTGTCTCCTGTTTATCCTAAAACTGAATTCATAATTATAAATAACATGCTTGCGTGGGGCTGACATGCGATTGGCGCGTCGGCGACGCAGATTTCATGTCGGTGACCTGCCCCCAATCCCCGTACCAATCGATTTTCCAGAAGCCCGAAGTTTGCAA